>NZ_ARZY01000016.1 GCF_000568405.1 Catenovulum agarivorans DS-2
GTACCGTTGGTGCTGGCGTTGTAGCTAAAATCTTCGAATAATTAACACTTAAGTTAATTGTAAAAGGCGCCTATTGGCGCCTTTTTTGTATCTGTAAGGCAAAAAGCCAAGCCAATTTATATTAGAATCGCTATGGTATACAATTGATTAACTATCTTAATTGCGCAAAAAGTTGTTACTTATGCTAAAAAAAACAACAAGACTTTCTTGGCCTGAGCGGGTCGCCAAGGTCGTAAACCGATTTGGAACCCTAAGGGTTAGCCTGTTCTTTTTCATGCTTGCTTTAGGCATCACCTTTCTCGAAGTTACTGTGCTTAACTATCTTTTATATGGAGAAGTTGAAGCTAAATCTTATTTAGACCCAGTGTTACTTACTTTATTGACTATGCCTTGGGTTTTGTACTTTATCTCCGAGCTAATACGCAGGTTAGAGCGCTCACGTGAGCATTTAACTCAGGTTATTGAGCAACTAGAAGCTTTGCGTAAACAAGACAAAGCTTCGGCGCTCAATTTGCGCCACAATATTCAGCAACTAAATTACGAAATCGAAGAGCGTAAACGGGCTGAGCTGCAAAGAGAAGAAGCCATTCGATTGTTAAAACAACAAATTGAAGAAAGGCAAAAAACCCAACAGAATTTAATAGAACAGTCTATTTTATTGCGCTCGTGTTTTGATTGCTCGCCTGACATTATTTATTACCGTGATGAGAATGGCCGTTTCTCAGGGTGTAACCGCTCATTTGAAGAGCTAACAGGCAAAACAGAACAAGAGATGATTGGTTTAACACCTTGGGATGTTTATTCAGAAGAGATCGCCGAAAAAGTGGTGGCTTCAGACAGAGAGGTACTCGCAACTAATGCCAGTTTGTCGTATGACATGTGGTTAACTTACCCTGATGGCAGCAAAAAACTGTTCTTAATCAAAAAAGTACCTTTCTTTAATAATGAAGGTAAAAGAATTGGCTTGCTTGGGTTTGGCCGTGACATTATGGAGAAACAAAAAGCGCAAGAAGCATTGGAGAAAGCCAGTCGCGACAAAACCGCATTTATTTCGACTATCAGCCATGAATTAAGAACGCCGCTGAATGGCATTGTCGGTATTAGTCGAATATTAAAAGATTCAAAGTTAACTAAAGAACAGCACAATTATGTCAATACTATATTTGCTTGCGCGGTTACGCTTGGCAATATATTTAACGATATTATTGACTTAGATAAAATTGAACGCAAAAAATTGGCGATTAATTATGAACCAGTTGAATTATCTGGTTTTGTATTTGAATTAAACAGCGTTGCGAGTCTAATGGCCGAACAAAAGAGTTTGGAGTTTAGTTTCCACTCAAATGTGCCAGAGGGAACTTGGGTTCAAGCAGATACAACTCGTTTACGACAAGTTCTCTGGAACCTGTTAGCCAATGCAGTTAAATTTACCTTAAACGGTGAGGTGCAATTTAACGTTGAATGCCATATTCGCAATACTTTTGTTTGGGTTGATTTTGAAGTTATCGACAGTGGTATTGGTATTCCTGAGCAAGAACTTGAGAACATCTTTACTATGTATTACCAAGTCGACCGCAAAGAGGTCCGAGCGGGCACTGGTACTGGTATAGGTTTAGCGATTTCAAAGATCCTCGTGGATGAAATGGGTGGGCAGATAGAAGTTTATAGTGAAATGAACGAAGGCAGTACTTTCTCAGTTTCACTTAAACTCGACTTAATAGAAGCCCCTGAATCAGCAACTACAGAATCTTCTGTCAATGGCTTATCTATTCTGTTGGTTGAAGATGTTGAGCTGAACATAGTCGTAGCCAATTCTATTTTGAAAAAGCTGGGCCATAGTGTTGTGGTTGCACGAACAGGGCAGCAAGCAATTGACGCATTCTCAGTGGGTAAATTTGATGTTGTTTTATTGGATATTCAATTACCTGATATGACCGGCTTTGATGTACTGAAGCACTGGCAGCAATCTAAGGTCACGCTTCCACCAGTTGTTGCACTAACTGCCAATGTCATCAAAACCAAAGAGGAATATCTTGAGAAAGGCATGGTTGATGTCATTGCCAAGCCGATCAAAATTGAAAATGTACACAAAGTATTTAATCGCCTGTTTGCTAATCAAGAAAATCAGGTCATTGAAGCAACTGCAGCACGTAGTGAAGCGAACGCAGACTTTGCCGTGTTAGACGTCGACTTCCTTGAGCAGATGTTAGACACCATAGGCTACGATCAATTAGAACAAAACTTGCAATTGTTCGAAAAATTGATCGCAGAATATATGGAGATCCTCGACTCAGTATTGTGCGCAAAAGACCAAGATGAAATTGGTAAACAAGCCCATAAAATAAAAGGGGCTGCAGCGTCTATGGGGTTACAACACATTCAAACGATTGCTAATTTGATTCAAATTACTGAATCACCAGCATGGTGGGAAAATTTAGATGATAGAGTTGAGCAGCTAAAACATGCATGTGAGCATGATTTGGTGGTATTGAAACAGTGGATGGAGACCCTATAGTCTAACTGAGCGCGTATGTAAATATGCGCGTTTAGGAAATTATCCAGCAGCCAATATACAAGCTGGCTGCTGAGATAAAACCTAACAGAATCCTTGTATTACGCTTCGACTTCTCCGCAGAAGCGATAACCTTCGCCATGGATAGTTGAAATGATTTCAGGCGTATCAGGAATTGCTTCAAAGTGTTTGCGCAAACGGCGAATTGTCACATCAACCGTACGGTCGTTTGGCTTAAGTTCACGACCCGTCATTTCTTTGATTAATTGTTCACGAGTCAAAATTTTACCTGGATTATCAAGTAATAATTTTAGCGCTCGATATTCACTTTTCGGTAAACGAATTGCTTCTTCTGAAGGAGATACTAATGAGCGGCTATCGCAATCTAACACCCAGCCATTAAATTTGTATTCAGTTACGCTTTCAGCAGACTCAACCGGAGACGTTTTAGTGCGATTCATCAGGTTACGAGCACGGATTGTTAATTCTCTAGGGTTAAATGGTTTAACCAAATAATCATCCGCACCAATTTCTAGACCAAGAATACGATCAACATCGTTATCACGGCCGGTTAAGAAAATTAAGCCCATGTTTTTGTTTTCGCGTAATTCGCGAGCTAACATTAACCCGTTTTTGCCAGGTAGGTTAATATCCATGACAACTAAGTTTATTTCATTGGTTTTTAAAACCGTGTGCATTTCTTCGCCATTCTCGGCAGAGAATACGTTATACCCTTCAGCCTCAAAAAGACTAGTTAGGGTGTTACGAGTGACGGCTTCGTCTTCGACGATTAAAATATTATGTGTTTGCATTGGTGTTAGGATTCTTCTGTTAAGTAAAAAATGGTATCAATAAAATATTTTTTATCACCTGTGATTATAGTTAACCGTTTGATAAGTCTCAATCCATAACTGTAGATTTTATATACTAATTTGTGCTTTTTTTAACATTTACTGGTATTTCAATTTTAAATAGTACACCTTTATCCTTTTCGCTCTCGATATGTATACTGCCGTTTAATGCTTGAGTGACCAAATTGTAGACCAAATGCATACCTAATCCACTGCCACCTTCGCCACGTTTGGTAGTGACAAAAGGGTCGAAGATTCGTTTTTTCATATTGTTATCCACGCCAACGCCGTCATCTTGAAAGATAATTTTTAGTAAACCAGAATGGACAGATATATTGATATCTATTTTGCCAATGCGTCCATCTGGAAATGCATGAATAATCGAATTCATAATTAAATTAATTAGAATTTGATTGAGCGGCCCTGGTTTGCTTTCGATGACTAACGACTCATCACAAACTAAATTAATTTGGTGTGGGGTGGCTTTGATTTTTGGCCGCAGTGATAAAAGCACATCATTTATGAAATCGAGTACTTTAAATGAGCGCGAATTTTCATTGCTTTGATCAACTGCAACTTGCTTGAAGCTGCTAATCAGTTCAGCTGCTCGATTTAAATTTCGATATATAATATTGAGGTTTTCTTCTCCCTCGGTTAGGAATTTATCCAATTGTTTCGCTGTAAGCTTTTTATTG
This sequence comes from Catenovulum agarivorans DS-2, assembly GCF_000568405.1. Classification (GTDB taxonomy): domain Bacteria; phylum Pseudomonadota; class Gammaproteobacteria; order Enterobacterales; family Alteromonadaceae; genus Catenovulum; species Catenovulum agarivorans_A. Next base: position 4,059 of record NZ_ARZY01000016.1, read on the forward strand.
TCTAGCGCGTTTTTGACTTCGCGTAATCTGTCATTTAACAAAGTTGATGCGGTAACACCTAAACCTATTGGTGTGTTTACTTCGTGAGCAATGCCAGCAACCATATCACCAAGAGACGCCATTTTTTCGTTTTCAACCAGCTGGTTTTGATATTTATGTAAGGTTTCGAGTGTGGTTAGTAATTCGTTATTTGCATCTTTCAGCGCATCTGTTCTTTGATTAACCTTATCTTCCAAGTTTTGATTAAGCTTGCGGATCTCAAGTTCAGATTGAGCTTGTTTGTCGATGTAGGCTTGAAATCTATCTAACAGGGTATTGAATGATGAGCTCAGACCATTGAGTTCAATTAAACTCTGTTTGGGGGCTCTTACACTATAGTCTTTCTCTTTTGAGGCAAACTTAAATAAAGTGACCAGTTCACCTATCGGGCCGGTAATTGATCTTTGTAGGCGCAGTGCCAAAATAAGCGCTGTGAGCAAAGACAAAATTAATACCGTTAATTTTAAGTAGAGGCTATTCCACAGTTGCTGATATTGTTTGTTTAATGTGAATCTAGCATAAATATAACCGAGCTTTTGCCCTTCAAATTCGATTACTCTGGCAACCTCCAAATGCTTGTCAAAAAACTCAGGTGTACCCAGATTATCTAGTTGATTTAACTTAGTTGGTATCGGCGGCACATTTTTTTTGTTGTAGCTAGCAAAAAACTCAGTTTGGTTGGCGGTTGCGTCATAACGATAGATGTGAATATTGTCGATATTATCAACTAAATTTAAGTTGGTTAGGCGAGAATTTTCAGCACTCGGGTCATTAAATATTAAATTCGAAGTGGCGCTAAAACCAATAATGTCGCTATAAGATATAGCCTGTCTAGCTAAGGTGTCTTTTTGTTGTTTAAATTCGTAGTAACCATTTGTCACAAAAGCCAGTATTAGTGCAACTGAGGATATAAATAACACCATATTAATGATGTTGGATTTAATCGAAGATATCGAGCTGGTTGTATTTAATTGTTTCGGTTGTTGTGTCATGCCGTTGGCTTTTATACGCTGACTTGATTTTAGTGTATGAACAAAGTCGCAAATTCACAAGGTGAGTTAAACTATCCGATTAAATTTTTGTGTATAGGTTGAAAATTGCTCAATTTAGATTAAATTTAGTTTCAGTCTGCCCGCTAACTGTGTACAAGGTCAATCTGATGGAATCTTTGTGGCAAGTGTATAAAAGTGTATATTTCGAGTTAAGTCAACCGTTAAGCGCCCAGTTAGATTTTGCAATAGTGACTGCGCACAACCCGTTAGGACAAATTTGTTCCGCGGGTCAAAACGCCACGTTAGATCGATTGTTACAGGCCGAAATTGTTGCTTTGTCTGTGCCTTATCGAAGTTTGGTCGGCTGTGATCTACAAAAAAGCCATATGGAGAAAAGCTGGGCGGTAGCAGTTGACAAGGCAGTGGCCATCCAACTAGCTAAAAACTATCAGCAAAATGCGTTGTATTGGGTGTCTTGTGATCAGTTGTATTTGGTGCCTGCTATGATTGGTGATGGCTATCGACAAGAGTTAGTCGGGCGATTTAGCGACCGTGTTGTGTCCAATTATGATTTCGAGCAATTAGCGGCCATTTAATAAGTTATACAAGGTTTGTTCGTCTAATGCGTATTTGTCTTTAACCTGCTGGACCAATTCGTTGCGCCGTTCTTCTGAAAGATTCTCGTCATTGAGCTCTTTAAAGTCGCTTATGCATATGCATAAAGCTTTATTGGCAAATTCGGGCTGCTTGGTTGTTACACTGCGAATTATCTTATGTGGGCAAATGCCTGCTCGCAATTGAATGCAGGGTTCATGTGCTGACAGTTTAGATGGAACTGTCAGCATACACAAAGCAAAAAAACTTAATGCTGTCCTAGTTGCAATTGCTAGCAAGTGCATATGTATAACAAAAAATAGTTAGTTAACAAGCTTTTGGTAAAGCGCTTCGTATTCCATTGCTGAATCGTGCCAATTGAAACGTGATTGCATGGCGCGTGTGCGAATAAACTCAAAAGTCTGTTTGTACTCATGGTAAAACAGTAGTGCTTTGCGCACGCAGTTCAGCAGCTCTTCACTATCTGGCCGGTTAAATACAAAACCATTGGCGTTGGCTGGATCAGCTTCCAAGTCAATGACAGTATCTTTCAATCCACCAACAGCGCGAACGATAGGCAAGGTACCATATGCAAGTGAATACATTTGATTGAGGCCACAAGGTTCGAACAGTGAAGGCATCATGAAAAAATCACTTCCTGCAGTAATTAGATGAGAGAAGCTCAAACTAAAGTCATGCATAAAGTAAAATTTATTACGATATTTATCACTGATTGCTTGGATTTGACCAACCAAGTGCGGATCACCTGTACCAATCATGACAAACTGCACGTTGTGATGCAGAATGTTTTCTATAATTGGGATAAGGTATCCAAACCCTTTTTGATCAGTAATACGACAAACCATACCAATTAGCGGGATGTCACCATCCACTGGCAAGTGGCTCATTTGTTGCAAACTAGCTTTACAAAAAGCTTTGCCATTCATATTTTCAACCGAGTAGTTTGAGGGTATGAATGGATCAGTTTCTGGATCCCATTGGCTATAATCGCAACCGTTGATGATCCCAACCATATCTTGTGATCTTGCTCTGAAATAATCTCCCATATGGTGAGAGCCTAGATCTGTTTGCAACTCTTGCGCGTAACTTGGGCTGACAGCTACAATCTTACTGGCATAGCGCACACCCATTTTTAAATAGTTTACGTATCCATGATTAACATCTTCATGATTTATGCCACTTTTAGCTAAAAACGGCACGCTGTCGATGTGAAATTGACCTTGGAAAGCGCCATTGTGTACAGATAAAACTGTTTTAGCATTGGTTAAAAAAGGATTGTTTGACCAATGCTTGTGCAAATAAAACGGAATTAAACCAGTGTGCCAATCATTGCAGTGAATGACGTCAGTGTTAAACTCGAGTAATTGAGCTAAGTGTAGTGCAGCCATGCTGAAAAAAGCATAACGTTCACCATTGTCATCGTAAGCTTCGTACCCATCACTATATATGCCTTTACGGTCAAAATAGGTCGGATAATCAACTAAATAAACAATTACACCATGCAGCTCAACTTGTTTTACGTTATACGTGTAAGTTAAGTCACCTGCATGCAATTCTACATCCTGTAATACAGTGCGAGCGTTTTCAACATTCGCACTGACTCTATACAAGGGTGTAACTATTCGTACATCATGGCCAACTTTTTTAAATGAAACTGGAAGGGCTTTAGCCACATCAGCCAGCCCCCCTGTTTTCGCTAGGTCTTCAACTTCCGATGATACAAATAAAATATTCATAGATTAGTCGTCAAACCCAACTTTAGTACCTTTTGGTACAGTTACTATACCACCAGCAGAAATGGTAAATCCGCGTTTTTCGTCTAAGTCGTGGTCAACACCAATTGTTGTACCTGGCGCAACTTCAACGTTTTTATCCAGAATTGCACGATGTATCGTACAGCCTTCGCCGATTACATTTGAACCCATAATCACACTTTCAGTGATGGCTACATTTGGCTGAACAATAACCTCAAAACCGAGTACTGATTTCTTCACGGTCGCGCCTTCAACAATACAACCTGAAGCTATAGAGCTGTCGGTAATTTGGTTGGCTTCACCTTTGGAGCAGCTGTAAATTTGTGCCGCTGGTACAGTCGGGTGGTAGGTACGCATTGGCCATTTTGGATTGTACAAATCTAATGCGCTGTCAGAATCTAATAAATCCATTGAAGCTTGCCAATATGAATCGATTGTGCCTACATCACGCCAGTAGAAAGGGTCGCCACGCTCACCAGGAATATGATTGTTGGCAAAGTCATAAACGTATACATTGCCTTCTGCCATTAAGTTTGGAATGATATTTTTGCCGAAGTCGTGTGATGAGTTAGGGTCTTGAGCGTCTTCTTTTAGAACTCTGTATAACACATCAGGGTCAAACGTATAGTTACCCATAGAAATTAAAGCAACGTCAGGGTTACCCGGTAGTGACTTCGGTTTAGCTGGTTTTTCTTCAAAACCAATTAAGCGTCCTTCTTCATCGATTTCCATAACACCAAATTGATGCGCTTCTTCAATTGGAACTCGGATTGCGGCAACGGTCAAATCAGCTTGTTTATTTTTATGAAAATCAGTCATCTGACGAACGTTCATTTTATAGATATGATCGCTACCAAAAATAACCACTAAATCTGGATCGTGGATTTCGATTAATCTTAGGTTCTGGTAGATAGCATCGGCTGTGCCTTCATACCATCGTTTACCCATGCGCATCTGTGCTGGTATTGGGTCGATAAAATGATCGGTCAATCCAGAAAAATGCCAGGCTTGTCGAAGGTGAATGTTGAGTGATTGAGATTTGAATTGTGTTAACACATAAATTTTGAGTAAATCTGAGTTAACGAAGTTATTTAAAACGAAGTCAACTAAGCGATATTGACCCGCAAAAGGTACAGCTGGTTTTGTACGCGTTTCGGTTAATGGGAATAACCGTGTGCCCGCGCCGCCAGCCAAAATCATCGATAAGATCCCTGCCATAGTCGTGCCTTGTAATGTTCTGTAGACTCACATCCAATAATTGGATATCCCTTTGTCCACCACATAATTCGGAAATATGTAAAAAACCGCTAACCGAACGTACGTCAGTGAACAAAGCACACCCAACTGTGGGACATTAAGTCTCGATTGAGGTTAACGATTGTAAGCACAATAAACTTTAAATTTATTGTCCTCAGCTACCACATCAACTTTGTTAAAGTGGTCCTGCAATATCTGAGCATACTTCAAAAATCTGTTTGCAACAATATATAAACGGCCATTTGATGTTAATACACTTTTGCAATCTTTTATAAAGCGCTCACTGATATGGTAGTCTATTTTTATTCCGGTGTGGAAGGGGGGATTGCTAAAAATCCACTGATAGTTTGATGAAATTTTCATTAAACCGTCGGAAATGACCACTGATCCAACCAGTTCGTTGATTTTTAACGTCTGTTTGCTGCTTTCTACCGCAAGAGAGTCTATGTCACATAAGTCAATTTCACAGGCTGGGTGGTACTTTTTAATGAAGCTGCCAATAACACCGCAGCCGCATGCAAAATCTAACACTTTACCAGAGATATTGGCGGGTAAATTTTCCAGTAATAATTGGGTGCCATGATCTAACTCTTTGTGGCTGAAAACGCCTGGTAAGCTCGCGACTTTAACTGTTTTTCCCTTAACATCATAGTTGGATTCAACAAAGTGATATGGTTGGGCTTGAGTGTCGTTTAACTCTCCGCGCAATAATACACAATGTTTGCCAGAGGCTACTTTGGTTATCTTGTCTAAATGATTGGCAAACAGTTTTGCGCTGCTTTTGATGCCACCTTTGTTTTCCCCAACAAAATAGATTATTGTTTTTGTCGGTAAAAAAGATTTTAATTGCTCAACCAACCAAATCGCTTTTTCTTTTGACTTAGGGAGAAATAGCACTACATTTTTATAATGTTTATTTGGTTTTGTTGGCCATAGGTAGGCTTGATTTCCATTGCAGCTCATTTCCTTAAATAACCAAGTGTCAGAATTAGAAAAACAGTGGTCAGATAGATCGGCGTTGGTGATGGGGTCGACAAACAAAAACGACTCATCGATGTAATCTGATAAAGTTTTCTTCAATAATTGACTGGCAAGAGACTGAGTTTGCATGATAATTTGGCTGTTCGGTAGTTTTCTTAGAATGATAGATTAACATATTCATGAATAAAGCGGGACGCTGGTTTTTTGCAAGTTTTGTTGTTGGCGCTACGGGGTTGCTCGTGTTGGCGTTTATTATACAGTCTCACTTGGTGCAATACTTCCAGGCGGAAAAGCAGCAGAATCTTACAGCACAGGTTGAGTTAGCTTACTCACAAGTTCAAGAGCTGATTAATTTAGAATTAGCTGAATTGTCTGTTTGGACAGAACACCCTTTAGTGGTTGAATTTGCCAAACAGCAACTTGAAGTTAGCGATCAACAAACCACAGTGCCTAGCTTGCGTGAAATGGATTATCTGGCGCTATTGATTGAAAATGGCGTGTTATCTGATGTGAACTACCACAATACATATATTTTTAGCCCAAGTGGGCAGCAAGTGTGGCAAGCTGAAACCACTATCTCACCGATACAAATACCGACGAGTCATCAAGACTATTGGCTTGAACAATTGCACCAAGGTCGTCCAGTTGCGTTGTTTTTAACTGAAAAAGCCGTGCCTGATTTGTTCTTTCCGATATTATTTGCTGTGCCAGTGGTTGAGCAGAGTAAAGTGATCGCAATACTTGCATTAGAGCTTAACCATGCGTCTAGAATGTCGACAATATTGGATGCTGCGCGTATGTCGGGTCAAGGGCGTGTATATTTATTCTCTCGTGCTGGAGATATTTTGCTGAGTGACAAGCAGGGAGATAGCGTTCTTGAAGATGGATACCAGATATCAGCAACCACTCACACCGATACCAACAAACAGTTTTCTTCGGTAGCAACGAGCACACAACAAACACAAAACTTTTTGTACGCACAAGGCTGGGTAAAGGCCAGAGATTTTGGCATCTTGCTCAGTTTACCGCGGGAAATTGTCGACCAAGCGCTGAAAAAAATTCAAGTCGGTATACTGATCTTGGTGTTTTTTGCGTTTATCGTCATGCTGGTGCTTATTTTTGTGGTAAATGTCAGTCGCGAGAAATTAAGGAAAAAACAAGATTCTGTGCTGCGCCATCAACAAAGATTGTTGCACGTACAAGATCTAGCCCATGTCGCATGTATCGAACTGGATAGCAAAACTAACCAAATTGATTGGTATAGCGGCTTTGAATTTATTGCCGAACTGCTGTCGGTAGACAGTGTTAAACCTAAGGTGTTATTCCGTCAACTTCACCCAAGCCAGCGTGGTTTAATTTTAGGGCAAATAGATAAAGTTCAGCGTGAGCAAACAAATGCTGAATGTGAAGTACATTTTAAAGATAAACTAAGTGATACTAAATTCTTTTTAGCCAAATTTTACTTAAAAGAAAATCCTGGTAGTTATCCAAGTGTTTTAATTTTAATTACCGACATAACCGAGCAGAAGCTGAAGCAAAAAGAAGCGCTGCAAGCTGAAATTGAGTATAGAGATTTAATTCTGCAAAGCGCACACGATGGAATTGTTAGTGTGGATGTCAGTGGACAAATTTCTTTGTCTAATGCCGCCAGTGAGATTATGTTGGGTTATAGTCGACGCGAACTGCAACACAAACGTTTGTATCAATTTATCGATAAACCGTCAGGCCTATCTATGTCGGGTAGTTCGCCATGCACACTAGCTTGCGAGCAACAACAGCCGATTGTTGGGACTTACTGGTTTAGACGCAAAGATGGTTCTAGTTTTCCAGCGGATTGCCGAGTTAACCCAATCATTCGTAATGATGAAGCGGTTGGAGCTGTATATTTATTTAGAGATATTTCCGAGCAACTTAAATTTGAAAGCGAATTAAAAGAGCGCGAGCAGCGGTTTAGGCGAGTCATTGAAGGGACATCTGATGCCACTTTTGACTGGAACATGCTAGATAACAAACTTCATTGGAATGCTCGATATTGGGAGATTCTAGATTATCCATATGCACAAGCGCAAAAGCTTGCTGATTCAGCTCATTTTTGGCATGAAACTGTTTTTCCAGACGATTTAGATAATTTGATTACCTCCATTCAAGCGCATTTGGTCCACAACAAAAACTTCGATTGTGAATTTAGAGCGTGTAAAAAAACAGGGGGAACCATATGGTTGCGAGCCCGTGGTCAAGCAATCCGAGAGCAGGGCAAGTTTATTTACATGTCGGGTACCATTTCTGACATTTCTAATATTAAGTCCGCCGAGCAAGAAAAGCGGGTACTTGAAGAGCAGTTGCGTCACTCACAAAAAATGGAGGCGATTGGTCAGCTAACGGGTGGCATAGCACATGATTTTAATAATATTTTAGCCTCAGTGCTTGGTTATGCTGAGCTTATTCAAGATTGTATCGAATTAGAACAAACCAACAAACTGCCTGACTATGTCGAGCAGATTATGACCTCAGGTGAACGCGCTCGAGATTTAATTCGTCAAATGATGGTGTTTAGCCGAAATGATACACAAACCACAGAAGCGATAAGCTTAAACAAAGTATTAAAAGATACTTTAGCTATGGTCCGTCCGTTATTGCCTAGTTCCATTGATACGCAAGTTAATATCGATGCTGATTGTCGAGTATTGGCGAATCCCATCCAACTGCAGCAGATTATTATGAACCTTGCGATTAATGCGCGTGATGCGATGTCGGAGCGAGGGTTTATTATTGTGGAAACTGAGTTTATGACTTCAGGTGTGCGCGTGTGTTCGTCTTGTCATAACTCATTTGAAGGTTTGATGGTGTGTATCCGAGTTGAAGATAACGGCAATGGCATTGATGAAGATACGCTCAAGCGCATATTTGATCCCTATTTCACCACGAAAGGATTGGGGGAAGGTTCAGGTATGGGGCTGTCCATTGTCCATGGTATTATTCACCAGTTGGGTGGCCATATATTAGTGGATAGTCAAGTTGGAAAAGGAACGAAGTTTGAGATTTATTTACCCATTGTTTATCAGCCAGAAAAGGAACAAGGCCCACAAACAACAGCTGCAATTGAAAATAAACTTTTAACTAACAATATATGTATTGTTGATGATGAATCGGCAATCGCCAGTTATTTGGCAGAAAAACTGTCGATGCATGGCTTTAACTGCCACGTATACACTGATAGCCGCAGAGCGCTACAGGCACTATCTAAAGATATTGACCAATGTGATTTGTTAATCACAGATCAGACAATGCCGCAAGTGAATGGCATTGAGCTGGCTAACCAACTTAAACAAATTAAATCTGACTTAGCGGTTATTCTAATGACAGGGTACAGTGAGCAGGTTAACGACAAAAACATTCAACAGTTTGATGTGGATGGTTTTATTGCTAAACCCATAGATTCCAAACAATTATTGAACTTAGTCAGCCAAACCTTGCAATCCAAGCAGATTAAGTAAAATGAACATATCAAATAACAAAATCGATTATCAATTTTGCTTAGAATGCATTATTCTAAGCATATAATTTTATGAACCCTTTATGACAGAAGAAGCGCATACCATGTCTGAACATAGATTGACTCATTTGAAACAGCTAGAAGCTGAATCTATACATATTATTCGTGAAGTTGTCGCAGAGTTTGAAAATCCGGTTATGTTGTATTCAATCGGTAAAGACTCATCCGTGTTATTGCACTTAGCACGTAAGGCATTTTATCCTGCGAAAATACCATTTCCTTTATTACATGTTGATACAACCTGGAAATTCCGTGAGATGGTTGAGTTTCGTGATCGCATCGCCAAAGAATACGGCTTTGACTTGTTAGTTCATATCAACCAAGAAGGTGTTGATATGAATGTGGGGCCGTTTACTCACGGCAGTGCAAAACACACTGATATCATGAAAACGCAAAGCTTAAAACAAGCCTTAAATAAATACGGTTTTGATGCTGCATTTGGTGGTGCGCGTCGTGATGAAGAAAAGTCTCGTGCAAAAGAGCGTGTATATTCATTCCGTGATAAAAATCATAGATGGGACCCAAAAAATCAGCGCCCAGAATTATGGAATGTTTACAACAGTAAAATTGATAAAGGCGAAAGCATTCGTGTATTCCCATTATCAAACTGGACTGAGTTAGATATCTGGCAATACATTTATCTAGAAAACATTGATATTCCATCATTGTACTTTGCAAAAGAGCGTCCAGTGGTTGAGCGTGATGGCGTTAAAATTATGGTTGATGATGACCGTATGCCATTAGAGCCAGGTGAAGAGCCAACAATGGAAATGGTGCGTTTCCGTACATTAGGTTGTTATCCATTAACGGGGGCGGTGAATTCCACAGCAGCCACTTTGCCTGAAATCATTCAAGAAATGTTGTTAACCTCTACTTCAGAGCGTCAAGGTCGCGTGATCGATAGCGATTCTTCAGGCTCAATGGAGAAGAAGAAAATTGAAGGTTACTTCTAAAACGGAATGACGATGCAAAACTACATTGATGTTTTTAATGGTGATGCCGACGGAATTTGCGCTTTATTGCAGCTGCGTTTAGCTAACCCACAAACTAGCACTTTAGTCACCGGCGTTAAGCGTGATATTAAGTTGTTAGAGAGAGTGCAGGCTAAAGCAGGTGATAAAGTCACAGTGCTTGATGTTTCCATGGACAAAAATAAAACGCCTTTGTTAGCGCTGCTTGAGCAACAAGTTGAGGTTTTTTATTGTGACCATCATTTTGCCGGCGAAATACCACAAAATGACCAGCTTGAAAGCTTAATTGATACTGCAGCGGATACTTGCACTAGCCTATTGATCAATCAATACCTTAACGGCCAATTTGTCAATTGGGCGATTGCTGCTGCTTATGGCGATAATATGTTGGTTGCCGCAGAAAAGTTGGCTGATGAACAAGGTTTAACTGCTGAACAAAAAGCACAATTAAAAGCTTTAGGTATTGCGATTAATTACAACGGCTATGGCGCAACGGTTGCTGATTTACACTATGCACCAGACCAGCTGTTTAAGCTATTGTTAGCTTATTCAGACCCGCTTGAAATGATTAGTGAGCAAGCAGATATTTATACCAAGCTGATTGCGAACTACCAAGCGGATATGCAGCAAGCTGAACAAGCTAAATTGTTGCATCAAAGCGCAGCAGGAAAAATTTTTGTTTTGCCGAATCAAGCTTGGGCTCGCCGAGTATCCGGTGTATGGGGCAATGATTTAGCCAACCGTGCACCTGTAGATGCTCATGCTGTATTAACTGAATTGCCACAAGGTGGTTATTTAGTATCGGTGCGAGCACCGAAAGAAAATGCCTTTGGTGCTGATGAATTATGCATGAAGTTTGCTACCGGCGGCGGCCGCAAAGCAGCGGCAGGCATCAATGAGTTACCAGAATCAGAATTATCCAGATTTATCGCTGAATTTGATCAGCAATACACAGTTTAAGAGGAATGCTTTATGTCGCATCAATCTGACTTGATCGAAAAAGATATATTGGCTTATCTAAAAGAGCATGAAAATAAAGAATTATTGCGCTTTTTAACATGCGGAAGCGTAGACGATGGTAAAAGTACTTTAATTGGTCGTTTACTTCATGACTCAAAAATGATTTATGAAGATCAGCTTGCAGCTATCACCCAAGACAGTAAAAAGTCTGGCACCACAGGTGATCAAGTTGATTTAGCATTATTGGTTGATGGTTTACAATCAGAGCGCGAGCAAGGTATTACCATTGATGTTGCTTACCGTTATTTCTCAACGTCAAAGCGCAAGTTTATAATTGCCGATACCCCAGGACATGAGCAATATACGCGTAACATGGCAACAGGTGCATCTACCTGTGATTTAGCCATCATCTTAATTGATGCGCGTGCAGGTGTTAAAACTCAAACTAAGCGCCATAGTTTTATCGTTGACTTGCTTGGCATCAAACACGTTGTTGTAGCTGTTAACAAGATGGACTTAGTTGACTATAGCGAAGATGTTTATAACAAAATCAAAGAAGACTACTTAGATTTTGCACAAGAGTTAAACATCACAGATATTCGTTTTGCGCCTATGTCAGCGCTTAAAGGTGACAATGTTGTAAACAAGGGTGATGAAATGCCTTGGTATGAAGGCGAAACCTTGATGCAAATGTTGGAAAGTGTGCAAATTGCTGCTGACCGCAACTTGGCTGATTTCCGTATGCCTGTGCAATATGTTAATCGTCCGCACCTGAATTACCGTGGTTTTGCCGGTACAATTGCTTCAGGCATTGTGCGTGTAGGTGACGAAATTACCGCTATGCCTTCTGGTAAAACGTCAAAAGTAAAATCAATTGACACCTTTGATGGCGAGCTTAAAGAAGCATTTGCGCCAATGTCAGTAACTTTGACGTTAGAAGACGAAATTGATATCAGCCGTGGCGATGTTATTTCTTCATCCGCATCTTTACCTAAAGTTGCTCAAGCTGTGTCAGCGCACATAGTTTGGATGGCGGAAGATGCGATGCAGCCAGGTAAGATGTACGACTTTAAATTAGGGACTAAAACAACCAGTGGCCAAGTGAATCAAGTTGACTACCGTATTAATGTTAATACGCTAGCGCATGAAGATACTCAAGCTTTGGCTTTAAATGAAATCGGTGTGTGCGAAGTTCAACTTAATGCACCTGTTGTAATTGAACAGTATGAGCACAATCGAGCGTTAGGTAGCTTTATCGTCATTGACCGTTTAACTAATGTAACAGTTGGTGCGGGGATGATCATTCAACAGGCGGAAGGTAAACAAACTAAACAACAATTCTCTGAATTTGAATTGGAGTTAAATCAATTAGTGCGTAAACACTTCCCACATTGGCAAGCAGTTGATCTGCGTGATTTACTTAAATAATCAAATAGATTTATATGCTAATGGAACAGGCTGCAACCGCAGCCATCTTTGTTGGAACCATAGGCGCGCTGGTTTTTTCGCACTGGCGCGCGTCTAATATATTTAGCGCCGCAGTATTGGCGCTATTTGCCTGTCAACTTGTTACAATAGAAACAACCCTTGAAAAAGCGGTTAATCCCGGCGTCGTCACTCTACTGGCCTTGATGTTGGCTTCACGTGCACTAGAGCGCACAAGTTTACTTAAGCTATTTGCGCGCAATGCGCTTGAGCAGAACGAGAACAAAACCTTAATTAAGCTGACTACATTATCTGCTTTTGCCTCGTCGTTTTTAAACAATACTGCTGTGGTGGCGGCTTTGTTACGGCCGATTAAAAACCAAAATAAAATTGCAGCATCTAAGCTCCTTATTCCATTGAGTTACGCGGCTATTTTGGGTGGAACAACAACCTTAGTTGGTACTTCAACCAATATGGTAGTCAACAGTTTTTGGATGGATGCAGGCTACCCAAGTTTAGGCTTTTTTGAATTTTTCCCTGTTGGTATTGCACTGGTTGCTGCTGGTTTATTGGTGATGTTGCTGCGCAAACAAGCATTGCCTAACAATCATGTAAAAGAAGAACAAAAACAATACTTTGTCGATATTAAAGTTAAAGCCGACTCACCACTGGTTGGCCACACCATTCATGACAATCATTTACGCAATTTAAACAGTTTTTTCTTGGTCGAAATTATTCGTCGAGGTCAATCTATTGCACCCGTGCGGCCAAGCCATATGATTGAAGCTGGCGATAGACTGGTTTTTTCTGGCGAAATTAGTCATATCGAAGAATTACAAACTTTGCCAGGGGTTAAGTTTTTTGCCGAACACACTGGTTTAATGAGTGATAATTTGGTTGAAGTTGTACTTACCAGTGGGTCTAACATAGTTGGCAAAACATTAAAATCAGTCGGCTTTCGTGCCATGTTTGATGCAGCTGTGGTCGGTTTGAAGCGCAATGGTTTAAGTGTGCCAGGTAAACTGGGTGAGGTTACATTACAAGAAGGTGACAACCTGTTGTTAGCGGCGGGGCGAGATTTTAAAAGTCGCAAAAATCTCGACAAGCACTTTATCTTAGTATCAGATGTAAATGTCGAACAACCTTTGCCAGCTAAAACAAATAATTTGGTCGTGGTCGGTTTTATGACTGTAATGGCTTTGGCTGTATTTGAAGTTGTGCCTTTGCTGCAAGGTCTGGTGTTTTTTATTGCGGCCACGTTAGCAGCTAAAGTTGTTAAAACCGCCGAGTTAAAGCGCTTGTTTCCTTTTGACCTGTGGTTAATTATTACTGCTGCACTCACACTCGCTGAAGCTATGCAGCAAACTGGCCTTAGCCAAACTTTGGCTGATGGTATTCATAGTGTATTTAGTCAGTACTCTGTGTGGGTTGCGTTTATTGGTATATTGGTTGCTACCGTTGTGCTAACCGAGCTGATTACTAATAATGCTGCCGCTGCATTGATGTTTCCAATTGCTATGGGACTAGCTGAGAGTTTTGCCGCGAGTCCTTTGTCGTTTGTAATGGCTATTGCGTTTGGTGCTAGTGCAAGCTTTTTAAGCCCTTATGGCTATCAAACCAACTTGCTTGTATTTAATACGGGTGGGTATAAATTTACAGATTTTGTACGTTATGGTTTTCCGGTTACGCTTGTTTATGTCACACTGACCGCCATACTCGTACCCTACTTTTTTCCGTTTTAAGGTTTAATCATGAACGAAAATATTGTTTGGCATCCAACACAAGTTGACAAAGCGCAACGTGCTCAGCAGAAAAATCAAAAGCCGTGCATTTTATGGTTTACTGGGCTAAGCGGCTCGGGCAAATCTACAGTGGCTAATGCTGTTGAAAGTAAGTTATTTGAAGCGAATGTACATTCGTATTTATTAGACGGTGACAATGTTCGCCACGGCATCAATAAAGATTTAACTTTTAGTGATGAAGATCGCATTGAGAATATTCGTCGCATTGGTGAAATTAGCAAGTTATTTGTTGATTCGGGTTTAATTGTATTAACTGCGTTTATTTCACCTTTTAGAGCTGATCGTCAAATGGTACGTGATTTAGTTGGTGACGGTGAATTTATTGAGGTGTTTATTGATACGCCGATTGAAGTGTGTGAGCAGCGCGATCCTAAAGGTTTGTATAAAAAAGCGCGCAGTGGTGAAATTAAACAATTTACTGGCATTGATTCTCCTTATGAAGCGCCAGAGCGTCCTGAAATTGTTGTTAAAACGGCTGAGTTAACCATTGAAGGTTGTGCTGATTTAGTTTTAGAGCATTTGCGTGCTAAGGGCTATTTAGCTTAGTTTTTCCTTTCACTTTTAGTGGCTGCGGAATCGTGCAACTAAATTCAAGGTCAATGGGGTCTTGCTCACAAAACCGCTTCAAGCACATCCATGTGCCGCTCCCACAAGATATCCCTATCTTGTGAAGTTTTGTTCGCAACACGCCCATTTACCTTTTAGTTTCTGGTGGTGCTACCGTTTGGAAGTTTTGCAAAAAACATTCCCAAGCGCCTGAGCACCTAATTTTAAGCGATCAACTCAAGGGTGTTGCTATATAGCACTACTTTTAGAAAGTGTTCGGTTTAGACGTGATACCAGACAACTTCCTAGTCAATTGCCCAAAATCACTGACACTATCAAAATCACTAAATGTATTTGCAGGTTTTTTACTATCCGGGTTTTTAACCGCTATATTAAAAGCGATGCCAAATTTTTTCGCGGCAGTTAACACAGGCAAACTATCATCAATAAACAAACACCGGCGTTTATCAAACTTTAGATGTGTCTCAGCGGCTTGCCAAAATTCTTGCTGCTCTTTGCAAAAACCATAATCATGGCTGCTTACAATCTCATCAAAATATTGATCAATGCCGGTTTTATCAAACTTGAGTTGCATGCCTGCACGGTGTGAGTTGGTTAACAAAACAACGCGGCAATGTGATTGTTGTAAGTTTTGCAAAAACTCAGTTGCGCTTGGACGAATTTCAATTAAATGGGTGATTTCCTTTTTAAGCTCAATTATATCAACTTGCAATTGTTGAGCCCACCAGTCGAAACAATACCACTGCAGTTTTCCCTGCATTTGTGCATACATTTGATGCAGTCGGTTTTCTATACTGAGAACATCTACCTGATAAATTTGCGCATATCGTTTGGGTAAATGTTGCAACCAAAAATAATTATCAAAATGTAAATCGAGCAATGTGCCATCCATATCGAGTAACACAGTGTCTATATCTTGCCATTGCAGCGTCATGATTAATGTTATACTTTGAAACAAATTTACTTGAGTATATCAAAGCAATGAAAAAAGGACTCGAAGAAAAAGTATTGCCACAAATTTTAGACTCAGAAGTTGTGGCACAAAGTCGGTTATTTCGCATCGAAACGCTTCAGCTAAAATTTAGCAATGGTGAAGAAAGGGAATACGAAAGGCTGCGCGGCAATCGCAAAGGAAATGGCGCAGTTATGATGGTTCCTATGTTAGACGATGAGACTTTTATTTTGGTACGTGAATACGCTGCGGGGACGCACGATTACCAACTCGGTTTTCCAAAAGGCTTGATCGATCAGGGGGAAACACCAGAACAAGCAGCTGACCGAGAGTTACAAGAAGAAATTGGCATGGGGTGTCAGCAGACGATTGCCCTGAAAAGTTTAACTATGGCACCTGGATATTTTCGTTCTAGCATGCATATTTTGTTAGCAAAATCACTTTATCCGCAAAAACTTGAGGGAGATGAGCCAGAACCCTTGGATATTGTGCCTTGGTCAGTCCATAATATAGATGAACTGTTAGCACGCGAAGACTTTACCGAAGCCAGAAGCGTTGCGGCCCTATTTTTAGCAAGAAAATATTTTAAGACAATCAATGAAACCTGATCCAGCAGAGTTATTGGACGACGTAAAAAAAATCGCCTTCGAAGCAGGCGAAGCCATTATGGCAATATATCAACAAGGTGAGTTTGATCTTTATCAAAAAGATGATGAGTCACCAGTCACGTCTGCAGATTATGCAGCCAACGAAGTATTGACCAAAGCTTTACAAAAACTGACCCCGAGTATTCCGATTTTGTCGGAAGAGTCTTGCGAATTCTCGTTTTCGGAAAGAAAACAATGGCAAGCTTATTGGTTATTAGACCCAATGGATGGCACACAGGAGTTTGTTTCTCGTAGCGGTGATTTCGCCGTGAATATCGCGCTTGTAGTCGACGGTCAGCCTGTATTAGGCGTCATTTATTGGCCGACACAGCACACCTGGTATTATGCAGCTTCTCAGCATGGCGCTTTTAAGCAAGTTGGACAAAACATAGAGCCAATTCAAGTAACTCAATACGCAACAGAGGGGTTTGATGAGGCCGATTTGCGTTTAGCTGTATCACGGGTGCAAAAATCTAACACGGTTGGCCAGTATTTAGTTGATGCGCAGCAGTATAAAACAGTTGCATTGGGCAGTTGTAGCTTAAAAAGCTGCATGATAGCTGAAGGCCGTGCAGACTTTTATTTGCGGGTCGGTCCAACGGGGGAGTGGGATACAGGTGCAAGCCATTGTATTTTACGTGAGGCTGGTGGTAACATTTTAGATAGTGAGTTTAACGCGTTAAGTTACAATCAGCGTGAAACATTAGCTAATCCAGATTTCATTGTAATTGGTGATAGTAAAGTGGATTGGAAAAAAGTCATCATTCCTCATAAAACACAAAGGACCTTATAAAAATGACACTGCGCAAATTAGTCGCTATGGCCACATTAGGCTGTAGCTTGCTAGCAAATACCGCTTTTGCTGGTTGGAAATTAGATGAGCAAGCATCGAAATTAACATTTTTATCAACTAAAAAGTCGCAAGTAGTTGAGCAACATACTTTTAAACAAGTATCAGGTACCTTTGCCGACAGTGGCAAAGTCACCGTAGCAATTAAACTAGATTCGGTTGAAACGAACATTCCGATTCGTAACGAAAGAATGCAAAAGTATTTATTCGAAACCGAACAGTATGTTTATGCGACTATCAGCACTCAATTAAACGCGCAACAATTTAAGCAGCTGCCTGCGGGTGCTTATCAAACGTTGCAAGTAGAAGCTCAACTAGATTTGCATGGTCACAAACAGCAAATTCAGCTACCTATTAATGTGATTAAAGGCAATAATGGCCAGCTATTTGTCAATAGTGTTGGTGCAGTTGTGATTAATGCAGCTGATTTTGCACTGGTTGAAGGTATTAACAAGTTGCAGTCGTTAGCTGGCTTACCGTCAATAACTTATTCAGTGCCAGTAAGTTTTAATTTAGTTTTCGCGGCTGAGTAAAAAATATGTCTGATTTTAAACATATAAGCTGTCAGCAAGTGGCTGACTTATTGCAGACCGACGAAGATATTAAAATAGTCGATATTCGCGATGAAGCTTCTTATAGTGCTGCACATATTGAAGGCGCTTATCATCTAACCAATGGCACATTAAACACCTTTATGGCTGAAGCAGATTATGACCAACCTGTTGTTGTGGTTTGTTATCATGGGGTATCTAGTCAAGGTGCCGCTCAATATATTGCGCAGCAAGGTTTTGAAGACGTCTATAGTATGGATGGTGGTTTTGAAGCCTGGCGTAAAGAGCAGCCCTTTGTCCAATCTGCTGACGAATAGAGAGACAGCTTGAGACATTTAGCGACTTTTGCTGATATTCGCACTGCCAAAGCTGTGTCCGATTATTTGCAAAACCAACAGATCGACAATGAAATTAGCTCAGATGAGCAGGGCTGGTGTTTGTTTATTGCCGACGAAAGTCAACTTGACCGAGCTCAACAAGAGCTTGAGCAATTTGTAAATAATCCGTACGACCAAAAATATCTCGACGCATCGTGGATACGCAGCCAAAGTGCGGATATTTACACTAAAGTATCCAAAAGCAACAACAGTTTATTTAAACAAATCTGGCTTGAAACTGGCATTGTAACGCGCATTGTATCTTTAACTGTACTGGTTATATTTGCATTGCAAATTGTCGGATTCCATCCATGGATTTATCACTATTTAGGTTTTCCAATTTCATTAGCTGCTATAGACATTAGCCAGCTTCATCAATTAGTTACACCCGCATTTATGCATGGGAGTTTGGTCCATTTGTTATTTAACCTGTTTTGGTGGATATGGCTTGGTGGCAAACTAGAAGTTGAAAAGGGCAGTGGTTTACTGATCAATCTGTTTTTAATTTCAGCTTTAGGTGCGCATTTATGCCAATACTCTATGGTTAGTGGTTCCTTTTTAGGCTTGTCTGGCGTGGTATATGGCTTGTTGGGTTACGCTTGGGTCGCTGGTAAGTTAAATAAACTAAAGCTGCAAATACCAAATGGCATATTTATTATGATGCTGCTGTGGTTAGTGGTTGGCTTTGCAGAGGTGTTAGCTATTCCTATGGCTAATTGGGCGCACTTAGGCGGCATGATAGCCGGAATGGTGTGGGCTAGGTTCGAAAAGCCCACACGCTCGAATTAAATGCTATTAGTGGTATAAATAGTTAGTAAAGAGCAAGTCTTTGATTAACTCTTGGCCCGTTTCTTTTTGCAATAAGCTTTTTACTTTGCTAGCACAGAGTTTGCGCACTTCCTCACGGCCTGTTAGCGACTTGATTTTTTCTTCTGGCTCTTTACCTAAGATTTCAACAATTGCGTCTCTCAATAAAGGTGAGTGATGCTCAACAACGTCTAAGTACGATGCATCTATTAGCATTAGTTCGACTGTGATCCTAACATATCCAGGTTTCTTTTTAGTCGTGATGTAATTTGTGATGATATCTGGCTCAAAGCCAAAATATGCATATTTATCTTCTTGTGCTAGCGCAGGTTGCTGCACAAAAAATAAAGCCAGCAGTGGCAATAAACTAAGGTGTTTTAATCGCATGTATCAAATCGCCTTGATGGAAAAAAGTTATCTGTTCAATAGTATAGCTGAATCCATTTCAAAAGTGTTTACTTTCCAGCATTGTTTACCCTAGTTAATTCGTCATTAACTGGTATGATAACGCCGGTCAAATTTAACTATACGCGCAAGGGGTTTTTGAGTGCAATATTGTTTTCCATTGGGAGATAAAACCAGTTGGCAGCAACAAGTAAAATGCGCAGAAAACATACAGAGTTGGTTAGCGGACCCATCTTCACTTACCGCAAAATTAAAAAGTATCAGCCACGACTTCTCACTAACTTTGTTAGGGCAGGGTTGGCAACAGCAACAAAGTGAAGCCAGTGCATATTTGGCCCGAGAGGTACTGTTAAACTGTCAAGGGCAAGCTTGGGTATATGCGCATACTCACATTCCTCAATCCAGTTTGGTTGGTGATAATGCTTTTTTATCTCATCTCGAAAATAAACCGCTAGGGGAAGCCATTTTCCAGCAGAAAAACCTCGTGCGAGCCGCCATTGAATTTGGCCAGTTTGATAGCCGTACACCTGTTTGGCAAATGGCTGAACATTGGTGTGGGCGTCAGTTGGGTGTTATGCCACCGCTCTTGTATGGTCGACGTTCTAGATTTGTGGTTAATCAACAGCCAATTTTTGTCAGCGAAATATTTTTACCAGATAGTCCATTGTATTTATGAATCAACTCAACCCGTATATACGTTTAACGCGTCTAGATAAACCGATTGGAATCTATTTATTACTTTGGCCAACGTTGTGGGCTTTGGTGGCGGCTGCGCAGGGAATACCCGACTGGAAGCTATTGGTAATTTTTTCTTTAGGGGTTGTGATTATGCGCAGCGCTGGCTGCGTGATTAATGATTTTGCGGATAGAAAAGTGGATGGTCATGTTAAACGTACCAACGCCCGTCCGCTGGTGGACGGCTCATTAACTGCTAAACAAGCATTAAACGCTTTTGCATTATTAATCGTCTGTGCTTTTGTGTTGGTATTGTTCTTAAATAGGCAAACCATATTATTGTCATTTGTTGCGGTATTCTTGGCGACTTTATATCCTTTTATGAAGCGCTATACCCACCTGCCACAGTTGTTTTTAGGTGCTGCATTTAGTTGGGCAATTCCAATGGCGTTCATGGCCACCTTACAACATATTCCGACGGTCGCTTGGTGGTTGTTTGCCGCGAATTTATTTTGGACTATGGCATATGATACTTTGTATGCAATGGTCGATAGGGATGATGATTTAAAAATAGGTGTGAAGTCTACGGCAATTTTGTTTGGTCGCTTTGATAAGGCTATGGTCTTTTTGTTGCAGTTGGCTATGTTGGCTTGCTGTTTTTATGCGGGGATCATCTTGTCTCTGCAGCCAATATATTTTACCACTTTAGGTTTAAGTTTAGGCTTGTTTATTGCACACCAACTTAGCATAAAACAGCGCACTCGCGCTGCATGTTTTACTGCGTTTAAACAAAATCACTATGCAGGTTTATTGATTTTGTTTGGGTTGATGGCTTCGTATACTGTGTAAATCCTAGTGCAATTATTTGTTCCCAACAATGGACGATTTTTTATAACCCTATCGAAAAAAATCATTATTTTTATGCAGTTGGGCTTCGATTTCAAACTCGTCCATTTGTGGGTTTAACGCATCGACTGCTTCACCGGCAATCTTGTGGCTTTCGCTGGCCCATTCACCTAAATCAATGAGTTTACAGCGCTCGCTGCAAAAGGGACGAAAGGAATTAGCTGGGGTCCACGCCACTTTCTTTTGGCAAGTTGGACAAGGCACTTTGCTTGGCATACGCTTTTATCAAATTTAAGTTATCGATGCGGTCAAGTTTAGCAGGTCGCTAATTTAAATATAAGAGCTTGTTGGCATGCAGACTTGTTTTGCTGTTGATCATTTTGCATAAAACGAATTGCAAAACGATTTTTATGCCCACTTACTGTTGGGTAATATGGGCTGTCTGCTGGTAGTTTTATGCGTAGCAACTCAACGTTTTCGACGGTATTTTGATACAAACCAGCTTCTGCTTGGCATTCTAAGTATTGGGCTTTTTCGCGCACCATACGTAAGTCTAGCTCAATAACGGTTTGCAGAATGTCCAACTCGGCTAACCAAGCGTGTTGATTCTGTTCGATAACTTGTTGTGATTGGTGCAACCATTGATGCATGTGCGGCAAATCAAAACAACAGCTCCCACCTGGAATTGAGAACCTTTGTTTGATAGACGCAAGGAATTTATCATCACGCAAGCTTTGGCCGAGTTTATTGCTCGACATTAACCTGCCAGACATTTCTACTACAGAGCTGAGTAACTGTTGCAGTGCACTATTGTTTACGCTTGGGTGTTGTGCCCAAGCGACTAATTGCTTTTCGTGCTTTTCTAAATCCTTTAATAAATCAGATTTAAGATCGCCTCGCTCAATGATATCCAAAATGGCGAATAACGCATTTAAAAAATCAAGCACAGCCCATTGCTCGTTGTGACCGCATTGATATTCCAATCGATTCAATAGGTGTTCGATACGTAAGTAAGTACGTATTTTTTCATTGAGTGGAAATTCGTAAAGTATTTCAGTCATAGTGACAAATGGGATCGTTCCGTGTTTAAACTCAAACTTGTTATAATTTATCCAATAGCTTAACGTAAAGCTTTCAATTTAGCCAATTCTAAATATTGCTGATGTAGAATTTTACACTGCTGTTCAACCGATTGGCGCGCTAACTCAGTATTCACCACATCATCCGCTGCCGCCAGCCTAGATTGGCGAGAAATTTGTTTATTCATAATGCTTAAAATCAGCTGCGGGGAATTATTGTCTCGATTAACTGCACGGCTTAATTGTGTTTGTGGCCAGCAATCAGTCACTAAAATTCTATCCGCCATACTGTGCAAATTATTTTCTAATAATAATGGTACAACTAACAAACAGTAGGGCGACTGAGCCGTTTGGCATGCAGAGCTCATATGTTGGCGGATAATCGGGTGCAACAGTTGGTCGAGCCAAGTTTTGGCTTGTGGTTGAGTAAACACTATTTCTCGCAGTTTTGTGCGCTTAAGTTGGCCACTATTATCTATAATGTCATCACCAAACTTTTTTACTATTTGCTCAAGTGCAACTGTACCTGGTTCAACCACTTGGCGTGCAATAATATCCGCATCAACAATATCAATTTTCCACTGAGTTTGAAAAATGTTGGCGACAGTTGATTTACCAGAGCCTATTCCACCTGTTAGACCGACGACAAATTGGCTCATTAACGAACCCAAGTATTCATATAAAACTCAACGATTTGTTGCTGCCAATAAAAGGCTATCCAGCCAGCCATCGCTAAATAAGGGCCAAATGGGATAGCGTGTTGCTGGTCTTTGTCCTGCATTTTTAGAATGATAATACCCGCGATTGCGCCGACAACAGAAGACAACAAAACGATGACCAACAGCGATTGCCAACCCATCCATGCGCCCAAGGCTGCGAGTAATTTAAAATCACCAAAGCCCATACCTTCTTTACCAGTTAGCAACTTAAAGGTTTGAAAAATCGTCCATAAAATCATATAGCCTGCAATGGCACCGATGACAGCATCCTCAAGCGGCACAAAAGTAGCAGATAAGTTAGCAATTAAACCCAACCACAATAGGCTGATTGTTAGTTGATCGGGCAGGAGCATGGTGTCAAAGTCAATAAAACACATGCTAATCAGCAAATAACTGAACAATAATGCCCATAAAGTTTCAGTTGAAAAACCAAATTGCAATGCGGCAATAACCCCTGCAACGGCGGTTAATATTTCAATCAGTGGGTAACGCAAAGATATGTTCGTTTGGCAGCTACTGCATTTGCCTTTTTGCAATAAATACGACAATACAGGAATATTTTGCCAAGGTTTGACACTGGCTTTGCAACTGGGGCAATGTGAGTGTGGGAAAACTAAGTTGAATCTATCTTGCGGAATATCGATTGGTAGTTTGACACCTTCATCCTCAAATAATAGCTGGCATTCACGTTTCCAATCTCGCTCTAACATAATTGGTAGGCGGTAAATAACCACATTTAAAAAACTACCGACAAGTAGGCTAAATAAGCCGACAAAAATAACCCAAGCAGTCGGGTAGTGTTGAAAATAACCAAATATATCTTGCATAATTTAACTAACAATTTTACCTAGTTGGAAGATCGGTAGATACATAGCAACAATTAAACCACCAATCACTACCCCTAAAAATGCCATTATCATTGGCTCAATTAATGCGGACAAACCATCAACCGCATCATCTACTTCTTGTTCATACACAGTCGCCACTTTATTCAGCATATCGTCAATTGCGCCTGACTCTTCACCTATTTGCACCATTTGAATCACCATATCGGGAAACAACTTAGTATTACGCATTGCAATATTCATTTGCATGCCCGCAGACACTTCAGCTTTAATATTCATAATTGCGTTGCGGTAGACTGCGTTGCCCGAGGCACCCGCAGCAGAATCGAGCGCTTCAATCAAAGGCACGCCAGCTGCAAAGGTAGTCGCAAGGGTGCGCGCAAAGCGAGCAAGAGATGCTTTGTTTAATATCATGCCAAAAATTGGCATTTTTAATAGGTAGGCGTCTACTTTATCGCGCAGCTTACGGCTGTTTTTGTAGCTGCGAACAAACACAAATATCCCAATAGCTACAGCAACCGCGATTTTTGGTCCGTGAGCCTGCAATGTTTCCGACATGCCAATAACCATTAGAGTAAATGCGGGTAATTCAGCTCCAAAACTAGCAAAAATCTCTTGAAACTGTGGTACGACAAAGATAAGTAAGATGATGGTTACAATAGAAGCTATAGATAAAACCGCGATGGGATAAGTCATGGCTTTTTTGATTTTTGATTTTAGCGCTTCGGACTTTTCTTTATAGGTGGCAATTCTGTCGTATATGCCTTCTAATGCACCTGATTGTTCGCCAGCCATAACCAGATCACAATATAAATCATCAAAATATTTGGGATGTTGCCTAAGTACTTCGTTTAATGGTGTACCTGACTGAATTCCTAAACCTACTTCCATTAGTAATCGGCGCATATTGGCATTTTCATTGCCTTTAGAGATTAACTCAACCGATTGAACCAACGGCACGCCTGCACTTAACATGGTCGCAAGTTGACGTGTCATTACCGCAATATCTTTGGCGGTGATTTTTTTTGCACCACCTCCAAATAAAGGTTTAGGTTTTTTCTTTAATTTAGTTGGATTGATACCCTGTTGTTTAAGGGTATCACGCGCCGCTTTGATACTTTCTGCGGGTAGCTCGCCATTTACTTTTAACCCTCGGCGATTCACCCCTTGCCATATAAAAATATCCTGTTCGGCAACCTTAGTCTTTTTGTTGTTTTTTGCTACTGCCATTATTTTATCCTACTGCTTTCCCTGTTATTGGCTGAGTTTATTCGGTTAGTTTAGCTTAGTTTCGCTAGTTATAAAAAGTCTATCTGTTTGCCTAGTCAAATATAGCTATACTTAGTGGCTGGTTACTCGGCTTACTTCGCCCAAGCTGGTTAAACCAGATATCGCTTTTTTAATGCCAGACTGGCGTAAATTGGCGATTTGCTCTTTTTGTGCCTGCGCGGCAATTTCGAGGGCGTTGCCTTCGCGCATAATAATAGAGGCCAACTCACTGCTAATCGGCATCACTTCATATATACCCACTCGGCCTTTAAATCCACCAGAGCAGAGTTCACACCCAACAGGTTCATATAAGGTTAAATCTTGAAGTTGCGCGTCGCTAAAACCAAACTCTAATAATTCGTGTTCAGTAGGTAATACTTCAAGTGGCTGTTTGCAGTGTTTACACAATCGGCGCGCCAATCGCTGCGCGATAATCAGGC
Organism: Catenovulum agarivorans DS-2; assembly: GCF_000568405.1. Lineage (GTDB taxonomy): Bacteria > Pseudomonadota > Gammaproteobacteria > Enterobacterales > Alteromonadaceae > Catenovulum > Catenovulum agarivorans_A. Next base: position 29,437 of record NZ_ARZY01000016.1, read on the forward strand.
TGACCGAACTTGCAATGTTAAAACTGGGTACCCCCATATTCAGCAGGCGAGTCAGTGTTTCGGGGGCTGAGTTAGTATGCAGTGTGGATAATACCAAGTGACCTGTTTGTGCGGCTTTTATCGCAATTTCTGCAGTTTCTAAATCACGTATCTCACCAACCATTACGATATCTGGATCTTGTCGTAAAAAAGAGCGCAAAGCTTCAGAAAAGGTTAACCCCGCTTTGGGGTTCATTTGTACCTGATTTATGCCCTCAAGGTTAATTTCTACAGGGTCTTCTGCGGTTGAAATATTGCGCTCTGGTGTATTTAAAATATTTAACCCTGTGTACAGTGAAACGGTTTTACCACTACCTGTTGGGCCAGTCACCAAAATCATCCCTTGTGGTTTATTTAGCGCATCTAAATACAGTTGTTTTTGGTCTTGTTCGTAACCCAACACGTCTATCCCCAGCATAGCACTGCTAGAGTCTAATATCCGCATTACAATTTTTTCGCCCCAGAGGGTGGGGAGGGTAGATACACGAAAATCGATTGATTTATTGGCAGATATTTTAAGTTTTATCCGGCCGTCTTGGGGTTTGCGTTTTTCTGCTATATCTAACCGCGACATTACTTTTAAACGTGCGGCTAATCGAGTGGCTAGATTCGCTGGCGGCGAGGCAACTTCATGTAAAATACCGTCGATGCGAAAGCGTATTCGGTAGCTTTTTTCGTATGGCTCAAAGTGTAAATCAGATGCACCACGGCGAATGGCATCCAACAATATTTTGTTAATATAAACAATAATTGGTGCATCTTCATTGTTGGTGGTTTCGGCGGTTTCTTCGGTTTTATCTTCGCCAACTTCCATACCTGAGAGTTCATCGGCATCAAAGTCATCTAAGTCGAGCTGGCCTTCTTCAGTAGCGTAAGCCGTTTCTAAAGCTTGCTGTAGCTTAGAGGCTTCTACACACAAATATTCAACGTTATAACCTGTGCTAAATTGAAAGTCTTCTTGCGCACTAACGTTTGAAGGGTTGACTGTTGCTAAAAAAAGCGTGCGACCACGTAAAAATAAGGGTAATACTTGATGTTTTTCTGAAAGCTTTTCTTTTAATAAGTCTTCTTTAATGGAAGCAACATCAAAATAATTTAAATCAAAATAAGGGGTGTGATAGCGCTGCGAAACTTCTGCGGCGAGTTCATTTTCTGTATACCAGCCTTGCTCGCGGATAAATTGTGCGGCTTCGATATAGGTTTTAACTTCTTTTTTTCTCAGCTCTTCTTGTTGATGAAGATCTAATATACCTGTTGCGAAAAGTCGAAAATCTAGTGCTGCCATTTGGTTGTGTCTCCTTGAACCATGTTGATCATTGTATCACGAGTGGCTACAGGGAGAATAGTTTGAACCTGAGAGTGAATTGAATAGCTTGAAAAAAATTCAAGCTATTCGCCATACTATATAGAGGATTTAGGTACCAGCACAGGCATCAACGGTTCCTTGTTCGTCTATTGCCCAAGTGATCTGCCCACCAGCTTGGAAAGTTGGGGTTAGTCTAACATTGTAGTCGGATGTACCATCTCCATCAGTGTCAGCTTCAACATCAATTACGGCTGCATTAGTTACTACTGCAGCACAAGCTAGCGTTGAGTTTCCACCTGGGTTCGCTGTTATAGCAGCTGGAATGCCAGCATTGCCTGATAGGCAGTTAGCGTAGTTAGCTGCATTCAACGCTTCTTCTCTCAAGATACACGCCGTTACTGATTTTTTCAGCGATTCCGCTTGTTGTTTGGCTTCGGTTGAACGCGCTGAGTCAAAATAATCATTATAAGCCGGAACAGCTACTGCTGCCAAAATACCGATAATCGCAACAACGATCATCAATTCAATTAGGGTGAAACCTTTATTACTGCTTCGTTTCATTTTTTCAATCTCCAATATTTGTAGTCCTAGTTTACTGCCGAGTCCATATTGGCCACCTAATTGACCCCGGTCTGGCATTAACTTTACATTAGAATACAATTTCGAATTACACAAGTCTGACTTGCTAAAATAATAACGAAAATTTTACTTAACAATCACTTTGTGAACCTATTCGCTTAATTGCTCAAATAATTAGACTTGATTTACCCTAGATGTAACGAATATTTGCCAACAAAAGTGAACAAAATTTGTTTTAGCGCAAACTTCACTTAGGTTTGTATGCTGCTTTGTTGACGATAAAGTGGCATAATGATTTTCTAATTGGTCTGATTACATACAGACTGTATTTTTTAATTATCGTTTAAAACTCCGAAGCCTAATGCGCTAAGTCTGAAGATATGCAAGTTAGGCCGTAAAAACCCGTTTGGACAAACCTGTGGGTTATTTACCAGGGTTAGCTTAGAAATAATCTGGCCTCCCGTATTTGGAAAGGTGTTTATGTTACAAGACAAAATGGGACGAAAATTTCATTATCTTCGTCTATCAATTACAGATGTGTGCAATTTTAAATGCACCTATTGTTTACCTGACGGTTATCAATGCGATTCACCACGAGACTTTTTATCGACAAGTGAAATTGGTAATTTAGTCGCCACCTTTGCTAGCTTAGGCACAAGTAAGGTGCGGATAACCGGCGGCGAACCCGCTCTGCGAAAAGATTTAGCGCAAATTATTCAGTTATGTCGCCAGCAAGCGGGTATCACTGATGTTGCCCTCACAACGAATGGTTTTAACTTAGCCCGCAATATTGACAAATGGGTTGATGCTGGTTTGACGGCATTAAATGTCTCAATTGACAGTTTAGACCCGAAAATGTTCAGTGCGATCACTGGCCACGATAAGCTTGAGAGTATCTTAGCGGGTTTAAATAAAGCGCATCAACTCGGACTGAAAAAAATCAAGATTAATGCAGTGTTGATGCGTCAATACAATGGTCAAGATGTTCAAGACTATATCGATTGGCTGAAAGATAAACCTTACACGCTCAGATTCATTGAATTGATGCAAACTGGCGATAATTTACAGTTTTTTAAACAGAATCATGTCAGTGGTTTGGAGATAAAAAAACTATTGCTTGAACAAGGTTGGCTGCCAGTGATTCGCGATAAATCAGCAGGGCCAGCCGAAGAGTTTTATCATCCAGATTATCAAGGTCGAGTTGGGCTGATTATGCCTTACGGTCAGGACTTTTGTGCAAGCTGCAATCGTTTGCGGGTGAGTGCTTTGGGTAAACTGCATTTATGTTTGTTCTCTGAGCAAGGAATTGATATTCGCCAGTATTTGCAACAACCACAGCAACAAGCTGAATTAACTGAGTTATTGCATGGTTATTTGCAAGATAAAGCACCAAGTCATTATTTACAGCAAGGTTTTACTGGTGGTACACAGCATTTAGCTATGTTAGGTGGGTAATCAAATGAGCCTAGATGTGCTAATTCTTGCTGGCGGACGCTCTAGCCGCATGGGCCAAGACAAAGCGCTGTTGCAGCTAGATGCTCAAGCTAACTTGTTGCAACACCTTGTGAGTTTAGTCAGTGAGCTTAGCGTTAATCACATTTATATCAGCCGGCCATTTCAACAACAGCTTGCCGACAGCCAGCTTTGCCAAGCTTTAATTAGCGATAAGCTGACTTTTATTTACGATAAAGAAGAATACTTAGGACCATTGGCGGGTATTCAAACTTGTTTGCAATTTATCCAGATAGCTAAAAACACAGATCAACAGTTATTGGTTATACCTATTGATATGCCAGCGTTGAATAGCCGTGATTTAGCGCAGTTAATTGCGAGCAGTGGCGAGCTCAAAACCAGTTTATATTATGCAGATCATTTTTTGCCAGTGGTATTTTATGATCTAGCGCAACTCAGCCAAGTGTTAAATCAGATTATGCTAGCAGCTAGCAATCAAAGATCATTTAAAACCTTACTTGCCAAGCTCTCAGCAAAAACCATAGCCGTGTCAGCCCAAAGGCGAACGCGATTGGTCAACCTAAATACCTCAGAGCAATGGCAAACATATTTACAAAGCAGGAACTAATTATGGCAAAAACAGCAAGACCATTTGAGCCACTAAATATCGCGGTACTGACTATTTCTGATACCCGAGATATGACAACAGACACATCTGGTGAGTATTTACAGCAAGCAGCAGAAAGCGCGGGCCACAAAGTAGTGGAACGCACCATTGTTAAAGATGATATCTATCAAATAAGAGCGGTTTTATCTGCGTGGATTGCATCGGCTAATGTACAAGCTGTGGTGTGCACTGGTGGTACAGGGTTTACTGGCCGAGATTCAACACCAGAGGCGGTCAAACCCTTATTTGACAAGGAGGTAGAAGGATTTGGTGAATTATTTAGGCATATTTCTTATCAAGATATCGGCACTTCTACCATACAATCTCGTGCGGTCGCTGGGTTGGCTAATGGTGTTGCGATATTTTGTTTACCTGGTTCAACAGGTGCGTGCCGCACTGGCTGGGAAGGCATTATCCAAAGCCAATTAGATGCATCGCACAAGCCATGTAATTTTGTTGGTCAATTAAAAGCGGTTGAAATAGCGCCGTGTCCTTCTCGTCAATAAGTGGGGACAAGCGATATGGAATTAACGCATTTAAATAAAAAAGGTGAAGCGAATATGGTCGACGTCAGCGATAAAAAGCCGACTGTTCGCCAAGCTCATGCGCAAGCTGTGATCACAATGTCAGCTGATGCTTTTAAGTTATTAACCCAAGGTGAACATAAAAAAGGTGATGTATTTGCAATCGCTCGTATTGCCGGGATTCAAGCCGCGAAAAAATGTGCTGATTTAATTCCTTTATGTCATCCGTTAATGTTGTCTAAGGTACAAATTGACTTTGACATTGATGAAGCGACTCATAGCGTCAAAGTATTGAGTATGTGCAAGCTCACTGGCCAAACAGGGGTTGAAATGGAAGCATTAACCGCAGCCAGTGTCGCGGCGTTGACTTTGTACGACATGTGCAAAGCCGTTGATAAACATATGCAAATAGTCGACACTAAGGTATTAGCCAAATCGGGCGGCAAATCAGGTAACTGGCAATTAGAGAATTAAAGGAAGTGTTGATGATAAAGGTATTATTTTTTGCACAGTTACGCGAGACGTTGGGCACAGAGCAATGTGAAGTTGAGCTCGACTCGTGCACAATAAATGAGTTAAAACAGCAATTAATTCAATCACAACCAGAATGGCAGCAAGCGCTAACACAAGCAAATTTATTGGTGGCGGTGAATCAAGCTATGGCAAATGGTCAAACAGTTGTTAAAGCAGGTGACGAGGTCGCTTTATTTCCACCCGTCACAGGCGGATAAAATAAACCCTTGAAAATTTGAGGGTTTGCAAAAAGGCTTCTATGCTTGGTTTAAGCTTAAGTAAAACATAGTGTTATCAAAGGATAGAAGCCCTTGCATCAACATGAATTTGACATGACATCTGCTGATTTTGACTATATCAAACAGCAGTTATATTTACATGCGGGTATAGTGTTAGGCGAACACAAAAAAGAGATGGTATATTCGCGCTTATCGCGACGGATTCGCCAACTAAAACTAGCCAATTTCAAACAGTATTGCGATTATCTTGAAACGCATAACAAACAAGAACTTTCAGCTTTTGTTAATGCGTTAACGACCAACCTTACCTCGTTTTTTCGTGAGCACCATCATTTTGAGTTTCTAAAAAAAATGGCTCAAACAAAGTGGCAGTACGATAAAAGCATGAATCGCAAAATTAGAATTTGGTCGGCTGGTTGCTCCACAGGTGAAGAGCCATACTCTATCGCAATGACCTTAGCGGATAGCATCAATTTAAGGCATTGGGATTGTAAAATATTGGCAACCGATCTTGATTCAAATGTATTAAATGTAGCGAAAAAAGCGCAGTACGAGCGCAGTAAACTCGAAAGTAGTCAATTGCCGCTGGGTTTAAAATATTTTGATTCAGATACTCAGAGTACAAACTTAACTGTTAAGCCATCGGTGCGAGAATTGGTGCATATTAAACGGTTAAATTTATTGCAATCTGAATGGCCGATGAAAGGCTTGTTCGATGTAATTTTTTGTCGAAATGTCGTTATTTACTTTGATTTAGACACCAAAAATCAGCTGATTAGGCGCTATGCACAGTACTTGAAACCAAACGGCTATTTATTTATGGGTCATTCCGAAACTATGAGTCGCGAAATCAGCGAGTTCAAAGGTTTGGGACAAACAATTTATCAAAAGCAAGGATAGGTATGTTAGAAATTAGACCCGCAATTTCAGGTTTCGATTCAATTAAGCGCTACATTGATAAAAGCCGGCACATAGTTGTTGCGAAAATTTTACCCGGAGAGCTGTACGTTACGCGAGAGAATGAACTTGTGTCTACTGTGCTTGGCTCGTGCATTTCCGCCTGTATCTGGGATGAAAAGCTTGGTATCGGCGGCATGAACCACTTTATGTTGCCAGTGCAAGGTCAACATCATATGCCGGATGATTGGACCAATGAGATGAGCTATTCTTGCCGCTATGGTCATTGGGCGATGGAATTTTTGATCAACGAAATTATTAAAAATGGTGGCATTCGCAGTAATTTGCTCGCAAAGGTTTTTGGTGGCGGCAAAATTGTTGCACATATGTCCGATGTTGGACTGGGCAATATCGACTTTATTCGCCACTATTTACGAAACGAAGAAATCCCAGTTGTGTCACACGATGTAGGAGGGCCATGGCCGCGGAAAATTTTGTTTCATCCTAATAGTGGTGTGGCTAAAGTCAAAAGACTCAAGGCATTGCACAATAATACGATTGAGCAGCGTGAAAAAGCATATTTCAACAATTTAACTGAACAAGATGATTCATCAGATATTGAGTTATTCTAGAGGATGGTGGTAGTGCGAAAATTTCGAGTACTCATAGTAGACGACTCAGAACTTATGCGGCAGCTATTAACCCAGATATTGCGATCGCATGATGAATTGGAAGTTGTTGGTGCGGCTGAAGACCCTTATCAGGCAAGAGAAAAAGTAAAACAACTAAACCCTGATGTGTTAACGCTTGATATCGAAATGCCAAAAATGAATGGGATCGCTTTTTTGCGTAATTTGATGCGATTGCGCCCGATGCCTGTAGTGATGATTTCGACCTTAACGGAAAAAGGTGCACCTGCCAGTTTGACCGCGCTAGAGTTAGGCGCGCTTGATTACATTGCTAAGCCTGCAACAACAGAGCTTGCAAAATTAACCCAGTTTGGCCAAGAAGTTTGCCAAAAGGTTGTTCATGCAGCCAAAAGCAAAGAAACCATGTTGCGGTTAATCGCTAGCAACAAACAGCAAGCCACGGCACCCAAACAGTCGAATCAAACAAGTTATCTGTTTAAGCCAGGCTACATTATCGCGATTGGTGCTTCTACCGGTGGTACAGAAGCAATCAAACGTGTTGTCTGTGATTTACCTGCTAATATGCCACCGATTGTAATAACACAGCATATGCCAGCTATGTTTGCGACTTCTTTTGCACATAGGTTAGATGCTATGAGTCATATGAAAGTATACGAAGCGAAAGATCAACAAAAAATAACCTCTGGTTGTATTTATTTAGCACCAGGTGACAAGCATATGTTGGTTGAAAAAAGAGCAGGCGACTATTATTGTTGTTTGGACGATTCAGAACCTGTTAATCGGCACAAGCCTTCGGTAGAGGTTTTGTTTAATTCAATCGCTCAATTGGGCAGCAAAAAAGCGCTCGGTGTGATGTTAACTGGAATGGGCGCTGATGGGGCACAAGCTATGCTGAACATGCGAATGGCAGGGCAAATGACTTTGGCGCAAGATGAGAAAACCAGTGTGGTTTGGGGTATGCCGGGTGCTGCATATAAAGTGGGTGCAACGGACAATTTATTACCGTTGCAAAAAATTGGCCCAGCGTTAATTAAGTTGTTATCACGGCCAGTGGCAAAATAGCCATTGAGAAATCATCTATCAGTACCCATGTTAGGTGGATAGACGTTTAACTAAAACAAAAGTGAGTAAATAGTGGATTCATTTGGTCAAGCTCCTGCTGGCAATAATGTCGTAGAAATTACAGCAGAGAATTTTCAGCAAGAAATTTTACAAGGGTCGCAGCAAAAGCTGGTTGTTATTGATTTTTACGCACAACAAAGCCCAGAGAGCATTTCGTTATCGGAAAAGTTGGTTAAATTATTTTCTGCTTATCCAGATTCTGTCACCCTTGCTAGAGTGAACTGCGAAGACCAACAAATGCAAGCACTGGCAATGCAGTTTGGTGTGCAGGCGATTCCAACTGTCATTATTTTTAAAGACGGTCAAGGAGTCAGTGGGTTTGCTGGTGATAAGGAAGTTGCTGAATTAGAGCAATTGTTCGCCGAACATTTACCTAAACCCGAAGATGGCTTGTTGACTCAAGTAAACGAATTGATTAACCAACAAAACTTCAATGATGCTTTACCACTAGCCAAAGAAGCTAGCACATTGGCTCCAGAGCGTGGGGATATCAAAAAGGCGCTGATTCATGTTTTATTAGCCGTTGGGCAAAACCAACAAGCTGAAAGCTTATTGGCAGAGATAGGCATGATAGATCAGGATGACTATTATCAATCATTGTTGTCGCAGTTAGAATTAAATAAACAAGCAGCGGAAACACCTGAAATACAGGCGCTTAGAGCTAAGTTGCAGCAAGATCCTGAAGATCATGTTAGCCGAATTAATTTAGCTGTGCAGTTACACCAAGCACAACAAAACGAGCAGGCATTAGAATTGTTAATGGCGGTGTTGACTCAAGATTTAAATGCCCAAGATGGTGAAATGAAAAAAACCTTGATGGATATATTAGCAACTATGCCAAAAGGCGATGCTGCTGCGAGTAAAGCGCGCCGAACTTTGTACAGTCTTTTGTACTAATTTTAGTTATCTTGAACCCTATTGGTTTGGCTAATAGGGTTTAACTACTGCTAAAATCACTGCCGCAAACAAAATCAGTACGGGTAACTCATTGACAAATCGGTAAAATTTACCACTGCGGCGATTTAAATCTTGTTGGAAGGTTTTAAGCAATTTAAAACAATAAGCATGGTATCCGTACAACAAGACCACCAACAATAGTTTGGTGTGTAACCAGCCACTGACCTTAAACCATTCAGCGCCATATAGCATAATTAGCCATACACCAAATACGCCAGTTAAAATGGCAAATGGAGTCACAAAATATAACAAGCGCCTTTCCATGACTTTAAGTTGTTGCTGTACCGAAGCATCGGTTGACTCTGCATGGTATACCAGCAAACGTGGGAAATAAAAAATCCCCGCAAACCAAGCAACCATAAATATGATGTGCAGTGCTTTAACCCATAAAATCATTATTCTGTAACCTGAAATGAACCTTTAGTTAAACGCAACCTGAGTTGTTCCCAAGTTACGATACCGACTATATTCTCGAACTCTTCTTCAAATATATACACAGAGCCGCTGCGTTTATGCTGTAAAATTTCAAACGGCTCAGCCAGCGTGTAGCGCGATTCAACCCCTTGAAGTTCATCGAAATTAAATGGAGAAGCGGGTTGGTGTTCTAGCGAAACATTGTAGCTCACTTGTTTAAAGACAAAACCACCATCGACCGCTTCACGCAGAATAACAGGTCTTTTTCCGGCACGGTCTAACGCTTTACGTAACACAGTGTCATCTTTGCGTTTAACTAGAATAAAACTGCGTTCCATAGCTGCTAGTACACCCGTTTTTTGCAATATATCGTAAGTCGGGGCCGTCTGGTAATCGAGCTTTTGCATTTCTAATTGCAAAATAAACAAAGAACGGTTTTTAAATATTTGGCTAGAAACCACGTGTGCTGCCACAATAACCAGCATAGCTGGCACCACAATATCTGGGTTATAGGTTAACTCCAATGCTGTAACCAAGGCGGCTAAAGGCGCGTTTAAGCAAGCAGCCATAAGTGCAGCTAGGCCTAAAACCCCATAGATATCTGAATAACCACTAATGTTGCCGATAAAAATCGAAGCCATTAGTGCGAGCAAGGTGCCTAACATCATGCCTAATCCTAATATCGGGCCAATAACCCCACCAGGTATACCTAAGCCTATCGCGAAAAATGTCAGCAGTGATTTGCTAATAAATACCGTCATTAACAACTGCGCATTACCTGTTTGCTCTTGCGCAATGGTGATTGCGCCTAACCCAGTGCCCAATGCCTGCGGGACAATATATCCTATGATTGCAGTGGCAAACCCTGCGAGCAATAGTCGAGGTAACATATTTATCGATTTAAACGAGCGGATCACTTCAATCAATTGGCGATTAAAAGCAAATGCAAAACAGCCAACTAAAATCCCCATAAAGACGAGGTAAGGGTAGTGGTTAATATCCAGCAGTTCGATATTTAAGCCACTTAAGTCATGTTCGTGTCCAAAGGCGTAACGATTAGCGGTTGCTCCGACCATCGAAGCAAGCATCACCGGCACGAATATATGCGTTTTATATTCTCGCAATACTACTTCCATCACAAAAATAACGGCAGCAAGTGGCGTGTTAAATGATGCGGCAATTGCAGCGGCCATGCCGCAAGCGGATAAAGTTCGAACTGAATTATATGGGAGTTTGAGCCAAGAGCCTAAATAACTAGAGGCGCCAGCACCTAAATGGACGGCAGGGCCTTCACGGCCGACAGAAAAGCCACTCGACATCGCAATGATGCCGCCAAAAAACTGATTAATGGTATTGCGAATGGGCATCATGCCATAAAAGGCCTTTAGCCGATAAATAACAAAAGGAATACCTAAGCGAAAGTGTTTAAATTGGGTAAATACCCCGACCAGTGCAATTAGACCTGCACCAATTAAAGGTAATAAAAAACGTTCAGCACCACTGAGAGATTGAAAGTTATCAGGTTCGTTCAAATATAACAGTTGAACAGACTCTAAGCACCATTGGAAAGCAACGATACAAATAGATGCACTCAAACCCGCTAATAAACCCAATACACTCAACTGTATTGAAATTTTAGGGTATGCTAATTGTTCTCTAAGATGTTTTAAGTGTTTTTCGAACGCCATTTGTGTTAGAAAAGTGCGCTAAGTTAGTTGCGTTTCCATGCCGTACTTTGAGTGTAACACAGACTTCATAATATGTAGACGAGTTTAACCTTTTGAAAAAACAAGTTGTAAAAAATTTCGGGATTATTTGGGCCGTTAATAAAAAGTTTTTCGCGAGCCTGCTAGGTTTGTCTTTATTGATAAGCGCCATGCTAATCGGCGTTTTGGTGGCCTATAAGCTATTGCAGACGGATATCAAACAAGTAGAGGCATTAAATCAAACCATTGATGAGAAAAATCAGGCGCTGTTTCAAACTGAGCAAAAGCTGAATTTTATTAGGGTTGAGCTTGAAGTAAATAATATGAGTTTGCAGAAACTGCAAACTGAGCTAAAACAAGTTCAGCAAGAAAACACTAAGCTAAAAGAAACACTGACTTTTTACCAAAGTGTTATGGCACCAGAGCTGACGGCTGATGGTGTTATGGTTGATGAGCTGCTGATTGAACCAACGCTGATAGACAATCAATTTAGATATAAAGTTATTTTAGTGCAAACCAGCAAACAAAAGCGCTTTGCCAAAGGGTATATTTCACTAACCTTGTTTGGCATTCAAAATGGCAAAAATTTTTCAATAGATATGAAAAAGTTAGCAATAGCAGATAGTGATACCTCTTTTAGTTTTCGATATTTTCAAATATTGGAAGGTGAGTTTGTCTTGCCTGAGCGTTTTACCCCTGAGCGAGTCAATCTTGCGGTGGTATTGCCACAGCGCAGGGGGCAAAGTTATAGCCGCACTGAACTGGACTATACTTGGTCTCCACAAGTGGTTCATCGCGAATAATAGTTGAATGGTTTAGTCAGGTATTAGATAATAGTGGCATTGCAATATAATGAGGTTGTGTTAAATGGATCAGATTCCACTTAATTTCACAGAAACAGCAGCAAAACAAGTTAAGCTGTTGATTGAAGAAGAAGAAAACCCAAACTTAAAGTTTAGGGTATACATTACAGGTGGCGGCTGTTCTGGTTTTCAATACGGTTTCACCTTCGACGAAAAGGTCAATGAAGGTGACATGGTTATTGAAAAAGAAGGTGTTAACCTAGTGGTTGACCCAATGAGCCTACAATATTTGATGGGTGGTGAAGTCGACTACACTTCTGGTTTAGAAGGTTCACGTTTCTTTGTTAAAAACCCAAATGCCACCACAACGTGTGGATGTGGCGCTAGCTTTTCTGTATAAAATTTTTCGATTAGGTTAGTGACTTTTCACTAACCTAACTCTGTTCTTGCTTGTCTAATTCCATCGCTTCAATCAATTTTTGTTTAATACTTTGTTTTTCTGATTGTTTAAAACCGACAATACGGTATATCACTTGTCTGTGTTTATTCAGTAGTAACAAAGTGGGTAGGCCACTGACACCATAGTGGCGTGACAGTGCAGCTTGTTGATCAAACCACACTGGCAGTTTTTGTAAATTGTGCTCGGTTAGAAATTTATCAGCATTGGCTTTATTTGCATCTTGATTAACCGCAACCCAAGTAAACTGCTGTTGCTCAAAAGTATTGAATAGCTGTTGATAGTAAGGCAAAGATTCAATACAAGGGCCACACCAGCTCGCCCAAAAGTCTAACACCAAATAATTTTGTGTGACTTCAGCTAAACTATTTTGCGCATTATTGCTGGTAAATTTTTGCTGATAAATAGCCTGAGTGGTAATTGAAGTTTGGCTGTGGTCTATTTTATGAAATAGCAGCCAAGCCGATGTAACCCCAGTTGCTAGGGCAACCATTAATATCCCGATTGAGAAAAATTTACTTTTTAGAATGCGCATATACAGTTTGTTTTTATGAGTATGCTTTTATGGTAGTTGTATATGATGCACATGCCAAGTGTTGTTAAAGTCACATCCTCCAAGTTGAAGCCATGCCTTTCGCTGGAAAATTATGTTTGCAGTGGGCGAACTTGCGCAGTGTATTTCGTGCCGCGAGGTGTTTAAATTTATCAACACCGAGTCAATGGAAAGGCGATAACTTCTTCTATGCCGGTGGCGCCTAAAGCCAACATAATTAATCTATCCACCCCTAATGCGACACCAGAGCATTGGGGTAAACCAGCATTTAAAGCCGCAATTAAACGCATATCGATCGACTTGGCACATTTTCCATATTGCATTCGCAACTGATTGTCTTGCTCAAAACGTTCTAGCTGCTCGTTTGCATTGGTGAGCTCGTCAAAACCATTTGCTAATTCGATGCCTCGGTAATATAACTCGAAACGCTCAGCCACTCTTTGATCTTGTTGATTGAGCCTAGCTAAACTCGCTTGTTCTGCAGGAAAGTGATAAACAAAACACGGAGCATCTTGGGCCATTTTAGGTTCAATGAACTCTGCAAACATAATTTGCAGTAAACTGGTTTTGTCGTCTGCTATCTCAACAATATCGGTTCGTTGCAACTGTTGAAGCTTATCGGTTAGCTGCTTAACATTGCAGGCAAGTGGGTCTAGCTGCAAGTATTCTATAAACAATTGTTGATAGGTATAAGCCTTACAGTGTGGGACATTTAACACCAGCTTGACTAATTCGGCCACTTCATTCATTAAATCTACGCGACTAAAGCCAACGCGATACCACTCCAGCATAGTGAACTCTGGATTGTGCTGGCGACCAAACTCATCATCGCGAAAGGCTTTTGCCAGCTGAAATATACAGCCAGAGCCAGCAGCTAACAGGCGTTTCATTGCAAACTCTGGTGAAGTCTGCAAATACAAATCTACTCCTTGCGCAAAGCCAGCGCCGCCATAGTGCGTGGTTAAATTATCTAGGTGTAAGTCTGTGACACCATGTTGCGATAAACTCGGTGTTTCAACTTCAAGCACATTGCGGTTGGCGAAAAACTGCCGAATCTGACTGATTATTCGCGCGCGTTGTTTGAGCGTTGCAATATTTGCTGAGGGCTGCCAGTGAGTTGCTGAGTTTGTTCGGGTCGTCATATAGAGCTGAGTTTAGACTGTCGGAGAGGGAAACAACATGGCTCAAATCGAAAAATTTGAACCATGAGTAGGTGATTATTTTACACGAGATACATATTCGCCAGAGCGAGTATCTACTTTAATGACTTCACCAATTTGAATAAATAAAGGTACGCGAACGACAGCGCCTGTGCTTAAAGTGGCAGGTTTACCGCCCGTGCCAGCAGTATCACCTTTAAGACCTGGGTCTGTGTCCGTTACTTCCAACTCTACAAAATTAGGTGGTGTTACCGCAATTGGATTCCCATCCCATAAAGTTAGGGTACATTCATCTTGTTCGACTAACCATTTTTCGTTATCACCAATTGCTTTGGCATCAGCCGCAATTTGTTCAAACGTTTCATTATTCATAAAGTGCCAGAACTCGCCATCGTTGTATAGATAAGCTAAATCTGTATCCATAATTTCTGCTTTTTCAACAGATTCACCTGATTTAAAAGTTTTCTCTAAAACTTTACCTGAGATCAATTTACGGATTTTTACTCGGTTAAAAGCTTGGCCTTTACCTGGTTTTACAAATTCGTTTTCGATGATAGCGCATGGTTCGCCATCTAACATTATTTTTAAGCCACCGCGAAATTCATTGGTGCTGACAGTTGCCATGATAACCCCTTAATTTCCATCCCCAATTGCTAGGGGAACTATAATCTAATTCGATAAATCCGCGGAATTTTACCCGATTTTTAACTTTGGCGCATTATACTTTTTGCTGAGTGATTAACGCGGATAATTCGCTTTTAATAATATAGAGGTCAAGTGGTTTAGTAACTTGTTGAATTATGCTGCAGATAAGCAAAGATAAAGTAAGGCCTTGATAGCCAGAAAATATTTGTAACTGGCAGGCGCTAGCTGCAATAAATAAGAACAGTGTGGCACAGAGAATAAACATCACACCAACTAATGCACGTAGTATGCGCGTATTGTATTTAGCTCTGGCGATTAGACTGCAGCAAAAAGCCTTGGAATGCTCTGCAAAGTGAGGGTAGCGGTAAATTAACCAGCTTAATAAATTATAGTTGTCCATAAATGCGCGATTCTCCGTGATATCAGGTAGTGGTTTATATTATTTTCCACCTAAATTTTTAGGTTGGTTCTGACTACAACTGTTGTGAATGCATAATGTGCGCGTGTTCACATTTTGCTTAACTTAGTCGTTGGGTGAAAAATAGTCAAGTTTTAGTTTGGCGAATATCTTTGGTGTTGGTCGACAATCCGTTAAAATAGCGGCTATGTCCTATAAATGAGTTTAATTCATTGCAGTTTGAATCATGTTGGCGCAAAGAACTGGCGCAAACTATTACAGAACCTGAGCAGTTATTGGCGCAACTACAAATTGATAAACAGCGCTTTATTCAAGGTTTCAGCGCGCGCAAACTTTTTCCATTACGAGCACCGCGCCCTTTTGTGGCTAAAATGGCCAAAGGCGACATTTACGACCCATTATTTTTACAAGTGATGACTCAGCAGCAAGAATTCGACGAAGTCGCAGGGTTTACTCGCGATCCACTCGAAGAACAGCAAGCTGCGTTGCCAGGGTTATTACATAAATATAAGAGCCGTGTACTCATTTTATTGCGCGGTGGCTGTGCCGTAAATTGCCGCTACTGTTTTCGACGCCACTTTCCCTATCAAGATAATGCATTAAATCAAGCTAAAATCGAACAAATACTTAACTACATTCAAAGTCACCCTGAAATTAATGAGGTTGTGTTAAGTGGCGGTGATCCGTTAATGGCACAAGACCATCATATTGCCTCGTTGCTCACACAACTTGAACAAATCGACCATCTAACTAGGTTACGCATACATACACGGTTGCCGGTTGTTATTCCTCAGAGGTTAACGCCTGAGCTTGCAGACATGCTAAAAAGCAGTCGTTTAAAAGTGATTATGGTTTTGCATATAAACCATGCCAACGAAGTAGATTCATTTTTGGCGAATCATTTAGCTAAATTTAAACAGCCAAATATAACGTTGTTGAACCAAGCTGTGTTACTTAAGGGTGTGAATGACAATGTTGAGGCTTTAGTACAGTTGAGTGAGCGTTTATTTGCAGTTGGCATTTTGCCTTATTATATTCACCTGTTTGATAAAGTTGCTGGGGCTGCACATTTTTATTTGAGTGATGAGCAAGTGAGACCTTTGCAACAGGGGTTGTTGGCTGAATTACCGGGTTTTTTAGTGCCTAAGTGGGTTAGAGAGGAGGCGGGGCTTATGAGTAAAAGCCCCGTAGTACTTATTTAAACCCAAACAAGTTTGGGGTAAAACGAGGGGTTGCCAGACCTTCAAAATAGAATTTCTATCCCTTGGGCCTGACTCAGCACCAAGTTAAACCTTGATGTTGATGTTTTGACCAATCGCCGGATCTGCTGAGCGAGGAGGGGAAACTTCTGCAGATTGAAGCAAGTCCATTGCTGCTTTGCCTTCCGCTTCTTGCTGCGACTTTGCTAATTTAGCGCCGCGCAATTCAGCGTCACCTGCCTGTTGGGCAACCGAAGATTGATTAACGCCCGTTGAACTTACGTCCATACGTACCTCCAAAAACATCGTTGGTTAAGGTTTAATTGAGAGCAGTATTACCCTCACGATCGCTATCGGCAGCAAATTCAATTTCTTTAGCAAAAAATTGAATATTTTTTCGGCACGGTTGTTTCGCGCTGCTAGCTATGTGCAATATAGGGAAATTACTAGACCATAACTTTCACAAAAACGCTGTTCAGTATTACATTGAGTCTTGAGTAGACTATTCATCCTTGAAGGACAGGCCCTGTCGCCTTATATGGACCCACTCCGTTTGCAAGTAATTTGATTGATTAAAACTAGAATCGTTGCACCCATATATTCGGCTTTTAAATGAGAGTGTTTTTATACTCTCTAGCCCTGATGGATGTATGCGCTCACTTTCCTAAACATCCCTACGGCTTATGATAGCCCAAGACGACAAAAGGTTTTAAGCGAGCCGGTCTGACCTGTTTTTCATCAAATCAAATTGCTTAGCAATCGTTTGGAATCTTTGTTGTATTACGGTTAAAGGTTAAGAAATTAAGGGGCTAAAGCTATCAAGCTAATTTAAATGATTCATTTTTAGCCATAATTACCCAAGCAATTCTGGCCAGTTTATTGGCCAATGCGACACAAGCTTTGTTGTAGCAACTTCTTTCTTTTAACTTCGTAACCCAAACACTTAATTTGTCATTTTTCTTCGGTGCATTTATTAGCAGTGAACGTGCACCGTGGATAAGTAAAGTTCTCAAATAACTATTCCCGCGCTTACTTATCCCAAGTAAATTGGCTTTCCCCCCAGTTGAATGCTGTTTAGGGACTAACCCTATCCAAGCTGAAAAGTGCCTGCCATTTTTAAACTCTTGAGCTGTTCCAGCTGCTGCAAACAATGCTGTAGCTGTAATTGGCCCGATCCCGGTTATTTCATTAAGTCTTTTGCATATATAGTGGTGTTCATTTATTTGTTTTATTTTCTGTTCACAGTTTTTGAGTTTGGCTTCAATAGTTAATAATTCATCATACAAGTCGGCAAAGAATTCACGAGCCATCATAGTCAAACCGTTTTCTGCATCTTCAAGAATAATTGGTAACTCACTTCTAACCGCAGCCACACCTTTGTAAATGATTAAGCCATACTCAGCTAAAAGCCCTCGAGTTTGGTTAACCAAAGCTGTTCTGTTTTTTACCAGACGTTCACGTAAACGATGAACGATTTGAATATCGTGTTGCTCAATATTTTTTATTGGTACAAATCTCATGTCTGGTCGTTGTGCAGCTTCTGCGATAGCCAGGGCATCATTGTAGTCAGTCTTGTTTCCTCGCACATAGGGTTTCACATACTGTGGTGCAATTAACTTAACTTCGTGTCCAAAATATTGGAACGCTCTTGCCCAGTGATGTGCACTACCACAGGCTTCCATTACAATAATACATGGCTCTAGTTGGCTTATATACGCCAACAAATTTCTTCTTTTTAGTTCTTTCTTTTTGAGTAATTTACCAAATTCATTCACCATGACTAAATGAAAAATACTCTTTGCTATGTCTAGGCCAATTAGGTTAGTCTTCATATACCACTCCTTCTTTAATTTAGATGTCTTTTTGCAATTTCATCTTGGCTCATTTGAAGCCGTATTTAAAGAGGAGTGGGTCCATTCCATTATCCCTGGCTTCACCTCATCAGACTGCGAAGCGGTGCTTCGGTTCTGATTCGCCCATGAAAAAGAGATTTTGCTCTAAGTTATTGCTCTAGTACTTTCCAGAAAGCGAGCTGAAATTAAGTTGAGTAGGTTTTGTGAAGTTTTGAAAAACACACTCCCAACCACCTTTCACCTTTTTGGCATTGTTCGTGCTGAATGGACTTTTCGCCGTACTATATTAGCTCGATAAAGCCGACTGAAATGCTGATTTTGCAAAACTGCAAATGTCATGACATTTGTCATATTAACTGGTGACAAACATCTATAAGAAAAAAAATCATCCTTGGCATACTTAATTGTGACGGGAGCGCTGCTCTCAAATTTAATCACAACACCAGTTAAGGATATGAAAATGAAAAAAGTTATATTTGCAGTTGCACTTTCTATGAGCTTAAATGTTTTTGCTGAGCAAAATACCATTGATGAAATAGCGTTAGCTGCGAACAATATGCAGATTGAATCACTGACGAGTTTAGCGGCGCAAAGCCAAGGTTACGATAAAGCATTTGCACAATACAAGCTCGGGGTTGCATATATGGTCAAACAAGAATATAGCAATCTACAGGCGCATTTAACCATAGCGGCAGATATTCTAAATCAGCAATTGGCAACCAATCCAAATGATGTTGAAAGCATGATCTTGCTTGTGCAAGTCTATAGTCTGCACATAGGCTTTGCTCATGACAAAGCGCAACAACTTGGGCCTAAAATGCAGGTTTTATTAACTCAGGCGAATCAAATTGCCCCGAACAACCCTAGACTACAGTTGGTACAGGGAATTATCAAATACCATACGCCAGTCGTGTACGGCGGCAATAAACAAGTTGCTGTTACTATGTTTAATAAAGCAATAAATCACTATCCGGGAGATGTGAATTCTGGTTATTACTGGGGTCATGATGAAGCTTATATTTGGCGCGGTCTGGCGAAAATAGAGAAGGGAGAGACTCAAGCGGCGCTTGCTGACTTTAATCAAGCGCTTGAAATTAATCCAAATAGTAATTGGGCAAAAGAGTTAATCGCACAAAATAGTGCATCTTTGTAAACAACAAATTGGCAGTAAGTGTGAAAATGGTGCGTAAATTGGTTGCTCCATTTTCATAATAATCAACCAGAATCGATAGAGTATATTATGAACCAAGGCTACCAAGTTGCACCTCTGTTTACAGGCTACAACAATTTCTATTTATGGATACCGCTGCTATTTACAGGGTTTTACTTTTTTCCACTCAGCATGATCTGGCCACATTTATCTTCGCTAGAAATAATAGCTAGCTTTGCCGCCTACGTGGCCTTTATTGCAGGTTATATTTGGGCGCAAAAATGTACCCAGCAGACTATTCACTACTATTTAGTTGGGTTAACTGCGATTAGTGTCGCCGCAACTGCAATTAACCCAGGCACTTGTGCACTCTTTCCTTATGTTGCATTTTTAGTTGGGTATTATTATTCGTATAAACGTGGTGTGCCATGGCTTATGCTCATACTCGTTAGCATTGGCTTGAGTGCATGGGCCTTTAATATAATTGAGTTGTACTTTTTATTGCCAGCTTATATTGCCACTATTCCAAATTACTTTTTTGGCGTAATGACACGCTCCAAATTACAGCAAGAGCATGAGAAAGAGCAAAGCCAACTACATAATGAACAGCTTGCAACAATAGCCGAGCGTGAACGAATAGCACGCGATTTGCACGATTTATTAGGCCACACATTGTCATCTATTGTGTTAAAAGCCGAGCTTGCGAGTAAATTGGGTAACGCAGGGAAAATAGCTGCAGCGTTAGATGAAATAGAGCAAGTCGCTCAAATCACGCGCACGACTTTATCAGAAGTCCGCGCGGCAGTTTCTGGCTATAAAACTAAGGATATTAATGCTGAGCTGATCAAAATTAAAAGTTTAATGTTGGACAAAGGTTTTAACGTTGAAGGTGATATTAGTTTGTCAGGTTTAACGGCCAAAGCTGAATCGGCATTGCTGCTTATTATTAAAGAAGCCACCACCAATATTATTAAACATAGCCAGGGCAAAAACGTATTTTTGAGTTGCATGCAACAAGAGAATAAATTGAACATTGAAATTATTAACGACGGCCAAACGTGCCAAGGCCACTTTGGCAATGGTCTAACTGGCATTCAAGAGCGGGTGGCCGAATTAGGTGGGCAGGTTAGGATTGAGCAGAACAATGGTTTTGCGCTTTATTTAGAATTTGACCAAGGGATATTTCAATCATGATCAAAGTATTGTTGGCGGAAGATCAAGCATTAGTTCGTGGCGCATTAGTTGCCTTGCTGAATATGGAATACGACATTGAAGTGGTAGCGCAAGCAGCCAATGGCCAACAAGCGATTGAGCTGTTGAAAAAGCATCCAGTGGATGTGGTGTTAACCGATATCGAAATGCCACATATGACCGGTTTAGAACTAATCGAACAAGTAAAAACGATTCAGCCGGAGGTAAAAACGGTTGTGATCACAACCTTTGCACGAGCAGGTTATATCAAGCGCGCCCTAGTGGCAGGTGTGCGCGGTTTTTTATTAAAAGACTGTCCATCAGAACAATTAGCAGATGCACTTAGGCAAATTATCCAAGGTAAAAAAGTGATAGATCCAGAGCTGGCCATTCAAGCGTTAGACGATGTTGATCCACTTTCTGACAAGGAACGCAAATCGTTACGTTTAGCTGGTGAAGGTAAAAAAACTGCGGAAATTGCGGCAGAATTATTTTTATCTGAAGGTACTG
The DNA here is from genome assembly GCF_000568405.1 of Catenovulum agarivorans DS-2. Classification (GTDB taxonomy): domain Bacteria; phylum Pseudomonadota; class Gammaproteobacteria; order Enterobacterales; family Alteromonadaceae; genus Catenovulum; species Catenovulum agarivorans_A. The sequence goes on from NZ_ARZY01000016.1 coordinate 50,441, forward strand.
TTCGCAATTATCTATCCGAAGCGATTGCTAAATTGAACGCGACCAATCGAATAGATGCGGCACGAATCGCTAGACAAAAAGGTTGGTTATAGTAACCTGCGCGTTTGCACGTTAAGTCTGAAATTTGTCTATTGTAGGAGGTCAATTTGCGTACTCAACTGATTACTCGCCAAGGTTATGAAAAATTACAAGCAGAGTTAGACCATTTATGGCGCGTTGAACGACCAGAAACGACTAAAAAAGTCACCTGGGCGGCAAGCTTAGGTGACCGTAGTGAGAACGCCGATTATCAATACAATAAGAAGAAGTTGCGTGAAATTGACCGCCGAGTTCGCTATCTACGCAAGTGCTTAGACAACCTAAAAATAGTCGATTATAGCCCGCAGCAAGAAGGCAAAGTGTTTTTTGGTGCCTGGGTTGAAGTTGAAAACGACGACGGCCAAACTCTAAAGTTTCGTATTGTTGGTTATGATGAAATATTTGGCCGCAAAGATTATATTTCGATAGATGCGCCAATGGCACGTGCGTTATTAAAAAAACAAGTAGACGACGAAGCTGTCGTGAAAACTGAAGCTGGTGAAGTGACTTGGTATATCAATTCTATTGAGTACAACAAATAGCTATGTTTGCTCAGCAGCCCAATTTTGTTACCCAAGTGACCAATAACTCGCACCAGTTTGTGCAAGAGCCTGATATACAATCATTTATCTCCTTAACAGCCCATTTCAGTGTCGCTGAATGTGATATCAGCTATTGGCAGCGGTTGTTTGGCAGTCAAGGTATCAACATAGATAAAATGCGGCAAAAACGCTGCGCCGAATTTGTCGCTGGGCGTTATTTAGCTTGGCTCGCTATCAAACAATTAACAGGCACAGAGCATGAAGTATTAGCTATTGGTGAGGATAGAGCGCCAGTTTGGCCCAAAGGTATGATTGGCTGTATCTCTCATTCTAACGGCCAGGTTGTTGTAATGGTAAAACGCCAGTCACAACAGAGTTTACTTGGGGTAGACATCGAAAAATGTTTAAGCATTGAACAAGCGAAAAACCTTCATCAAGAATTTATAAATGTGCGCGAGTTGGCTGTGGTTGAGCAGTCTAAGGTATCTGAAACACTAAGTTTTTCCGCATTCGTAACCTTAATTTTTTCTGCAAAAGAAACTATCTATAAAGCTTATTACCCATTGGTAAAAACATTTTTTTCGTTTGATGCTGTTGAGCTTGTGTCACACAAACCAAACCAGCTTATTTTTAAAATTACCGATGCATTTCCGTCTTTAGATGCAGCTTTTTTGGCTGGTGGTTTAATAGCCGTTAATTGGACACTGCAAGACGATATGGTTGTGACTTGGCTGAGCAGTGGTTAGGTTTGATTATTCGTCTGTAGCGGAAATCTAGCTTGCGAGATAGCAACTTTGCCTCAATACTTTAAAAATGTAGGTGAAAGCGACCAGCGCTTTGGGTAACATACGCGCCCTTCAAAGAGGAGATAGAAAAACTAATGAGCGAATTTGCATTAGGACAACGCTGGATCAGTGATTCAGAATCAGATTTAGGTTTAGGCACAGTCGTTGCCGTAAATGGTCGCCGCATTTCCATGTTATTCCCCGCATCAGGTGACCAAAGAGAATATGTTATTGGCAGCGCACCTTTAACCCGAGTAAGTTTTAATCCAGGTGACTCGGTTGAAAGTGCTGAAGGTTGGAGCCTCACGGTACAGCAAGTAGTCAGTGAAGATGGTTTAAATATCTATTTAGGCATACGTTCAGACACCCAAGAACCAGAACAACTGATTGAAACACGTATAAACCACCATCTTAAATTTAATAAACCACAAGACCGCCTCTTTACCGCACAAATCGACCGCAACGATTGGTACACGCTTAGATACGAAGCGCGCAAATTGCAGTACGAATATCAAACACACCCGCTAGTGGGTTTAGCGGGCGCGCGTACTGCGCTGATTCCGCATCAGCTTCACATAGCCAAAGAAGCTGGTAGCCGGGTTGCCCCAAGGGTTTTGTTATCTGACGAAGTAGGTTTAGGTAAAACCATTGAAGCAGGCATGATTATTCATCAGCAGCTATTAACAGGTCGTGCATCACGCGTATTAATTCTATTGCCTGAAAGTTTGCAATATCAGTGGTTAGTCGAAATGCTGCGGCGTTTTAATTTGCAGTTTGCGATCTTTAACGAAGAAAGATGTGGCGAATACGATTCATCCGAAGAAAACCCATTTGAAACCGAACAGTTAATAATTGCACCTGTTGGTTTATTGGCTGATTCTGACAAACGTTTAGAACAAGCCAGCCAAGCTCAATGGGATTTAGTTGTCGTTGACGAAGCGCATCACTTAGATTGGCACCCAGATGGCGCAAGTCCAGCCTATTTAGCAGTAGAAAAACTATCGCGTTTATGCGCTGGTTTATTGTTGTTAACCGCAACCCCTGACCAACTTGGCCACCAAAGCCACTTTGCGCGTTTACGTTTACTCGACCCTGAACGTTTTTATGACTACGACAAATTTGTTGCCGAAGAAGCGGGTTATAGCAAAATAGCTGAGCAAGCAAAACAAATCACCAGTAATGAAGATTTATCAGACGCGCAAATTGCTGAGTTGAAAAAACTGATTGACCAACATGGCACTGGCCGCGTGTTATTCCGTAATACCCGTGCGTCGGTAAAAGGTTTCCCTGTGCGCTGTGTATTGCCAACAGAAATGGAGTTGCCATCAGAATATCAAGCGGCAGCGGATTGGTGGTTAAATCGCCACCCTGATGATGCATCAGCTAAAACCGTTGAGCCTTTATTAACCCCAGAGTTTTTATACGAAAGTGCGATTAGTGGTGATATTGAATGGTGGAAAGTCGACCCAAGAGTTGAATATTTAGCTGAGCTAATTAAAGAAAACAAACATGAAAAGTTTTTAATTATCTGTGCGCGGGCATCAACTGCATTAACCTTAGAGCAAGCTGTACGGGTTAAATTTGGCTTAAACGCAGCCGTGTTCCACGAAGGCATGAGCATAGTTGAACGCGACCGCGCCGCGGCTTGGTTTGCCGACCAAGACGAAGGCTGTCAGTTATTAATTTGTTCGGAAATTGGCTCGGAAGGGCGTAACTTCCAATTTGCTCGTCACTTAGTGTTATTTGATATTCCGCTCAACCCAGATTTACTTGAACAACGTATTGGCCGTTTAGACCGAATTGGCCAGCGCCACGATATTCAAATTCATATTCCATATTTTGCCAACTCAGCCAGCCAAACTTTATTTAATTGGCAGCATCACGGTATTAATGCTTATGCGCATACTTGTCCAGCAGGGATTAAAGTATTTGAGCAACAGCAAGCCGAGTTATTGCAAGCGCTAGTACAAAACCAGTATGAACAAGAGCAAATAAGTGGATTAATTGACGCGGCTAAACAGCAAGTAACTGAATTAAATGCTCAGTTAGAACAAGGCCGAGATATTTTACTCGAACTGAACTCAAAAGGCTTTGATGGCGAAGCAATTGCTGAGCAGATTGAGCAAATGGATGACGATACTCGCCTTGTGGCATTTATGCTGCAAGTATTTGATGTGTACGGCGTGTCGCAAGAAGACAAAGGCGAACAATGTATCGCGGTTAATCCAACCGAGCATATGTTAGAGCCGCATTTTCCTGAATTGCACGATGGTGGCATGACCATCACTTTCGATCGCGAAACTGCGTTATCACGTGAAGATGTGCGTTTTATTAGTTGGGATCACCCTATGGTGCAGGGTTGTTTTGAACTGATATCCAGAGGTGAAGTTGGCAACAATGCCGTGAGCATTCTAAACAATAAAGCGCTGCCAGAAGGCACTTATCTGTTAGAGCTGATTTATGTCGTTGAAACTAGCGCACCAAAACAATTGCAACCAGGACGATTTTTACCACCAACCCCAATTCGTTTATTGTTAGATAAAGCGGGCAATAACTTAGCCGAGAAAGTCGGCTTTGAGGGTTTAAATAAACAGCTTAAACCGGTGAACAAACAAGTTGCGTCGCAGTTGGCGACCGCTTTGCAACCGCAGGTGCATGCGCTTATTCAGCAAGCTGAAGAAAAAGCGACCGCTGAAGCTGTGGCTATTATTGATGCTGCCAAAGAAAAAGTTGCTCAACAATTGGGTGAAGAAATCAGTCGCTTGACTGAGCTCAAAGCGGTAAATCCAAATATTCGACCTATTGAACTAGAGTCTTTGGCGCAGCAACAAAAGTCTTTGGAAGAACATTTAGCCCAGGCTCGGGTTAAATTAGATGCATTGCGATTAGTTGTAGTTAGCCATGGGTAGTGATAACTAAATGAAGCGGTTCATATGCATTTTTGTTGTTATGCTGTCGGCTGTTGCTGCAAATTCAGCTTATGCCAGCTCACCTGACATCGAATCTGCTGTTATTCGTGTCGCAACGCATATAGAGCCGCCATTAGTTTATTTAGATGGGCAAGAATTTGTCGGCAGTAATGTTGAAGTGGGCAAATTGTTGGCCGCCTCAATCGGCTATCAAATCGAATTTGTCCAGTGTCCGTTTGCCCGTTGTTTATATCAAACACAAATAGGTCAAGCAGATATGATGATAGGTATAAACAAAACCTCAGAGCGCCAGCGTCATTTCGAATATTTATCTAAACCTTATTCAAGTGTAATCACCCCTGTTAAGTTTTACCTAAATAATGACAGCGTGCTGAAAATTGCTAGGTATGAAGACTTAATCGGCAAAAAAATCGGTGTACTACGAGGCGCTGTTTATTTTAAACCTTTTGACGATGATAACCGCTTAACCAAAGTACCTGTGGTCAATCACGAACAACTGATTGATATGTTACTGAACAAACGCATCGATACCTTTTTAGCCAGGGATTTATCGGTACGTAAACGCGCATCCGATGTTGAATACTTAGAAAAAATGCAAGCCGCGCAATTTACTTATCAAAAGCAGCAAGATATGTATATTGCGGTTTCGAAAAAGTCGCAATTAGTCAATAAAACTGCAGAATTATCGAATAAACTCGCAGAGTTAATATCTTCAGGTCAAGTGGCTAAAATTGTTGCGCGTTACCATTAATCATATTTTTCTCGACTCAGATTAATATAGAGATAATTGCCTTGAACTATCTAGCGCACCTTTACTTAGCTCAGCCAAATGCAGACTCTCATTTTGGCAATCTTCTAGGAGATTTTGGTGGTAAAAGGGATGTAAAGCATATGCCGGTTACAGTGAAAAAAGCATTAGATAATCATTATTTAGTCGATAAATTTACAGACAACCACCTAGCAATTAAACAAGCTAAAGGGTATTTTTCCAAACCGCGTAAACGATTCGCGAGTATTGCGATTGACGTAGTATTTGATCACTTCCTGATTAAAAATTGGATGCTGTTCAATGAAGAGCCATTGGCCGTATTTAAACAAAATAGCTATCAACTTTTGCATAAACGTATTCCTGATATGCCGTATAGAATGCAAAATGTAATCAGCAGTCTGATCAAAAATGATTGGTTTAAAGAATATGAAACGCTTACAGGTATAGGCGGAGCACTTGATAACATAGCCAAACGCATTCGTTTTACCAATAACTTTTCAGGTGCCGTTGAGGATATCCAGTGTCATTATGACGAACTCGAAATGCTATTTTTAGAGTTTTTCCCACAACTAATTAATCATGTAAATCAAAATGCGCTTGAAAGCGGCAATTTGAACAGCAGTGTTAAATTCAACTATTAAACTTTTAACCATACTGCTCACGACATTTATTAATATAATTTTCCAAACTAATAGCTTCGGTTGGTACAAATGCTTGCTCGGTTAGACACACCGACTCAATTCTATCTAACCTGAACATACGGTAATCTTCGCGTTTTTTACACCAGGCAACTAAAGTCCAGGTTTTCCCCCAATAAATCATACCGAGTGGCCAAATAGTGCGATTGGTTTTATTGCCACTTTCATCTTGATAATGCAGATTACATGCAAGTTTTTGTTTGATTGCTTGAGATATTTGTTCGCTGGTTTGTTGGTAATCTTTGGAGACAAATTTAGGGATAATTAGCCACTCGGGTTGTGAAGTGGCTTTATGGTGTAACTGCTCGGGTAATACAGCATGAATTTTGGCAAGGGCAGAAGATGCCGCAGTTGCCATGCCTTGATGGCTCCAACTTTCAACCATACGCACACCCAGCATTAAAGCCTCTAATTCAGCTTGGTCGAACATTATGGGTGGCATATTAAAGTTGGGTTTGAGCCGGTAGCCTATGCCGGCTTCCGACTCAATCGGCACGCCTGACAACGACAAAGCCTGAATGTCTCGATAGATAGTGCGCTGCGAAACCTGCAAGTTTTCTGCTAATTGTTCAGCTGTGACTACGCCACGTTTGCTGCGCAAATAAGTTAAAATCTGAAAGAGACGTTCGGCTTTTCGCATGGTGTTATTTAATCTGCGCCAGTTAAGCTGGCTCGTCCATTAAAGTGGATATTTCAGATAGTACCTGCATATGCTGCATATTTACAGTGTCAGCTATCGTTGATTCCATAATCAACTGACAAACAGGCAACTGCATAAACGCTTCAGACGCTTGTTTAGCTTGTTGCATATCATGCCAATAAATAATGTCGTGCTGCAGGCCGTTGGCATCTTCACTTAGTGAGCGGTAATAAAAACCCGGCTGTTCAAGTAAAAAGGCATTTAGCTCGCTGTTCATTTGATCTATCTGGCTTTGATCAACATTTGATTTAAATTTGTAGGTGATAAATTCAATTACTGTAGAGGTCATTTTAAGCTCCTTTTCCATTGTTTAATAAAATTACAATTGCACAAGGCTAATCGCTAACCCAAACACGGCATAGCTATTAACCTGTCAACACCAAGGAGCTTAAACTAGGGCTGCTGACAGCGTTGTGTCAGTAGTGTTCAGAACAGCAAAAATAAAATTTATTAAGCATTACATTTATTTACAAATTACTTTAACGAATGATGCTAGATTAATAGGCTAATTTTAAGCACAGCAATAAACGCCTGTTGTTCGCTGACTAACTCGCCTGATTTAGGGACAAAATAAATGTCTAAAGCCTTTAACCGCACACGCTTGCTATTAACTACGATGAGTTTAACTTTGTTTATTGCAGCCTGTGGCGACATTGACGTTTCAGAGCCTGTCGATGAAGAGCCTATAACTTCGCTGCCTTCAAATACAATCAGTCGATTGGCTTTTCGTGATAACAATGCAACGTCCGGCCAAATTGGCGGAGCAATGGATATTAAATTTGAAGATGCAGCTGCTAGCCAAGCACAAGATGACAATAGCCGAGCTGAGCAAGTTTGGTTGTATTGGGCGGATAGCAATGGGGATGAGTTTGGTGAGCCTTGGCAGCAAACTGAAGTTGCAGAATTACCAGAAATTCAGATTGATGGCGAAGTGGTTGTGCCACCTGAAGCTAAAATGATTAAAGTGTATTTAGCTAATCGGCTGGGGCGTGCGACAGAAGGATTGGCTGTACGTTTTGATGATTTTATTGGCAATGCACTCATGACTGGGCCAGGCGGCAACGAGCTTGAATCTTGGTATTATGGTGATACTAGAGCAAAAATTAGTATTAGCAAACGCAACGACACTTGTTATTTTGATAATGGCTTAGTGAGTGTGGTTGATATGGCCAATGAAAAGGATACAAATTGGCACAGTCGTCCAGATAATAGTGCGCCGAATATTGCCGATGATGGTTTATTTCCTCCATTTCAATTCGAATGTGGGGTTGAGCCTGTAAATACCCATCGAGAAATTTCTGACGAAATAGGTGTTTGGACATATTCAACGTTAAATGATGCTATGTACTATGGCACTTTAGTTTACGACAGTTTTATCAAATATCTCGGTGAGCCAGCGTTAAATGACAAAATTAGATTACGTGTTCACTATGGCGCTCAATGGCAAGATATGGTTTTTTGGGACGGTGCATATGCTAATTTTGCCGATGCTTATCCTTTCCAATATTCAACCTTGTCTTTAGATTCTGTTGCGCATGAAGTTGCTCATGGGGTTTTAACTAGAGTTTCGGCGTTAAATCCTTATCAAAATACTTTGAGTAACGATGCAATGACCCTGCATGAAGCCTTTGCTGATATCAGTGGAGTAATGGTTAAATATTACACTTCAGGTTCAGCGGATTGGTTGCATGGCGGTGAAAATCATGGACGGGTACGTCAATTAAATCAAATACAAACTGAGTCCCAGGCAATTGCCAGCTTTTTAGATTATGACGACGCAGGGGATAATTATTATCTGCGTATTGGCATGATGACTTATCCATTTTATTTGCTTAGTCAGAAATGGGGGCTAGAGCCAACGTACCAGGCTTATTTACAGGCGGCTAAAACGTGTTGGTCAGCCGATGGCACATTAACCCATGCTGCCAACTGTATTAGACAGCAGGCTTTTGTCATGGGGCGCAATGAAGCAGATGTTATTAACGCATTTCAAACGGTTAAAATTAAGCTGTTTGAACACGGGGTACTTAGCCATTTTAAAATGGAGCGAAATGATCACCAGCTGAGTTTTATAGACAACAGCCAGAGTACCAGTGAGATTGTAAGTTGGAGTTGGCATTTTGGTGACGGTGTGACATCAACAGCGCAAAATCCAGTTCATCAATATGCCGCAGCAGGAGAGTACAATGTCAGTTTAACTGTGACCGACTCCGGTGGTTACCAAGATACTTTCAATCGTACTCTGTACATTTCTGACTAATTTAGTGATTTTCGCGCCGACACTAACTCTGTCCAAACCGCAAAAATCAACAAAATTCCAGCCGAATACCGAGCTAAAAATTTTTTGCTTGCTGTTAAATCGTAGGCATATTCTCGGATATGGAGTAGGCTAATACTTTGAGTCTGAATTAATTAGTTTGTTACTTTATGCCTAAAATTGCCATTTTTGTTGATGTGCAAAACATCTATTACACCACCAAACAAGCTTATGCCAAACAATTTAATTATCGAAATTTTTGGCAATATGTAAATTATCAAGGTGATATAGTTATCGCAAATGCCTACGCTATTCATAAAGGTGACGATGGCCAGCATAAATTTCAAAGTGCGTTAAAACACATAGGTTTTAACGTCAAACTGAAGCCTTACATCCAGCGGTCTGATGGTTCAGCTAAAGGCGATTGGGATGTAGGCATTACTATAGATGTACTGGAAGCTGCTCAACAGGTTGATAAAGTCATTTTATTGTCAGGTGATGGTGACTTTGATTTGTTACTACAAAAAGTACGTGATGCCTACCAAGTGCAAACTCAAGTATATGGTGTCCCTAGTTTAACCGCTAATTCATTAATAGATGCAGCCGATGAATTTACGCCGATATTGCAGGATATGTTGTTCTAAACCCAAATGCATTGCAAAAGTGGTGTAGCTGTATCTGTTGATTTCAAATGTTGTTCTGGTTATTTAGCCATAGTTAAGTTGTCTATTGTCTCTAATTTGTCGCGCAGTGGCACGGCTAGATGCGCGCGGGACAACTCAATAATAGGTAAAGGTTCGTACAGTTCTTTCATTGCCCACTTAGCGTACCGAGTGTTCAATTTACGGTAGTTAATTTGTGTACTAATCGAGATTGGGCTCTTAGCCCAGTACGGAATGTTAAATTGGTAATCTACCACATCTGATTCACCAGCCCGAATCACATTAACCGACGCTTTACCAACCATATTAAACAAGTCATGCTTCCAAACAATTTGCCCTTGCCTGTCTGTTGGTAAAGAGCGGTATTGATAAGCATCAGCTTCAAGGTATCCAGCTTGGTCAACATAACCACTGTTAAAAATGGCATGGCCTTCAGCATCCACAACTTGGACCGCTACCCAAGCTTGGTTAATGTCAATGGTCCCACCTGGGAAATTATGTCCAACACCTGTATTGGCAACAATCACTTTTATGCTGGCTGTTTCACCTTTATAAAAATAATAAGGCTGCACTGCAGCGTGACGCAATCTTTGATTCACAGGCATTTTATTAATGGTTGCATCTTTTCTATGGGGCGGTTCAATGCTAATTCGCACTTTGTTCGACTGCATAAATTGCGCTATTTGCTGTTGTCCTTGGTAGTCTTTGCTAAGCGTCGTCAGCATGCTGTTGGCTGCAAAAAACTCGTGGCTGCGCACATAACCGTCTGCCGATGCCGAAGGGTCATCACTTTTCACCAATGGCATATGGCAATCTTGGCAGCGTTGTTGCTGCGCATGGCTGAATTTGGGGTCATTATTGCCTGAGTATGGGCTGTCTAACCAAGCGGCATATTCATCCTGCATTTTAATCCAACCCCAGCCGTTCAAATCTTTATCGATAAACTGGCTATGACAAGCAGAGCAATATTCGGCTGTTCCTAACAAGTTTGGCGCCATATCTTGTTTGTGTTGCTCTGGATTAAATCTTATAGCTAAGCGATTAAGTTGTTGTAATATCCCAGACTCTGCTGTTTCAAAAATATATGCTTGATTGATGTCAAAATGATAGCTGGCCACTCCTTTATTATGAACCAATTTACTTATGCCATGACACGACTGGCAGTTCACACCTTCAATATTCGCGAGACTACCGACAATGCCAGCATGTTCACCTCCGGCAGATAACTGACCAGTCAGCAATGCCAAAGGAGCATGACAACCTTCGCAATAACGGGTGGCTGCTATGCCTTTTTTGTTGGCTAACAAAGTGACATTGGTGACATAAGTTTTGTCAGATGCTGCTTGGCGATGAGCCGAGCGATACCATTGCTTAGCAATATCTATATGGCAGCTTGCACATTTATCAGTGGTGGCCAATGCTTTTTCATCAATAAATATATTGTTTGTTGTATCCGTTTGACTAGGGCGAAACGGATGCGGCCCATAAAGGTATTGATAGTTTTCTACCGCGGCTTCAGTTGAATAAGCTTGTTCTGACGCATGGTCTGCCCACCACAAAACCGCGCTGGCTAATATTGATGAGGCGACCACACTAACAAATACCCGCGGAACATAGCCGCTGGTTTGAAAGCGCTTATTTACTTGGCTTCTGTGGGTGAAAAAATGCAGCAACAAATGAACAACTAAAAACGCCACTATGCTAATGGCAGTAAAAAAGTGCCATTGATAGGTACTGCTATTGTCTTCTCGTTGACCTTGGTAAAGGAGTTCTAATCCGCTATAAACCACCATCAGCATTGCGGCGAGCGTGACTAAGCCACTGACAAACACCGACAAACGTCGAACTCCGAGTATGCGTTTAAAGTGGATTAAAGTATAAGGTACAATCAACAGCGCCCACAAACTACCAAATACTAAATGCAGCAAACTATTAATTTGATTAAATACATGATGCGGTAGCAAATAGCTGACAAAACCACTGACTGCAAGAGCAAAAAACAACACCACTAGCCATGCCAGTGCTTTCGATTCTAACTGAGTCGACTTAGTCATTGTACCTTCTCCTGTTGGCCATTTTCCTGTAGCCAGTAGCTCTTGATTTTTTCACGAACATGGGTAGCAAACGACTGATTTTGCATAATTTTATGAATGTCTTGTTCAGCGGCTAACCAAGGGTAATCACCAGCACGAATAATGCTGGACAGCACAGTGTTGTTGCCAGAGTTAACTTGTTGCAATAACCAATTGGCGCTAAATTTATCTTGTTTATATTGGTGTAATGCCCAGGTTTGTTTGATTGAATAAGCAAGGTTAGGGGCTGTAATTATCGCTGCAGACAGACGCTGATAAGCCAAAGTTGTTCGAGTTTGTTGGGGTAATGCCAATAGGCTCAATAAATGAAAATGTTCAGGCGTATCTACACTATCTAGCCAATGGTGAACTTGCTTAACAAAGTCACTTCTGTTGGTAGAGCCTCTACTTTGCGCAAGCATATTGCACAATACAAATTCGCTACCAAAGCTCGTTATTTTTAATGTTTTTATTGTTTGAGCATGGTTAAAACAAGCAGTGAATAAAGCTTGTTGTTGCAATTGGCTGAGGCCACTTTGCCAACCGAGTTGTTGATATTTTTTAATGAGTGCTTGCTGCTGCACACGGGTTAATTGAGCAAAAACAGCAACCAAATTATTGTTTTGTTGAGGGCTTAGCTGGGTAACATCTAGCCGGACAAGGTCAGCTTGCCAATTTTTACTCAGCTGCTTAAGCTGTTTTTTAGTTAAGTTTAACTTTAATATTTGTGGTAACCAATATAATTTGTCTGGCGTGCTGATTGCTTGTGGTTTATGCAACAATAAAGTTAATGCGGCATTGTATACCTCAGGGTCTACGTTTGCTTGTGTGAATTGTTTAAACTCAGGCAATGGCAGTGCATTGAATTGTGCGGCGGTTAAATACAGCTTTTGCAATTTACCTGTTGGCATATCAGCATACTGAATATTGAACTGAGCCAACCAATGTTTCACTTGTTTTTGCTCAAGTACAATTGCATCTATTGCTTGTGGCATTAACGCCAAAGCTAAAAAGACATGTTTGTTATGCTTTGCTGCTTGCTGAGTTATCGGGTTATCTAATTGTGTATTTAATCGTGTCAGTGCAATGAGTGCTTGTTGGATCTCTGTGTAGTCTTCACTCTTTGCTAGTCTTTGCAATAATAGCGGTCTAGCTTCAGTTTGTCTTATTTTTCCAAGTGTATTAATTAACCTTGCTCGACTAGCCACAGGCGCTTTTGCAAACGCTTCAATTATTACGCTACTTGAATTATGGTGCTCTGCTTCAGCGAGCGCGAGCGCAGCGCAATTAACTATCTTGGCATTGTTCGCTTGAATACTTTTAAATAAATATGGCAAAGCTTTATTTTTGCTGCGTACCACTGCTTCTTCTTGGCTAAACCAATATGCAAAAATATTGGCCGTTGCACAAAATGTTTGTGGATCAGATGTGTCCAACAAGGTTAATAAATAACGAGTGCTGTGCTCCGCTTCCAGTTGAGTTAGCGCAGTGGCTGCGGCCTGTTGCAGCTGGCCTGAAGCTGTTTCCAACCAATAAAGATACAGTGCGAGCCAATGCGCCTGCGGTTGACTCGCAACTAATTCAGCTAGTTCATCTTGATTGGCACTTTTGCTTGCCTGTTTAAGTTGTGTAAGAGAGGCATAATGAACGGGTTTGTGCAGATTGCGTCGCAGATAATCGGTTAAATCTAGCTTAGCTAGTGCTGATAATGTTAAAGATGGTTCTCGGTCTGCGGTATTGCTGTTTGTCACAATTTGCCATTGATTGTTATGCCATTGATAAAAATGATTGGCAGTCAATGTTTGCTCATAAGCTTGCTTTGCCGTTTTTAACCTGACCTGCACAGACGGTTTTTGGTTTAAACCAAAATGTAATCTTGCATCGTGTTGACCAAACATAGCCTGGCGGCTAATTAGGCTCGCGGCAACTGTTTTACCGTCTAGTTCGAGCGATTGAATTTGAGCATTGTCTGGAATGGTTAAGTTTAACCAATTTCTTTGGCTTTGGTCAGCGCTGGTATTTAACAATAACTGAGGAAACGCATTGTTATTGGTGAATAGAATATCCAACTTACCATCGTTGTTAAAATCCAACCGAATAACACTGCGGCTTGAGTCTAAATTAGCTGGCAAGCAGTTAGTTGGTTGAAATACCGCAGGTTGTTCAGTCGCTTGGTGATTGGTAAGTTGCAAGCAATGATTTTTCGAGCCAAGCCCCATTTGTTCACTGAAAGGATCTGGCATTAAATTGCCAGTGGTTAAAATAAGCTCACTTAAACCGTCATTGTTAAAGTCTGCAAAAGTATGGCCCCAGCGCGTTTGGTAAATATACTTATGTTGGTTTAGCTCAAGTGGCCAGCTTATATCATTGACGGGTTGTGGGGTGTTAGCCAAGTGAGCAATATCCAAAGCTAGGTTGGCCAAACCACTATTGCGACTGATAAATAATAAAGAAAATGGATCGTTGAGTTGATTATTGAATGAAGCATAGCGGCTGTCGTTGGCTGTGAGCGGGAGGAAATCAGTTGGCATTGGAACGAACGACATTTGTTGGTTTATAAAACCACGAATAGCTTGATCGGCACTGTTAAACTCGAGTAAATCTGGCCAGTCATCTTGGTTTAAATCTAACCAGATAGCTGCTATCGTGCGTTCGGTTATTTTGGCTATACCCAGTTCGCTGCTAATGTCCTTAAATTGCCAATCTCCTTGATTAAGCAAAACTTGGTTTTGAATGCCGTCATACGCTTGCGGTTGAAATTCTCTGTGGTGTTGCTCGGTAAACCCAGCCGCTTCTTCAAGGTTTTTTTGGTTTTTTTGATACTTAAGGTAGTGGCTCAAATGAATATCTGGCAAGCCATCTTGGTTAATGTCAGCAACACTGATATGTGATGTCCAAGCCGGCAAAGTCAATTGGCTAAAGGTATCAATCGGTTTAAATTGGAAGTCGCCTAAGTTTTGATAGAGTATATCTTGTGCTTGCGTCGCAATAACAATATCGGGTAAACCGTCTAAATTAAAATCGGCCACCGCACAGGCATGACTTACTTTATTTACATCGAAACTATCTGGCTGTAAACGAAAATAGCCTTGAGCATTGCGATAAACTTGCACACTATTGCGTTTGTGCCACCAAGCTTTGCTGCCGTAATAACGGGTTTGTCCAGCCCCGGTAACAAACACTAAGTCTACCCAATTATCTTGGTCAAAATCGCCAACACAAGCCCCAGCGGCCAATGAATCAATCAAATCGCTAATTTTGCCAGTATGTTGAATGTGGCTATGCTGCAATCCACTGGTTAAAGTAACATCAGCAAACGACAACGGTGAAGGTTCAATATTTATTTTTTGTGAAATGGTAGGTTTGTAAAGATAACTTTCCGGTTTGTCGTGCCAAACAGCAATTGAAAAGAGCACAAGCATAATTAAAGCCAGTATGGCCAATACTGACAATATTAGTCTAACGCCTTGTTTGTACAATACAAATGCCATGAGTTAAGTTCCTAATCGGCTGGTCGCTATACTGCTTATTCCTGTATCTAGTCTTGTCGAAAAAATATGCAAACGCAAGTTGCTTTGTTTAGTTAAATTTATTATAAATACATTATGCCATGGTCAAATATTAATCATTCTGGAATGTGCCACTTCAGATGAAAATGATGTAATTATGTAGTAGTAGGCTTGATGTCAGCTTAGCGCTTGGTTTGAGTAGTATGGAGCACTCAAGGCTGTAAGTTTTGCGAATTATCGACAATTCAGCTGGACAAACCATATTCCAACACGAGGTTGCTTGCAGCCACAATTATTGTTGGAGAGCGTGATGATGTTGATTGGAACTAACAATCTGCGCTGGCTTCAAGGGTGTTTACTTGTAACCACTCTGCTTTTACCCGCCTGTAGCAAAAACGACAAAGATCCCGAACCTGTAGAGACAAATCAATCCCCCACAGTAAGTATTGTTGGTGAAAACCAAGTGACGGAAGGGGATAGTATAACCTTGCAAGCGAATGCTGCTGATCCCGATGGTTCAGTGCAAAGTTATAAATGGACCTTACAAAGTGGTGAAGGGGTAACCTTAGGTACCAGTACAAACAGCAGTTTACAGATCTCAACGCAAGACATTACAGCTGACAGCCAAGTGACTGTTGCTGTGGTAGTGACGGACGATGACGGCGCAACTGCAACTGATAGTCATCAATTTACCGTCAGCCGCATTACCAGTTCATTAACTTTAACCGGCATGGTCACAGATGAGCCTTTAGCCAATGCTTTAGTTAAAGTAATTGTTGGCTCAGAAGAATTTGAGGTGCAAGCGGGTGCCGATGGTGGTTATTCGTTATTGATAGAGGTTGACCAAAGTAATACCAATAAGTTAGTTAAATTAATTGCTCAAGGTGATCCAACAACTCATCCAGGTGTGGTTTTTGTTTCGCAATTACCAGCATTTTCAACTTTGAGCAGTCAAGCGGGTGAGGATGGTATTTTGTCCGCTGAAGACAATTTTTCAATTAATATCACCAATGTCACCACAGCAGAAGCGGCTTTGTTACAAAGAGCTAACCAAGGTGCTGAAGTCACATCTGAATCTGAGTTAAATACTTTGCTCGGCACCCTAGATGTAGTGGATAAACTCAAATTCTCCGCCCTGATCAAGCTGGTGGTTGATAATGCTGAATATACTTTACCCGATGGTGTCGACGATACTTTGGCATTGGTGTTAGATGAAGTTGCTCAGCAAAACTTTGAGGCTTTTGTTAATAGTCAAGATGCTACTTTGTTGGATTCGACCATTGAGGTTATTACCCAAGATCAGAACCTAGTTAATCTTGGTGGTGAAAATCAAGATTTCGATAACGATGGAGTCCTAGATGTTGTTGATGCATTTCCATTTGATCCAAATGAGTCGGTTGATACTGACATGGATGGCACAGGTAATAATGCCGATACTGATGATGACAACGACCAAGTAGCTGATGTAGATGATGCCTTTCCATTAGATGCGACCGAATGGGTTGATACTGACATGGATGGCACAGGTAACAATGCCGATACCGATGATGATAACGATCAAGTAGCTGACGTAGATGATGCATTCCCATTAGATGCAACAGAATCGGTTGATACTGACATGGATGGCACAGGTAATAATGCCGATACTGATGATGACAACGACCAAGTTGCCGATGGTGATGATGCCTTTCCATTAGATGCGGCCGAATGGGTTGATACCGACATGGATGGCACAGGTAATAATGCCGACACTGATGATGATAACGATCAAGTTGCCGATGTTGACGATGCCTTTCCATTAGATGCAACCGAATGGGTTGATACCGACATGGATGGCACAGGTAATAATGCCGACACTGATGATGATAACGATCAAGTTGCCGATGTTGACGATGCCTTTCCATTAGATGCAACCGAATGGGTTGATACCGACATGGATGGCACAGGTAATAATGCCGACACTGATGATGATAACGACCAAGTTGCCGATGTTGATGATGCCTTTCCATTAGATGCGACCGAATGGGTTGATACCGACATGGATGGCACAGGTAATAATGCCGACACTGATGATGACAACGACCAAGTTGCCGATGTTGATGATGCATTCCCATTAGATGCAACCGAATCGGTTGATACCGATATGGATGGCACAGGTAATAATGCCGACACTGATGATGATAACGATCAAGTTGCGGATGTTGATGATGCATTCCCATTAGATGCGACCGAATCGGTTGATACTGACATGGATGGCACAGGTAATAATGCAGATACCGATGATGACAACGACCAAATTCCAGATACTGATGATGGATATCCGTTGATTGCCATTGGTGATTTGGCTGATATGGACAAAGACGGCATTCCAGATGATTGTGACCAAGCTTGTATAGATTTGGGCATGATGGCGGATGATGACGATAACGGCAATGGTATTCCTGACGACGAAGAAGTTGATCTACTGGCCGTTGAAATTCTCACGCCTGATTCGCTAATCACGGTTGGTAGTTCACCTATTACGGTGACAGGTACGGTATCGACTGGAGCGGCAATCACACTTAACGGGGTCACTATCACTAATGAAAATGGAGTATTCAGTGGCGAGGTCGCGTTAAAAGAAGGCTTGAACACCATTGAAGCAAGAGCGGTTGATGGTCAACAAATTCAAACCGATACCATTTCTGTTTCTTTAGATAAAACGCCACCTTACCTGACAATAGACTCACATCAAGATCAACAAACTGTTTATTCCAGCACGGTAACCATTACAGGTTTAGTTAATGATATCGTACGCGGTACGATTGAAGACAGCCAAGCCAATGTCACAGTTAATGGAGTTGACGCGAATATTCAAAATCGAAGTTATTCAGCTACTAATATTGAGCTGCAACAAGGAAATAATACCATTACCGTGCGCGGCGCTGACCAAGTTGGCAATACCAATAGCGTCGAGATCAACTTAATTTATGAAGTATTACTGGGCAAACGAGTGTTGCTAGAGAGTGGAGACGGGCAAGATGCAATCATCAACAACCAATTAGACGACCCTTTGGTGGTGCAAGTATTAGACGACAATGATGAGCCTGTGCAAGACGCATCTGTTGTATTTAGAGTTGCTCAAGGTTCAGGTGCTGTGGCAATTGGCACCGAAAACCAAGGGCGTGCTGTGGTTGTTGATACAAATGAAAATGGGTTAGCGTCAACAACTTTCAAATTAGGTGCAAGAACAGGGGTCAACAATCACAAAGTAACAGCAGCAGTGGTTGGATACACAGGTACAGTCACTTTTAGTGCATCGGCCAATGGACAAATCGGCAATAAACTCAGTGTTAATTCTGGCAATAATCAACGTGGTGCCGTGGGTAATGTACTGCCAGAAGCTATGGTAGTTGTGGTCACGGATGCTGGCGCAAACGTAGTACCTAATGCACGAGTTCGTTTTGCCGTTACTAAAGGCGATGGAGTATTTTCAAGCAATGAAGAAACCACGATTGAACGTACAACCGACTCAGACGGCCGAGCATCAGTTGCTTACAAACTCGGGCAATTAACTGGTATAGATGCCCAAAGGATCACCGCCACTTTAATTGACGCACCAGAAGGGCAAACCATCACCGCTGGTTTTAGTGCTACCGCATTTGTACCAGCAGATCCGGGCGAAACCACTATCACAGGTGTGGTGTTAGATAACCAAGAAACACCCATACCCAATGTGACCATTCGAGTAGAGGGCAGTACACGAGAAGCTGTAACCAATGAAAACGGTCGGTTTGAAATCACTCAAGCACCCGTTGGCCCAGTGCATCTAATTGCAGACGGCTCGACTACATCTGTCGATGGCGAATTTCCATCACTAGGATATAACCTAGTTACCGTTGCTGGGGTGGAGAACCCGTTATCTGCGCCTATCTATATGGTTAAACTCAATACTGATAATGCAGTTTATGCTGGGGCGGAAGATGTTTCACTTACCCTAGATGAATTTCCAGGTTTTCAACTTGATATCAAAAAAGATTCAGTGACCTTTCCAGATGGCAGTCGCGAAGGTTTTGTATCCGTCACACCTGTTAATGCTGGTACCGTGCCAATGGCACCGCCAAATGGGATGCAACCACAATTTATCGTGACCATTCAACCAACGGGCACTAAATTCGATCCACCAGCTCGGCTTACTTTACCCAATGTTGATGCACATGAAGCGGGTGCACAAGTTGAAATGTATTCGTTCGACCATGATTTAGAAGAATTTGTCGCGATAGGATTGGGGACGGTTAGTGAAGATGGCACTGTGGTTGTTTCTAATCGAGGGGTCGGGGTGATTAAAGCGGGTTGGCACTGTGGTTCACAGCCAGGTGGACAAGCTTGTGCACATAACTGCCCAATATGCCAAGACTGCGATGGTGAATGTAACTGTGTACCCGCCGAGGGCGACCCTAGGCTAGCGGGTTTGGATGAGCAAGGCGATTGTAAAAAGCCAGAATGCCAAGACGGAACGCTGACAAATGTCGACGATGATGCCGACGTACCGCCTGACGACGAAACCGGCGACTGTAAATCTTTTGTTTGTGAAAATGGTTCATCTATGCAGGTGGTTGATAATTCAGATGAAAGCTTATGTACCACATGCGGTGAAGATGGCCCAGAGCCAAAACCAGATGGCCACGTTCCTGAAGAAGACAAATGTATTATTTGCCAAGACGGCAAAGAAACGAAAAAACCAGATAACGAAATCAGCAGCACCTCTGTAACTTTTAATGGTGTGAAAAACTTTATTGCTGATGTGAACAAAGTCCTCGATTTTCTTGGAGCCGACAAAAAAATCCCAGAAATTGCGCTGTCGTTAAGCAATAGTGTCAAAGAGGTTTGTTGCACCCAACAGAATGGCGCTATGACTCGTGAAGAAAAAGACGAAGGAACTGTGATATTTCCGCGTTGGAGTTATGCGTGGACCCCAACCATACCACCTTGGTCTGGCAACTATACCTTCAGCGTACTCGGAAGAGAGGTCGGCATTGCCTACGGTATTCGTTTTGAAGTTGGTTTTGATGGCAAATTTAGTATTAACCGCACCAAACGTGAATGTCAGGGTGACAACTGCTGGGGTGGTGAAGTTAAAGGTGATCTCGGTGTGGGTGGTGGGCCATTCGGCAGTGTTCCTAACCCAGCTTCATCTCCCACTGAATGTGGCCCGCCGAATGACAAACGCCCGTGTGACATTATTCGCATAGAAGGCAAACTCAAAACAGGTGTGAATATTCAAGCTGGGGTGAATTGTGAAAAAGTCACAGGTGGTATAGGCCACAATGGTGTCTCCGCTGAAGCAACCATTATAGTTGCCGAAGGTTCATGGGTTGAGACAGGCGGAAGTGCCAGCATTCAATTAGTCAATTCTGGCAGTATTGCCACTATTGATATTCCATTGCCAGATTAAGGAGGGCAAACGTGAGAGCTTGTGTGTGTTTAACTTATTTATGGACCATTTTGCTGAGCTTTTCGCTGATGGCTGAAAATAATTTTTGGGCAACACCAACTTTTGCCGTCGGCGAGGCGAGCGAAGGGGTTATCAGTGTTGAACAGGTTTATCACTATCAGCTATTCGAACCAAAAAAAGGTTATGAAAAAGTACGTTTAGTGCAACGCAAGTACTCATCCATGGCATCAGCAGAAGAAGCGTTTATATCGCGTATGTCAGCGATAGCTTCGTTAGATTACCAGTGGTGGTTAGATACATGGGAGATAGATTCAAAACATCTCGCACTCGAGTATTTTGCCAGCAAAGGGCTAAATCAAAGTTATTGGTTAGACACATGGAAAAAGCAGTTTGTCGGACGAAAAATCACCTTTAAGCAAAAAATCGTGTTACCGCAGCACATTATTATTGTCTACAACGTTGCTGGCGCAAATGGAAAACCAGGACCGATTGATTTACCCGTGGTGTTTAGCCAACAACAACAGCAATGGTTAGTCAGTTTAGATTTACGCCGCGAACCATTATTACGTTATAGCCCTTGGGTTAATGGTGAAGACAGAAAGGTGATTGTATATGAATAAACGATTACTTAAATCAATGCAATATTG
Organism: Catenovulum agarivorans DS-2; assembly: GCF_000568405.1. Taxonomy (GTDB): domain Bacteria; phylum Pseudomonadota; class Gammaproteobacteria; order Enterobacterales; family Alteromonadaceae; genus Catenovulum; species Catenovulum agarivorans_A. The sequence goes on from NZ_ARZY01000016.1 coordinate 71,524, forward strand.
CTGCTGTGTATTACTCGCTTTACCTATGTTGGTAGGCGCTGTGGCAACACGTTTTCAAGACCAAGGTGAGCGTACATTTACTTTAGTAGAGCATCACAAGTATCAGCGTATGCAATACCAAGATGTGGTGCTTAGCCAATTTGATACGAAGATGCGTGATGTTAATGAAGGCGCTGATCGCCAGTTAGTGCAATTTTTATCAGCCCTGCGTAAAGATGATTTTGATTGGTGGTTAACAAGTTGGAATCAAGCCACGTTACAAGATTGGCAGTCAAAAGCCGCACTTAAAAAAGCACGTCGAGTGTACAACTTTTGGCGGGCCACTTTTACCAAACAATCAGTGGCGCAGCTCAAAGATTTTATCTTGATGGGTCAGTATGTGCTGATTGGTGTGCAAATAGATTCTGAGTATCACTTGCTACCTTTTGAATTAGAAAACGGCCGCTGGCGTATAGATCAAGCGTACATGAATGCGGTTTTTTTCCAAAAGTTAAAAGAAAGGTTAACCAAAGAACAGTTGAAAGTTGCGCAGGCAGGTTGATATGGCGCGAATTTTACAAAAAAACAGCGAGCGACTGGTGGTAACAGCGTTTCCAAAATGCATCAGCTTAATAGCAATCGCATTTTTACTGCTATTTTGGGGAGCGGCGCTTTTTGGTGATAAGGATTTAAAAGTTGAAGATTATGTCATTTTTAATGGCGTGTGTTTAGTGGTTTTGGCGATTCAGCGTAGCCGCAAAACCATCTTCGACAAACACAATAAAACTGTGGTGTTACATTCGCGGTTTTTATGGATTAAATCGGAAAATTGGTTTTCTCTGAAGGATGTCAGGGGAGTGGAAATGGTTTACGGCAAAGGTGGCAGGTATGCGCGAGGTGGCGCTGTTTATTTGCTGGTGAAAGATCAACGAAAGGCGATCGTCGATTCTGATATTTGTTTTGGTAATGCAGAGCGAAATGTCGGGATTAAACAACAAATTGCAGAGTGGTTGGAGTTGTAACCAAATTTACAGACTACGGTATCAGCTAATGAAAAATCTTATCCAGACTGGACGAATACTGCTGACAGCCTGCTTTTTAAGTAGTGCTTTGGTGACCGCTACCAAAGCTGAAGAGTTGGATGAAAATTGTGTGGTGAACATTTTAAACCGCACTATACAGGTAGCAGAAGATGGTGGTTGGTCACTACCAAACGTACCTTCTAACCAAGGTGCCGTGAGAGCAAGGGCAACATGCGTTGGCGAAGAGGGCGCCACCCTATCTGGTCAATCGGGTTACTTTAACCTGCTTACCAATGGCATTACGCGGGTGGGTGAAATTCAATTCGTTGAACAAGAGCCGGTGCCGGTACGTATTAGCTTTTTAACCACTATTCAAATTAGTCTGACTGCACTTGGGCAAACTTACCAGCTAGATGTGACAGCCGAATACCCAGGTGGGTTAGTCGACAATGTGACGGCCGCCACTTCGGGGATCAATTACACCAGTTCCAATTCAGCGGTCGCTAGTGTCAATGCCAATGGCTTAATTTCTGCTGTTGGTAGTGGTAATGCTCTGATTACTGCCAGCAAAGATGGCCAAGTTGCTACACGCTTAGTTCGAGTGAGTTTTACCGGTGACCAAGATGGAGATGGCTTGCCCGACGATTATGAAAGTGCCAATGGGTTAGACCCCAACGACCCAGCAGATGCATTTGAAGACAGAGACAATGATGGGTTAAGTGCGCTTGATGAATATTTGGCAGGCACAGAGATTGATTTAGCCGACACAGATGGTGATGGCATAGACGACGGTGAAGAATTAATTGAAGGTGAAGATGGTTTTATAACCAATGCGTTATTAGCCGATTCAGACAGTGATGGTTTATCCGATTTTGTAGAGGTGACGCTAGGTTCATCACCAACAGATAGCAGCGATGCAGATTATCAAAATGCCATAACAGCAATCAGTGTTGTGCCCGATAATGTCGTCATGACGTTCAATGGTATCGACAGTGAAGTCAGTACCCAATTAACCGTCACCGCCACAGTATTGGACGGCACCACTTTAGATGTTACTGCAAAATCAAATGGCACAAGTTATCAATCAAGCGATTTAGCTACCGTCAGTTTTGGTATAACGGATGGGCAAATATTCGGTGGTGCAGAAGGCAATGCAACCGTCACTGTATCCTTATTTGAATTAACCGCAGAAGTCCCAGTGACGGTTGAAAGTTTCCAACCAGCGGGAATTTCAACACTGTCCTTTAGTGGCACAGCATACGACAACGATGTACAAGGCGACTATGTCTATATAGCAGCAGGTAGTGCTGGCTTGCATATTGTTGATACCAGTGACAAACAAAACCCAGAAATAGTCAGTACACTGGTGACCAGTGGCACCGCAAGAGATGTCAAAGTAGTGGGGCAGTATGCGTATGTTGCAGTTGGCAATGCAGGTTTAGATATCATCAATATTGCAGATGTCAGCCAACCAGCTTTAGTGAGCAATATTGTTAGCAATGGTATGGCGGTTGATTTAGCCGCTCAAAATAGTCATATATTTGTTGCCAACGATAGTGGTGGTTTCGAAATATTCAATGTAGAAGACGTAAGCGCACCATTTAGTGTGGCTAAACTGGATAATCTTGGGCGAATTATCAGTGTTGATGTTTCCAATGACCGTGCGGTTGTTGCAAATAGTTCAGCAGTGATCTTGTTAGATATTAGTGACCTATCTTCGCCCATGCGCTTAGGAAGCATAAACATAGGTAATATTCGGGCTGTTGTTATCGATGGTGATTACGCTTACGTTGCGTGTTACACCTGTGGTTATAAAGTGATTAATCTCAGCGATCCGATGCGCCCAACCATTGTTGGTGGCGATACTCGTTTTTATCCGTCGGATGTTGAACTGACCAATGGCTTTGCGTTCTTTAGCGACATCTTATTTGTTAATGCAGTGCCGTTTGTCAATATCGCAGATCCAGAAAACTCACTGTTCCAAGGTGTTATTGATATTCGTCAGTTTGGCGATCGCGATGCCAACTCGTTGTCTATTGATGCTGGTTTCGTTTATTCCACCGCCACCAATCGTTTGTATATTTCACAATATCGTATCTTAAACGACAATCAAGGCGTTGCACCGACTGTTGAGGTGATTTCACCACCAGATGGTGATGTCGTTGTCGAAGGCAGTCGCATTTTAGTCCGCGCTGAAGCGAGTGATGATGTTGCGGTTGCAACAGTGCAAATACGGGTGAATGGCATCTTAGTCGCATCTGATACAACTAGACCATACGAAGTTCCAATCACAGTGCCAGCGGGCATTACCAGTATGAACATTCTGGTAGAGGGGGTAGATTTTGGTAACAATGTTGGTGATGACCTAGCGTTATTAACCGTCGAACCCGATGAAGATGGTGATGGATTAGGCGATAATGAAGAGGTCTTTACTTGGAATACAGATCCTGAAAATCCAGATTCAGATGATGATGGTCTGCCTGATGGCTTAGAAGTTGAATTAGCCACAGATCCGCTCGACTTAGATTCTGATGATGACCAAAGAACAGATGGTGACGAAGTAGCCGCTGGGACAGATCCACTTAATCCAGATGTAACCCCACCTGAAGTTAGTTCGATAGACCCAGCGCATGAAGCAACAGATATTTGTGAAAATAGCAATATCAGTGTGATCTTTAACGAAGCTGTTTTGCGCCGCTCGTTAACAGATCAAAGCATTAAATTAATTGCTGAAGACACCACAGTTCTAACTGGGGTGCAAAGTTTAACAACAAGCAATACCGAACTGATATTCAACCCAACTGAATTATTGGCAGATAACAGTGTTTATACCATTGAAGTCAGTGGGGTTAGAGACGAAGCTGGCAATCCATTGGCAGAAACCTTCACATCAACCTTTACCACAGGCAATTGTGTTGATGAAGAACGACCTACATTGGTTGACATTAGCCCTGTTAATGGCAGTTCCAACATACCCGTGAATGCGGTCATCACCGCAATTTTAAGTGAGCCGATAGACCCAGTTAGCGTGACAGAAGACACCATGTATGTAGTTGACCAATCTAGCGGCCAACGCATAGGTGGGGTTATCGATATAGCAGAAAATAATTCAGCTATTTCGTTTATTCCAAATGTACCTTTATTAGTTGGTCGCCGCCATTATGTCTATCTCACCAGTGGCATTCAAGATACCTTTAACAATCCATTTGTCGGAACCTCGCGTTGGTTTGATACCTCATTTGATATAGATGGTAGTGGCCCACAAGTGGTCGCAACCAGTATGCAAGACCAAGCAGACAATATTGCTGTAAATGTGCAACCGGCCGTGCGTTTTAACGAAGCTGTTAATGCGCTGTATTTATCACAAATACAACTACTTGACTCTGTTGGTGCCGAGGTTGCAGTCAGTCGCAGTTTAAGTAACGACAGACGCCGAGTTGTCTTGTCTCCCGTGCAAAATCTTAATGCCAATGAAAGTTACGCTTTATGGATAGATGGCGTGCAAGATCTCAGTGGCAACTTATTAGCCAATCCTGTAGAAATTAACTTTACCACCAGTGATGTTGCCGATACTGAAACGGGTAGTGCCATCCGTTGGAGTATTCCAAACAATACCCGTGGAGTTGCTCGTAACCCATTGTTAACGGTTGATTTTTCTGAGGCAATAGACCCAACATCAATTAATAGCAGTAGCTTTTATTTATACGACAGTAGCACCAACTTACCCGTTGCTGGCCAGCGCATATTAAGCGAAGACGGTCGCAGACTCACTTTTGTGCCCAACCAAGCGTTGCGTGAAGATCATCTATTTTATTTGTATGCTGGATATTCGCCCTATCTCCAAGATTTAGCGGGCAATTTAATTGCGCAAAATAACTATCATTATTTTTATACAGGGCATGATTTAGACAATGAAACTGTTGCGGTAGCTGCCAGCAACCTAGGCATGGACAATACTCAAGCACCGCTCAATACCCAAGTGGTATTGTATCTAGATCAGATAATTAGTGATAGCTGTCCGCTGGCCGATGCCATTCAATTGCAAGCTGGAGAAAACCAAGTTGAGGTTGATAGCTCATTAGCCAATGATCGCCGTACGATCACAATTACCCCACAACAAAACCTCAGCGCCCTAACTGAATATACTTTAACAGTAGATGGTTTGTGCGATTATGCTGGCAATACATCTGACACTTATCAATTAACCTTTACCACACTAGACGCCGAATCAGCTGATAGCTCAGGCCCAAGCTTGTTGGATATCAGCCCAGCGCACGCCACTTCAGATATAGATGTGACAACTCAAGTAGTGCTAACCTTTGATGAGCCTGTTGATGTGCGTTCAGCCCCACCAATTAAAGGGGCGGGTATAACTGTACCTGGCAGTTACCAAGTAGATGGTGCTGTTATCACATTTACCCCAGATATTATGTTACCTGGCAGCACACGGTTTACTGTTGAGCTTTATTACAATGTAGCAGACTTAGCCGGCAATACCCGTTATAGCGGTACTCGCTATTTTGATACACAAGCGGTTGAAGACACACAAGTGCCCAGCGTGCTGGCGGTTTCACCTGCTGATATGTCGAGTGATATTCACCCAGCGCAAAACATTGTATTGTCGTTTGACGAACCCGTGAATATTAATACTTTGAATGCAAACAACTTAGCACTATTTTCTAATGGCACAGTGTTAAGCTCAAATATATTCCGTTCGGCTGATGGTCGTGAAGTGACTTTATCAGCGTCGCTACCTCATTCTGCAATCGTATCCGTGGTGATGACCGACGGTGTGCAAGATCTAGCTGGCAATGCGATAACGCCATTTGTTAGTTCATTCACCACTGGGGTTGCAGATACAGACAATACGCGTCCACGTATTATTGCGCAAACACCCGCCAATGGTTCAAGCGGTTGGACCGACATCAACCAAGTGTATTTCTACACTGATGAAGCGGTCGATGAAAGTACCCTAGAAGATGCGTTTAATCTTGCGGAAGACGGTGTGTTAGCCCAAGTTGAAATTGATGTACTCGGTGATGGCCGTACCATTCGAGTCACCAAAGACAGCATGTTTAACGACAACGCATTAGTTCAATTATATTGGGATAGCAACGTATTAGATTTATCTGGCAATCCGTTACACGCATACAACTCATACTTTAATACCTCAACTACGACAGATAATTTAGGTATTAGACCAAGAGTTGAATCATACTTCCCGAACAATGGTAGCCGAGGTACACCACTTAACGCGATATTGTTAACTCGCTTTAGTGAAGAAATGGATTTAACCAGCTTCACTAGTGAAAACGCAATTCTGTACAATGTCACGGATAATTGGAGTGTCATGTCACGAACCATTACTTTGGATGAAACTGGCACAATCGCCCAGGTAATCGCTGATGATGGTTTAGTTGCAGACAATCAATATTACTTATGGTTCTCAACCGCTGTGTTGGATACAGATGGTGATAACTTACAAAGCAACTCTGCTACTTATTTCTACACAGATGCTGACTCAGTCGTTGACGATGCCCAACCTACCGTCGCGGCAATGAGCCCACCTGACGGCGAAAGCAATGTTGGAACCAATGCTTGGTTTGCCACGCGTTTCAGTGAACAAGTGAATCCATTAACCTTCGAAGCAGAAGGGGCAATTAATGTGCAATTTGCTGAGAATAATCAATCAGTGCGTTACACCATGCTGCAGCCACTAGCAAGCGAAAGTGAAGTGACCGCTATGAGTCCTGCAATGGCTGATTTAGCTGGCAATATGGCAGTGGGGAGTCAAACACAATTCACAACCACTGCAGGTCCAGACTTTGTTCAACCCGGTGTGACTGATGTAACTGTGTCGAATAATCAGCAAAATGTAGCGCTAAATAGTGCATTTGAATGGACCTTTAGTGAGCCTATCGACCCTATTAGTGTAACAAGCTCAGGTGTGTATATTTACGACAATGTAGCTAGGGTCAATATTGCTAGCAGCTTTGAATTATCAGCTGATGGTAAACGATTAATCTTAATGCCTGATCAAGCTTTATTAGCCGGCCGACAATATTATATTTACGCTTACTATATGCGTGATCTCGCGGGTAACAACCTAGGTAATCATTATCGATACTTCACCACAGGTTATGCCGAAGACGTTGTTGCACCAGAAGTTGTGCAAACCAGCATAGTGGATGGTCAAACCGAGCTTCCAACCAATGTTAGGTTAAATGTACGCTTTAACGAAATGCTTAATCCACTTGATTTGGATGGCATTGTTTTAACTGACTCGACAGGTCAAGTTGTACCGACTGATATCAGCTTAAATCGCGGTCGTCGCCTAGTCAGCTTGGTGCCTCGGCAGTTGTTGGCACCTATGCAAAATTACTTGTTAACCATAGAGGGGGTTTCTGATTTAAGTAATAATCAGCAAAGCGACTCACTAATGCTTAACTTTACCACAGGCGCAACGGTCGATTTAACGGCTGGTAGTGTAGTGCGCTGGAGCATTCCAAATAATTCGCGAGATGTTGCCCTGAATGCGAATCTTGAAGTGCACTTTAGTGAAGCTGTCGACCGAGCCACCATTGATAGCGATAGCTTCTATCTATATGACAACGACGCACGTATTAAAGTCGCAGGCGCGTGGACATTATCGGCTGATGGGTTAACCTTGAATTTTGTACCCGATGAGCCACTTAGAGCTAACCATTTACATTATTTGTATGTCGGTTATTCACCGTATTTGCATGACTATGCCGGCAATCGTATTGCGCAGAATAACTATCATTATTTCTACACAACCGATAGTACAGACGAAGTGGCCCCTAGCGTTGCACAAATAAGTGTCGTGGAAGGCGATACAGATGTCCCAGTCAATGGTCGGGTCGTCATAGTGTTATCTGAACGACTTAGTGATACTTGTCAAATATCGCCAGCCTTTAGTTTGACCGCAGGTGGTGAGATTGTTGATATTCAAGTGAGCATGGAAAATGATAGACGAACACTGACTATTCAAGGCCAACAAAACTTACAACCAGCAACAGAATATCAATTGGCGGTTGATGGTATTTGTGACTATTCAGGCAATGAGCTGGCGCAAACCTTAGTTAACTTTACCACTTTGGCCAGTAGTGATGCTGACAGCTCCGGCCCGAACTTATCGACTATTGCGCCGATCCATCAAGCAACTGATGTTGAAGTCGAATTAGCTGAAATAGTGATGACTTTTGATGAAGCGATTGATGCGCGTAGTCGTCCGCCAGTTAAAGGCGCAGGTGTAACAGTTCCTGGCCAATATACAGTAGTGGACAATGTTATTACCTTTGTGCCAGCGATTACCTTAGCAGGCAATACTCGTTATACCATTGAGCTGTATTACAATGTACCGGATTTGGCGGGTAATACTCGATATTTAGGTACACGCTACTTTAATACCCAAGAATCGGCCGACTCTATTGCGCCGACCATTAGTGCGGTATCACCAGCAGCCGACAGTGTTGATGTTAACCCATCGCACAGTGTGGTACTAAGCTTTAGCGAACCTATGCTTTCAAGCAGTATCAATAATCAAAATATTGCGCTGTATGCTAACGGCGCGGTAATTAAACCGAATGTCTTCCGTTCAGCTGATGGTCGTGATGTCACAGTTTCTGCATCTTTACCGCATTCAAGCGTTGTCAGTTTAGTCGTGACCGAAAACGTGCAGGATCTTGCGGGCAATGCAGTTGAACCCTTTATTAGCTCGTTTACAACGGGGACTGTGAGCAATGATGTCACTCGCCCAAGTATCGTGACACAAATTCCAGCCAATGGCAGTTCCAACTGGATTGGTTTAGAAGAAATTACTTTATATGCATCTGAACCGCTGACGTTAGCCAGTTTAGATGCAGCAATTAAGGTCACAGATGATGGGGTTGTTATTCCTGTTGATGTCGCGTTGATGGGGGATGGTCGTACAATTCGAGTTACACCAACCGACGGTGACTTCCCTGATTCTAGCCGCATTAGTTTGTATCTTGACAGCTCAGTAGTCGATTCAACGGGCAATGCTCTGCAAACCTACAATAGTTATGTTAATACCAGTGCATCATCTGACGGTGTTGGTGCACAGCCTACAGTTGTTGCTTATCACCCTGTAAACAATACCGCAGGGGTTCCATTAAATGCGGTGTTAACCGCTCAGTTTACAGAGCCGTTGGATAGCAGTACTTTTGGTTCTGAAACCATTATTTTATATGACGTAACAGATAATTGGGCTGTATTGGCCAGCAGTGCCGAACTAGACGAAACAGGGACAATTATTAAAGTAACCCCTGACCAAGCTTTAGTTGCCGATAACCAATATTATGTGTGGTACTCAAACGCGATTAAAGATACAGATGGTGATAATTTACGCACCAATTATGCGACTTATTTCAACACCGCAACCGATGCGGTAGCGGATGATAGACAACCCATGATTAGCAGTTTCAGCCCGCCAGAGCAACAAGCTGGGGTTGGAGTTAACACTTTGTTTGCGGTGCGCTTTGATGAACCTATGAATCCACTAACGTTTGATTATGCCGACGGCGCTAATATCAATGTGCAGTTTAGTGAAAACAATCAAGTCGTGATTTATCGCAAACTGACACCACTACCTTCTGAAGCTGAACATACAGAAACGTTTGCTGGTATGTTGGATATGGCTGAAAACCTGGTAGTCGCAGACTCAACAACCTTTACCACTTTAGCTGGGCCAGACTTTGTTCGACCTGAGTTAGTCGATGTAGCTTACAGTAATAACCAACAAGGTGTGGCAACCAACCCTGTAGTTGAATGGATATTTAGCGAACCGATAGATCCCGTTAGCGTAACCAGCTCGGGCGTGTATTTCTACAATAATACCACTCTAGAAACCATTGCATCTAGCTCACAATTGTCGGCTGATGGCATGCGGCTAACAACGGTCGCGGATGAAGCACTAGAGACCGCCAGCCAATATTATGTTTATGCTTATTATATGCGTGATTTAAGCGGTAATACGCTTGGCAACCATTATCGTTACTTCACCACAGGAGCAGCATCGGATGATAGCGCACCAACGGTTGTCAGTACCAGTGTGACAGATGGGCAAACTGGTATTCCTGTTAACTTGCGTTTCAATGTGCGTTTTAGTGAATCACTCAATCCACTGATTGATAATGGTGTGAGTTTACAAACGGCGTTAGGCGTCGATATACCTGTTAACCTGTCATTATCACGAGGCCGCACCTTATTGACCATAGTGCCCAAACAATTGTTAGTCGCTGAAACCGACTATACTTTGACAGTTTCAGGCCTAAAAGACGTTAGTGGCAATGCAATGGCGACAGATTTGGTGATTGATTTTACCACCAGTGATACCGCTGATTTTACTAGCAGCGGTGTTGCCCACTGGAGTATACCTAACAACAACACCAGAGGTGTGGCATTAAACCCCTTGTTGCAAGTGCATTTCTCAGAGCGGGTGGACAAAACGACAATCGACGGCAGTACCTTTTACCTCTACGACAATACCGATAGAGTCTCAATAGCCAGTAGTTGGGATTTGTCAGCAGATGGCACAACTTTGACGTTAACACCTGATGCACTCTTAACCGCTGAGCATACGTATTATTTGTATGTGGGTTATAGCCCTTATCTAACCGATTTATCGGGCAATCGAATTGCACAAAATAACTATAAATATTTTGTCACAGGCACAGATACCGAAGCAGATGAAACTGCACCTGAGGTTAGCCTCAGCAATATTGCCACTGGCGAAACGGATATGCCGATAAATGGCCAATTGGTTTTGGAAATGTCAGAGCCATTAAGCGGCGCATGTATTTTGGCCGATGGTGTTGAACTAACATCAGCGGGGGTAGATATTCCCACAACACTCAATTTAGCCAATGGCCGCAATATATTAACGGTTAAAGCTGCCGCAGGATTTAGCACAGAAACCAGCTATCAGTTGGCGTTAACCGATGTTTGTGACTACGCGGGAAATAAACTGACCGACTATACTTTAAATTTCACCACCAATGCGAACGCCAGTAATGATAGCTCAGGGCCAGCATTACAAACTATGACACCAGAGCACAACAGCTCGGATGTTGCAGTAACGAGCAATATAGTGTTGGATTATGATGAAACGCTCGATTTGCGTTCTGCACCTGTACTCAAACAAGGTGGCGATGTGGTTGCGGTAAGTTACACAGTTAATGGCAGTCAAATTAGCATAGACCCAAATGAAGATCTGCAGGCAGGTACCCAATATACGTTAGAGCTTTATTACAACGTGCCAGATTTAGTCGGCAACACCCGATATGGCGGCACACGAACCTTTACCACGGCAGAATAAACCTAAGGAATATGTGATTAATATGAAAAAGTTAAAAGCAATATTCATAGTGATAATGGGCGCATGTGTTAGCCTGTTGCTCTACCAATTATGGCCGAATGATCCAACTACGGAGCAAGGCTCGCCTGTTACTAACAAACAGCTTGAACCAGCAGCAACGCCTGAGATTGAGCGGTTGCCAACACAACAAGTTCAACAAGCACAGCAAAGTGATACTCATTCGGCGAGCGATACAATGTTGAAACAACAAGCCGCAGCAAAACAAGCGGAAATTGAAGTGTTAATGGCTGAGTTAGATTCAAACTTGTCCGATAAATATAAAAAGCAGCAAATAGAACAACAACTTCATCAAAAACTGGCAGAGTATAATGAACTTGTATTACCAATTGCTTTGCAGCAAATGCAACAGCGCAATGAGCAAAACAATATTCAGCAGGCTAATTAGCTGGCTTACAGTTATGTTATTGCTGGTGGCTTGGTATACACCAGCGCGTGCGCAGCAGGTTATGCCAATACCAGACCCAATTGCCGATCAAGCATTTTTGCTAAATGGCTGGCGCGCTGATCGGCCTAACTTACTCGTATTTAAAGACCCATTTTGCCCATACTGTATTAAGGTGATCCCAAAACTCGATAAGTTAGTTGGATACAATATTTATCTATTTTGGGCACCAATTTTAGGCTCTGCTAGCAAACAGCGAAGTAGTGAGTTTTTCCAATGCCAACGGCCAGTGAGTGAAGCGATATTAGCCGCAGTTGAACAGCGGCAAAAACCACAGTGTAATGGCGCTTTACGCAGTGATTTAATGGCGCAAAATACCCAATATGTCGATGCCTATCAAATTAACTCGGTACCGAGTTTTTATTTGCAAGGTCAAAAGGTCGCTTTGGCGCAATTGCTAAAATATCAACAATCGACTGCTGCTAGTGTATTTGGGGTTAAACCCGACTGGCAACGTTTTACCCAGCTGCAGCAACTACCAGCTTGGCAAGCGAAAAATCTAATATTGTTAATCGCCGAACAAGATGCTGGCAAAACCACTGAATTACTAAAACGATACCAGCCAGAATACGTCATTGCCGATACCAGTGTACTGGTGAAAAACCCTCAGTTGTTAGGATGCCGTCAAAGTACAGATGAGTGTTTTCAGCAGAAAATTCAGCAATATCAAACACAACAACAATTATTTATGCTGATGTTTGCGGATAGTTTGCATTTATCACGTAGCTCAGTCATTGAGCGCAATGGTACACATATGTATTTATAGCTGAGCACATTTAAGTTCGCTCAAAGCAAACCTTGCTTTTTATCAATCACCAATTCGGCCTAAGATTAGGTTTCTAACCATTTATATTATGTGTTTAAATCACATAGCTAGGTGCTCTGAATGTGATGATTTTGCTTGTGATGAGTTATAGAAAATTTCTGACAATTCGTTGATCTAAACACGAGCGTAAAAATACATTCATCATAAAACGACCTGTACGTTTGTTGACGTCCCAAAAAAATTGGGCGCGTGCCATTTGTAAAAAAGCAACAATGGCTTGGTCGTATATATCACAGTACTGTTCAACAAGATTTTGAATTTCTGACCAATGCGCTTCCAACAAGGTTAACTGCGTCATAGACCAAAGCTGTCAGATCACGTTTCGCTAGTTGAATCGCGAGAGGTTTATTAGGTGTCATTTGCCAATGTGATTCTTGAAAATTTGCCATGTAAGTTCATATTTACTTAAAATAACGCCGATAAGTATACACCTAATTTTTATTACTCAACATACGCCGCGGTTCCCCACAATGGCACGGTTGACAAACTATGTTTAAAACTGCCATCTGTCTCTTTAGTGGTATAGCTCAAATACAATAGCGTTTGGGTTTCTGCGTCATAAATGCGGCGCACTTTCATCGTCTTAAAAAAGATGCTTTTTGACTGTTTAAACACCACATCTCCAGATTTGCTTTTATCTATGTTCGTCAGCATTTCTGAGGTAATTTCACCTGTTTGACGACAAGCGATTGAACTATCACTTGGATCAGACAAGCTTAAATCAGCTTCAATAGACGCAACATGGCAGGTCACGCCAGGCACTAATGGATCTTGCAGAGATGAAATTTTGATATCTTTAGTGGTAAATAAACCCAAAGAAACATCACCAACTTCTTTGTCTGAACAGGCAGAAAGTAAGCCTGCTAATAATCCAATTAAAAATACGTTTTTCATAAACATCCTTACTTTTATGTTAATACCTAGCCTAAAAAGTTTCTTTTAACATTGCCAGCATATCTTCAACCGACAAGGGGAGTGCTTGTTCATTGCCTGCAAGCAACTTATCCGCCAAGTCACGTTTGTTTTGATGCAGCGCGACAATTTTTTCTTCAATAGTATTTTTTGCAATCAGTCGATAAATGGTGACAGGTCTTTGTTGGCCTAACCTATGAGCACGGTCGGATGCTTGTTCTTCAACAGCGGGGTTCCACCAAGGGTCCATATGGATAACATAGTCTGCCGCGGTTAAATTTAACCCTGATCCACCAGCTTTTAAGCTAATCAAAAATACATCACCTTCGCCATTTTGAAAAGCGTTTACCGCTTGTTGGCGCTGTTTTTGTGGGGTTGAGCCATCTAAATATTGGTAGCTTAACCCCTTATTTTCAATATGCTGTTTAATCAACTGCAAATGGCCAACAAACTGACTAAAAATCAAGGCCTTGTGTTTGTTTTGTTGTAGCTCATCCAGCAACTCATCTAACGCTGCTAGTTTGGCACTTGGTATGGTGCTTTCAGCCATAACTAATTTAGCATTGCAGCAGGCTTGGCGTAATTTAGTCAACTCAGCAAGCATTTTTATTCTATGCTCAGCAGCATTACTATTCGCCGCAGCTTGGCTAATATTGTCTATCGCGGTTAAGCGCAAAGCTTGGTAAAAGTTTTGCTCGTCACTAGAAAGCTCGACGGCTAAATTAATATCAGTGCGAGGAGGTAGCTCAGTCAATACTTGGTTTTTCATGCGGCGCAAAATAAACGGCGCGATTAAGGTTTTTAAACTCTGGCGTGCTTTATGAGCCGCGATTTTATCCTCCTTTGCATTTGCAATAGGTTGAATAAATCGGCGGCCAAATTCTTTCAAATTACCCAATAACCCAGGGTTTACAAATTTAAATAGGCTCCAGAGTTCGGTGAGATCATTTTCAATTGGCGTACCAGTTGTGATCATCTTAAACTCCCCCTTTAACTGAAACGCCGCTTTACTGCGTTTGGCTAATGGATTTTTTAATGCCTGTGCTTCGTCGGCAATAATCGTTTGCCACCTGACATTGGCAAGCTTGTCGCTTTCACGTTGTAACAAACCATAGCTGATGATAACTAAATCAAATTCAGCCAAATTTTCTAATAAAGACAGCCTTTGTTGATCACCAGAGTGATCAGCAAATAGTTTTACATTGAGAGTTGGCGCGAACTTAGCCACTTCTTGTTGCCAATTAAAACAAACCGAGGTCGGAGCTATAACCAAACTCGGCCCCTGTGATGCGCGTGATAACAACACAGCCAACGCCTGCAACGTTTTACCTAAGCCCATATCATCGGCCAAACAAGCACCTGCGCCCCAATGCGCTAAGCGACTGGCCCAATCAAACCCGACTTGCTGATAATCGCGCAGCTCAGCTTGTAAAGTGCTCGGAACTTGTGGGGTTATCTTATTCGCCTGATACATTTTTTGTGTTTGCGTTTCCCAAGCATGCAAGGTTTTTAAGCGCATACCTTGTGTGGCTTCGGCCACTTGTATGCTGGCAAGCGGGTGAAATTTACCCGCCTCTGTGCTGTGCGCTAAAGTTTGCACACGTCGGCGTAGATCGTCTGATAAAACCAAGACCTGTTGTTGGTCTAGTTCAATAAAACGGCCATTGCTAGAGCTGACTAATTGCAGCAGTTTTTTCAGTTCGATAACTTGTTCTTCATCAACTTTGAGCTCACCCGAAATTTCAAACCATTCATTTTTCTTATTAACTGCCAATTGCATGTTTTCACTGCCAAGTGGCTGGCTCAATGATAATTTTTTACCTTTTGGCCAGCGTAATTTAAGGGGTAAATCAGCAAGTGGTTGTTTAACCAAGTGTTCGAGTTGTTCTAGTGTCGCTAGAGCATCTTGCGGCTCGGCTAAAATGAGTTTGGTATCGGCCATAGCTAAAAAGCTAGAACAAGCTTGGTCGAGTTTATCTAACAATGTTTGTTCAGCTATTAAATCGCGTTGGGTTGCTATGCGCTCGCCGTTAATTTCAGTAGTGATATTGGCGCTTCCTACACCAGGCTGGAGCGCAGGGCCTTGTTCACCAAATGGCATGACCACACAGTCAAACTGCAAACCTTGCTGAAAAGGCTGAATGTTAATCACCAAATGTTTATCACTATCGTGTTTGGTTAAACCTGTATTGAGCTCAGCTAAATCCGATTGAATATTTAACAAAGGCGCGATAGCGCGAATACTCGCAAGTACTTTCTCTTTGGCTTCAACCGGGATTAACAATCCGCCTTCGCCAATAATTTCAGCAACTTGCAAATGAGTTGAATTAAATACAGTTAAACAATAAATCTCAGGTTTAATTTGTTTTAGTGAATAAGCTTTGTTTTTATCGCCGTTAAATTGAGGTAAATCCGCAATGCTTAAACATAATTGCTGACCTTGTTGACTAATCAGCAGTTCAGGATCTTTTTGTGCCAACTCAATCGGTGCTGACAGGTCATCGGCTAAATAGAGATTGTGCGCGCCAACAGCTGCTTGCAATGCATTTAAACCTTCTAACTCAAATTGGACACTGCCATACCTGCCCCAAGTTTCGTAAGCTTGAATTTGTTGGCAAATTTTTAAATCTTGCTCAGACAAATATGGGTAAGCTTCAGGTGTTTCAGCAAGCTTTTTTAAAGCAACGGCGCGACCTTTAGTCCAGCCACTTTTGTTGTGCTTTTGTTCTCGTGGTTTTAACTCAACTTGGTAACGCGAAATATGCATCTCCCAAATCAGTCTGGCTTGGTTAGCTGAAAGCGTGTTTTCTGCTTGAGCTGGCTGTTGTTGACTGCCTAACGCTTGCAACTTTTCAAGTGCAATATCCCATGATGCTTTAGCTTTTACCGCATCGGGGAAAAAACAAATATCAGGTAAGCTGGCATGATTGCGCAATAGTTGTTCGGCAAGCTCTGTAAATAAGCGATAACCAAGTGTATTAAAAAAGCTGTTAGCAGCTTCAAGGGTTTTATGTTCAAACTGATTAACTTCGCCACTTATCCAGCAGCGCAACAATGAATCGACGACTTTACCCAAATGATAATAACCAAGGTGCTGTTCAATCAAATTGCTAAAAGCAGAAGATGGATGCTGATATTTAGTCGCATTGGCTAACGCAAATAATCCAGGGTGCAAACAGGCGGTTAAATCGGCGCTGTTGAGCACACCTTTTTTATCCGTTTGCTCAAAGCGAATTTGCTCCAAAGCAAGGTTAAAATAGTCGGCAGACTGTTGGTTGCCCAAAGCGGTTAAACACAGTTTGTAAAACACACCAAATATGCCAGCCAAGTATTGATTTTTTCGTCGAGCAAATTTGTTTTTTGCTTTAATCGCTTGGCTAAAAAGTGCTTCAGCCTGAGCAAAATTACCCGTTAAAAAGGCTAAGCTTGCGTTTATTTGTAGCCCATAACAACTTGTATCATCAGGGCTGAGCAAAGAGGCCACTTTATCCAAGTGACCAAGGTAGAGATATTGCTCGGCCAGCAAGTAAGTTAAATTTTGATTATGTGGGTTTGCTTGTAGCACTTGCTGAGCAAGCTCTATCAAGTGGTCGATTGCAAAGCCATTTTGCAAATGGCTATGTAGCACAGTTGCAAAAGCTTGGTATTGGAAGTCATCCGATAAAGCCAGCATAGTATCTAGCTCAAACGGGATAAACAGTAGCTCAATTAAAACCTGGTTAAGCTCAAAATCAATGACTTGCGGGTTGGCATTAAAGCTAAGTATTTGCACAACATTTGCCATTTCACCCAAATAAAAGAAGTCGCGAATTAACCTTTGTTGATCGTATTTGACTGGCTGCAATGCATATGGGTTAACCACAGGTACAACTTGTTCGGCTAAGTGGACAAGTTGATGAAAGAAGTGTTGCTGAATACATTCGTTGACTAATTTATCAGCCAATCGCCGATTTAAAATCACCCCGTCTGGCTGAACGTGTAAAAATTGTTCTGCAACCAAGTGCTTTTTTTCTTCCGCGTTTAAGCCCGTCAGTTTTTTTTCAAGCTCAAACACATTATGCATAGACACAAGCTTAATCAGCTGCGCCACTTTAGATTGGCCGATAGGCTTGTGTACCACAGCAAAAATTTTCAGAATACATTGGAGTTTTTGCGGCAGGGTTAAATAAGCTTGATAAAGTTTTTCTATTTCATCAGGCGTATTGCTGGATATAGCAATTGGGTAACTGGCTTGCATATAAGGTATCAATTGAACAATTTTTTGTTCAACCTATCAGGTTTACCAACAATGCTCAATATTTGTAAAGATTAAGCAGGATATAAACATCCTAGTACCTTAGCGCGTTTTGCCCCGGTTAAACTGGCGATATTGGCGGGTAACCGCTCGCAA
The DNA here is from genome assembly GCF_000568405.1 of Catenovulum agarivorans DS-2. GTDB lineage: Bacteria > Pseudomonadota > Gammaproteobacteria > Enterobacterales > Alteromonadaceae > Catenovulum > Catenovulum agarivorans_A. The sequence continues at coordinate 89,515 of NZ_ARZY01000016.1, forward strand.
AAACAATAGGCAAGCCAAGCGAAACATTGAGATTCAACCCAATCAGGATCTATGCCTTTTTCCAGTGAGCTAGCTACTGAATAATTGGCTTGTGCGTAAAAAGCCAATCTTTGCATCAACAATGGATTATGTGCGCCGCCGCCACAAATCCATAGCTGAGCATTTGCGAATTGGCTTTTTACTGAGTTGATAATGGTAATAGCGGTTAAGTCAACCAATGTTGCTTGGATGTCTTGTGCTGCGATGTTGTCGGATAATTTAGCCAAGTGAGTGTCAAGCCAAGCTAAATGAAAATACTCACGGCCAGTGCTCTTAGGGGCAGGGCGGGTAAAATAGTCGTCACTGAGTAATAAACTGAGTAAGTGCTCATTTACCTTGCCACTCAATGCCCACAGACCATCTTTATCAAAACTGAGTTGTTTAGTTTTAAAAATCCAATCATTTAATAGTGCATTACCAGGTCCAGTATCAAAACCCGCAATAACCTCGCCTTGTTGGTCAATTGCAGTAATGTTGGCAATGCCACCAATATTAACAATGACCTGATTGTTATTTTCACGCGCAAAAATATGTTGATGAAATGCAGGGACCAAAGGTGCGCCTTGGCCACCGGCGGCAATGTCTGCACTGCGAAAATCACCCACAACATCAATACCTGTCAGCTCAGCCAACAAAGCATGATTGCCAATTTGCACACTAAATGGCGGATTAAAGTCAACACAATGTCGAATAGTTTGGCCATGGTTACCAATTGCGCAAATCTGTTCAGCAGTTAAGTTATGTTGCTGCAGTAACTGATTAACAGCGGCAGCATAAAACTCGCTTAATTGTTGCGAGATAACGCCAGCAGTTTCAACTTCGTTAAGTGTTTTTTGGTATAAAGCACGAATTCTATCGGCGAAAGAGTGAGGGAAAGGTAAATAATAATGACCGACAGGATTGATAACCTGTTTGCCGTCACGCTGGCAAATATCAACTAAGCTGGCATCAACACCATCGGCGCTGGTGCCAGACATTAAGCCTATAAACAAAGGCATAAATCATCCTTAATTGGCCGCTAATAACACGCGTTTATTGGTTTGCAATAACGACATCATATTATTCGCAATGGCCATAAACTCAGCTTTTTCGCTTGATTCAATAGGTAAAGCTTTAGGTAATTTAACGGTTTTTGGATTTCTGTGCACACCGTTAACCAAAAACTCATAATGTAAGTGCGGCCCAGTTACTCGACCAGTTGCACCAACGGTACCAATTTTTTGATTTTGTTTAACTTTAGCACCCGTGCGCACATAACGTTTGTGTAAGTGCAGATACTTAGTTACGTATTCTTTGCCATGCTGAATAAATACATAGTTACCATTTAAACTGTTGTAACCTGATTTGATAACTTTACCGTCACCTGCTGCAACTACAGGGGTACCAGTGCGAGCCGCATAATCAATTCCGCGGTGCGGCGCTACTCGGCCTGTTACAGGATGCAGTCGGCGAGGGTTAAAGCTAGAGCTGATATACTTAAAGTTAACAGGTGCGCGTAAAAACGCTTTGCGCATACTGTTGCCTTCAGGGGTGTAATAACTGCCATCGCTATGGCGAATTGCCGCATACGTATCACCTTGGTTAACAAATTCAGCGGCTAAAATATTGCCATAACCTGCGTGTTCACCTTCAACCAATAGTTCTTCATATACCACGGTAAAACTGTCCCCTTTGCGAATATCTAATGCAAAGTCGACATCCCAACCAAAGATATTGGCTAAGTTCATAATTTGTGTATCGTTTAAACCTGCCTGAACACCAGCTTTCCAAAAGTTACTTTTAATCACGGCGGCAGCAAATGCGTGTTTAGTATCAACGGCGCGCGTTACTTGCTGTGCATAAAAACCAGTGTCAGCGGAGGTTATTTCGATATATTCAAACTTTGATAATGGGTACATTAAGCGATCAAACTTATCATCTAAAAAGCCAAGTTCGATGGTTTGACCTGGACGCATCTTATTAATCAGGGTATTGGCCGCCGGGCCACTTTGACTCACTTGCAGTAAAGTTTTCGCTGAAATACGATTTCGTTCAAAAATTTTGGCTAAATTATCGTTTTTGCGAATTTTAACACTTCGCCATTCTATAGCTGAATTAACATTGTTGTCGGCGACATCGTTATGGGTATTTGCTGCTGAAGGTGATGTTTGTTCTGTTTGTGGTGCTTGCGCTGCTGTGTCGCTACTTTCAGGCTCAGCTTCTGATTCTGCTGGCGCTGTAGTCGGTTCAACCACTTCTAAAGTTGATAAGTCGTAACGCACACCAGGTTTCAACGCTGTTGTGCTGGAATCGTTTTGTTTAGACGCGCTCGCGTCTTCTAGTGGCAACCATAACGCAATTACCATTACTAAACTGATAAAGCCGATGTAGACTTTGTGCAATGTAGGGAAGTCGCTCCAAAATCGAGTCAGGCCACGCATTACTTCTTAACCTCTATCACTAAAACATGCGAAGAATATAACGAATTTGTTCGTTTTGCCAGCATCCAAGCTTTAAATTCACTGAATTGGCAGATAAAATGTCGGGCTTTTACGTTGTATTGGCAACTTTTCCGCACAGTAGTGTAATTCTTAACAATCAAAGTAGGTAAATCATGGCCGATATTCAGGCAGCATTAGCAGAAATTAAGCGTGGTGCAGAAGAAATTTTGGTAGAAGAAGAGCTGATTGAAAAGCTTAAATCAGGTAAACCATTAAAAATTAAAGCGGGCTTTGATCCAACTGCGCCTGACTTGCATTTAGGGCACACAGTTTTAATTAATAAAATGCGTGCTTTCCAGCAATTAGGCCACGAAGTTATTTTCCTGATTGGTGATTTTACCGGTTTAATTGGTGATCCAACGGGTAAAAACGTCACTCGTAAACCGCTCACTAAAGAACAAGTGCTGGCGAATGCTGAAACCTATAAAGAACAAGTATTCAAAATTTTAGACCCGGCTAAAACACGCGTTGAGTTTAATTCTAAGTGGATGAACGAGTTAGGCGCTGCTGGCATGATTAAACTAGCTGCACGTCAAACGGTAGCTCGTATGTTAGAGCGTGACGATTTTAAAAAGCGCTACAACGGTGGCCAACCTATTGCGATTCATGAGTTTTTGTATCCTTTAGTACAAGGCTGGGACTCTGTAGCATTAGAAGCCGACGTTGAATTAGGTGGTACTGATCAAAAATTCAATTTGTTAATGGGGCGTGAGCTGCAAAAAGAAGAAGGTCAAAAACCACAAACAGTCTTGATGATGCCATTGTTGGAAGGTTTAGACGGTGTGCAAAAGATGTCTAAGTCGTTAAATAATTATATTGGTATTACCGATGCGCCAAACGATATGTTTGGTAAAGTGATGTCGATTTCTGATGATTTGATGTGGCGTTATTTTGATTTACTGAGCTTCCGTCCAATTGAGGAAATAGCCCAGTTAAAACAAGATGTCGAGGGTGGTAAAAATCCTCGTGATATTAAAATTGAATTGGCGAAAGAGTTAATTGCTCGTTTCCATGATCAAGCCGCGGCGGATAAAGCTGAACAAGATTTTATTCAGCGTTTCCAAAAAAATGCGATTCCTGATGATTTACCTGAAGTGACTGTGTCGGCGGGTGAAGCACAGGGTATTGCGAATGTGTTGAAAGAAGCTGGTTTAGTTGCGAGTACGAGTGAAGCCATGCGGATGATTAAGCAGGGCGCTGTTAAGATTGATGGTGAGAAAGTCGCTGATAATAAGCTGCAAATTGAGGTTGGCAGTGAAGCGGTTTATCAGGTTGGTAAGCGTAAATTTGCTAAAATTACTTTAGTACTTTCCTGATTTTTATATTGTTGCTGGTTCATACACCGTTTTCTTGCAGGCACGGAGTTTAAAGCGCTGCAAGAATGGTGCAATATATGGAAATTACTAGACCATAACTTTCGCAAAAACGCTGTGAATACAGTCCCTGTACGCTTCGCTTTTTCATCCATGAAAAAGAGATTTTGCTCTAAGTTATTGCTCTAGTACTTTCCTGACTTTTATATTGTTTCTGATACATACACCGTTTTCTTGCAGCAATAAAGATGTTAGGTAAAAGCTTGCTTGAAGACAACGAATTACTAGAGGACTGTGATTAGATTTACCAAAGCAGAACGTCGTTTTCAGGGATGAAAAGGAGAGCGTACATGGACGTATTAACAGCGGTTCTGTGTGGTAAATGTAATCATAGGCCGATTATATTGCAGGGACTGGCGAATAGCGTTTTTAGAAAATCATGCTTCGAGTGAGCTTGTATGCACGGGGTTTAAAGCTCTGCAAGAATGGTGCAGTATATGGAAATTACTAGACCAT
>NZ_ARZY01000017.1 GCF_000568405.1 Catenovulum agarivorans DS-2
TACTGTTATCAGTAGGCCTTTTTTCGTTTATACCATTCAAAAAGTTTTGATCTAACTTGAATTAGATTTCGAGTACATTCGTTAAATTTATTGCTGATTTGGCATTAATTAATCTGATTCGCCTTTCTAAAATTGCCTTGATAATCAAAAATACGCGTGCTAACTATCCAGTTTTTCTGTTTTGCTTTTTTATCTTGTTTAGCTATTACAAAGTCTGGATGTGGTAGAGTGTCTAAGTGAGGTGTTAATTCTGTTATTTGATCAAATTGCTTTGGTGATGTCCCAGAGCAGATTCGTCTTGAAAACGCCTGATTAAACACTTCACGCTGGCGTTTAGAATTAAAATTAAAGGTTTCTTTAAGCTCACTGCCGTCTTCATCAAAATATTGTATATAAAGCACTTGTCCTTTAATTTCAGCGGTTATTCCAGCACAACGAATAACCATAGCATCTTTAAGTTTTAGTGCGTCTTTTATTTGTTCATCTGGATCAACCAATACTTGTTTGCAAGCTTGGCAGTAACGTGCTGCTATATCATTTTCGTGCTGACATTTAGGGCATTGTTTAAAAACGAATCTATAGTCACATTGAATCGGTGGTTGTTGCTGAATTAAACCCCAACAACGGCGACCAAAGTGCTCAATTAGGTCTCCATCTGCATCCACTTTTCCCCAAAAGATATTTTGAAAATCACATACAGGGCAGGGTACTTGTACCGGCACTGTACCTTTATTCGGTCTAACCGAACCGACTTCTGGATAATAGAGATCAAAATCATTACCCGCATAATCTATCACCAAACAATCTTGTTTATTTGGCGCTAGCCTGAGCCCTCTACCAACGATTTGTTGGTAAAGGCTAATCGATTGGGTGGGCCTTAGTATCGCGATAAAATCGACGTGGGGCGCATCAAAACCTGTAGTTAAAACAGAAACGTTCACTAGATATTTAAGCTTTTTTTGCTTAAAAGCTTCGATTAAATCATCCCTTTGTTTGTTGTCTGTCTGGCCAGTGATCAAAGCGACTTGATCTGGGCTAAATTGGCTTAAATAATGAAAAACTTCTTGTGCATGTTCAACTGTCGCTGCAAAAACCATAATGCCTTGGCGGGTTTGTCCATGCTGATATATTTGCTCACAAATCGCTTGGGTGACTCTTGGGTATTTACCCACAAGCTCGTTAATATCATTAGGTTTGTATTCACCATTGGCGGTTGCTTTCAGTGAAGTAAAATCGTAATGCTCAGTTGCCGCTTTGACTAGTTTAGGTTCAGTTAAATAACCTTGTTTTATCATAACAGCTAATGGTTGCTCAAAAATGCAGTGTTCAAATTGTACTGGATGTTCGCTACGGGCAAATCCATAGTAATGATATCTGTATATCCAGCCTGTATCGAGCCGGTATGGCGTTGCAGTTAAGCCTAATACACGAAGATTAGGGTTGAGTTGTTGTAAATGGTTTAATACTCTGCTGTATTGGTTATGTGCCGTTTCACTAGCCAGGCCTGTTATTTTTCTGCCTGCCGTTTCCGAGCTTAACGTTTCAGCAGGTCTTGCTAGTTTTGCTGTTGGTAAACCAATGCGATGACACTCATCAATTATGACGAGTGAGAATTTTTCAGTAAATGAGGACAAGTTAGGTGCTACTGACTGAATACTGGCAAAGGTTACTTTAAATTGGGTTTGTTTTTTATTTAACCCAGCGGAGAATATCCCTGCAGTCAGGCCATAACTTTGATATTTGGCATGATTCTGTTCAACCAATTCTTTTACATGGGTTAAAACTAAAATCTTGCCTTTAGCTTTTTTCGCCAGTTCAGCAATAACTAAACTTTTACCAGAGCCTGTTGGGAGAACGATAACTGCAGATTGAGGGGATTTTTTAAAGTGTTCGATTGCTGCATCGACAGCTTGTTGTTGATAGGGACGAAGTTGATAGGCCATGTTTGGTTAGATAACAATGTGTGGTAGAGCTTGTATATCACTCTACCACACAAAGACTTCTGTCTAAGTTTTTGGGTTACAGCGCAGATATTTCATCATATTGCTGCTTTAACTTAGTTAATGCGCCTTCAAATTCGGCAAGTTTGTCTTTTTCTTTGTCTAACACGTGCGCAGGCGCATTATTAACAAATTTCTCATTCGAGAGTTTGTTTTGTACTCTACCAAGTTCATTTTCGGCTTTGTCCATGGCTTTTTTCAAGCGTGCAAGCTCTGCATCCTTATCAATTAAACCAGCCATTGGGATAAGTATTTGCATATCACCAACAAAGGCACTAGCTGAAGCTGGCCCTTTGTCGTCGGCTGCTAAAATTTCAATCGATTCGAGTTTAGCCAATGACTGTAAGAAGGTTTGGTTTTCAGCTAAACAGCGTTGGTCGTCAGTGTTTAGGTTGCGTAACAAGACATTTAAAGGTTTATTCGGCGAAATATTCATTTCACCACGAATATTACGAATACCTAAAATAAACTGTTTTAACCACTCAACGTCCGCAATTGCTGCTTCATCTACTTTATCCGCAGCAAATTGTGGATAGGCTTGCAGCATTATGGTTTCACCAGTTACGCCAGCCAGAGGTGCTACTTTTTGCCAAATCTCCTCGGTGATATATGGCATAACAGGGTGCATTAATCTTAATAAAGTTTCTAATACTTGAATTAAGGTTTTGCGTGTACCACGTTGCTGCGCTTCAGTACCATTGGTTAGTACAGGTTTAGTTAACTCTAAATACCAGTCACAGAATTGGTTCCAAGTAAACTCATACAAAGTTTGCGCTAATAAGTCGAAACGATAGCTATCAATATATTTGCGTGATGTTTCTATCGTTTGTTGCAAACGGCCTAAAATCCACTTGTCCGCTAACGATAATTCTATGTCACCGCCATTTGACCCACAGTCTTGTTCTTCTGTGTTCATCAATACATAACGGCTGGCATTCCATAACTTGTTACAGAAGTTACGGTAGCCTTCTAAACGTTTCATATCCCAATTGATATCGCGGCCGGTTGAAGCCATAGCTGCTAAGGTGAAACGCAATGCGTCAGTACCATGTGCCTCAATACCATTTTCAAAGGTTTTACGGGTATTCTTCTCAATCTTCTTCGCTAGTTGTGGCTGCATCATGTTGCCACAACGTTTAGTCACTAAAGATTCAAGGTCGATACCATCTATCATGTCGATAGGATCTAACACGTTCCCTTTAGACTTAGACATTTTGTCGCCATTTTCGTCACGAATAAGGCCAGTTACATAAACTGTTTTGAAAGGTACTTGTGCTTTACCATCTTCATCTTTAATAAAGTGCATTGTCATCATTATCATTCTGGCTACCCAGAAGAATATAATGTCAAAACCTGTGACTAACACTTCAGAAGGGTGGAAGGTTTTAAGTTCTGGTGTTTGCTCTGGCCAACCTAATGTAGAAAAGGTCCAAAGGGCAGATGAGAACCATGTATCTAATACATCTTCGTCTTGGGTTAAGGCTACATCGGCAGCTATATTGTTTTCGCTACGTACTTCAGCTTCGTCACGACCTACATATACATTGCCATCAGCATCGTACCAAGCTGGAATTCTGTGACCCCACCATAATTGGCGTGAAATACACCAATCTTGCACATCATTCATCCACGAGAAATACATGTTTTCGTATTGTTGTGGAACAAATTTAATCTCGCCATTTTTAACTGCATCAATTGCAGGCTCAGCTAATGGTGCAACACGTACATACCATTGGTCAGTTAGTAATGGTTCAATAACTACACCCGAGCGGTCACCATATGGTACGGTTAAACTGTGATCTTCAATAACGTCTAATAATCCGAGCTGCTCAAATTCAGCAACAATGGCTTTACGCGCTGCGAATCTGTCTAGACCATGGAAACGCTCCGGAATTGGTGCGTCTAATTCAAGCGGTTTGCCGTCAAAGGTAAAAGATTCACCTTGGGCTAAGATTGCAGCGTCTTTATCAAAGATGTTGATCATCGGAAGTTGATGGCGTTTGCCGACTTCATTATCGTTAAAGTCGTGCGCAGGGGTGATTTTCACACAACCTGTGCCTTTTTCCATGTCGGCATGCTCGTCGGCAACAATTTTAATGCGGCGCTCAACAATTGGTAAAATGATTTCTTTACCGATTAAATCTTGGTAGCGCTCATCTTCTGGGTTAACTGCAACACCAGTGTCACCTAACATGGTTTCTGGACGCGTGGTGGCCACTACAATGTAGTTTTTGCCATCTTTAGTAGTCACACCGTCCGCTAATGGATAGCGGAAATTCCACATGTGGCCTTTCTTGTCTTTATTTTCGACTTCTAAGTCTGAAATGGCGGTGTGGAGTTTTGGATCCCAGTTAACCAAACGTTTACCACGATAGATTAAATCTTCTTTGTGTAAACGAACAAACACTTCTTTTACTGCTTCAGATAAACCATCATCCATAGTAAAACGTTCGCGATCCCAATCAACTGATGCGCCTAAACGACGTAGTTGTTGAGTAATGGTGCCACCAGATTCTTTCTTCCAATCCCAGATACGGTCAATAAAGGCTTCGCGACCTAGGTCGTGGCGAGTTTTATCCTCTTCGGCTGCTAATTTGCGTTCAACCACCATTTGTGTCGCAATACCAGCATGGTCAGTACCCACTTGCCATAAGGTGTTAAATTTATCCATGCGCTTATAACGGATCAATGTATCCATTATGGTGTCTTGGAAAGCATGACCCATATGCAAACTACCAGTAACATTAGGTGGTGGGATCATAATGCTGTACGCTTGGCCTTCGCCAGACGGTTTAAAATAGCCTTTTTCTTCCCAAGCTTGGTAAAGGGCTTTTTCGATATTGGATGGATTAAATTTAGTTTCCATAGCCGGTGTCTTACTCTAATACTGTATTAATTGGTTGTTGCAGGTGTAGTTGCTAATGCAAAGCCTGCAGCTCGATAGTGTTTATAACGTTCACGCGCTTGTACTTTCTCAGCTTCTTCAGCGGGTACAAAATCACATACGTGTTTAAATTGTTTAGCAAAAACTGGCATCTGTTGGCTGATATTTATCAACACATCTTTGCGTCCACGTGGTGGTTGCCAACTTATTTCGACTGGGGAGCCATATTTGGGACCTTCACCAAATAAATTGTGTGGTACAAATTTATTTGGATCGAATTGCCATAAGTACTCATCAATTTGCTCTGCTTGCTGCTGATTATCGGCAAAAATAAATACGCGATTGTTTTGCCGATAGTGCTGTGAAGCAAGCTCGCAGGCATAATGGACAACAGCCGAAACATTTACGTCCGGCTGTTGCTCTACTATGTAAAAAGTTACTTGTGTCATTAACTGTTATTTACTTCTGCCGCACGATCAATTAGATACTGGGTTAACATTGGTACAGGGCGACCTGTCGACCCTTTGTTTTTGCCACTTACCCAAGCTGTACCAGCAATATCTAAATGCGCCCAATTATATTTACGGGTAAAGCGCGATAAGAAACAACCTGCGGTTATACTACCAGCTGGTCGACCACCAATATTGGCCATATCCGCAAATGGGCTTTCCAATTGCTCTTGATACTCATCCCATAAAGGTAAACGCCAGGCTCTATCGCCAGATTGTTCTGATGCGTTCATTAATTCGTGCGCCAGTGGGTTATGATTACTCATTAAACCCGTTGCATGTTTGCCTAATGCAATCACACAAGCGCCTGTAAGTGTCGCAACGTCGATGACTACATCTGGATTAAAGCGTTCAACATAAGTGAGCGCATCACATAACACCAATCGGCCTTCAGCATCTGTATTTAATACTTCAACAGTTTGACCTGACATAGTGGTAAGTACATCACCAGGACGATAAGCATTGCTGCTCGGCATGTTCTCGCAGCCTGCTAAAATACCAACAACGTTTATAGGTAAATTAAGCTGAGCTAACGCGTGCATCGTACCTAAAACGGAAGCGGCACCACCCATGTCGTATTTCATTTCGTCCATTGCTTCGCTAGGTTTAATTGAAATGCCGCCAGTGTCAAAGGTTAGGCCTTTACCAACTAACACGATAGGTGCAACATCTTTATTCGCGCCTTGGTATTGAATGACCGACATCACAGATTCATTGTCCGAACCTCGGCCAACCGCTAGATATGAACCCATACCTAATTTTTCCATGTCAGCTTCTTTAACTAAGTAGGTGTTAATTGTCTGGTAATTTTCGGACAAAGCTAGCGCCTGCTCACCCAAGTATTCTGGGTTGCAAATATTGGGTGGCATATTCGCAACATCACGGCAGACTTTTTTACCCGTTGAAATGGCTAGTGCTTGCTCAATTGCTTTTTCACCTAATTGCAATTCTCGACGAGTCGGTACGTTAAACACTATCTTGCGTAACGGCCGGCGAGTTTCACCTTTTTTACTTTTTAATTGGTCAAAGGTGTACAAACAATCTTGCGTGGCTTCTACCGCCAAACGAAGTTTCCAGTATATATCTCGACCTTTAACATGTAATTCAGGCAGGAAACATACAGCTTCCATTGAGCCAGTTTCATTTAAGGTGTTAATTGTTTTGGCGATAATTTGGCGATATTGGCGCTCATCTAATTCGCGCTCTTTACCACAGCCTACAAGCAATACACGCTCACTCAATACATTTGGTACATGGTGCAGCAATAACATTTGCCCGGCTTTACCTTCTAAATCACCACGGCGAATTAGGTTGCTGATATAACCGTCGCTAATTTTATCTAGTTGCTCGGCTACGGCTGTTAGGCGTCGAGGTTCAAATACACCCACAACGATACAGGCACTGCGCTGTTTCTCTGGGCTACCACTTTTTACACTAAATTCCATAATGACTCCTAAAATAGCTTTAGCTCAATTCTCTTATCAACAGACACTTTTACCCATTAAACATAGCCTTTTTTGCTAATAGGGCAACAAGAAGGGATTACTTTTGTATAAGAACCTATATAATTTGTTGTAAGCCTAGCTAAAAGCAATTTAATTCGCGGATAAACTGCTATTATCTGCTGATACGTTAAACTTGGCTGTTGCGTACATATTTGCACCGCATCAGCTTAAAATAGTGCTTAACTATAGAAAAACAACGAGTTTACTTAAATTTTTGTTGCTTTGCAGCAAAATAGACAATAAACGGATAAAAGTTTGATTATTTTTCGCTATATTTTTTCAGAAACTTTTAAAGCCCAGTTCGCTGTATTTGGCGTATTGTTGGCTATATTCACCTCACAAACGTTAATGCGGGTGTTAGATGATGCAATGGATGGCAAAGTTCCAACGTCTTTGGTACTTGATATGCTAACGTTAAGCATGCCACCGTTGGCGGGTTTAATTTTGCCGTTAAGCTTGTTTATTGGGATATTTTTGGCGCATGGACAAATGTATGCAGACAGTGAAATGACAGTGTTTAAAGCCTGCGGCATTAGTGAATGGTACATTACCAGAGTCACCCTATCTTTTGCGTTAATAGTTGCTTTAATTACGGGGTTATTTGCTTTGTATGTAACACCTCTGGCATACGAGCAGCGTGAAGTGTTGCGCGAGGAAATCCGTTCTGATGTGGGTATTTCTGCACTGGTACCAGGTCAGTTTAAGGAATCAAGTAATAAAAAGGCGGTGATCTTTGTTCATGAAAGTGACCAAGACAATGCATTTGATCGAGTGTTTGTCGCTAAAGTAAATCCAGATACCAATTTTGATAATGAATTTCATGTTGTCTACGCCAACAAAGGAACATTAGAAAGTTTTGCCGATGGAACTGAACAGTTGGTGTTGAGTGACGGCACTGCCTATTCTGGTGGTACCAATAGACTCAATTATCAAATTACCGACTTTAGTCAATATCGCATGGTTGTAAAAGAGCAAACCCTTGAAGAGCGACGCCTAAAATTAATGGCGGTACCCACCCAAGAGTTGTGGCAGTCGTCAGAGCTTAGCCATATTGCTGAATTGCAATGGCGTATTTCTTTGCCACTGACTGTCGTGATTGTTGCGTTAATCGCAGTCCCTTTAGCAAGAGTTAATCCTCGTCAGGGGAAATACGCCAAAATGGTCCCCGCGTTTGCTATTTACCTATGTTATTTTTTGCTTCTAATGGCAGGAAAGTCAGCATTGGAAGATGGTAAATTGCCTGCTTCGATTGGAATTTGGTGGATTCATGCTGGCGCATTAATGTATGGGGTTTACTTGTTTACGACAGAGCGGACGCTTGGTCGACAGTTGTTGTTTAGAATGAAGAAAGGGCGTCGAATAGCATGATCAAGATATTAGATATTTACATTGGTCGTTCAATATTCAGCGCAACTTTTTTTTCGGTACTGGTGCTGACTGCGTTAAGTGGTTTGATTCGTTTTGTCGAGCAACTCAGGTATATAGGTAGAGGCACCTACACCATGGTTGAAGCATCTTTATTTGTATTGTATTCAATTGCACGTGACGTAGAGGTGTTTTTCCCAATGGCAGCTCTGTTAGGCGGGTTGTTGGGGTTAGGTGCTTTGGCGAGCAACTCAGAACTGATTGTTATGCAAGCGGCGGGTTGGTCGAAGTTGAATATTGTAAAATCAGCGATGAAGACCACTATGTTGATGGTTTTATTAGTTTTGATTGTTGGTGAGTTTGTTGCACCTAACTTAGAAGCACAAGCAGAAAAAATTCGAGATGACGCCATTTATGGCACTGGCAATAGCTTACAACCTAAAGCGATGTGGCTCAAAGATGGTAATAATTTTGTATTTGTTGCTGATGGACAAAACCCTGAGCAATTACAGCAAGTCACAGTTTATCATTTTGATGACGCGTATAAGTTGCAACAGGTAACCTATGCGAAAACTGCACAGTATGAACAAGACAACTGGAATATGTTGGATGTAAATAATACTCAGCTATATGGTGACCATATCGTACGTTTTGATACGACTCAGCAGCTTTGGCAAAGTAAATTAACCCCTGAAAAATTAACTGTTGGAAATGCAACACCAGAAGCTTGGTCGTTGACAGACTTACATGACCACTTAGATTACTTATCGGGCAATGAGCAGGACCCAACACGTTACCAGTTGGCGTTTTGGCGCAAAATATTTCAACCTGTGACTGTCGCGGTCATGATGTTGGTGGCACTGTCTTTTATATTTGGGCCATTGCGAAGCACTTCTATGGGCGCTCGTATTCTAATGGGGGTTATGACTGGCTTTGGCTTTTTTATAGCCAACCGCATATTCGGCCCTGTGGTACTGGTGTTTAACTTTCCGCCTGTGTTAGGCGCACTGTTCCCTAGTTTGGTTTTCACCTTGGTGGCCATGCATTATTTAAAACGCCGGTAATTATTTTAGGTTAAATATTTGTCTGCTTTTTATCTGGCTGCTAATGTTTAATATGCAGGTAAGAAAGGGGAGTGTTTAAATTATGCTAAAAACGCTTGCAAGGCTTAGTTTAATTGTCGCAGGGTGGATGTCACTCGCACTTGCTATTGCAGGGGTTGTTCTACCTGTATTACCTACCACTCCATTTGTCTTATTGTCGGCTGGCTGTTTCGCAAAATCTTCTCCGCGTTTTCACCAGTGGCTTTTGCGGCAAAAATATTTCGGACAAATGATCCGAGATTACCAAGCCTACAAAGGTATCCAAAAGCAAACTAAAATCCGTGCAATTAGCTTAATTTGGTTGAGTATGACTTTATCGGCTGTAATTGTCGGCAAAGCTTGGTTAGCGGTTATGTTGTTTGCTATCGCTATTTGTGTGTCCCTTTATTTGTGGCGAATGCCAAATGCGCCAAGCCCTTCACAGCATATTGTCTAGTCCATTACACTAAACGGCCGCACAACATCACCTGCTTGAATATTGGCCAACAGCTCTTTGTTTTGGCTGACTGCAATCGCAGATTGCCCATATACCTGAGTTACTTCGATTTGATGGCGACTTACAATAAAATGTGGGCGGCTAATGCCGTTCTTATCGACAAAGCTAGCTTGATGTAAAATGGTGAAAATATCACCAGCTTGCACATTGTTGTTTCGGCCTAAATTAAATCGCACCTGATGTGCATCCACATCAATAATGCGAGCTTTAGCTGAGACGCAGGCCAACGAACCATCTATTTCAGCCACTGCCTTTGCAACAGATTGTTGAATAATTTGTCCATAGGCACTGTACCAAAATCGTCGGCTCGTTAGGTCAACACGTTGTTTTAAATCAAACTCCCACATGGTTTGAGCAAAATAGTCAAATTGTTGCAAACGCTCGCCAGTTAATGCGTCATGCAAATACAAACGCATTTCAAAAAACCTTTCTGCCGTTTCATTGCTCAACCATTGAGTTAATTTATTAGATGTGCTGCCAATTGATAGATCAACCAACTCACCTGAGATCACCAGTTGGCTGTCAGTTTGACGGGCAATTTGTTGCAATATTACCGGAGCTTGGTTACTCGAAACCTGATCTTTTTTATTTTCTTGCGTATCTAAAATGGGGTTTTGGTAAAAGTCTCTGACTTCGACATTTTGACTGTGGCTTGTCATTTTTTGATAAATCTGTTCACCTAGGACCATTCCGAGCTGATACAATCCACCAATTTTCGCATGTTCGTTGTGCCTGATTTGCAGCGGCAGCACCGTGATGGCTTTTTTGTAATCTGAGGCATAACATTGCCGAGTATCGGCAAATATGTCTGCGCGGACTGTCACCGATAGCTCACCCTTATGTATGGTTTCGTCTAGCAGCTCAATTTCATTGACCACGCCACTAGAGCGAACCATAAACATATCTTGAGTCAATAAACCGTTGGTGACTTGTTGTGAGCTCGTAATAGAAGCTCCGGAAAATAACAGTGTTTGTTTTACCGCTTCTTCTATTGCTGCTTGGCGGGCTTGTGCTATGTTGCCATTAATCACTCGGCTAGAAGCGCTAGCCTGATACCATGCCGCAGTTGCTGAGGCTGTGCAAATTAACGACAAAAGCATACCGTAGATTATATTGGTCAAAATTTTCATTATTCGACTACCTTTAGCCAACAGTCATTTTATTGACGGTTTTTTAGATAATTGACGGATTGATGTTGATTGCTAGAGTAAAGCTAAGATTGTGCCAATCTCTCAAATAAATAATAAAAGTACTCGCGCCCCGAGTTATCAAGCGGTTAGCGCATTTACCTGCACGCTGGCAAATTTTATCCACGGAGAACTTTAATATTGGAATCATTTTTGCAGTGATTCTGCCAGAAACAAATTTAGGTAATTTTTGTGGGCGTTATTATGGCAAGGCTTTATTCATCTTCTTTAACAGCTGCGATTGCTATCAGTTTATTTGCGACAGGGTGTGCATATAAATCAAGTCACAGCTATGCAGTGCCAGAACAACAGTCGTCTGATATGACTGAATATTATCAACCGAACGTCAGTAAACTATCCATTAAAGCATACGCATATATGTTAGCTGACGAGCTTTTAGCTGATCTCAACCCACAAAATTTGTATGGTAATGTGGCTGTCACCCACTTTGTCAGTCAAGCGGATAGAAAGATGATCCAAGGGCAGGGGCACCCATTGAAAGCTTTAGGCGGGCAATTGGAAGAAAGCTTTATTTATGAGCTGCAAAAACGTGGTTATTCGGTTATCGACTTTAAGCTAACCGGCAAGATAAAAGTTGGTGAACAATCCGATCAAATATGGAGTCGGGACATTGAGCAGTTGACTGCTGATATTGATGTTAGATATTTATTGTCTGGTACATTGGTGATGCATCAAAACGGCGCGGTTGTAAATGTGCGTATGATGGATAGTGCCAACAAACAAGTTATTGCGTCAGCACAAGGGTTTGTGCCACACAATGTATTTTATTCAAGCCAAGACGTGATGACTCAAGATGGCATGTTAATCCATAGAGGTGAACGCGCACGAGTTCCAAAGGTCAGTGGAGTTGAAAATGACTAAACACTTTTTATGGTTGATTGGCCTGTTCGTTATGGCGGGTTGTCAAAATACAGTCCCTAGCGTTGAAATCAATAAACATTATCAATGGCAATACGATTTACCCGAACAGGACTACATTGTTTCTGCTGTTGGTTACGCGCCAATAGACAGCCAAATTGGTCAAGATAAATCAACTAAAATGGTTAAAGCGATTAAAGCGTCTAAACTGGATGCATATCGAGATTTAACTGAAAAAGTTCATGGTTATAAGTTAAATAGCCAAGTTAAAGTGAGTGATTTGGTACTTGGTAATGAAAGTGTCAGGGCATCAGTTCAAGGTGTCATAAAAGGCGCTCGTATTATTAAAACTTACCACTTAGATGGTGTATACATTACTGAACTAGAATTAAACTTGCGCGATTTGTATCGTATAAGAGCCTTTACCAATGGGCAAACCCGCATCATTGATGCGCGTTACCATTAACTGGCAACTTTCGATTTGAAAGTGAGGATATTATGAAAAAGTCAAAAATTATCACCCCATTTGTTTCACTACTTGCGTTGTCTGCTTGTCAAATAACAACACCTTGGCAAGCGCAAGATTCTATTGAAGCGCAAACCGATAAAACTTTATTGCTAGAAAATTTCAATGGTCATCAAGACCCGGCACTGTTGAATCATTGGGCGCGCGATCCTCACAGATTTTTAAATCAACAAAATAGCCATATTCGTTCAGATACACGTTTGGCCATTAGTGATTATGTTGAAGCTATGGCAATCAAACTGATAAAAAATATGCGCTACGTTACCGATAAAACACCTGTAGCTGTTGCTAGTTTTGTCCCTGTAGATTCCAATTTAGAAGAAACTAATTTATTTGGTATTCATTTAGCTGAGAGCTTTCAACATCAAGCAATGGTGTTAGGTTTGTCGGTTGTTGACTATAAAGCGACTGGAACCATTCGGGTGACTGAAACAGGTGACTTTGCGTTGAGCCGTGATATTGATGAGTTACGTCAATGGCACCCCATAGAATATGTGCTAACGGGTACCTTTACCTATAAAGATAATGGTGTTGAAGTGGTTGCTCGTATGGTCGGTATTGAATCTCGTGCTATTGTTGCCTCTTCGCAAGGCTTTATCCCACACAATGTGGCTCAGCAACTGATGTCGAGCAAACAAAAGGATGGTATTAAGTTAGTGAAAGAGTAAGTTGCAGGTGCGCTGGTGTGCTGTTTTTATGCTGGCGCGAAATTAGTAGCGGTTGTAATTAAAGCAACAGCAATTCAATTGCCACTGGAAGAATAGCTAATCCTTTTCTAAAGCGAGGTTTTCAAAAGTGTGGGGTCGTTGTTCTGCAAAAGAACACAACTTTAATAAGAACTAAGCTTTAATACCTTTACCCAAGGTTTGGGTTTGTGCCTGACCTTGTTTGTCGTAAGTCATAGCATCGGCATTTTTCAGCGCTAGAATAGATTGTTTTAAGCGTTGGACATTATTCAAGCTGGTGCGAATCACTCGTTCATTAATCGCATTTTTATTTTTGACTTCGGCCAGTGTGTTTTCAATTTGCTCCACTTTGGCGGCAAAATCATCTTGTGCTTTCAATTGTTCTAAATCTGCCAGTTCAGAGATAGATTTGTCCGTTTGTTGAATTTGATCAATTAACGCATTTTTACTTTGCGCGATTTGGTAAACCTCATCGGCTTGACGACTTTTAAACGCAGACAGCTCCTGCTCCAATAAAATAATTAATTGGTTTAAGTTGTCTTGTTGTTGTTGCAATAACTCAACTGCGTTTACTGTCATCTTATAAACCGAAAAGTTTACCTTCGCTTGCGATAATGTTAGCAGCTAATTTCTCTGCATTCACTTTGTATTCGCCAGACTCTATGGCTTTTTTTAACTTGTCCACTTTTTCTTGATCAAATCCAGAGGCGTTATTTGCCTTTTTGTTTAAATTATTCAAGTTCTGTGCAGTTTGAGTAAGTGACACAGAGTCTTGACGCGGCGCAGTTGTTTGCGCTGCTTGCGTATTGGTTTGGTTGGCTGTTTGCTGGCCTTGTTGCGCTTTTTGTTGCGCCTCTGCCGCGGCTTTACCAACCTGATTATTGTTCAGATTGTTTACATTAATAGCCATAATTCTTACCTAAAAATTTAACTTCACTATCTGTATCGGCCATCAGTTTAAAAACTTTAGCACTTAATAGCGAGTTTTATAAAAAAATCTGCACCTCAGATACAGAACTAACGCGTCCTTGAACAACTCGATTAGAACTGCGGTTTCTCACACTAACGGTATCGCCATAACTGCCATCAGACAGGGCAATGCCCGTTGTTTTTACACTTAAGTTGTTGGATACCGCTTCTATTGTAACCAGTTCTCCTTGACAGACAAAACAAATATTTCTACTAATTATAGCTTCACCTGAGCGAATTTGCCTTTTTGCTTTACTGCCAACTATGCTTTTTATATCGGCAATAAAGCCATTTCTTGAACGGTTTTTTTCTATCATGGCTACTTTTAGATCTTGTTGTGTGATGGTTTGCCCAGATTCAATATATGTTTCCGCGACGATAACTGGTGTCATAATTTTGACTTGAACAGGAATGTACATGCCCCAACCATTCTCGCCTTCACAACGAATACGCACAGTCATATTTTTAGAATATGGATTAAAATTTGGTACTTGAGCGGTCACTTCAGTATCACATGGTTGAATGTTCAGGCGACTGTCTATCGGCGAGGCAAATGCTTGTAACTCCTCGTCAGCTTGCGCTGGGTAGATGGATATCGCATGCTCTTCAGCCAATTGCTCGAGTTGTTTTTTGTTGTATACATTCGCCATTGTCGTAAAAGACATTATACTGAATAGAGGCATTAGCAAACAGAGACTCAATTTCATAATTTGTACCTTACTAATTTTAAGTTCCACTTTTTTAATATTCGACTATGCTTAATTTGAAAAAAGCGTTATAAATGAATCTAATATCTGTCAAATATTTGTTGGTATGGTAACTTTTAATGTTATTGGGGTTAAGTTAGGCAAACTTTGTGCCGAAACTATTAGAAACATTGTTGCTATCTAGCGTTATTAAATTCTGGAGATAAAAATGGCCGGAGTACTAGATTCCGTAAATCAGAGAACACAGCTTGTTGGTCAAAATAGGCTTGAACTACTGTTGTTTAAACTACAAGGTCAACAAAGGTTTGGCATTAATGTGTTTAAAGTACGGGAGGTACTACAGTGTCCAAAACTGACTTCATTGCCCAAACGCAATAAATTTATTCGTGGTGTAGCGCATATTCGTGGACAAACCATTTCGGTTATTGATCTTGGCATGGCCACAGGTGGACGAGCAATCCAAAATACCGAAGACTGTTTTATTGTTATTGCCGAATATAATCGCTCCGTTCAAGGCTTTTTAGTTTCATCAGTCGAGCGCATTATTAACATCAATTGGGAATCTATTATGCCGCCACCAAAGGGGGCGGGTCGATATAGCTATTTAACAGCTGTCACTGAAGTTGATAAAGAATTGGTAGAGATTCTTGATGTCGAGAAAATTCTCCATGAAATAATGCCGATAGATGCTGAAGTAAGTAAAGAGGTGTTAGACGCTAACCCAATTGTCAAAGATTTCACCAATAAGGTGTTGTTTATTGCAGATGACTCTTCGGTTGCTCGAAATCAGGTTAAGCGAGCGCTTGAAGGTTTAGGTATTGATATGCAATTGGCGATTAACGGCAAAGATGCTCTGATAAAACTCAACGAATTAGCGCAAGAAACAGGTGATGTAACTGATAAAGTCGCTCTGCTAATCTCTGATATTGAAATGCCTGAAATGGATGGCTATACCTTGACCGCTGAAATCAAAAATAATCCTAAACTTAAAAATCTCCACGTGATCTTACACACTTCGTTAAGTGGGGTATTTAATCACGCAATGGTCGATAAAGTAGGAGCTGATGACTTTATTGCAAAGTTTAATCCAGATGAACTAGCTGGAGCAGTGCAAAAATGGTTGAACGTGGACAATTAGGAATTTTGTGTGTTAGATAAAACCATTGGAACTGACGACTACAACAAATTTTGTACCTTTTTAGAACATCAGTGCGGAATTGTTCTAGGGGGGAATAAACAATATTTGGTTAAAAGCCGATTGTCGCCACTATTATCCAAATTTAAAGCGCAAAGCTTGGGGGAAATTGTTACTCGAGCGATGAACATTACCGAACGACAGTTACGAGCGGCTGTTGTTGACGCGATGACAACCAATGAAACCTTATGGTTTCGTGATTCATATCCATTTGAAGTGTTAGCAAAAGACATCTTTCCTAACTATGATAATAAATCGGTTAAGATATGGTCGGCTGCTTCTTCATCAGGGCAAGAACCGTATTCAATCGCGATGACAGCGTTAGAATATCAGCAGCGTAGAAGAACAAGTGGCCGTGTTTCTATTCTAGGAACAGACATATCCCCCTCGATGCTAGAAATATGTAAAAGTGGCGTTTATGATTCACTCGCTCTAGCAAGGGGGTTATCCCCGCAACGCAAGCAACAATTTTTTGAGCCATGTGCAGAAGCTGGGACGATGAAACTTCGAGATAATGTACGTAACCTAGTTAATTTCAGGCAAATGAATTTGTTAGATAGTTATTCGCTATTGGGCAAGTTCGATATTATCTTTTGCCGTAACGTACTGATTTATTTTTCCGCTGAAAACAAAAGTAAAATACTTCGGCAGTTTGCCCAAGCTTTAAATCCTGATGGTTATTTGTTTTTGGGGGCTTCAGAATCTATTACTGGGTTAAGTGATGATTTTGAAATGCAGCGTTGTAACCCTGGTATTGTTTACCGACCCAAGAAAAAATAGAGCGGCAATCTTTGCCGCTTTTACCTGCCGACATTAATTTACCTGTCTTTTTAAATCTATTTATTTGCTTTTAGCGCCGAAAATTCTTTAAAGGTTTAGTTTTAACCTTTTGATTTTTCATGTTTTTTGTTTTTGTTTGCTGTTTGGGAATAATAATTTTCTAATATTGGCATTTAAGTTGCTTTGTCCTAAGTAAGTAATTTAGGAGACAAAAAAATGGCGATTTCGTTAGATAAAGCTTTTAGCGTACACCCTAAAGCGTTACAGCTGCGCATCGAACGCTCTGAAGTGCTCGCAAGCAATATAGCTAATGCTGATACCCCAGGGTACAAGGCACGCGATTTTGATTTTCAAGCAGCACTTGCTGGTGAGAGACGAAAATATACAAGTTCTTTAGAGCGCACTAACGAAAAGCACATCAATGTTCAGTCGACTATCAATGATGGTTTGCAATTTAGAACACCAGCTCAGCCAGACACTGGTGATGGCAATACGGTTGAATTGCAAGCCGAACGAAATGAATTTCTACAGAATCAATTACGCTTTAATGCCAGCGTTAAGTTTATGACTGACAAGATAACTGGTTTGAAAAAAGCAATTAATGGTGGGCAAGGCTAATGAGTAGTTTATTTAATGTATTTGATATATCAGGCTCAGCAATGCGAGCACAATCAGTTCGCTTAAATACCACAGCGAGTAACTTATCGAATGCCGATAGTGTTAGTTCATCGGTGGATCAGACCTACCGTGCTCGCCACCCAGTGTTTGCTGCTGAGATGTCACGAGCTTCTAGCAACATGGAAAATAGTGAAAATATTGGTGTTAAGGTAAAGGGTATTGTTGAAAGTGACAAACCGTTGACAGTTGAATACAACCCTAACCATCCAATGGCAGATAAAAATGGTTACATTTATAAACCTAACGTAAATGTGATGGAAGAAATGGCAAATATGATTTCTGCTTCACGGGCTTATCAAACCAATATTCAAATTGCCGATAATGCGAAGAAAATGTTGTCTCGCACATTACAAATTGGCCAGGGTAAATAGGGTTAGAGGTCTAGGCTTATGTCAACAATCGATACTAACAATAGCAATATATTGGAGAACTTGCGTAAAACAGAGCAAGCGAACCAAAATCAAAGTGAAGCTGAGCGCAACACTATGGGGCAAGAAGATTTTTTCTCCTTGCTGACAACTCAGCTAGCTGCACAAGACCCAACCAACCCGGCTAGCAACGAAGAAATGATCTCGCAAATGACCAGTTTTACTATGGCTGAAGGGATTACCGACTTGGGCGATAAATTTGACACATTTACAGGGCAGTTCAGCGAATTTCTTGCCAATAATTCTGTAAATCAAACATCGAATAAAGCATTGCAAGCTTCATCTATGGTTGGCCGCCAAGTATTGGTTGAATCTGAACAAGGTGCGCTTTTTCAAGTAGGCGAAGACAGCTACATGATGCCTGCTCAATTAATGTTTGAAGGTGGCATGAATGATATTCGAGTAAATGTACAAGATAGTTCGGGTAAAACCATTCAAACATTGGAGCTGGGGGCTTCGTCAGAAGGTCCATTGACTTACACATGGGATGGTAAAAATAGCGCGGGCGAACAAATGCCAGCAGGCTTATACAAAATTGAAGCAACAGGCATAGACCCATCATCGGGTCAACGAACAGATATTACAAATGGCTCATACTCTACGGTTAGCAGTGTGCGCTTTGGTGCGGGTAACGCATTAGATATGAATTTAGCCGGGTTAGGCAATTTCTCAATGGACGACATTATTGAGGTTGCGCCTTAATTAGGTTCAAAAAACGAAGAGGTAACAAGGTATGTCTTTTAACGTAGCGTTAAGTGGTATTTCGGTATCACAGAAAGATTTAAATACAACGGCAAATAATATTGCCAATGCCAACACCACAGGTTTTAAAGAAAGCCGCGCGGAGTTTGGTGACGTATTTGCAACATCTGTATTTGGTGCAGGCAAAACTAAGGTGGGTGATGGTGGTTTAACCTCTGTTGTTGCCCAGCAGTTTGGTCAAGGTAGCTTAAAATTTACCAATAACTCGCTCGATTTAGCGATCACTGGTAATGGCTTTTTTGCGATGACGCCCGATTTAGCATCACGTGATATGTCATTTACCCGAGCAGGTAATTTTAAACTGAATGAAGACAATTTTGTGGTTTCAAATAAAGGTCATTATTTGCAAGTTTATCCAGTAAATGAAGACGGCACATCACAAGGTGTTTCATTATCGACCACCGAAACTTTACGTATTCCAGATTCAGCCGGTGTGCCGGTGGCGACCACAAATGTTGAAATGACTTTTAATGTTGATTCAACTTCGACACCATTAGACCCAGCTTTATTTAATCCGAATGATAACACCACTTATCATGCGTCATCATCAGTAACCATATTTGACTCCCTCGGTGAAAGTCATATCCAAACAACTTATTATGTTAAAGATGAAAACGCTGCTAGCAATACACCACCAATTAACCGTTGGTATGTATTTATGTCAGTAGATACAGATGCTAACGGCAATCCAGTTCCTGTTGATTTAAATGGGACAGCAATTGGAGCGAGTGATGCAAACGCAACTGCCGCTAGCGGTGGGCAAATTACTGCTTCGCCAACTGGGTATGCAGCTGGTGACGGTGACTTTGTTGGTATTCCTTTAGTGTTTAATAACCAAGGTGAAATTCAGTCAGTAAATGGTTACCTACCTGGTACAGATGCAGAGCCTTTTGTGACCAGTCAGCCGTTGGGGCCAACATTAACCAATACACCGCCCGAAGCGGGTGTATTAACTAATGGCGCTGATGCTGCTCAAACCATCACACTCGATTTCACAGAACCAACACAATTTGCATCTTCATTCGAAGTAACATCACTCGAGCAAGACGGTGCTACTGTGGGCCGATTAACTGGTGTGTCCATTGCAGATGATGGTTTAGTTTCTGCCAATTACTCCAACGGTACAGTTGATTATTTAGGCCGTGTTGCGCTAGTGCGATTTGCTAACGACCAAGGTTTACAACAAATCGGTAACGTAAGCTGGAAAGAAACAATTAGCTCAGGCCAGCCATTAGCGGGTGAAGCAAACACAGGTACCTTTGGCACCATTGTTTCTTCAGCTTTGGAGCAATCGAACGTAGATATAACTCAAGAGCTGGTGGATTTGATTACCTCTCAAAAATCATTCCAAGCTAATTCAAGAGCATTAGACGTCAACTCGCAGTTACAACAGAATATACTGCAAATCCGTTAATAAAATTTCTACCTCTTCAACAAACGAGCTGTCAATGTTTTGGCTGCTCGTTTTCTTTTTATACCCGCATTAAATTATTGATACTAAAGCATAAAAATTTTCACTTCATTTTGTTTGTTGGCATTAACCTTGCAAAATAAACAGTATGTCAAACTATTGTCAGAGCGGCGGTTAACATGGATAAAATGCTATGGGTAGCCATGAGTGGCGCCAAACAAAATCTAAATGCGGTATCTGTTCAAGCCAATAATTTAGCCAATGTTAAAACCATTGGTTTTAAGGCTGATCTAGTACAAGCGCGCAGTATGCAAGCTTTTGGAGAAGGTTTGCCATCTCGCGTTTTTTCAATGGCTGAGCGGCCCTCGCAAAACATGTCCGGTGGCACCATGATCACCACAGGTCGAGATTTAGACATTGCGATTCAAGGTGACGGCTGGATGGCGGTGGAAGACAAAAATGGTCAAGAAGCTTATACCCGCAATGGTAATTTGCAAATTACGCCTGAAGGATTGTTAACCACATCGAGTGGTCAACCTGTAATCGGTGAAGGCGGGCCCATTTTATTGCCAATTCCAGTAGATAAAGTGGAAATTGGTTTAGATGGCGCGATTGTTGTTAGACCTCAGGGGGCGCCAGCAAACTTTTTAGAAGAAGTTGATCGGATAAAGCTAATAAA
The DNA here is from genome assembly GCF_000568405.1 of Catenovulum agarivorans DS-2. Taxonomy (GTDB): domain Bacteria; phylum Pseudomonadota; class Gammaproteobacteria; order Enterobacterales; family Alteromonadaceae; genus Catenovulum; species Catenovulum agarivorans_A. The sequence continues at coordinate 20,750 of NZ_ARZY01000017.1, forward strand.
GCCAACTGACGACTTTGAATTAGACAAAGGTAATGATGGTTTATTTAGGCCAAAAGAATTAGATGAGTTTGCTCAGTGTGGCTTTTGTGAAGCATCGCCGGATGTGCGCATTATTAAAGGTGCGTTAGAGTCGAGCAACGTTAATGCAGTTAGCGCTATGGTTGATATGGTTTCATTGCAAAGACAATTTGAAATGCAAAACAAGATGATGAAACAAGCCGAAACCATAGATCGTCAATCAGACATGTTAATGAGAGTTTTTTAATTGAGTTTAATTACTCAGGAGGTGAAATATGCATTCAGCACTCTGGATCAGTAAAACTGGGCTTGATGCACAGCAAACCGATATTTCGGTTATCTCAAATAACTTGGCCAATGCCAGTACAATTGGTTTTAAAAAAAGCCGAGCAATATTTGAAGATTTGCTCTACCAAAATATTAATCAGCCTGGTGGTCGTTCTTCGCAAGATACTGAGCTACCAAATGGTTTAATGTTAGGCGCAGGTTCAAAAGTAGTGGCAACACAAAAAAACTTTTCGCAAGGTAACACGCTAACAACCGAAAATGCGTTAGATGTGATGGTACAAGGAAAAGGTTTTTTTGAGGTATTACAACCAGATGGCACCATAGCTTATACGCGTAATGGTCAATTTACCTTAGATGCAGATGGGCAAATGGTCACCTCAGGTGCAGGCTTCTTAATCCAGCCAAACATTACAATTCCGCCTGATGCACAATCAGTTACTGTTTCTCAAGATGGTGAAGTCAGTGTTACCTTGCCTGGACAAGCGGATAACGTAGTGGTTGGCCAGCTAACTTTAACTGATTTTATCAATCCATCAGGTCTACAACCAATTGGTCAAAATTTGTATACCGAAACAGCGGTAAGTGGCGCGCCAGTACAAGGTAATCCAGGCGTTGATGGCTTAGGTTTAACCATTCAAGGTGCATTAGAAACGTCAAACGTGAATGTGACTGAAGAGTTGGTCAATCTGATTGAGAGCCAACGTGCATTTGAAATGAACTCTAAAGTTATTTCGTCGGTTGACCAAATGTTGGGTCAAGCGGTGCAGCAGCTATAAATTTAGTTTGATTTGGAGGTGGCTGATGAATAGCTCAATGTATAAATCAATGGCAACAAGCTTGATGCTTTTGTGTTTGGTCAGCTGTGCAACCACCAAAGAATCAGCTGCGATACCGGACGATCCAGAATTTGCACCAATAGAGCCAATTCCAGAAGCGGTAGCTGTGGTACCGACAGGCTCATTGTATTCTGATATTAGTCCAAACAATATTTATTCTGACAGTAAAGCACGCAGGTTAGGCGACATTATCACAGTGGTCTTAAAAGAAAATACCTCTGCGTCTAAGCAATCTAAGGCAGAATACGGTAAAGAAAACGATGTATCAATGCAGCCTTTTTCGGCACTCGGTCGTGTTGCAACCATTGGTGGTAATCCGATAGATCTTAGTTTGAGTAGTGAAACCGAATTTAAAGGTGACTCTAAAGCCGATCAGAGTAACAGTTTAACTGGGCAAATTTCAGTCCATGTAACACGTATTTTACCCAATGGTAACTTGGTGGTACGTGGTGAAAAATGGTTAACGCTGAATACGGGTGATGAATATATTCGAGTAACAGGCATAGTTCGACCTGCTGATATCAGTAGTGACAATACTGTGCCAAGTACACGTGTTGCCAATGCCCGTATCCAATATAGTGGTACAGGCTCGTTTGCAGAGTCTTCGCAGCAAGGCTGGTTATCTAAGTTCTTCTATTCCACTTGGTGGCCGTTTTAAGGAGTAGATAATGAAAAAGCTTATTGTATTGATTAGTTTGCTGTTCTTTACATCGTTTGTGCAAGCGCAACGCATTAAAGATTTAGCTAGTATTCAAGGCATTCGTGATAATCAATTAGTCGGTTATGGTTTAGTTGTTGGTTTGCCTGGAACGGGTGAGCAAAGTCCGTTTACCGAACAAAGTTTTAGAACCATGCTGAATAACTTTGGTATCAGCTTACCATCGTCAACTAAACCAAAAATTAAAAATGTTGCAGCGGTAGCTGTGTCAGCCACCTTGCCACCATTTACTAAACCAGGTCAACAAATTGACGTAACTGTTTCGTCAATTGGCAGCGCAGGAAGCTTAAATGGCGGTACCTTATTACAAACAATGTTAAAAGGTGCAGATGGTAAAACTTATGCGATTGCCCAAGGCAGCTTAATTGTTGGTGGATTTGGTATTCAAGGGCAAGATGGTTCGCAGGTACTGGTGAATACGCCTACAGTTGGACGTATTCCGAATGGCGCTTTGGTTGAACGCGAAGTACCAACTGCATTAGGCCACGGGGATACATTAACCTTTAATTTGCACCGTTCCGATTTTACCACAGCAAAACGTATGGCAGATGTGATTAATCAGCTGGTTGGCCCTAATTCAGCAACAGCAGTTGATGCCACCTCAGTAAAAGTGATTGCGCCCAGAGATATTGGCCAGCGGGTTTCATATATTGCTACGTTAGAAAACCTAGAATTTACCCCAGCAGATGCGCCCGCTAAAGTGATAGTGAATTCACGTACTGGCACAATCGTTATTGGCAAAGATGTGCGCTTGGCACCGACTGCAGTAACTCATGGTGGACTGACAGTGACTATTGCGGCGAATCAACAGGTCAGTCAGCCAAATGCATTTGCGGGTGGTGATACAGTGACCACCAAACAAACACTAATTGATGTGGCACAAGATGACACCCGAATGTTTGTTTTGGATGCTGGTACTAGTTTAGATGAGCTAGTGAGAGCGTTAAACGAAATTGGCGCAGCTCCCGGTGATTTAATGGCAATTTTAGAAGCATTAAAAGAATCGGGTGCACTGCAAGGCGAATTAGTGGTTATCTAGCGGGTGGCGAGATGGATAAATTAGATCAAGCTCAATTTGTTCAAGATTTTGCTGGCTTAAATGGCCTCCGTGAGGCTGCCCAAAGTAATCCAAATGATCAAAAGGCTCTGCGCAAAGCGGCGGAGCATTTTGAATCCATTTTTATGAAAATGATGCTGCAAAGTATGCGTCAGGCAGAAGAAGTATTAGAAGACAAAGACAGCCCATTTAATAGCCAAGAAACGAAATTTTTCCGAGGTATGATGGATGACCAGCTGGCTGTAGACTTATCGTCAACTGGTGCATTGGGTTTGGCCGATCTAATTGTAGAACAATTGTCGCCAGGCACAGGGAATATCACCGCAGCATCAATTACGCGTAACGATGGCCAACTATCCAGAGCGCAGGCTTATCCGCAAGCCAATCAGTTTTCCGCAAGAGCAGCTGAGCAACCACAAGCAAATCAAACCGCTGTGGAGCAAAGTACGGCTTTGCCGGTTGAGCGAGTAGAATTTGCCAACAAACAAGACTTTGTTGATAAATTGCTTCCGTACGCGACCATGGCAGCGGAAAAATTGGGTATTTCTCCAATAGCCATGATAGGTCAAGCAGCGCTAGAAACTGGTTGGGGTCAAAAAATGATGCAAAAATTCGATGGCAGTAATGCGTTAAATTTTTTTGGAATTAAAGCGGACGGCCGTTGGGATGGAGACAAAACGACTGTTAGTACCCTTGAATATAAAAATGGTGTTGCGCATCAAGAACGAGCACAATTTCGTGCTTATTCAAATATTGCCGAGTCTATGCAAGATTATGCCGATTTTATTTTAAATAGCCCCAGATATCAGCAAGCAGTAGAGGTTGGTAAAGACGTTAAACAGTATTTTTCTGAGCTGCAAAAAGCAGGTTATGCGACCGACCCCAACTATGCGGATAAAATTATGTCTGTGTTGAAAGATTCTGTGTTCGATTCCGCAAGAGATATGCTAAAGTTTTAATAATGTTTGCCGATATAAAACATAGCAAGAATTTTAGCTATTAGGCATTGGGTTGGGGTTAAACTAAATGACGGACTTGTTAAAGATTGGTTCATCGGCTTTGTTGGGTAATCAAAACCAACTGGCGACAACCAGTAACAATATTGCCAATATGAATACGCCGGGCTTTACCCGTCAGCGTACCGAATATGCAAACTACGTAGAGTGGGGAGTAGGCCGACCACAAGTTATCCGTATGTTTGACCGTTATGCCATTGATCAATATCGCCGCGACACTACCGAAAACGCCCGATTACAAACCTATACAGAAAACACTAGTGTATTGGATAACTTATTTTCCGACCAAACTGTCAGTATTTCAAAAGGTTTAGAGGGCGTATTTCAACGTTTGCATGAAGCAAATGACGATCCGTCTTCATTAACACCTCGTCAATTGGTAATTTCCGATTCAAACGCACTTGTTGGTCGAATGCAAAGTCTAACAGACAGAGTGTTGGAACAAGAGCAAATCGTAAACGATGAAATTAAGTTAGAACTAAGTGAAACCAATTCATTGATCAAAGGTTTATATGACTTAAATGGTAAAATAGTTGCATCGAAACAATCTTCTGTGAATGGCCAATCAGCTCCAGAATTATTAGATGAACGTAATGAAGTCATTCGACGTTTAGCTGAAAAGGTCAACTCACAAACTATTGAAGCCGATACAGGTGCTATTTATGTTAATACTCAAGGTGGACAATCGCTGGTTACCAATGCCAACTATTTTCAGTTTAAGGCAGTTTCGGGTGATCCTGACCCGAACCGCACAGAAATACAAACCTTCATTAATAGCAACCCAAATGCAGTACAAGATTTTCGCACCGAAAATTTGGGCGGATCTATTGGTGGTTTAATTGAATATCGAAAAACGGTGTTGGACGAGTCGATAAATTCGTTAGGGCAACTCGCTATCGCTTTTTCCGATGCCATGAACGAACAAAACAAAAAAGGTGTTGATTTAGAAGGCCAACTCGGTGGTGATATATTTAACATTCCGAGCACTCAGGCTTTAGGGTATCGCGACAACAGCAGTGCCAACCATTATGTAGAAGTGAGAATTGAAGAGGGCTTGGGTGACCAGGTGAGTAACTTTGATTACCAAGTAACTTTTACTTCAGCTACTGAGTATACTGTTCAAGCATACAAACAAGGCGAAACCATTGGCACGGCAAGTGGCCCCTTTACAATTCCAGCGAGTACAGCTGATTATCAAGGCAGTGCCGATGGATTGCCCGATGGTTTAGAGTTAAGGTTTTCACCTGATAATGCATTTGTAGCCGGCGATACATTTTTGGCAAGACCAACTCGGTTAGCTGGTGTGCAAATTGAAATGAACTTAAACCGGCCAGAGCAAATAGCTTTAGCTGCACCGATTTCGGTCGAAAATCCAATTACTAATATTGGAAACGGCGAAATTAAATTGCAAGAGATTACTTCAACCGATACTGATAACTCAACACTGAATATGAGTGCATTTGATGCGGCCAACGCATTAGATGCGGATGCGCCGACTAAAGTGGTTTATACATTAGCAGGTACTTATGAAGTACAAGATAGTTCTGGCAATGTACTAGGAACAGCAACCTCTGGTGACAACATTATGGCGCAATTGCAAGCCGCTGGTGCTTGGCCAGCAGCCACGCATGGTAGTGATTACCCTGGATATGAAGTTAGCATTGCTGGTCAGCCACAAGCAGGTGATGAATTTAATATTAGCTTCAACTCAGATGCTTTGGATGATAACTTTAATGGGCAGAAGTTAACTGATTTGCAGTCTGATGACACCATGCGGCGAAATATCGCCGGTACAGGTAATAACACCCTTACTTTTACTGAAGCCTACTCTAATTTAATCGGCTTTGTTGGTGACACTGCAAATCGAGCACAAATTGACCTAACAGCCAGTACCACTATGCTAGAGCAATCTGAACAGCGGGTGGCGGATATGTCCGGGGTTAATTTGGATGAAGAAGCGGCAGACTTAGTTAGGTATGAACAAGCGTACAGTGCGGCTGCTCGAATTATTACCGTGTCTAATACCCTGTTTGATTCGCTATTGCAGGCGGTGAGGTAATTTATGCGATTAACCACAAATTTAATTTATGACCGCAGTTTACAAGGTATCTTAGAAACTCAAAAAAAGTTGGTGCGCGCCAATGATGTATTGGTGAAACAAACGAATATTTTAAAACCATCGGATGATCCATCTGGCGCAACTAAGGTTGTACGTTTTGATGAGGATTTGTCGCGGTTAGAGCAGTTTAGTAAAAATACTATACAACTTAAAAATCAATTGAGTACACAAGAAACAGCATTAACGGGTATCAATAATTCGTTGACTAGAGCGCATACTTTATCCATTCAAGCTGGTAATGGTGCGTTTGATGATACCGATAGACGAGCAATGGCTGTAGAGTTAGATTTAATTAAGCAAGAAATTGCCGATTTAATGAACTCAAAAAACTCGCAGGGTGATTATATTTTTGCGGGGGCAAAATCAGATAAGCCGCCTTTTATTCAAGATAGCTCTGGTAGCTATATTTACCAAGGTGACGAGAACGTTAAAAAAGTACAGATATCAGAAACATTAAAAGTAGAAGCTGGTATTCCAGGCTCTGGTTTTTCTATATTTGAAGATACAGCTGCGCGAAACGGTGTAACGATTGCGGGCTCGTCAACGGCGTCTGGCAGTTATCGATTAGAAAATGGCGATAGCTTTGATAACTTCCATCAACAGAATTACCTAAAAATTCCTCCTAGCCCAGCTGGCTCAAATGACTACAGTGTTGTTTTTGGTACAGGGACATATCAAGTACAAGATAATAGTGGTAACGTCTTGGACTCAGGTAATTTCACCGCTGGCACGCCGATTAACTTTAAAGGGTTAGAATTTTCTGTTAATGGCACACCTACTGCTGGACAGCAGTTAGATTTTACTTTAAACGATCCAGCCAAACGAAATATTTTAAATTCGTTAGACGAGCTGATTTCTCGCTTGCGAGATCCACAAGGCGCTGGTGATTCATTAAACGACACTATTCAAAATACACTGTTTTCGATTAACCAATCACAAGAAAATGTTGGTTTTGCTCGCTCTGAAATTGGTGGACGCATTAATGTAATCGATAGTGTGGATATGTCGAACAAAGACCTAGAGATAAACGTTAAATCTGCCAAAGCCAAAGTCTCTGAAGCAGACTTTGCCGAGGCTGTTACTGAACTACAAAAACAAGAAACCGCTTATCAAGTGTCAAATACCACCTTTGGTCGCATTACAGGACTGTCTTTATTTAACTTTCTATAACTTTACCTGAACGCTCACCTTTGACAATAAACCCGCTTTCGGCGGGTTTTTGCGTTTTCAGACTAGCTGATTTTTACTGAGTTGACTTGACTGGTTGAATCTTGTTCAGTTTTCACCTGAAAAAAATTATTTAAGTTTTTGTTTTATTACCGAGTCGGCAGGTTGTGTAAAAACTTTAGAGCGTAATTATCTAATTTTTAAGGTTATTTTTTTAAATTTTTCCTAAAGAGTCGTTTTTTCTCTCCGATATATTAAGTGTCACTGGAAGACATAAGTTTCAAACCACAAAGTAAGTTTAAGCTCAAAAACAACAAGGTTTATATAAAAAGACGTTAGATTAGGAGAGAGTAATTATGTCTATGTTCGTAAATACAAATATTTCATCGCTCAATGCGCAGCGACAACTGTTCAACTCGGGTAACTCGCTCAATGTAGCGTTTGAACGTTTATCGTCAGGTTTTCGTATCAACAGAGCATCAGATGATGCGGCTGGTTTGCAGATCACCGACCGAATGACCACCCAAGTACAAGGTTTACAGCAAGCAGTTCGAAATGCGAATGATGCGATTTCATTAACGCAAACTGCTGAAGGGGCGATGCAAGAGATTACTTCATCATTGCAACGAATTCGTCAGTTAGCGGTGCAATCGCAAAATGGTATCAATAGTTCATCTGACCGTTTGGCGCTACAAAAAGAAGTATCAGCACTTAAAACTGAAATCAGCCGTATCGGTTCAACCACGCAGTTTGCTGGTGTAGAGTTGTTGACAGGTACTTACTCGGCTGCATTTTTAGTTGGTGCAAATGGTGGGCAAACTATTTCGGTTAATTTGTCTCGCAGTGGTGGATTTGGTGCTTCGGGCTTGAGTATCGGCACCTTATCTGTTCAAACAGCCAGCCAAGCATCAGCTGCGTTAACTTCAATTGATGCTGCAATTTCGACTATAGGTTCGACTCGAGCCGACTTGGGTGCGTTACAAAATCGCTTCCAATCAACTATTCGTAACTTAAGTAACATAGTTGAAAATGTTTCAGGCGCGCGTTCACGCATTAAAGATACAGATTTTGCGACTGAAACGGCGTCACTTACCAAAAATCAAATTTTACAACAGGCAAGTACAACTGTATTGAGTCAGGCCAACCAAAGACCTCAATCTGCCTTGTCATTGTTGGGATAAGTCTATGAATAATATTACGCGGATGATTGTCCGCACCTATCAATTGATAGTGATTTAAACCACAAGTGGAAAGCGTTATCTCGTTCGAGCTCAACGCGCCAGGGTGCTATTTACGCAAATTGTCATAAATTTAATCTGTGACTCTTTGCAAACCAGTTCGCGCACTCTCTCCTAACTTGTGTAGCGATTTGCTGGGGAATTTTTCCCCAGCTGTTTTGCTTGTTCTGTTGGTGGTGGACCTGTTGCTCCCATCAATCCTGTCCTATGTCTATTCTAATAACCCGAAAAAAACAAAGTTCATCTTTATTTTTTGTTATACTCTCATTTGTATGTATAAAGTATTATTGAAATGACAAAAAATGTTCAATTAATTTCTAAAGTGTACTTTTTATGTGCCGATATAAATGGTGAAGAAGGATAAATTTATAATTTATGCCTTTAAGTGTAACTTGTTGGCTTAGGCCTTCATTTATTGAACATTTTATTGCATAGGAGTGAGTACTATGAGTATGTTCGTTAATACTAATGTGTCCTCAATAAACGCACAGCGTCAGTTGTTTAATTCTGGCTCTGCGCTTAATGTTTCATTTGAACGTTTGTCATCTGGTTTTCGTATCAACCGAGCATCGGACGATGCTGCGGGTCTACAGATTACCGACCGTATGTCGAGCCAAATTCAAGGTTTGAATCAAGCGGTTCGTAATGCCAATGACGCTATTTCATTAACCCAAACAGCTGAAGGTGCAATGCAAGAAATTACTTCTTCTTTGCAGCGTATCCGTCAGTTAGCGGTTCAATCGCAAAACGGTATCAATACCTCAGCGGACAGAACGGCACTACAAAAAGAAGTATCAGCACTTAAAACTGAGATAAGCCGTATTGGTACAACAACTCAGTTTGCCGGTGTTGACTTATTAACAGGTACCTATTCAGCTGCTTTCTTAGTAGGTGCTAATGGTGGTCAAACCATTTCCGTTAACTTATCACGCACCGGTGGTTTTGGTGCTTCGGGTTTAGGTGGTGCTAGCTTTGATGTTAGTACAGCAGAACTTGCGTCAGGCACTTTGACCGCTATCGATTCGGCTATCTCAACAATTGGTTCGACTCGTGCAGATTTGGGTGCGTTACAAAATCGTTTCCAATCAACAATACGTAACTTAAGTAACATTGTGGAAAATGTTTCAGGTGCGCGTTCTCGCATCAAAGATACAGATTTCGCAACTGAAACAGCTGAATTAACCCGTAATCAGATAATTCAGCAAGCCAGTACTACTATCTTAAGTCAGGCAAACCAAAGACCTCAATCGGCTTTATCGCTATTAGGTTAATATTTGACTTAAGCTCTGCTTCCGCCCGTTTGGGAATAGCCAGGAGGTAGTGCGACGGGTTTTTCAGGCCAAACGGGTGAGTTGTACTCACTCCAATAAGGGCCGAGAAGCGGTAAATCTCGGCTCTTATTTTTGCCTTTAGGACTTTTTTGCACTTTTTACCTCAAATATGGAAATTTTTATAGGCGGGCAGTGTGGTTTGTAGAGCTAGTTAAATCAATGGGTTATAGCCCATTTGCCGATCAAAGTTGTGAGGTTTTGCCGATTTGCGGCAAAACTTTCCGCTATTATTTGCTGCCAATCTATAAAGATTGTTGCGGCCTCTCCGATATATTAAGTGTCAGCGGATGATAACAATAAAAACAAGGCACTTAATAAACCAAGTTAGGAGAGACCAAAATGTCAATGTTCGTAAATACAAATGTATCTTCATTAAACGCTCAGCGTCAGTTATTTAATTCAAACTTAGGATTAAACACAGCTTTTGAAAGACTATCGTCAGGTTTTCGTATTAACCGTGCATCAGATGATGCGGCAGGTTTGCAAATTACCGACCGTATGACTACACAAATCGAAGGCTTAAATCAAGCGGTTAGAAATGCAAACGATGCAATTTCTTTAACCCAAACCGCTGAAGGTGCAATGCAAGAGATCACCTCTTCATTACAACGTATTCGTCAATTATCAATTCAGGCACAAAATGGTATTAACAGTTCGTCTGACCGTTTAGCACTACAAAAAGAAGTTTCTGCACTTAAAACTGAAATTAGTCGAATTGGTTCAACGACTCAATTTGCCGGTGTTAACTTGTTAACTGGTACTTATTCTGCAGCATTTTTAGTCGGTGCAAATGGTGGCCAAACTATCTCGGTAAATATGTCACGCACTGGTGGCTTTGGCGCCTCAGGTTTGGGTGTAGGTACACTGACAGTTCAAACGGAAAATGATGCGTCGGCCGCGTTAACCGCAATTGACACCGCAATTTCTGTGATTGGTGCGGCTCGAGCAGACTTAGGTGCATTGCAAAATCGATTTCAGTCAACCATCCGTAACTTAAGTAATGTTGCGGAAAATGTATCTGCTGCGCGCTCTCGTATCAAAGATACCGACTTTGCTGAAGAAACCGCTTCATTGACTAAAAATCAAATTTTACAACAAGCAAGTACTACTGTACTTAGCCAAGCGAATCAAAGACCACAATCAGCATTATCTTTGTTGGGAGGTTAGTTAGCATAACAACTCATTTTGGTTGTTTATTAAGTGACTGGACATGGAGGTTCGTTTTTACTTGATTAAAACAATGTGACTGTTAATTTGGCAAGCATATTGCTTTAATCCTTTTAGCAAATACAATTTGCGACCAAATGCGTTAGTTAGACAATTATTTGACGGAAATCCCTCTTTCCAAATTGTTTAACTTGAGCATAACCAACTGACAGGAATAGTGGCTAACACCTCAACCCTCACTACCTCCTGGCGCTATTTCTGTTAGTTGGTTGGTTTTTCTGCTTAAACCTTAGATTCAATATTGATGGTTGTTAGTTTTGTAGCGCTAATTTAGCTTGAATGTCTTCTATTTCTTCATATTTTTCCGCAGCTAACCGCTGTGCTTGATTGAGTTCGTGCGCGGTTAATTTGTGTTGAATATCCATCATCGCGGCTTTTGCTTCAGTTACGCCATAAACGTTGGCAAGTGACATCCAAACATAACTATGAATAACTGACTTGGGCAGACCTTCACCTTTAATAAACATCATGCCCAAATAGAACATCGCTTTACCATGTGCTGCCATGGCCGCCCGACGAAACCACTTTGCCGCATGGATGTAGTCGGCATGTTTTGCGTAATAAACTCCGGTAGAGAATAATTTTTGCGGGTTGACCGTCTCGCCATCGGCTTGCTTTTTTTGTTGAAGTAGCTGGCTTACTGCTTGCGTCAGTGCGTTTATTTGCACAGATAGGGCATCTATACTATTGGCTAGCGGTTGCAAACTGGTATCTGTGGTTTGGGTTTGAGAATCAGATTCAACTTGTGACTTTTGGTGCTGCGCAAGCTTATCAATGGTGCTGGGCATTTGGCTATCGACCCATTCAGCTTCGTCTGCTTGTTGAGTTGTTGTATCATCTAGCTCTAACTCAAATTCAGCTAATTGTTCTTCATCTAGCTCAATTTCATCGAGTGTGTCATCCTGCTCAAGTGATAGGTCGATGTCGGCCATTTCACTATCATCAATCAATAAATCATCATTGTTGAGTTCGTTTGTATTGAGTTCTTCTGATACTTGGATGTCCGTTTCATTGTCCGCATGTAAATCAGCTAATAAATCATCATTTAGATACTCATCTAGTTCGTCTAAGACTAGATCATCATCTGGTTGAGTATGTGCAGAAGCATCTGGCTGTTTGACGAAGGATAGTTCTTCTTCGTCAAATACTTCAAGATCGGGTAAGTCATCCCAATTATCAGGGACTAGATCAGCATCTAGTGATAATTCTTCTTCGGTCGTGTTATTTTTTTGCATGCGAGCTAACTTAATTTTATCAGTAACCTGTTATCTGACGTATATTTAAAAACTTTAGTTTAAAAGTCAGCAGAAAGAAATATACAGTCGTTTATTTAGCGAAAATTTTGCAGTTTTAATGTTGATTTTTACAGCAATTTGCTATTTAATGCGCGCGCGTCTTAACTAGGGGTGTATACCCCTCCCAAGACCGGAAGAGGTGCGTTGTTCAGGTAACTAATACGAGAAGACTAAGCTTCATTTGAGTGTTAGCCAGGGGGATATACGCCGAGAAATTGCTGTACTTAGTTATCAAGTAATTTCGGTCAGATTGGTTGAATCTAACTGACTGTCACCAGAATCGGTGGAGAGCTTTCGGCCCAAGAAATGAAGCCCTTCTTCATTCCACAGCCTTGCTTTCCCTTTGTTTACTAAGTGGGGAAAAATGAAAAACCTTATCGTTGCCAAGTTTGGCGGAACCAGTGTTGCAGATTTTCAAGCTATGTCTCGCTGTGCGGATATCGTACTTGCTGACGAAAATATCCGAGTCGTTTGTGTATCTGCGCAGTCAGGCGTGACCAATAAATTAGTTCGTTTAACGCATATGAGTGTCACTGCTCAAGAGCGGGAAGATATCTTAGCTGAGATCCGTGCAACTGAATATGCCATTGTTGATGAGTTGGGTAAACCTGAATGGGTGACCTTAGCGTTAGACAATCTATTGGCGGAGCTTAAAGAAATTGCTTACTCAGATAGTTTAGTGGGTTCAATGCGTTTGAAAGACCACATTCAATCGTTTGGTGAGCAAATGTCATCGTTACTTTTTGCCGAAGTTTTACGGCAACGCGGTGCACACGCTGTCAATTTCGACATTCGCCAAGTACTGAAAACCGATAGTAATTTCGGTAAAGCTGAACCAGATATTGAGCAAACTCGAATTCAAGCTGAAAAGCTCATAGCACCTGAGTTAGAAGGCACAGTGTTTGTTACTCAAGGGTTTATTGCATCAGATAACCAAGGCAACACCACAACACTTGGCCGAGGTGGCAGTGACTATTCAGCTGCTTTGGTGGCTGAAGCATTAGAGGCTGAAACTTTGCAAATCTGGACAGATGTGACGGGGATTTATACAACTGATCCTCGGTTGACTAAACAGGCGCGACCTATTGCGGAATTGAGTTTTGATGAAGCTGCAGAAATGGCTACATTCGGCGCTAAGATATTGCACCCTGCAACGTTGATTCCAGCTGTGCGCAAGGGAATAGGGGTCTTTGTTGGTAGCAGCCGCGAACCAAAAGTGGGTGGCACTTGGATACGTAACAAGGCAGAAAATAAACCGCCATACAGAGCAATTGCTTTACGCCGTGATCAAATATTGTTAACGGTCAAAAGCCCAAAAATGTTATTTGCAACTGGTTTTATCGCCAAGGTATTTTCGATTTTAGCTCAGCACAAAATAAGTGTGGATTTAATTACGACATCGGAAATTTCGGTCGCAATTACCATAGATAATCCAAATAACACGACAACTCAAGGCATTAAACAAGAGGTTTTGGATGAGTTAGCTGAGTTTTGTGACGTGAGCGTTGAAGATAACTTGTCGCTAGTTGCGGTTATTGGCAACCATTTACAAGCGAATTCAGGGGTTGGTGGTAAATTGTTTGCAGCTCTAGAAAACTTTAATCTGAGAATGATCTGCCAAGGCGCCAGCCCGCATAATTTTTGCTTTTTAACTCAGTCAGACGATGCCGCTAAAGTCGTTGAGCATTTGCACGAAGAGTTATTTGACGCTATTTAAGCTGCTTATTTAGTCAAAAAATCATAAGGCCTAAACCTTTAGGCCTTATGTGTATCTTGTAATGAGAAGGTATGTAGATTCTCTAAGCTTTTTTCGTCTTTTTGCCAAACAATCAAAGGCTCATCAACCGCACTGGTAAAGGTGTAGCTGCTATCTTGCACTTGCACTTTATTAACTTGCTCATCGTTTGAGTGAAATAACACACGATTGTTAATACTCAAGGTATTTGCGTTGTCTAAAGGGGCTTCCAGATTAAATACGACTGTATCGCCTTCAATATTGGTTGATTTAATCGCTAGGTTAACGGGTTGACCATCTTCTTTAGTGACAGGTAAATATTCCTGAAAGTAATAGTCAATGTACGACTGGTATTCCGATGGTTTAGACAAGTCGATAGCAGCCAAATGTTCAGCTTCTTGTAGATCTTGCTCAATCATTTTACGATTGACTTTAAGAGCAAGCTTAACGGTATCGTCATCTACAGATAATTCTGAAGAGCTATTTGTTGCGCTTTCATCTGCTTGACTATTAAATGGCAGCAAAAACATTAGCGCTAGACTACCTAATAGTTTGTTTGATGTTAGCTTCATGATTAAATCACCTTGCTGGTTCATAATTGTTGTTTATTTGTTGTTAATTTGTATTATTTTTAGATGTTAATCAAGTGTGAAAGTTCAATTATTTTTTATATTTTTTGTTTTTTGTAAACAACTCGTTGCGTTTTGGCCATTAAACTAGATTTTTTCTGTTCAAATTCAATAATTAACGTTATCTTTAACTTTTACCACTAAGCTCAAATTATTTTATGTTAAGTTACCGCCATAGCTTTCATGCGGGCAATCATGCTGATGTTATTAAGCACATTACCTTGATTGCTGTTATCGAAAAGCTTAAAAAGAAAAATAAACCTTTTGTTTACATCGACACGCACTCTGGCCGTGGATTATACGACTTATCTAGTGACGAATCACGCAAAACTGCTGAGTTTGAGCAGGGTATTGGCCGATTGCTGGATAATTCAACTGGATGTGATCAAATTGTAATCGACTACATTGACTATGTTAGTCAATATATGCAAAGCACACCGCCTATGTACCCTGGCTCTCCCAGCATTGCGTGCGACCTTTTGCGTGAACAAGATAAATGTATCTTCATGGAATTACATAGTGACGAAATTGCAAAACTCAAGAGAAACTTTAACAAAGACAGTCGAATTGCCATTCATCATAGGGATGGTTTTGAAGGTTTAAATGCTTGTATGCCACCAGAGCCAGCAAGAGGGCTAGTATTAATCGATCCTGCGTATGAAGTTAAACAAGATTATGCTGATGCCATCAAAGCACTCAAACAATCGATTAAAAAATGGTCTCATGGTATTTTTCTACTTTGGTATCCTAAATTGGCTCGGCAAAGGGACAGAAGTGAGCAGCTTAAAAACGAACTGGCTGCATTACCGATTGACAATTTACTTGCAGTAGAACTAGATGTTGAAGCTCAGCAAGCTGAATTTGGCATGTATGGTTCGGGTATGTTGATTGTTAATGCCCCATACCAATTAGACACTTTACTCGAACCCATTACCCAGCAACTTGCAAGTAAACTAGCGCAAGATGCAAATGCTAAAGCACACATTGAATGGCTGATAGAGCCAAAATAAAGCCCTAGTTGAGCGGAAGGTTTTTCAAGTGCTGGTATAAGGCTTTTGCTCCTGGACCAGCATTTTCACCTTCGGCTAATATTAAATATAGCGTGATGACCTGACGATTATCAAATTGCAATGGTACTGGCTTTAACTGCCCTGTGGTTAATTCTGCTTGAATGAATTGTTTTGGAATCGAGGCGAAACCAACCCGACTTTTGACCGCATCAATCAGTGCTGCAAAAGAGCTGACCGTCCATCTTTGTTCTGCACCAAGCCAGCCTGCGTCTTGGTTGCGTTTTATACCTGAATCACGTACGACTATCTGTCGATAGCGACGCAGCTCTGTTTCAGTTAGTGGATTCGGCTGCGAAAATATTGGGTGCTGTGGATGAGCGACCAGCAGCTTTTCTGCTTCGCCGATTGGTGTGCCCAGAAAGCCAGGCGGAATGCGTGCCACATACGCCAGTTGAGCCGTTTTCTCAAACAAAGCTTCGTCAGTTGCTGATAAAGTTGTTTCTAATAGTCGTAAACGGGTTTGAGGATTCTGGTTAGAAAAACTGGCTAACCTTTCTAATATTTGAGGGATATGTACAAGCGCATCAATGGCTATGGTTAGCTCAGATTCCCACCCCGAAGAGAGAAAGTGTGCGGATGCTTCAATATTATTCATAAGGTCTAACAGTCCATAAGCTTTGCGCAGCAAAACATGGCCTTGTTCAGTTAACTGTGCCTTACGCCCTTGCAGCTTGATTACTGGCACAGGTAAAGATTCATTCAAACGTTTAATATTGTAGCTGACAGTGGACTGACTTTTATTTAATCGCTCTGCGGCGGCGACAAAGCTATTTTCTTCATGCACTGCTATCAAAGTTGCCCACTGTTCTATGCTGGTTTTGGGTAAGCTCATATATCAAATTATTCGATTTTTTGTATCTAAATATTAGTGATCTTGAGTGGTTTTGTCGATGTATTATATTTTTACTGACATAGGAAAAGAGGCAGAGACAATGAGCAAAAAAATATTACGTGTGAATAGCAGTTTATTTGGCAACAACGGTTCATCAACACAAATTATAGACAATTTGGTTAAGCAATTGGCAGACAAGTTAGGCGAAACGAATGTGGTGACGCGAGATTTTTCCAAAGAGCCAGTTCCTCATTTAGATGGTGAGTGGGTCAGTGCACTGATGACACCCGCTGCAGAAAAATCAGCTGAGCAGTCAGCCAAAACACAAGTTTCAGATACATACATCGCCGAGGTTGTAGAAGCTGATTACATAGTGATTGCAGCGCCTATGTATAACTTCAATGTACCTTCAATGTTAAAAGCCTGGTTTGACCATTTAGCGCGAGCGGGTGTGACCTTTAAATATACTGAAAATGGGCCAGTTGGTTTAGTTGATGATAAGCCAGTTTATGTCGTGACAACACGTGGTGGCATGCACAAGGGCACAGACAGAGACACTGAAGTGCAATTTATTCGTACATTTTTAGCATTTATAGGGTTAACTCAGGTTGAGTTTATCTATGCGGAAGGCTTGAATATGCAAGCTCATAAGGAGCAAGCTTTAGAGAATGCCAAAGAGCAGGTCAGTCAATTGGTTGAAGCCGTGTAAACTCGGGGGCCGTTAAACGAACATTCCTAAACTTAACAGGTGCTGTTTGACCATCAATATGGGTATTTAACCAGCTAAAATTTTGTTGGCTTAGCAATGGGGACTGGCTAAAAGCGCTCAATTTATGTATGATCGTCCCCTAATTTTTAACTCTTTCAGTTCATAGAGGATAAGTTTTCATGAAGAAAGTTGGTCTAGTCGGTTGGCGAGGCATGGTTGGTTCAGTATTAATGAACCGCATGGTTGAAGAGCAAGACTTTGATTTAATCGAACCTGTATTTTTTACAACATCTCAAGCTGGTAAAGCTGCACCTAATTTTGGTAAAGACGCAGGCGTTTTATTAGATGCAACTGATATTGAAGAGTTAAAGAAAATGGATGTCGTCATTACCTGTCAAGGTGGCGATTATACCAAAGCTGTTTATCCTAAATTACGCCAAGCTGGCTGGAATGGTTATTGGATAGATGCAGCTTCTTCACTTCGTATGGATGATGAAGCGTTAATTATTTTAGATCCAGTTAACCAAGGTGTTATTAAAGATGGTATCAGCAAGGGTGTAAAAACATTTGTTGGTGGTAACTGCACAGTTTCATTGATGATGATGGGCTTAGGCGGCTTATTTGAAAATAAAGCGATTGATTGGATTTCTTCGATGACTTATCAAGCTGCGTCAGGCGGTGGTGCTAAACACATGCGCGAATTGTTGTCGGGGATGGGCGTGTTGAATCAGTCTGTGGCGTCTGAGCTAGCTGATCCTGCAAGTGCTATTTTGGAAATTGATCGTAAAGTAACAGCTAAATTGAATGATGCGGATTTTCCAAGCGAAAACTTCATTGTGCCTTTAGCTGGTAGTTTAATCCCATGGATTGATAGTGATTTGGGTAATGGTCAAAGTCGCGAAGAGTGGAAAGGCGCTGCAGAAACGAACAAAATTTTAGGTCATTCAGGTATTCAAATTCCAGTCGAAGGGATTTGTGTGCGCATCGGGACAATGCGTTGTCACAGCCAAGCATTCACCATCAAATTGAATAACGACATTCCTTTAGATGAAATTAGTGATATGTTAGCAAGCCACAATCAGTGGGCTAAAGTTGTGCCAAATGATAAAGAAAGCACAATTAATCAATTAACGCCTGCTAAGGTTACTGGTACTTTAGATGTTCCAGTTGGACGTTTACGTAAACTAGCAATGGGTGACGATTATTTATCTGCATTCTCTGTTGGTGACCAGTTATTGTGGGGGGCTGCTGAACCTCTACGTCGCATGTTACGCATTTTATTAGAAGATTAATTCTTTAACTCGCTTATACACATCAGGCGCTCAATATCTAGTGAGCGCCTTTTATCTGTCTGCTGTTTTATAGCTGTAAAAACGCCTTAATTTCTTCCATTTTAGCGCTGGCATCTTCAAAGCCTAGATCAATCAATTCTTGGCAATATGCTTGTTCAAATAACAAATAGCTAATTAAACTTGAATTAATCGCTGTGTTATTGTTAATCCCTAATATCTTGAGAATGCTACGAATTGAAAACGGCATACTGGTGTAATGACGTGCCGCAATTTCATTAAAGTTTTTCGAAGGATTAAGTTGCATAACGGAAATGGGTTTTAAACCACATTTTTTGCGTGATTCTGTCGGGATAAAGTGCAGCGTTTGATTGATCCTTTGCATGCGTTCAATATCAGATGTGAGCGCCTCGGTAAAAATCGTATCAAGCAAGTGACCAATAATAGCTCCGCCAGTCGGTGGCATTGCGACTTCATCTTGGTAAGTAAATCTGTTTTTAGGCTGCTCCATACCTATGATAAAAATTTTGTCTGCACCTAAATGAATTGATGGACTGAGCGGTGCTAACTGGTGAATTGAACCATCACCAAAATATTCACCGTGCAATTCAACAGAAGGGAATACCATTGGTATTGCAGACGACGCCATTAAATGCTCGATTTTTATCGGGCTGTGTATGCCACGGCGTTTTGCTCTGATCCAAGGTTCAATATTGTCTTTAGACTGAAATAAACAGACCGAATCGCCGCTGTGATAAGAGGAGGCGGTTACAGCTAATGCTCTGAGCTGATCTCTGTCAATATTGCGTTGAATGCGGTCTAAATCCAGCAAACGTGTTAGCAGTGCTTGCAACGGTGAGTTATCGAACCAGCTAATGGTTTGTTTTAATGTTGGGTGTTCATTGCGAGCCGTGAGATTTTTAACTACGTTTCGATACAAGGTAGAAAAATTACTGGTATAAACCATATCTGTGGTGAAGTTTTTCCATACCCACTCGAGCTTCTTTACCCCCAAATGAAAACATGGGGCATAACACGCAAGCGCTGTTGCATTGATTGCGCCAGCTGATGTACCTGTTATTACTGGGAAGGGCGTACAATGAGTTCTAGGCACTTCACCTGCAATTGCTTTAAGTACACCAACTTGGTAAGCAGCTCTAGCGCCACCTCCGAGTAACAACAAACTAAAGCGGGATCTATCTGCCATATACACCTGTCATTTTTTGCAATACATATAGAGCTAAATCAATATAAATTGCTTGGCTAAAAACCATTTATTCTACGTTAAGTTGACTTGCCTTGTCTAAATGGCTTTTATCTCCAGCTGATTATCGCTATTTATGTTGATTTAGCTCTAAGTATATACGCAATTTAAGATGTTGGAACAGTCTGGTGATTTCTAACGTGCAAGCTTAAGCGTTGGAGGGTAAGGTACGGGTCAAAACGCCGTACCTTAAAGCAGATTTTAACTTAGAGTTCAGACAAGTACATTTCTTCGGTGATTTGTTTACACCAAGCTTTAACTCGTTCTTCGGTCAATTCTGGTTGGCGATCTTCATCTATACCTAAACCAATAAAGTGGTCATCATCAGCTAGGCCTTTTGAAGCTTCAAAGTCATAGCCATCGGTAGACCAATGACCAACAATGGTTGCGCCTTTGCGTTCTACAATGTCGCGCACCATGCCCATCGCATCTAAAAAATACTCGGCGTAATCTTCCTGATCGCCACAACCAAAGATAGCGACGATTTTGTCGTTAAAATCAATTTCTTCTAAGTCTGGGAAAAAGTCATCCCAGTCACATTGCGCCTCACCATAATACCAAGTTGGTATGCCAAATAGTAAGAAATCAAACGCCTCTATTTCTTCTTTAGTCGTTTTAGCGATGTCGTGCACCGCGACTAAATCTTTACCCAATTCTTTTTGGATCATTTTGGCAACGGCTTCAGTATTGCCTGTGTCACTACCAAAAAATAAACCAACAACTGCCATGCTAATCTCTCTCTACAAATCTTAAAAAAATACTTGTATTAAACCTTTAACTAGAAACCCAGCACATCCTAAAAAAAGCACTAGCCAAACCATTATTTTTCCGAACAATGGTACATCGCCAGTTTTTAACACGTCTTTAATTGCAAGCCCTATCAATAAAAATAACGCCGATATGCCTAGATAAAAACTTAAAGTTTCAAATTGCTCGAATGTCATAAGATAGGTATTTTACAATTAGTTAACTGAGTATCATTTTTAGTGGGCGAACTATATCATAAAAATGCTCAACGCTGTGGTTTTTGCAGAAAATCGGCGACAATTTTATTAAAAATATTCGGCTTTTCTGCATGTATCCAGTGGCCAGCACCTTGGATGACTTTGACATGTGCTGTTGGAAAACGCTGTTGTATCTCAGTTTTATGCTCTGTACTAATATAGTCGGAATCCATTCCCTTGATAAATAACGTCGGTCCTTGATAGGTATTAGGGATATCAGATGGGAAGCCAGCAATTTCCGGGTAGGCCTTTTCAAGCACGGGTAAGTTCATTTTCCACTGCCAAGTATCATTGGACTTATATAGGCTTTTGGCTAAAAACTGACAAATTCCCACGCTATCAATTGATTGACTCAGTTGTTTAACTGCTTGCGCTCTTGACGTTAAGCTGGCTAATTCAATTTGAGTTAACGCGTTAAAGACTTCTTGATGACGATTTGGATAGGTGACAGGCGCGATATCTTCAACTATTAGACTGTTCACCATTGTTGGATGATGTAAAGCAAAATACATTGCAGCTTTACCGCCCATTGAGTGACCGAACAAATGACAACTATCGATATTTAATGCTTCAAGCGTTTGTTGTATGTCAGTAGCCATGTCTTGATAAGAATGTGCAGAACTGTGCGGTGAATTACCATGGTTGCGTAAATCTATGCTTGTGACTAAATATTGAGCTGATAAGGCTTTAGCAAGTTGTGCAAGGTTATCAGCA
This sequence comes from Catenovulum agarivorans DS-2, assembly GCF_000568405.1. GTDB lineage: Bacteria > Pseudomonadota > Gammaproteobacteria > Enterobacterales > Alteromonadaceae > Catenovulum > Catenovulum agarivorans_A. The sequence goes on from NZ_ARZY01000017.1 coordinate 42,306, forward strand.
TTGCCAAAAAGGCCATGTAATAACACCACGTTTGCGCCTGAGCCCACTTGACTATAGTTAAGTTGCATTCCTATACCTGCTTAATGAAATGTCGCTAAAGTGTACCATGGTTGGCAAAATTTGCCGCGTAGGTGATAAATGATTCAGTTTTATAATCAACATAGCTGAATTAGGCTAGATTATTTGTAGTTTTACTGATAGAAGTAGACTCTTGCTTTAGTGTCGCTCAAAATTTGGCGTATTCTGATAGATTAAGATTAATTTGATTGATAAATTAGATCAGGATCAGTTATTTGCTACACTTCTAACAACAAGGGCGTTTTAACGTCCGACCAGTTGTAGTAATAATTTGGTTGGGGAAGGCTACATGTATATTAAGGCTCAAAGCCCTGCAGCATTTGCAGAAGCGTATTTAGTTGAATCTATTTGGAATGGTAAATACGCGCCAGGGACTATATTGCCAGCAGAACGTGAGTTGTCTGAAGAAATTGGCGTAACGCGGACAACGCTGCGGGAAGTATTGCAGCGGCTTGCTCGTGATGGTTGGTTGACTATTCAGCATGGTAAGTCGACTAAGGTGAATGATGTTTGGTATACATCTGGTCTGAATATTCTTGAAACTGTCGTACGGTTAGATACGCAAAATGCAGATAAATTGGTTGATAACTTGCTGTCGGCTAGGACTAATGTCGCGACAATTTATGCCAGAGCAGCGATTAAAAACAATCCGCAACAAGTTTTAGAATTTTTGGCCGATGTTGAGCAAATTGACGATACTGGCAAAGCCTTTTCTGAATACGATTATCAGTTCCATCATGCGTTGGCTATGGCGTCAAACAACCTAGTTTACGTTCTAATTATCAATGGTTTCAAAACACTGTATGACAAACTAGGTGTATTTTATTTTTCTCATCCCGAAGCCAGAGCGTTAGCGAAACAATTTTACAAAGATTTTCAATTGTTAGCTGAACAAGGCCAATTTAATGCTGCGCCAGAATTAATTCGCAAATATGGTGTTGATTCAGGTGAAATTTTTCAGCAACATCGTGACAATATGCCGACCTTGGCAGAGTCAGTAGTTGTTAAATAACCTGATTTGATTATCGCAAATCTGCATAGGCACTGGTGAACGCGGTGCCTATTAACGTATTCTAACCTGTATTGTTATTAATCAACCTGAACTCAGGATAAATAGCCTCTAGAAAGCAAGTTGTTATCCAGAAGTTCAGGTTAGTCAATTTCGACCTTTTTACTGACACTTGGGCAGCGTTCCAAGGTGACTACAGACCCATCTGGAAACTCTTCTTCAAGTTTCACATCGAATTGCCACAACTGATATAGGTGTTTTAGTACCTCGGTGCGGCTATCAGCCAATGGTATTCTATGGTGAGGTTTGTATCTAAGGGTCAATGAACGATCGCCGCCCACATCTACACTATGCACTTGAATATCAGGCTCAAGATTACTTAAGTTGTATTGACGTGATAAAGACTCTCGAACATCTCTATAACCTTGTTCATTATGAATCGACTCGACATGAATGTAATTTTCTTTGTCGTCATCTTTGATATGAAATAGTTTTAAATCACGCATGACTTTAGGGGACAAGAATTGCGAAATAAAGCTTTCATCTTTAAAGTTTTCCATTGCAAAATGTAGTGTCTCTAACCAGTCAGAGCCAGCTATGTCAGGAAACCAGTGTTTGTCTTCTTCTGTTGGATGTTCGCAAATACGTCGTATATCTACCATCATGTTAAAGCCCAAGGCATACGGGTTTATGCCTGAGTAATAATTGCTGTTATAAGGCGGTTGATAGACTACATTGGTATGACTTTGCAAAAACTCCAACATAAATCTATCTGTGACTAAACCTTCATCGTACATGTGATTGAGTATGGTGTAGTGCCAAAAAGTAGCCCAGCCTTCGTTCATGACTTGGGTTTGTTTTTGAGGATAGAAATACTGCGATATTTTACGGACTATGCGCACAACTTCACGTTGCCACGGTTCAAGCATGGGCGCGTTTTTTTCTATAAAGTAGAGTAAGTTTTCTTGTGGTTCCTTAGGAAATCGAATGTTTTCAATTTCCGACTCTTTTGCTTTTTTCGGAATGGTTCTCCACAAGTCATTTACTTGGGACTGAAGATAAGCTTCACGTTCTTTTTGACGTCTTTGTTCTTCATGAATAGATATTTTTTGTGGGCGCTTATACCTATCAACCCCAAAATTCATTAAAGCATGGCAAGCATCAACGGTTTTTTCGACCTTGTCTATCCCGTATTTTTCTTCACACTCTGCAATATAATTTTTGGCAAATAAAAGGTAGTCAATAATTGAGCTTGCATCAGTCCAAGTGGTAAATAAATAATTGTTTTTAAAAAAAGAATTATGACCATAGCAGGCATGTGCCATCACAAGTGCCTGCATAGTAATGGTGTTTTCTTCCATTAGGTATGAAATACATGGATCGGAATTAATGACAATTTCGTAAGCCAGTCCCATATGGCCACGTTTGTAATTTTGTTGTGTTTGGATAAATTTTTTACCATATGACCAATGTGTATAGCCGATCGGCATACCTACGCTAGAATAGGCGTCCATCATTTGTTCCGCGGTAATAATTTCAATCTGATTAGGGTAAGTTGATAGTTTGTAATGTTCTGCCACACGTTTAATTTCAACATGGTATTGTTCTAACAGTTCAAAGGTCCAATCTGGCCCATCACTCAAGGTCTTTTTTGCTTCTGCCATAAACTCACCTTACTTGACCTGTTTTTTGAAAAGTTCTCTAAATACGGGATAAATATCGGATACTTCACGAATATGCTGAATGGCAAAGTTCTCGTGTTCTGCTGCCAATTGTTCGTACTCTCTCCATAAGCTCTGATGATTCCGAGCAGTGATTTCGATATAGGCATAATAGCGGACAAAAGGGATAATTTTATTGTTTAATAACTCACGGCACAAAGGAGAGTCATCAGCCCAGTTGTCACCGTCTGATGCCTGCGCTGCGTAAATATTCCATTCATGTGGCGAATATCTGTCAGCTACAATTTCTTCCATCAGTTTTAAAGCGCTGGAGACAATAGTGCCACCCGTTTCTTGTGAGTAGAAAAATTCTTGTTCATCGACCTCTTTTGCCTGAGTGTGATGACGAATATATACAACTTCGACATTTTTATAAGTGCGGGTTAAGAATAAATAGAGCAAAATATAAAAGCGTTTAGCCATATCTTTGGTGGCTTGGTCCATTGAACCAGATACGTCCATTAAACAAAACATTACAGCTTTGCTGGTGGGGACGGGTTGTTGTTCATAGTTTTTATAACGTAAATCAAACTCGTCGATAAATGGCACTTTTTTTATACGGGCTTTAATTTCTTCGATTTCTTGCTCTAAAATCTTAATGTCTGCTTGGTTTTCGTCAGGATCTGCTAACAGCCGTTCCAGCTCGGCCTGAGCCGCTTTCAGTTGCTTTTTATGCTTGCCCGCCATCGCAGTTCGTCGTGCCAATGAGTTTTTTAAAGAGCGAACAATATCTATGCTTGAAGGGTTGCCATCAGCCTTAAAACCCGCGCGCACGGTTTTATATTCAGTTACTTTAGCAAGTTGATTTTTCTTTAAATTCGGCAGCTCTAAATCTTCAAATAAAATATCTAAATATTCGTCTTTTGATATTTGAAAAACAAAGTCGTCTTCACCTTCACCGTCTTTGCTTGCTTGGCCTTCGCCTGCACCTCCGCCTTGGCCTGACGGTGGACGTTGAATTTGATCGCCTGGTTTAAATTGGTCATTGCCAGGGTGAACCATATCGCGTTCACCACCTTTTCCTTGATGGAAAAAGGGCTCAGATACATCCCTTTTGGGGATACTGACACTTTCGCCTGAATCTATATCAGTTACACTACGCTTGTTTATTGCGTCCGATACTGCTTCTTTAATTTGCTGATTGTATCGGCGCAGGAAACGGCGACGGTTTACTGTGCTTTTATTCTTTGCGTTTAGACGTCTGTCGATAAAATTCGCCATACAATCCTCACTACTTTACAGTCTGTCTATGGTGTAAAAAGCTAAGCCTGATTGTCAGGCTTAGCTCAGCTTATTTAACACCATTTTTATGATGATTTACGCACGCGTAGATACCATTCAGACAATAGTCTAACCTGTTTACGTGTATAGCCTTTTTCCATCATGCGCGCGACAAAGTCATCATGTTTTTTCTGATCTTCCGATGAGGTTTTAGCATTAAACGAAATAACCGGTAACAGCTCTTCGGTATTCGAGAACATTTTTTTCTCGATAACGGTTCTGAGTTTTTCGTAGCTAGTCCAACTAGGGTTTTTGCCAGAGTGTTTCGCTCGAGCTCGTAAAACGAAATTGACGATTTCATTGCGGAAGTCTTTCGGGTTACTAATACCAGCTGGTTTCTCAATTTTTTCTAGCTCATTATTTAGTGCGCTGCGGTCAAACAACTGACCTGTTTCAGGATCGCGATATTCTTGATCTTGAATCCAAAAATCAGCATAGGTGACATAGCGGTCGAAAATATTTTGGCCATACTCTGAATATGATTCTAGGTAGGCTGTTTGAATTTCTTTACCGATAAACTCGATATATTTAGGTACTAAGTAGCCTTTTAGAAACTCAAGGTATTGTTCAGCAACGTCCGCAGGAAATTGTTCTCGCTCTATTTGTTGTTCAAGCACGTAAAATAGATGGACTGGGTTGGCAGCTACTTCACTGTGATCAAAATTAAAAACTCGGGATAAAATTTTAAAGGCGAAACGAGTTGATAAACCATTCATCCCTTCGTCGACACCAGCAAAGTCTCGATACTCTTGGTATGATTTTGCTTTTGGATCTGTGTCTTTTAAGCTTTCGCCATCATAGACACGCATTTTTGAAAAGATGCTCGAGTTTTCAGGCGCTTTGATCCGAGACAACACTGAAAATTGCGCTAAAGTTTCCAATGTGCCTGGGGCGCACTGTGCCGTAGCCAATTCACTGCTTTCAATCAGCTTAGTATAAATTTTTATTTCTTCTGAAACACGCAAGCAGTAAGGCACTTTAACGATATATACTCTATCTAAAAATGCCTCATTATTTTTATTGTTTCTAAAAGATTGCCACTCAGACTCATTTGAGTGGGCTAAAATAATACCGTCAAATGGCAGTGCAGACATGCCTTCTGTTGGATTGTAGTTGCCTTCTTGCGTTGCGGTTAATAACGGATGTAGTACCTTGATTGGTGCTTTAAACATCTCCACAAATTCCATGACCCCTTGGTTGGCGCGACATAACGCCCCAGAGTAGCTATAGGCATCTGGATCATGTTGTGCGTATTCGTCTAATCGGCGAATATCAACTTTACCAACTAGCGCGGAAATATCTTGGTTGTTGTCGTCACCGGGCTCAGTTTTAGCAACTGCTCTTTGATCCAACACTGACGGATATACTTTGACCACTTTAAACTGTGAAATATCACCGTTAAATTCATGCAGACGCTTACGCGCCCAGGGTGACATAATAGTTTTTATGTAGCGTTGCGGGATCTTGTATTCTTTTTCTAACAGCTCACCATCTTCGTTGACGTCAAACAAACAAAGTGGATGGTCGTTCACTGGAGAGCCTTTGATAATGTAGATTGGACATTTTTCTACTAAACTTTTAATTTTTTCGGCAAGAGAGCTTTTGCCGCCGCCAACTGGACCTAACAAATATAAAATTTGTTTTTTCTCTTCTAGACCTTGAGCGGCATGACGTAAGTAAGAAACAATTTGTTCAATTGCTTCTTCCATGCCATAAAATTCAGAAAAAGCTGGGTAACGTGCGATGACTCGATTAGAAAATATTCGACTTAACCTAGGAATTTGTGAGGTATCGACCATTTCGGGTTCGCCAATGGCCATCAGTAAACGCTCTGCTGCATTTGCATATGCGGTTTTATCCGTTTTGCAAAGCTCGAGAAATTCGTGAATTGAATATTCTTCTTCTTGTTTTAGTTCGTACCTTTGTTTGTAGTGCTCAAAAATACCCATAAAGGCCTCCAGCATAATGTCGCGAAACAAGATAATGAAATCAGATTGTTTGGTAACTTAAATTAAGCTTAGACCCAGTTTTAAAGTAACTACAAGAAAATAAAGTGAAAAAATCTGATTGACTTATCTAAGTCTATGTATCTAAAAGTCTAGCGACAATGAGGAGGGGTGTAGCTGAAAAGCAGCAAAGCACAAAGTGCTTTGCTTGGGGGGAAAATAGAATTAACCTAAGTTCTTTTCTACGAATTCCCAGTTTACAAGTGCCCAGAAAGCTTCTAAATATTTAGGGCGAACATTGCGGTAGTCAATGTAGTAAGCATGTTCCCATAAATCAACTGTTAGAAGTGGTGTTACACCTTCTTCAGTTAACGGTGTGCCGGCGTTTGAAGTGTTCACGATAGCTAATTGACCATCAGCTTTTTTCACTAACCAAGTCCAGCTTGAACCGAAGTTATTTACAGCTTTGTCATTCAACTCAGCTTTAAATGCTTCAAATGAACCAAATGCTGCATTGATTGCGTCAGCAACTTTACCAGTTGGCTCGCCACCGCCATTCGGGCTTAAGCAATTCCAGTAGAAAGTGTGGTTCCAGATTTGAGCTGCGTTGTTGAAAACACCGCCTTCAGAAGTTTTTACAATTTCTTCTAAAGATTTGGTCGCCAAGTCAGTACCTTCAACCAAACCATTTAATTTAGTTACATAAGTTTGATGATGCTTACCATAGTGGTACTCAAGGGTTTCAGCTGAGATATGTGGCTCTAATGCGTCTTTTGCGTAAGGCAATGCTGGTAATTCAAATGCCATGATATTTTCTCCGTTTGGCTCTAGTTGTAAACAAACTTTTTATCGTGACTCTTAAGGTAAGGTCAAATTGGACAATTCTCAAGGGGTAATCTGAAATACCGCCAACAATTTTCAACATTTAGTCGCTGAATTTCAGATTGCACTAGGGAGAAGCTCTATTTTTCGTTACAATAGCTTTAATTGAAAATCGACAAATTGGTGACATCATTATGGAAACAATTGAAAAAATTAAAACGCAAATCAGCGAAAACCCGATATTAATATACATGAAAGGTAGCCCTAAGCTACCAAGCTGTGGTTTTTCTGCGCAGGCTTCTCAGGCATTAATGAACTGTGGTGAACCGTTTGCGTATGTAGATATCTTACAAAACCCTGACATTCGTTCAGAACTGCCAAAGTACGCAAATTGGCCAACATTCCCACAACTTTGGATTGAAGGTGAGTTAATCGGTGGCTGTGACATTATCTTAGAAATGTTTCAAAAGGGTGAGTTACAACCACTAGTCAAAGAAACAGCAGCAAAACACAAAAAAGACGATTCAGAGTCGCAAGCTGAATAAGTTTAAATATGGACTAATCCATCTGAATTAGATTCGGATGGATTAGTTTCTCACTATTTTTTATCCTACCCCTTGTTCATTTGATAAAAAGTTACTACCATTCATATTGTTGATTGGCTTTGTTAAAACTATAATCTAAATGAATATTTCTAAAATTGATCTTAATCTGTTGATTTACCTAGATGTTTTGCTACGAGAGCAGAATGTAACACGGGCAGCCCAGCAATTAGGCATCACCCAACCTGCAATGAGTAATGGCTTAAAGCGTTTACGCGAGTTGTTAAATGATCCTGTTTTGGTGCGTACTTCTGATGGCATGTCACCAACCGAAAAAGCACGCCGACTGCAACCGACAGTCCGACGTATTTTGTTGGATTTAGAAGAAGCGTTGCAACCAACAGACCCATTTGATGCAGCAAGAAGTGAACGTGTATTTCGCATTATGGCAAGTGATTATGCGGCTTCGACTTTGCTACCAAAATTATTATCTCGTTTGCAAGAATTAGCGCCTAATGTCACGTTAGATGTAATGACACCTAGTGATGTAACTTTCCACGATGTGGAAGAGGGCAAGATAGACATGGCGATTAATCGGTTTGATGACTTGCCACTATCTTTCCACCAGAAGGTTATTTGGTCTGATAGTTTTGTTTGTTTAACTCACAAAGAAAACCCTGTTATCGAAAATTGGAATATAGACGCATACTGTAATGCTCAGCATATTTGGGTAAGTAAAACTGGTTTTGGTGTTGGTTTGGGGATGGACCCAACCGATATTCAAAAACTAGGCTGGGTGGATGAAAAGCTAGAAGAGATGGGTAAAAAACGTGAAATCCGAGTGTTTACTCGTAATTATCATGTGGCTATTCAACTGGCACTCGCGAAAAAAATGTTGGTTACTGTACCTCGCAGGGCAACAGCACATTATTTGCATGAGCCAAATATTGCGATTTTAGAACCACCGTTAGATTTACCTGAAATTAAACTAGATATGATTTGGTCGCCATTGTTACATCATGACGCAAGCCACATATGGCTGCGCCGTTTAATTAATGAGGTTGCAACTAGTTAATTTTAAATTTGGCAACAGATGCCACCAACTCATCTAAGCTTGTATTCAATTTAGTTGATATTGCTTTATTGGTGGCAGCCATACTATGAATTTCTACCGCCAAATCCCTAATGTTAGTCACGTTGCGACTTACTTCTTCGGTTACAACATTTTGTTCTTCAACTGCTGATGCTATGTTGGTATTCATATCTGATATCGCATTTATCTCCGACGATATTTGTTGCAACATCTGACTTGCAGACTGAACCTCTGCGACGGATTTTTCACTATCGGTTAAGCAGCTTTGCAGGGTAGAAACTATACTGCCACAGCGAGTTTGCAGGCCAGCAATGTTGTCTTCAATTTGTTTGGTCGACTCTTGTGTTCGCATCGCTAAATTTCTAACTTCGTCTGCAACTACTGCAAACCCTCTACCTTGTTCTCCAGCTCGAGCGGATTCAATCGCTGCATTTAACGCAAGCAGGTTGGTTTGTTCGGCAATGTTGCGAATGACTTCGATGATATTTCCAATAGTTTTGCTGTCTTCATCTAGCTGAAGGATTTCTGCATTGGCATCGCCAACTCGACCAGATAAATTTTGGATAGATAGCGCAGTATTTTCGACTTGGTTTTTTCCCTCGTTAGCAAGAGATGCTGTATTTGACGCGTTGGAAGCTGCCTGCTCTGTGTTGCGAGAAATCTCAGCCACAGTTGATTGCAGTTCATTCGTTGAGGTTGCAGAAAGGTCTGCTTCATCTTGTTGGGTTTGTGTTGCTGACTGAGTCTTTATTGTCATACTGTTGAGATCGGTTGATGCAGATTCAAGCAACTCTGTAGCATGATTGATATAATTTATCGCTTGGGCAAAGTCAGACTGAAGCGCATTAAAATTTTGTGCTAAATAACTTATTTCGTTTTTTCCTTGAATGTTCGTTCGAATCGTTAAGTCGTTATTTTTACGAACTTCGTCAATTGATAGATACAATTGATTGATCGGTTTGACGATTAGGTTTGATAAAAATAACCCCAAGAAAAAAATGATGACAATAAATACGGTTGAAATAGCAACGGTAAAATAGAAAATATTTTGTTGTTGGTCGCTAATGACTGAACGAGTTTCATTTTTAAGTCGTTGTAATACTTGTAAAGTATTGTCAGATACACCCTGCATAGTTCCTAACAATCCTGAGCTCGAGTTCAGTCCAAGTTTTGACTGTGCCGCGACAAACTTATCGAAATAGGCGGCATAGTCTTGTATCAAGCTAGCAACTTTGCTTTTGACGTCGTTGGGGATTGGGGATGCTTCTAACTTGTTTAAGAATACATCTATGTGATCATTAAATTTATCAAGATACTTTGTATCAAAACGCAGCATAAAATCTTTTTCAGCTCTTCTAAGCTGCAACATTTGGCTAAGCAGTTCGTACTCGTTTAATGCCTTTACTTCACTTTCTACATTGTGAACCGCTTGGCGCAGTGAACCATAATGGCCTGATTTAGGATCTAAACCAATGTTTGTTTGATGTGAAACAATTTGCGTAAATAAATTGCTGTACTCACGCATGTTATTGCGGAATACTTGCAATACATCTGTTGGCAAGTCTTGTTGCTCAAACATGCTTTCCAAGGTACTGGTTTTATTCGATAAATTTTTTGAGGCTGCGATAAAGTCATCAGAGTAAGACAATTGCTTTTCAGTTTGGAATTTGTTGGCCGTGAAACGCAAAGTCTGGACATCTGTCTCTAGTTCAGCTAACTGCACTAAGGTATGATTTAATTTTCCAAGTTTTTCAAACTCGATAAAAATGAAAGCGACAAGTGTGATCACGCCAACTAGGGTGATGCCGATATTTAGATAACTGCGGGATTTAATTGAAAGGTTATCAAACAGAACCATGTCCAAGCCATCTCCATGTTGGTATTGTTTTAAAAAAAAACAGTTAAAGGTAAGTATAGCAGTGAATTGTGACAACGATATATTTATAACAGTAGAGCAAGCATTAATCAGAATGACCCAAGCGATACAACCTAGGCTGCAGGTGGAAGAAATTCCACTAGAGCAAGCTTTAGGTAGAATATTAGCTGAAACAATTCGTTCGCCGATAAATGTACCTGCATATGATAACTCAGCTATGGATGGATATGCACTAAATTTATCGAATGCAGCAGCGCAAAGTCGCTTTGATGTGGTGAGCCAGATATTAGCGGGTAAACCAGACGACACTCAGTTAAAGGAAGGGCAGTGCGCACGTATAATGACCGGTGGTAAAATACCACAAGGTTGTGATGCAGTTGTGATGCAAGAAAACACTAATATAGTCACAGATGACGTGATTGAACTGACAACAAATGTGGCTCACGGGGCGAATATCCGAAGAAGTGGTGATGATATTCGTTTGGGTGATACAGTGCTTGAGTCAGCTAGAAGTTTGACGCCCATTGATATTGGTTGCTTAGCTTCGTTGGGCCTGCAGACTGTTAAAGTTTACCAGAAAATAACTATAGGCTTATTTACCACAGGAGATGAACTCGCTCAGCCTGGTGCGCCTCTGCTGCCAGGGCAGATCTACGACAGCAATCGACCTATGTTAAAGGCATTATTGGCTAAAGCTGGTTTTAATATTGTTGATTTGGGTGCAATAGACGATGAACTTGAAAAAATTACCCAAGCTTTAGATTTTTTAGCACATCGGTGTGATGCTATTATAACTTGTGGGGGGGTGTCGGTAGGTGTTGCGGATTATACCGGCCAAGCGTTCGCAAGTTTAGCTGAGATTGATTTTTGGAAAGTCGCAATGAAGCCAGGTAAACCATTTGCATTTGGCAGGCTTAAAAAAGATTCTCGCTGTGTATATTTCTTTGGCCTGCCAGGCAATCCTGTGTCGGCAGCGGTAACCTATGAGTTATTAGCTCAACCTATGTTGAAGTATTTAAGCGGAGTTGACCAAGGACAGCGGACGCACTTGAAGTTACCTACGGAGCAAGCTATCAAAAAACGACCTGGTCGCAAAGATTTTCAAAGAGGCGTGCTGGTCAAAGACTCAAACGGGGTTCCGATGGCGGTTGTACCGTTTGCAAAACAAAGCTCTGGTGTACTGTCTGAGCTATCACAAGCGGATTGTTTAATTGTATTGGAAAAAGAGCGAGGGGCTGTTGCCAAAGGTGAGCATGTTCTTGTTATGCCGTTAACCAAAGCAAATTTGTGAGACGCAGATAACAGATTTTAGGCAAATTAATTTTGAAGCAATTTTTTTAACTGCTACATTTAAATTTATGTGTTGTTAATGTGTTTGAACGCAAATTTTCATTTTATTGCAAAGTGTTTGCTTTAAGTTAGCGAAAACGGACGTTTAAACTGATGAGTTTCACGGAATATTAATTGCTAGTCTGATACAGGATAAGAACAATGAAAATGCCTAACAAACTGAAATCTAATCTTGCTTTGTGTGTGGCTATCGGATTGTTGTCTGGATGTTTTGGTGGTTCGAGTAATACGCCGAAGCCGACGCCAACACCGACTCCAACACCGACTCCAACACCGACGCCGACTCCGACGCCGACGCCAACTCCGACCCCAACACCGACTCCGACGCCGACGCCGACACCAACACCGACGCCAACACCAACACCGAGTGCTCAAGTATCAGGTATTGCCGCCAAGGGCATTATTAAAAATGGTGTGGTCACTTTATTTAGAGTTGAAGCTGACGGTTCGTTAGGCGCTCAGTTGCAGACTAACCCTTCTCCGATTGAAACCAATGCGAAAGGGCAATATAGCGCTGAAATTGTTGAAGACTATGAAGGTGCGATTAAAATTGAAGTAACCCGAAACGATGATACTCGTATGGTCTGTGATGTGGTAGAAGGCTGTGGAGATGGTATTGAATTCGGTGATGAGTTGACTTTGGACAGTACGTTCAAACTTTCAGCAGTAACCAAAGCAAAGAAAGAGCAAGGTCAAGACAAAGCTGTTGTCGAAACTAACGTCACCCCATTAACAGATATTGCTGCGGCCATTTTTGCGGAGACGGTCGCAAACGCTGGTAGTACTCAAGTTGACCCTGAAGATGTAGTTAAAGCTGCGAATAAGCAAGTCGCTGAAATTTTTAAACTGGGCGATGGTGTTGATGTTTCAGAAATTCCTGTCATTGATATCACAGATCAAGATGAAATTGAAAAAGCAGATGCTGAGTCTTTCCAAGCCGCGGCAGTGGTCTCTGCTATCGCAGCAAAAGCAGTTAAGTCTGAAAACTTGACGGTATTTTTAGAAGAAGCAGCCAAAGACATTGCACAGAATAAAGGTACTGTCAAAGCAAAAGCTGCAGCTGCTGACGCTGATAAGTTTAAGATTACCTTAGAAGACACTGTCGAGCAGGTGAAAAACCTAAATGATAATCTACAAACTAAGATTAAAGAAAAAATTGAGCGTTCAACAGATCTAACTGACGAGGAAAAACAACAAGCTAAGGATAAAGCAGATCAAGCATTCCAAACCAATGATCAAATTAGTGCTGCCGCTACAGGATATGTAGCTGATACTGAAGAAGTTATAGAGCAGGCGGAACAAAATCAAACTGACCGAGCAGGTGACGCGCTGGAAGTAGACGATATTGAGCCTGAACCAACCGGACCTGTCATTGTTGGTAAGCTGTTTGTTGATACTAAGAAACTTGATGAAGACGGAGAAATTACCTTTGATCCGTTAGAAAATGATACGCTTCGAGTTGAGAATGATACCTCTGCTGTCGCGACGCTAGATAGCATAACGACTGCGCAATCTGGTACTGCAACCATTGTGGATGGCAAAGTTAAATATGTTCCTAATGCCGACTTCCATGGTGCAGATACAATTGACTATACGGTCAAGATTTTAGATGAAACTCGTACCGGTAAAATTATATTTACGGTAAGACCACTACGCGACACTATGGATCACAATGTTGACTTAGATGAAGACAATACACATGTGCAGGCGATAGCGAGTCACACCATAGACAATATTCAAAGTGTGGTTATTTCAAAGCAACCTGCACACGGCACAGCGAGTGTCTCAATGAATGAAGATAGCAGTCGCTATCGCATATCTTATACACCTGATGCAGATTTTAATGGTGATGACACCTTGGAATTTGCAGTAACAACAAATGTTGTGCTTGAAGGTGGCAGTAACGAAGTAGAAACTGGTTCAATTAATTATAAGGTCAAATCCTTTGCAGACGCGGTCGACGATTCGATTGATGCGCTACAGTATGTATTTAAAGACGGTATTGACTTAACGGCAAATGACAAATTTTCAGGTGCAGTTGCAACAGTATCCTTGTTAGATGGCAACACAGCGGTGCAATCTTTATCGACTTCGTTGGCAAATATTATAATTGAAAGTGACAACACCCTAACTTATCAACCTTTAGATGGTGTATCTGGCTCTGAGGAGTTTACCTATCAGGTCACGACTGAAACTGGGGCTGTCGAAACAGCTAAAGTAAAAGTTGATATTGCAGAAAATGGCGCGACTCAACGAGCCCTTGCAATGGTTGACGATATCCGTACTTGGGGCGCTTATATGTTCCCGGATAAGTTCACTGGACCAAGAGACTTAGTCGATGACACTGAGCAGCTGTTTGATGCAATTGATGCTGCTATGCCAGTGTTTGCAGATGAAGTTGCAGAGTTGGAAATGATAGGTGATGTTGCATCATTATTAGAAGCTATCACAGATGATGTTATTGACGACAACACTGATTTGTCAATTTTTGAAACAGCAGATCTTGCTCTATATGATGACTCTTTCACTGGTAAAGTGGAAGTTGTCGAGCTAATGGATGGTCAGGCTAGCTTTGAGGTTGACCTTGAACAGGATGGCGTGACCCTGAAAGGTAAATTGACCTTGATGCTACCTGATGAAGAAAATGACGCAACGGTTGCGGAAAAAACTCTATCTCTGGAGCTGAATGGACAGTTAGATGCAGGTACAACGACCATTGATATCTCTGAAGGTTTGATTGCAGTGCTAATTGCAGGTGCAGACCATTCGACAGAAGAGCAAAACGAAGTGTTGAGCATTGACTTTGAGCTTATGGTTGAGCTAATGCAAGATAGCCTTGCAAATGAAGTTGATGACAAAGTGACATTTACTGGTGAGTTGAATGCAACTGTTGTTAAAGGCCAAGAGTTTACCGTGATCAACCATGATACAGATGATGGGGTAAGTGAAACAGAAGTGTTTGATTTATATTTACCTTCTCGAATTCATGCTAAAGGTGCATTCTTAGTGAATGATACAGATGAGTTTGATGCTTCGTTATTAATCATGGTTGCGAATGCCAAAGAGCACAAATTGGCACAACCCATCGAAATTTACGATTTAAGTGAAGAAGATGTTGACGGTAAAATTGAGGATGAAGACAACTGGCTGAACGTAACTGGTACCTTAAGTTTTTATGCAAATCCTTCGGTGCAACAGCAGGGTGAAATCCAGTTAACAGTTCGTCGTGTTGCATACGATGAAGTTGAAGTTGATGTTGAGCTATCTGATAACAATAGCGAACTGCACATTATGCTTGATTCGGACAGCGACGGTGATTTAATCATTCGTAATAGTTTTGATGTACAAAACGGCAACGGATTGGTGATTGAGTACAACGAAGATGGTATTGGTGAAGTCGATGATTCAGACCCTGATGCAGCGAAAATTGTGGCAATTATTCGTGACACGCGTGACAACAACAGAATACTTGCGACATTTGAGCAGTCGGGTGACTTAGTAACGGTTTTCTATACTGAAACAAACAAGTTTGAGACGCTTTACTAACAGACACTTGATTCAGGAAAAAGGGGGCAATCGCCCCCTTTTTTATCGAGAAAATGCAAGATTTAGCATTATAAAAAGTACGGACCTTGGATGAAAAATTACGGTTATTTAATAATAAAAATATGCGCATTATTGGCCACTTCTCCTCAAACATTTGCAAAGGACAACGATAAATACCAGCTGTCTCTTTCAGCTGAATCATTTAGTTACAGTGAAATTATGCCGGTTATTCAAACCTTTGGTGGGGTGATCCCAATTGCTAAAATTGGTAAACAGGCAAGCTTTTCTGAGAGCCCAGAGAAGGGCCGGCATGGCCTTACCCATAATAAAGCATATCTTGAAGCTTTATATAATAATTGGTCGTTTCATTTAACTACCCGCTACGACTATGTCATAGATTTCACACCAGATGCTGCTCAATTATTCTTCCTTGATCGAGCAGAGCGACCAGTAGATAAAGATGAATATACAATCTATTTTAAAGCAAAACATATTCGTGCAAATGGGATTGGTTTCGCTTATCAAAATGACTATGGCAACTTTTCCTATAAAGTCTTAGCCAATTATTGGAATGTCGGTTACATGGAAGACGGTGAACTTAATGGTACATTTTTAGTAAACGAAGACGGTGATTCTTTTGAAGTCACTGGTGATATTGACTATGCATATTACAAAGATGTGGTACTCGATCGAAAAAACTGTCCGAGAACCGACCCGCCAAAAGCTGGCTGTCATGGTGCTTGGCAAATGGATGGAACAGGCGTTAGCTTAGATCTATTTTTGGCCTATCGTTTTTCAAACGATTGGCGAATCGCTTTGTCTGTGTTTGATGCGTATAACAAATTTAAGTTTGAACGTTTAGGTAAAACTATTGGCCAATTAGACACTCGTAACGAAGTGTTTAACCAAGATGGCACTTTTAGTATTAATCCAAGTTTTGTTGGCTCATATCCAGATGGCAAACATCAGCTAAGTGTATCTACTCAGGCGAAAGCTAGATTAGATGGCAAATGGCATATTCCAATTTGGTCTGAATTTTATGTGTCAGATGGTCAAGCCATTCCAAGCTTTGGTATTGGCTATGATGTAGAAAATTGGCGGCTTGAAGCTGGTTATCAATTTACAACCCAAGCTTATATTTTTGCGATTAAACATCCAATTGTTCATGTGACTTTAGGAAGCGAAACGACAGACTTAGTTAATGCTAAAACCATTACATTAAACTTTGGCATCAACTACCAGTTTTAATGATTAAAAGGGTTTGCTGCGAGCGCGTTTGTATAAGTACAAAGCTACTAATGCAAACCCAAACAGGCCAGTGTATTGAGCTGCTGAAATCTCTGTTGGCAGCGGCATTATAAAGGTTGCGGATATGGCTAACATGACGCCCATTAACGCCTCACCAGTTACCAGCCCTGATGCGATTAGAATACCTGTTGATTTGTGTTCATCTTCACTATTTCTTTGTTTAAAGCTTAAAATGGCGCTAATCAGGCCGCCAGCAAATAAAGTTGCAACCAATGCAAACGGCAAATACATACCAATCGCAATTGCTAAGATGTGCAGTTTGAATTTAGCTTTTCGCAGATGGAGTAGTGCATCAAATAGTAAAATTATGATGCCAAATACAACACCTAACCCCAGATAAAATAGATTAATTGTTTGATCGAAAATAGTCCGGGTAAGTTCTGCCATTAAACCCGCTTGTGGAGCGGCTAATGGTGTTATGCCGTGTTGAACACTTCGGCCAATCCCATATGCAGTATCAAGTAAACTGAGGATCAGGGGTAATATGGTTGCAGCAAGGACAACACCGAGTATCTGAAAACACTGTTGTTTCCATGGTGCTGAGTTAACTTCGTGGCCACATTTTAAATCTTGTAAAGTGTCGCCTGCAATCGCTGCAGAGCAGCAAACAACTGCGGCGATAAAGAGTACTGCAATAGGCGCTACTTTAGCCCAAGGTTCAAACCATAAACTTAAATAGTATAGCAATATAGCACTGAGCAGTACTGTACATATGGTTACAGCGGACACTGGATTGTTAGAGCTACCAACCACACCAGCCATGTAACCGGCGACACTTGAAAATACGAAAGCAAAGGCAAACAAAAGTACAAAACTAAGCAGGCCGATTAAGATTGCATCTACGATATTATTAAATTGCAGCGCAATGATTAAACTAGGCGCTATCAAGCACAAAGGAATGCACATTAGCATCCAAATATTGGGTAAATCTTGTTGTTCTGAAAGACCGCTGTTGTGTTGGAGTTTAAACGAAATAACACTTTGTTTAATGCTATAAAAAAGCGGTTTCACTAGTTTAATAAAGGTATAAATTGCACCAACTAAAATTGTCCCAACACCAATAGAGCGATTTTGTTGCCAAATTTGTGCAGCTAATTGTTGTAGTTCATTAACTGACCAGTCAGCAAGCTGCGGTGAGTTTGTTAGCCATTCAGAATGGTTGAATACAAGTTGTAGTGGGATCCCTAGCAGGGTTGTCACTAAACCACCAATAAATACTTGAGCTGCAATACCTATCCCTAATATATAACCAATTGCGAGTAGTGCTGGGCTTAGTTGAAAACTGGCGTGAAAGAGCAGATTGTTTTGAGACCAAGGTATTAACACGGTAAGTTTTTGCGCCATCATACCAAAGCCATCAGCAGTTAACTTATAAACCGCACCAATGCCAGTTGCTTGCATAATATGCCGTGTTCCGACACTAGCAAAACCAGTTTTGACCTGATTGTTAAAGCCAGATTGAAGGATTTTGGCAGTCGCAACGCCCTCAGGGTAAGGTAAGCTTTGTTGAACAATAAAGGTATTACGTAGTGGGATAGTGAAAATAGTACCAAGCAAACCACCACTTAGGGCGATTAAAAAACACTGCCAATAATGGTACTGCTCCCATGCGTTGGTAATAACGAGGGCAGGGGTAATAAATATAACACCCGCGGCTAGCGCTTCTCCGGCCGAAGCACTTGTTTGCACCATATTGCTTTGCTGAATATTACTATTTTTAAACCAGCTGAGTATTGCCATACTCAGAGCTGCAGCAGGTATAGAGGCGGATACTGTCATACCAACCATTAATCCTATGTATGCGTTTGCGGCTGTTAAGCATAGGGTTATTAACACGGCAATTACAAGCGTGCGAGAGGAAAACTCTGGGTGCTTAAATAAATTTGTGAGTTGTTGATGTATAGGCATGAACGCTTACCAGCAACGTTAACATAAGATATTGATATGATTATCAAACAAAAGGGCGAGAAATAAAAGACCAGCTCTTAATAAAAGTAACAGCTGGCCTAGATACACTTGTATTTACTACTTCTTAAGTTCTTCAGTTAAGAATGGTTTAATTTCTTTTAGGGTAATCGCCAATAATTTAGGGTTCGCAGCAACTATGTTTCCAGAATCAAAGTAGCCATGGCCACCTGTTAAATCTGAAACCATACCACCTGCTTCGCGCACAAGTAAGTCACCGGCAGCCGTATCCCAAGGTTTGAGACCAAGTTCCCAAAATACGTCTAAGCGGCCTGCTGCAAGATATGCTAAATCTAGCGCAGCGGCTCCTGCACGACGAACATCTCCACCCGCTTTAAATAGAGCGGTAAAAGTGGCCATATAAGCATCGTATAAATGTTTAGCTTTGAACGGGAAACCCGTCGCTAATAAAGTGCCTGCGAGTTCTTTTTTATTTTGAACACGAATGCGATAGCCATTCAATTGTGCACCAGAGCCTCTTACAGCACTGAACAATTCATCTCGGATGGGATCATAAACAACAGCTACCTCAGTTTTACCTTTAACGCGTAAGGCAATTGAAACTGCAAAATGAGGGACGCCACGAGCAAAATTGGTTGTACCATCTAATGGGTCAATAACCCAGCAATAATCAGGGTTTTTACCTGCTTGATGGCCACCTTCTTCACCAATAAAGCTGTGATCAGGGTAAGATTGCAGAATCGTTCCAATAATGGCTTTTTCAGCTTCTTTATCAATATTTGTCACAAAGTCATTATCAGCTTTGCTTTCAACTTTTACTAAATCTAACTCGGAAAAACCACGAGCGATCACGTGGCCAGCCTTACGTGCAGCACGTACGGCGATAGTCAGCATTGGATGCATTTTCTTACCCTATTTTTTAAAAGAACATTAAATCGGCGCGAATTATACATAAAGCCTATCATTCAGGCAAAGAATATCCGTTAATTCAGGTCGTTTTTCCTCTGAAAATATTTTAATATTAGCGCCAGAATAAACCTTATCAAATATTCAATGGATAGTTTCGTGCGCGCAAGCGGTCTTAGAAAAATATTATTTAGTGTTATAGCTGTCATACTCTACATACCCACTGCTGTGCTGAGCATAGAAGTGAATGGATTATATTTGGGTAAAGTCGCCGTGGAAGGACAGTCTTATCAAGATCGCTCCCAAGCATATGACCAAGCGCTAGCGCAAGTTTTAGTGCGTGTGACTGGCGAACAGAAGGTGTTGGCTAATTACAATATTAAACAAGCCTTAAAACAGCCGACAGAGTATCTAGTGCAATATAGTTTTGTTCAAGAAAATGAACAGCTGTTTTTGCAGGCACAGTTTAATGAGAAATTGATCAATCAATTGGTAAAAGACGCTGGTATTAACTTGTGGGGGGCGCGGCGACCTTTAACATTGTGGTGGTTAGCGGTAGAAAACGACAAAGGCCGACGTATAGTGTCTGATTCAGACAAACAAATAGCTGACAGCATTAATTCGCAGGCGAAATTACGTGGCTTACCAAGTATACTGCCGATAATGGATATCGAAGATCAAATGCTCGCTTCGGTGACGGATGTTTGGGGGCGTTTTGCTCAAGCCCTCGAACCCGCAAGTGAGCGATACCAGCCAGAGGCGAGTGTGTTTGCTCGCGTATATCGTCAATCGGGTGACGCTGGGTCAGTGTTAAGCCAAGATTGGATAGTTCAACTAACTTTGGTCGACAATCGACGCAAATTCGATGCAGAATTTATTGTAGCGGATTTCGAGAAGGTTTGGCAGACAATGGTCGACTGGGTAGCTGATACGCTGGCCAAGCAATATGCAATTAAAGCGCAGCAATTTTCGGCTTCACATATAAACATTACCATAGCTAACGTAGAAAACACTGGCCAAGCTGTAGCCATTCAGAAATTTTTAACTACAATATCGGCGGTTGATACTGCGCTTATTCAAAAGGTGAGCGACCAAGGCGTTGAATACCAACTTCAATTGTTGGGTGAAGCGATCGATGTTTTAGAAGCACTCGCGTTAGATAATCGAGTAGAAAAAATAGTCCCTATATTTGCAGATGCTGAAAATAAAAATCAAAACCTGTATCGATGGAAAGGTAGGTAAGATCCATTGAAACAACAACTCACAATAGATTTCTTGTATGAACCGGAAGCGCAATTAAGCTCGTTTTATGCGAGTGGAAACGAAGTACTGATCGCCAGCTTGCAGCAACTCATTCAGCAACAAGCCAACAGTCACGCGCAAAACCTAGCGTTTGTGCATGGGCCTATGGGCTGTGGCAAATCCCACTTACTGCAAGCGCTTTGTCAATATGCGGATGAGTTAAATGTTTCGGCTCAGTATATTCCGTGTAAAGTTGTTAAGCAGATGCCAACAGAATTTACCTATGGTCTAGAAGCAAACGAATTGCTGTTAATTGATGATGTTGATGAATTTGCTTTGGATGGTAATTGGCAACGAGCTTTGTTTGATTTGATTAATCGCTGCTTAGAATTAGAGCACAAGGTCATATTCGCAGCGCGTTTACCAGCCGATGCGGTTGGATTTAATTTACCTGATTTGGTTTCAAGGTTAAATTGGGGACAAAAATGGGCAATACAGCCACTAAATGAACAGCAACGGCAATATATGTTGCAGCAACGTAGCGAGCACAGAGGTATTGCAATGCCAGATGAACTAGCAAGTTACATTGTGCTGCGGTGCCAGCAAGATAACGCCAGCATCATCCAGTGTCTAGATGTGTTGGACCAACAGTCGCTGGCAGAGAAACGAAAACTCACTATTCCATTTGTAAAAAGCGTAATGGGCTGGTAAGGGAAGCGAAATCAAGGGAATAAGATTAATTTTATGCTAATTTGCATGTATCATGCGTGTTTATTAGATAAGCTAAAGGTTAGAAATTGAAAGAACTTGTTTCAATACATGAATTTTTGGTGTTGCCAGAAGATTTATCAGACTGGCATCAAGATAGTGAATTAGCTGCAGATAATTATAATGTCGCAATTCATTTATTGTACCAACAAGTAGAAGATGATATCGAAACCGAAACATTGTCTAGCTTACTAGAGCAGGTTTGGTATGCCTTAGCTGCGGACGAATATTTAACAGAATTTGAAGATGAGAACGAAATTATGGTTTGGGTTGAGCAGTTTTTGTCTCAGCAAGAATCATGATTATGGTGATATGAATGCAACAAACTAATCAAGACGTAAAAAGTGAAACCCAAATGGAAACCGTAACTACAGAGCAAACCGGGCAGGCAGACAAAATTAAAGACTCGCAAAAAGTTATCCAATATTTGTCAGAGCGATTCCCACAGTGCTTTTCAGCAAGTGGTGAAGCAAAACCGTTAAAAATCGGCATTTTTCAAGACATTGCCGCTCAATTATCCGAAGATGATCCTATCTCAAAGACCAGTCTACGAGCAGCGTTGCGCAAATATACGTCTAGCTGGCGCTATTTAGCCAGTGTTAAAGAAGGCGCTCAACGGGTGGACTTAGCTGGTGCGGATGCAGGTTTAATTGAAGCTGAGCATGCTGAGCACGCGCAGACTCAGTTAGCTGAGAGTAAAAAGCGTGCAGCGGAAAATCGCAAGAAAAAAGCTCCTGCTCGTAAACCTCGCAACGCAGATAAAGCAAAAGATGGTGAAAGAAAGTTTTCCCCTCGTAAGCGAACCGCAAAGCCATCTGCGAAAATTCAATATAAGCGTAGAAGCAAACCAATCGAACCATTTAATGGTGAACTAAAGCTCGGAATGGAAATCAGAGTAAGTTTAGGCAATTCTCCTGTACCTTGTACGTTACGTGAAATAAACGGCGATGAAGTGGTGGTAGAAACCACAACAGGAATGACAATTAAAACTGAAAAGAAAAACTTAGTTTAGGCTATAGTTTAGTAATAGAGTTTTAAATTTAGATTTATATCAGTTTGGAGTAGGTGTATGAAGTTACTGTGTCGAGGCATATTACTTGGTTTGGCAATAACTTATGCTGGTAGTTCAGGTGCTATTAGCACGAGTAAAGATCCACTCGAATTACCCGATTTAGTTCAAGAAAGCCAACATGCTTTAGCCAGTAAACGTATTTATCACCTCTTTACTCGCGAACATTACAAGCGATTTGCAATGGACGATACCTTTTCAAAAAAGGTATTTGAGCGCTACGTCGATCAGCTCGATTACAATAAACAATTTTTCTTGCAAGCCGACATAGATGAAATGGCTAAGCATCAAAGCAAATTTGATGAAGCTTTTTACCGCGGAAATCTTGATTTTGTTTATGACATGTTTGAACTCAATCTTGAGCGCCGCAAACAAATGTTTGAATATGCGTTGTCAATCATATCTCAGGAAGAAGAAATGAAATTCGACAAGCAAGAGCTCTATTATTATGACCGAGAAGATAGCCCTTGGGCTAATGATATTGCCGAGTTAAAAGCTTATTGGTTGCAACGTGTTAAGTATGATGCTCTCAACTTAAAGTTAGCCGGGAAAGAATGGCCAAAAATTAAGGAGCTGCTAACAAAACGGTATACAACCGCCATTAAGCGCTTAGCACAGTCTCAAAGTGAAGATGTATTTCAAACGGTGATGAACGCGTTTGCGCGCAGTATTGAAGCACATACCAGTTATTTGTCGCCACGTCGTGCAGATCGATTTCAAATGGAAATGAATTTGTCGTTAGAAGGAATAGGCGCCGTTTTATTTGCAGAAGATGATTACACTGTTATACGCAGTTTAGTTCCAGGTGGACCTGCAGACCGCTCTCAACAAATTAAGCCTGAAGATAAAATTGTCGGTGTTGCACAAGCTGATGAAGATTTTGTTGATGTGATCGGCTGGCGCTTAGACGATGTTGTAGAGCTGATTAAAGGTCCCAAGGGCACACAAGTTCGCTTACAGCTACTTAAAGGTGGTTCTGCCGACAATGAAACTGTGGTTGTAAAGTTGGTACGTGACAAAATTAAACTAGAAGATCGAGCGGCCGACTCAAAGGTTTATACGCCAGAGTCGGGCCCTTACAAAGGTCGTAAGTTAGGTGTCATTGAAATACCAAGCTTTTACTCTGGTTTAACTCGTGATGTTGTTAAGCTACTTGAAACCCTGCAAGAAGAGAAAGTTGAAGGTATTGTTATCGACTTGCGTGGCAACGGCGGTGGCTCTCTACCAGAATCAATTAACCTTACTGGATTATTTATTGAAAAAGGCCCTGTGGTACAAGTTCGCAGTGTCGGTAATCGTATCGATGTGCAAAATGATCGTGATCCTCGAGTGTTTTACCATGGGCCTCTCATGGTAATGGTTGACCGCTATAGCGCATCTGCTTCTGAAATCTTTTCGGCGGCGATCCAAGATTATGATCGCGGTGTTGTCCTAGGCGAACAAACCTTTGGTAAAGGTACAGTGCAACAACATAGGTCATTAGAAAAGAGATTTGATTTGCTGGAAAAGCCGCTTGGGCATATTCAATATACCTTTGCTAAATTTTATCGTATAAATGGTGGCAGTACACAA
Source organism: Catenovulum agarivorans DS-2 (assembly GCF_000568405.1). GTDB lineage: Bacteria > Pseudomonadota > Gammaproteobacteria > Enterobacterales > Alteromonadaceae > Catenovulum > Catenovulum agarivorans_A. The sequence goes on from NZ_ARZY01000017.1 coordinate 66,361, forward strand.
AACCGCGGTGTTATCCCAGATATTTTATTCCCTTCTGCAATCGATCCTGAAGAGTGGGGTGAGAGCAAAGAAGACAATGCGTTACCTTGGGACAAAATAAGAAGTGCCAATTATCAACCAGTTGGTTTAATCAGTGATAACGAAGTACAAGCATTGATTGCGAAACATCAGCAGCGGATAAAAGCTGACCCAGAGTTTATTTATATTTTTGAAGACATTGAAGAATATAAAAAGAACAAAGATAAAAAATATCAGTCGTTGAATGAAGCCGAGCGTAAAAAAGAACGTGATGAAGCCAAAGCCACGCGTTTAAAGCGGGCAAATGAGCGATTAGTCCGTCAAGGTAAAGAGAAAGTTGAAGACGTCGACGATATCCCAGAAGAAATCGAAGAGTATGATGTTTTCTTAAATGAAACGGCTAACATTATGTTTGACTATATTGGCTTGAACAAGTTAGCAAAAAATAACAAATAAAAAAATCAAAGGCTTTATGTGCAACCACATAAAGCCTTTTTCATATCTAATTTTCGCAAACCTCGAAGTAACTACAATCATTAACTCATTGGAGTGAGTCATGTCTGACAAACAACAATCTATTCATAGCCAATGGTCGAATAAATTAACCTACATATTGGCCGCAACGGGCGCTGCAGTCGGTTTAGGCAATATATGGAAGTTTCCCTATATTATGGGAGAAAATGGCGGTGGCGCATTCGTACTTGTGTATTTAGCTTGCATCGCTCTTGTGGGCATTCCAATAATGATCGCCGAAGTTTATTTGGGGAAAAAAGGTCGATTAAGCCCAATGCGATCAGTTGCCAAAGTTGCTCAGCAGAATAAAGCGTCACCACTATGGCAGTTAGCTGGTGGAATGGGGGTTCTGGCCGGGTATTTAATTTTATCGTTTTACGCCGTTGTTGCGGGTTGGGCATGCGCCTACATATTTAAGGCCGTTAAAGGCGAATTTGCAGGCCAAGACTCGCAGGCATTGCAACAAACATTCGCTAACTTTATCTCCGAGCCAAGTTCTTTGCTGATTTGGACAAGTTGTATACTGGCTTTAACAGTGTTTGTGGTTGCGCGTGGTTTGCAAGCTGGTTTAGAAAAAGCGACTCGGTTTATGATGCCAGCTATGTTGTTGTTGCTGATTATTATCGTGGCTTATTCCAGCTTGTATGGCGACATGGCCGCAACAATCAGCTTTATGTTTGCACCCGATTTTAGCAAATTGACTGTTGAAAGTGTTTTAACCGCGTTAGGCCACTCGTTTTTTTCTCTGAGTCTAGCGTCTGGCATTATGATTATGTATGGCGCCTACTTGCCTGAAAAAACGTCAATTGTTAAAACTTCACTATGGATTGCTTGTGCCGATACGTTAGTCGCCTTGTTGGCTGGGTTAGCAATATTTCCTATTGTATTTGCCAATGGTTTAGAGCCAGGAGCTGGACCCGGATTAATTTTTGTTACTCTGCCGCTCGCTTTTGGACAAATGCCAGCAGGGCAACTCATTGGTAGTGTATTTTTTATTATGCTGGTATTTGCCGCGTTTACCTCCGCCATCGCGTTGATTGAATCTAGTGTTGCTTGGTTAGTTGAAAAGTGCGGATTTAGAAGGGTTCAGGCCGCTATTGTTGCAGGTATAGGTTTGTGGGTATTAAGTTTGCTCAGTGTATACAGTTTTGCCCCAGACACCTGGGCAACAACCGATTTGTTTGGTGAAAGCAAGTCCTATTTTGATGTGCTGGATTATTTTACTTCAAATATATTATTGCCGTTAGGTGGTTTATTTATCGCATTGTTTGTTGGGTGGAAAGTGAATAAGTCAGAGCTAGCGAGCGAATTAAATATTTCTCAGGCAATTTTTCAACTATTGGTGTTGTTGCTTAAAGTTGTTACGCCTATCTTTATCATTGCCGTGTTTTTAAACCTTATTGGTGTTGTTCAGTTTAGTTAGAAAATTGCCTTATTTTTGGAGTTGTTATGACAATGCAAGCTAAGTATTTAAAAGATTATCAAGCACCAGACTATTTGGTGGACACCATTGAACTTACAGTAGAGTTGTTAGCAGAAAAAACTTTAGTTGAATCAAAAGTTCACTATAAAAAAGCGAATCCAACTGCAACCTGCTTAATCTTAAATGGTGAACAACAAAAAGTGCTCAGTGTGTTGCTGGATGGTCGAGCGCTAGCGGCGAGCGATTACCTGCTCACGGATGAAGCTATGCAGCTTGATAATTTACCAGATAGCTTCGAATTAACCATCAAAACAGAGATTGATCCTGTAAACAATACATCGCTTGAAGGTTTGTACTTGTCTGCTGGAGCATACTGTACTCAGTGTGAAGCGGAAGGTTTTCGTAAAATAACCTATTATCAAGATCGCCCTGATGTGCTGGCGGTATTTACCACACATATAATTGCAGACCAATCGGAGTTTCCGTATTTATTATCCAACGGTAACAAAGTTGCAGAGCAGCAGCTCAGCGATGGCCGCACTCAAGTGACTTGGCAAGACCCATTTCCAAAACCTTGTTATTTGTTTGCACTGGTTGCTGGTGATTTTGATTGTTTGGCAGATACTTACACAACTAAATCGGGACGTGAAGTTAAACTAGAGTTGTTTGTCGACAAAGGTAACTTAAAACGCGCAGCACATGCGATGAGCTCATTAAAGACTTCAATGCAATGGGATGAACAACGTTTTGGTTTAGAGTATGACCTAGACGTATATATGATAGTTGCAGTCGACTTCTTTAATATGGGGGCGATGGAAAACAAAGGCTTAAATGTATTTAACTCTAAATGTGTCTTAGCCGACCAAGACAGTGCGACAGATGCTGATTATTTAAGTATTGAATCAATTGTGGGACACGAGTATTTCCACAATTGGACAGGTAACAGAGTAACTTGTCGTGACTGGTTCCAACTAAGCCTAAAAGAAGGTTTAACCGTATTTAGAGACCAAGAATTTAGCATGGATTTAGGCTCTAGAGCAGTAAACCGTATACATCAAGTTAAGGTTATGCGTGAGCATCAATTTGCTGAAGACGCTGGTCCTATGTCACATCCGATACGGCCTGAATCAGTCATAGAAATGAATAATTTTTACACAGTGACTGTATACGATAAAGGTGCAGAAGTCATTCGTATGATGCACAGTATTGTCGGCGAACAAGGTTTTCAAGCTGGCATGAAATTGTACTTCCAGCGCCATGATGGACAAGCTGTTACTTGCGATGACTTTGTTGCAGCCATGCAGGATGCCAACAATGCCGACTTGTCATTATTTAAGCGTTGGTATAGCCAAAGTGGTACACCAGAGGTAAAAGCAGATATCCGTTACTCTAATGGCACACTCAGTGTCACATTGGCGCAACACACCCCATCGACAGCCGACCAGCAAGAGAAATTGCCCTTGCATATACCAGTTAATGTGGCATTTTTTGACGCGCAAGGTCAGCTATTAACGGATATTGCAGGTGGAGCCGAACAAGTTTTACATCTAACCCAAGCACAACAAACTTTTGAGTTCGCAGTTGCGAGCCAACCATATGTTAGTTTGTTACGTGATTTTTCAGCGCCTGTTAAACTATCATACAATTATTCTGATGAAGCTTTGTCGTGCCTCATTCCTGCCGAAACCAGTCAATACACCAAGTGGGAATTAATGCAGGCGCTATACAATAAACACTTGCTTGCTAAAATCACAAATCAAAATTATCAGTTTCCAACGGTTATAGGTGATACCATCAAAGCATTGATGGCGGATGACCAAACAGACAAAGCTTTATTGGCAGAAATTCTGTCGGTACCTAGTGTCAATAGTTTATTAGAAATCGCCAGTGGTGCGACAATTGATGCGGTAATTGATGCACAAAAAGCGCTAAAAAACATGTTAGCGAGTACTTTACAAGCTGAGTTACAAAGCTGCTATCAGCAAAATCATATAGGCAAATATCAATATAGCCAAAATGCGATTGCCCAGCGGTCACTGGCCAATGCTTGCCTTGGTTTGTTGGCGGTAAATGCTAAATCGACAAAAAATATAACGCTAGTTGAATTGGTTAATCAACAATATCAAACAGCGGATAATATGACAGATAAGTTAGCGGCAATGTCTGCTGCAAGCATTATTGGCGGAGAACTGTTTGCTGGGATCATCCAGCACTTTGATCAACAATGGCGTGGAGATGCTTTGGTTATGGATAAGTGGTTTGCAGTGCAAGCACGCCAAGATGTAGATGATATTTTGGACAAGATTGAACAATTGCAATCTCACCCTGATTTTAACTGGAACAATCCAAATCGAGTTAGAGCTTTAATTGGACAATTTGCTATGTTTAATCCAGTGCAGTTCCACCACAGTAGTGGGCGAGGGTATCGTTTTTTAGCACAGGTTATTCAAAAAATGAATGCCATTAACCCTCAAGTCGCAGCTCGAATGATCACGCCTTTAATTCAATTTTCCAAATTAGACGATGCGCGTATTCAAATCATTCGTGAAGAGCTGGCTAAGTTAGCTGAACTACCTAAACTTTCTAAAGACTTGTTTGAAAAAATATCCAAGGCGTTGCAACAATAACAATCTTATTCAGCAGTGAATCAAAATGCTTAGTAGCTATTTTTTTACTTTGGATGTCAGTTACACCGAATGCCAGAGTCTTTACTCTGGCTCCTTTTTTGACGTCGTGTTGGTCGCAGAAAACGGCACACGTGTTCAAGTACCTATCAACTTGCTTAAGCAACATATCAATAGCCGAGGCATATACGGACGCTTTCGTTTGTTAACCGATCAAAACCACAAAGCGATTGCGTTTGAGCGCTTGAGGTAATGGTTCTCATATTGGCACTTTCACTATTTTCTATCGTCAAATTGCGGCAAAGTTAGCAATAATCTGACGAAATAATCGCAATTTGTTCAATCTGGATTAAAGTTAAATAACCTGAACTTTGGATAACAAGTTAGCTAATACGTTGTAATGTCTAGTAAAGCTTATTAATAACCCTTCTAGGGAGATAATTATGCTTAGAGCAAGGCGAGTTTGTGTACGTAATAGCTGGCTATTACTAGCAAAGTCAACGCTGTTATAAGGATAAATAGCCCCTAGAAAGCAAGTTGTTATCCAGAGTTCAGGTTAAATATATTCGTAATAAAGATGTGTTTGGAACAATATCTAAAGGTATGCTGATGAATAATAAATATAAACTTTCTATAATCGCTGCTGGCTTATTGACAGCAGGTTGTTCGCTCGATGTTCGCGTAGACGATGAAACGTCTGATGAACAAACCACTATTCAAGGTGACAAAGTATTCCCAACAGGTTTAATGGTTGCGTCACCCTTTGCAGATGAAGCTGATAGCTCGCAAACAACCAGCACAGCTAAACGAGGTGGTGGCACTATTCCGCATTATATATGGGCAACTAAGCGGATTGGGCGCGTATTGGATGGTACAACGCCATTGCGCGACGAGTTTAATGTTGATTCATTTTATCGAACAGGCGGTAGAGCCGAATGTTTTGGACCGCAGGTGACTTTTCAGGGGCATCCTGATGCAACTTCGTCCGACATGGAAGATGGTACCTTGCCAGGCGGTGATCTGGGTATTTGGCTGGTTGAAAATGAATTTGGGCAAGCTTGTGTGGTAGCACAAACCAACAGTTTGTTACGCGGTGTACAAGCTCGTTCTCGTATGGCTTTGATGACTTTGGCAAGTTTAGTGTCTGTTGCCAACAGTGAAGGTGAGACTTTGCCAGAAGATGGTGAACACTTAGATTTGACCGTTGCAATGGATAATCAAGGCATAATGGATGTTAGTTTTAATGATGCGAGTATCAGCAAAAACGCTGGGGTATGGACTTATACCGTCGATTTGGATTACAGAGTTGATGGGCAAGACTATGCGATTTGGTTACAAATGACCCACGAGCCGACAACTGACTTTGATGTATACCAAGGAAACTTACAGTATTTGGTTGAAGGGAATGAAACTGTTAGTAGGATTCAATTTCCAGGTGGTAACTGCCAACAGAGCGAGCGTACCTTGGCGGGCTCTCTTTCATATGATCGAGATGGTGACAGTATGTCAATGCAAGCTCGGGCGGCCACGTTATGTGGACACAGTGTTGCAAATACCTTTGATGCAGATGGCATAGTTGATCCGAGCAATAAATATGCTAGTAGCAGCAATGCTGATGGTTGGAGTGAAAATTTCAGTATTTTTGGTGCTGAATTTGATGTTTCAACTATCGAAGGCGACTATGCATATGCGTGGCAAGCTGGGGTTAATGATTCAAACAGCCGGATATTGTTGGTTGGAATAAACGATCCTGATTTAGCCAATGGCGAAGGCCACTTTGGTTATGGTGAACAAATTGAAAACACTGACGGTTGGATTGAAGGTTTTATTTGTAACTGGGCAGCGCCTGGCGCTAGCCACGGTTTAATATCAGCGACACAACGGCAAGCGTTTGAATATGATGAATCAAGCCGAGTTTATATGGGTACAGACCATAGAGCAAACATAGAATATGCGCCGACTAGTAGCTGTGAATATGATGGCTTAACAAACTTTGTGTTTGATATTGATGCCAGTGGCACCTTAGGTGACATAATTGCCGAAGACGCTTCTCTATCGTTTACCAGTGATTTATGGAGCCCGACAGACACCACTCATACACTACCACAAGGTCTACAAGCTAGGGGGATAAATGTACCAACGATTCCATATGGTTGGCCAGCACCTTAGCAATATTTTAAAATAAAGGCATTGGTAAGCTAATGCCTTTATTTTTATACATAATTTGTTGCGAATATAAAAAAAGCAGCTTAAGCTGCTTTTTTCAAGTTAAATCAGATAGCTGATTAACCTAAAGGTTATTTAACCATATCAGATACTTTGATATTAGTTGCATGAAGCCCTTTAGGACCTTCTTCAAGTTCAAACTCAACTTCTTGGCCTGCCTTTAGCGTGCGGTAGCCGTCCATGCTAATTGTTGAATAATGAGCAAAAACGTCATCATCTTTACCTTCCGGTACGATGAAACCAAAACCTTTAGCGTTGTTGAACCATTTCACTTTACCTGTAGCCATACTACTAATTCCTTCTGAATCTTGAACAGGGTCGATAAATTATATCGTCTCTAAACAGCCGTTTTCTGATACCACTTGAAATTCAGTTTAACGACTACATATCAAACTGTAGATAAAATATGCAATCAGTCAAGTTAAATTAGAACAAAATTTAAAAAAAAGTGTATATTGCAACTTTAAGATAAAATCGTTATGCATTCGGTCAAACGCGAGCTATATTTTAGTTATGAGTAAATTTACTAACACAGATCCAAACCAAGGAGAATTACAAGAAGCTGTACGTAAAGCGGTCAAGCCGCCGCCGATGTACAAAGTGATACTCAATAATGACGACTATACACCAATGGATTTTGTGGTAGATGTATTAATGAAGTTTTTTCGAATGGACATAGAAAAAGCCAATCAAATAATGTTGACGATTCATTACGAGGGCAAAGGTGTATGCGGTACATTCACCTTTGAAATTGCAGAAACTAAAGTTGCGCAAGTCAATCAATATGCTCGTGAACATCAGCACCCTTTAATGTGCACTATGGAACAAGCGTAATGGTAAGGACGCAAACATTGTTACCCTGTGGAGTACCTTATGCTAAATAAAGATTTAGAAACAACCTTGAATGAAGCTTTTCGTGATGCCAGAGAGCACCGCCATGAATTTATGACGGTAGAGCATTTGTTATTAGCGCTATTGAATAATCCAGCCGCACGAGAAGCTTTGGTTGCTTGTGGGGCGCAAATAGAGCAGATTGAGCAAGACCTCAATAACTTTATTCAAGAAACAACACCTGTTATTCCAGAGGACGACTCAGAGAGAGAAACTCAACCAACTTTGGGTTTCCAACGCGTTTTACAGCGAGCTGTTTTTCATGTCCAGTCCTCTGGGAAGTCAGAAGTCACTGGTGCTAACGTATTGGTGGCAATTTTTAGTGAACAAGAATCTCAAGCGGTATATTTGCTGAAAAAAGCAGACGTTTCTCGCTTAGATGTGGTGAATTTCATTTCGCATGGTATTAAAAAAACTGAAGGTGAAGATTCTATTGAGCCGCCATCAGTTGATGCCGAAGAAACATCTGAATCTGTCGAGTCGGGTAGTGTACTGCGCTCGTTTTCGACTAATCTAAACAAAGAGGCGGAAGCCGGTAAAATTGACCCTCTTATTGGTCGTGACCAAGAACTTGAGCGAACGATTCAGGTGTTGTGTCGTCGCCGGAAAAACAACCCATTGTTAGTCGGCGAAGCTGGGGTGGGCAAAACTGCCATTGCCGAAGGTTTGGCCTATAGAATTGTTAATGGCGATGTCCCCGAAGTGATTGAGCAAGCGACCATTTATTCATTAGACATGGGCGGTTTGTTAGCTGGAACTAAGTACCGTGGGGATTTCGAGAAACGCTTTAAATCTTTGCTTAAAGAGCTAGAAAAAGATGAACAAGCAATTTTGTTCATTGATGAAATCCATACCATTATTGGCGCTGGTGCGGCCTCTGGTGGGGTGTTGGACGCATCTAACTTGTTAAAACCATTATTGTCTGGTGGCAAAATTAAATGTATCGGCTCAACAACTTATCAAGAATTTCAAGGCATCTTTGAAAAAGACCGAGCATTAGTGCGACGTTTTCAAAAAATTGATGTGGTTGAACCAACAATTGATGACACCACTAAAATTTTATTGGGGTTAAAATCACGCTATGAAGAGCATCATGGTGTACGTTATACCAACAAAGCGGTGAGAGCAGCGGTTGAGTTATCTGCAAAATATATTAATGAACGCCGATTACCTGACAAAGCCATTGATATCATTGACGAGGCGGGTGCTAATCAGCGATTGATGCCAGTTAGTAAACGCAAAAAAACCATTAATGTTGCAGATATTGAGCACATTATTTCGAAAATAGCACGCATTCCGGAGAAATCAGTTTCTTCTTCAGATAAAGCTGTTCTGCAAAATCTGGAACGCAACTTGAAAATGGTTGTGTTTGGACAAAACGACGCAATTGAAACTTTAACTGCAGCTATTCGTTTGTCGCGCAGCGGTTTACGTGATGAAACTAAACCCATAGGCAGCTTCTTGTTTGCGGGTCCAACTGGTGTGGGTAAAACAGAGGTCACTCAGCAGCTAGCAAAAGCTATGGGAATAGAACTTATCCGCATTGATATGTCTGAATATATGGAGAGGCATGCCGTTTCGCGCTTGATTGGTGCTCCTCCGGGTTATGTTGGTTATGAGCAAGGTGGTTTGTTAACCGATCAGGTTATTAAACACCCACATTCAGTGGTCTTGCTTGATGAAATTGAGAAAGCACACTCTGATGTGTTTAATATTTTGTTGCAGGTGATGGACCATGGCACATTAACCGATAACAATGGACGCAAAGCTGACTTTAGAAATGTCGTATTTGTTATGACAACTAATGCGGGTGTGCAAGAAACGACGCGTAAATCTATTGGTTTTAATCAGCAAGATTATAGCACTGATGCAATGCACGAAATAAATCGCACATTTACGCCTGAGTTTAGAAACCGTTTGGATAGTATTATTTGGTTTAATCATTTATCACCAGAAATAATTGTTCAAGTGGTCGACAAATTTATTGCCGAGCTTGAAGGCCTCTTAGATAAAAAAGGTGTAGCACTTAATTTACAAAGTGATGCTAGAGAGTGGTTAGCGACTAAAGGTTACGATAAAGCAATGGGAGCAAGGCCAATGGCACGAGTTATCCAAGAGCACTTGAAAAAACCTTTAGCCAACGAACTATTATTTGGTGCGCTTAGTAAAGGTGGTGCTGTCACCATTACGGTCAATGGTGATGAACTGGCGTTTCAGTTTGAAAGTGAAAAAGACTTAGCTGAAACTCATTAAAGTTATAAGGTTAAGTCATTCATGTGCCTCACTGTTATTACAAGTGAGGCACCGAACTGAAGCTTCAGAAGTAGAATTAACGCTGACGGAAAACGATACGACCTTTTGACAAATCGTAAGGTGTCATTTCAACGGTTACTTTATCGCCAGTCAAAATACGGATATAATTTTTACGCATTTTGCCAGAAATATGAGCTGTAACCACATGCCCATTTTCTAGTTCTACTCTAAACATAGTATTAGGTAAGGTATCTAAAACCGTACCTTGCATTTCAATGCAATCTTCTTTAGCCATTCAGTTAAAAACCTCAGTAAATTAGCTCATTCAAAAAAATCGCGCAGATCATGCCCTAAGCCGCCTCGTATGTAAAGTTTTAGCTGATTTTTTCTCCATTAATATTTAAACAGCCAGTTAAATGCAAGTAGGTTAATTTATATGATTGAAAATAGTTGTCTGACAATTGGTTTTTTATTGTTTTGATTTAGTTTTTGTTTGTCATTTTGTTTTGTAAGTCAAAAGTTGTTTATTTTGTTTTATAGTTGTTGTATTTTTGTTCTGATCATTATTTGGGATGTATAAGAAATGATCAGGAAAACAACGTGCAGTTATAAGCAACGCTAACAAAGGAAAATTCTAATGAACAAAAACTTAATCACACTCACAATGTTGATGTCACTGACTGGCTGTTTGGATTTTAATTCAGCTGACGATGAAGGAAACATCGATGATGGGAATAACCAGGCGACGTTTAGTGGTGATAGTCAACAGTCTATTTCGGCTGATGCTAGCTCAAATATAGCCGGTTCACTGACGGTTTCAGACCCTGATTCTGGTGAAGCATATTTTGTTGCAATGGAACAAGTCGCCACTTCGTATGGCAACTTTTCATTGTCGAAAGAAGGCACTTGGACTTATGAATTAGATAGCAATAATTCGTTTGTAAATAATTTATCATCGTCAAGTGATACTTTAACTGACAATATAACAATTAGCTCGGCCGATGGCACTAATCACATTATTGTGATTACCATTGTTGGAATTGATACTACAAACAATACACCTGCTTCAATTTCAGGCCTAAGCAAAACCATAACAAATAATACTGCCTCTGATGTTGAAGGTGAGATTTATATCCATGATGCTGATGGTGATAACGAAGAAGCAGCAATTGCGCAAAACGATGTCGTGACGACTTATGGAACATTTTCTATTAACGCAGACGGAGAATGGACATACGAGTTAGATACGACTCAATCTGATGTTGCTGCGCTTTCTTCGGCGAGTGAAACCTTAACCGACACCATTAGTATTAGTTCAGTTGATGGTACACAAGCTGATTTGCTTATCACTATTACTGGGGTCGATCCTGTGGTAGTGGATACAACACCGTTGACAGCTGATGACTCTGTTCCTGTCGTCAATTGTACTCAGGTTGTTAATTCGGTTGCAGACTTAGAAGATGCCGCAGAAGACCTAGTTGCGGGTGATACATTGTGTTTAGCAGATGGTACATATACTGGTGACTTTGAGCTGCGTGTTGAAGGTATGGGCACACCAGACAAGCCCATCACGGTTGCTGCCGAAAATCCAGGAAAAGCGATTATTACTGATGGAGAAATTTCTGCTCGATTGGGTGGCAAACACATAGTTTTGCAAGGGTTTGTATTTCGTGACGGCGAATCCGGTAGCTCCATTATCAAATTCGAAAAAGAAACAGAATGTAGTTATTGTCGCGTTACTGAAGTATCAATAATTGATATGGATGCAGGCGACTATAGTAGTTCAAAGTGGATAGAGTTTTATGGACATTACAACCGCGTTGATCATAGTTGGTTCTCTGGTAAGGAATCTCGTGGTGCTTTACTCGTTTTTCCTCGTTGGACTTCAGAAAGTGATTTCAATGCAAATGGCTTTACAGCAGATTATGGTTTGGTCGACCACAATTACTTTGGCGATAGACCACCAGCGTTTGGCCAAGCATACGCAGGTAGCAGTGATAATGAATACGAAGCGATTCGATTAGGCTTAAGCACTACTCACTCTGCGCCATCATATTCTGTTGTCGAAAAGAATTATTTTGAACGGATCCAAGGTGAAGCTGAAATTATTTCTAATAAATCAGCAAATAATATTATTCGTAATAATACTGTGCGCGATAGTAATGGTTCTATAGTAACTCGGCATGGTGCAAATGCGACCATCAGTAACAACTTTATATTTGGTGACGACAATCCATTTGCTGGTGGAATTCGTTTGGTTGACGACGGACATATCGTTACCAATAACTATGTAGAAGGTGCGCGTTACTTAAATTCAAATTGGAACGGTGGCATTGTATTAACCACGGGGGATGATGCTGGTGATACAGATAATGGGTATCAAAATGTCGAAAATGTTTTAATTGCGCACAATACCATAGTCGATAGTGTCAATAGCTTAAATGTGTATGGTGGAAAAAACGATACAGCTCCACAGGATGTTTATTTAGTTAATAATATCATTGCTGACGCAATTGGCCCTGTGATTCGCACTAACGGACAAGGCATGCCTGCCAACTCAACTTTTGATGGTAATTATGTATTTGGCCAAGCCTTTTCCGATGATGATAGTCTGACATCAGTCACAGGTATTACAATGTTAGATGTGGAACTAGAAAAAGCTGCAGATGGATTGTATCGTCCGAGTGATAAAAGCCCAGTATTAGCTGCGGCAGTTGTCAATTTAGGTGATTTTAATCCACCGACTATAGACATGGACGGACAAACTCGAAGCAATAGCACAACTGCTGGAGCAGATGAGGCGTTAACAGCTAGCAATCAATTAGCGCCTTTAACTGCGGCTGATGTTGGTCCAAAGAATTATCGTCCAACACCAGGCAAAGTTTATGTCGATAAAGTTTCGATTGTAAACCATGATTTTGATTCAGGCGACTTTAGCGGTTGGACAAATAATGGCGCGACCATCACGTCAGCTGCCGATGAAGTATTTTCGCGAGGTAACAGTCTAAAAGTCGATAGCAACTCGGCAAGTGTCACACAAACTGTAACGCTTACTGCAAATACTCATTATACTCTGTCAGCCTTTATGAAAGGCGCTGCAAAGTTGGCGGTAACGGTTGATGGTAAAACTTACGCTGCGGAACGCAACGCCAGCTCTTATGCTTTCCAGTCAGTTAGCTTTAATTCAGGTAATGCCACTTCTGCAGTTATTACTGCAAGTGTAGATGATATGGTGTCTAATAAAGCTGCGATTGCCAATGCGAATTTTGATGATGGCGACGATGATTGGATAACAATTGAAGGTACAGGAATCGGTCAAGTTCAAGAATCCAGCAACTCTGCTGGTGGGGCGGATGGCTCGATAAAATTCAAGTGGAACTCTGGTGCAGATACTGGTTCACCTCACAACCCTTATATTGCGCAAACAATTGCCGTAGAGGCAAATACTGATTACACATTGTCTATCTATAACTTGTATAAACAAAGTGATGATGATTCGTCGATAATTTTTGGTGTTTCATCAAATACAGATATAACCGCAACAGCAGACTGGGTTGCTAATAAAGAATCTGTTTATTCGGCACTGAAATCGGCCGGGACAACTAAAGGTGACGACAGTTTCTATCGGGATCAACTTACCTTTAATACAGGTGCGCATACATCACTAACCGTGTTTGCACAGTTTAAAACGACTAATGGTACCGAGATACGTGTCGATCAATTTGAGTTGAGCTACCAAGGAGCGCCAGCTGAAGGGACAGAAGCATACTTTGATAACATTCGTTTGGTGTCTCATCCCTTGTCACCAATAGAATCAGAAAACGCGGCGAATAACTAACACATCCAGCCAAATGTAAGAGTTGGCCACAGGTTTGGTTAACTCTTTTTAGTTTTTTGAATGTTTATCCAATGGCCCGCTTCTAACCTTTGGTGAGGGTAGAAGCGGGATTTATAATTCATTTTGTTGCAGCCATCGACTTGGTAACCTAAATAGACAAATTGACGTTGCGACATGCGGGCTAATTCAATTAACTGCAATATCGCAAATGTCCCCAATGAACGATTGGCTAACAAAGGATCGTAAAAGGTGTAGACAGCGGAGAAACTATTTGGCAGGGCATCTACCACAGATACAGCAACTAAATTGCCATTGACTGACAGCTCCAGAAAACCAATATCCAGCCAAGCCGCTTTGACGAAACTATTAAACTGTTCGAGCGACGGTGGATACATGCTGCCATCAGCGTGTTTATGCTCAATATATTTTTGATATAGTGGGTAGTATATATCGCTATCTGCTACTTTATAAACAATCCGAGCTTGTATATCACGGTTTTTGTTTAATAGTCGTTTTTGACTCTTGCTTGGTTTAAATGTCTGGCTATCAATACGAATCGACTGGCAAGCTTGGCACTGTTGGCAATGCGGACGGTACACTTGATAGCCGCTGCGTCGAAACCCAAGGGCCATCAACTTTTCGTAATTCTCAGGCGTGTAGACGATATTATCCAAAGCAACGAGCAAACGTTCTTTATTATCAGGTAAATAGTCGCAGACAAATTCTTCAGAAATGCCAAATTGAATTGGGATATTATGGCTCATTACTTAGCTCTCTGGCTTTCCATGCATCTTTGTCTAAAGCCTTTTGGGTTAATTCTGGCAACCTGGCTAAAAATTGCTCGCGGGGCATTTGGTATACGCCCAAAGTTTCAAGATGAGGGTTGACCATTTGACAATCAATCAGCTCAATTTCTAGCTGTCGGCATAATTGGCCTAAACAGCAAAACGCAGCTTTAGAAGCATTCGAAACAATATGAAACATGGACTCACCACAAAACAAACGACCAATGTTAATGCCATATAGTCCACCAACTAATTTTTGCGATTGCCACACTTCAATGGAGTGGGCGTAACCTTGTTGGTGCAATTGGATATAAGCTTGGATCATTTCTTCAGTGATCCAAGTACCATCTGTCTTTTGTCTAAGTGTAGCGCAATTCTGGATAACTTGTGAAAATGCTTGATTAACAGAATAGCTAAACTCTGCTTTTCTTAAATATTTGCGCAAGCTTTTATTTGGATGTACTTCAGCTGGTAGGATGACACCACGAGGGTCAGGACTCCACCATAAAATAGGTTCGCCAAGGTTAAACCATGGAAATATACCGTTTTGATACGCTTTTACCAGCCAATCCGGTGTTAAATCACCGCCAATTGCTAATAAGCCATTAGGCGAATCGAGCGCTAACTGCGCGGGTGGAAAGTATACTTGTAGTGGGTCGAGTTGATAGAGCGCTATTGGGCACCTCCTATACAGGAAACAAAGAGTTGCGGGCAACCGCAACTCTATTTTAAGCTAGCTCTTTGTAGACTAACAGTCTACTTTTGTGCGTCTAAATAGCGCTCAGCATCTAGTGCAGCCATACAACCAGTGCCTGCGCTGGTAATGGCTTGGCGGTATATATGATCACATACGTCACCAGCTGCAAACACACCTTCAACACTAGTTGAAGTCGCATTGCCGTTCAGACCAGACTGAGTAATGATATAGCCGTCTTTCATTTCCAGTTGGCCTGCAAAAATATCGGTATTGGGTTTATGGCCAATTGCGATAAATACACCAGCAACTTCTAATTCTTCGGTCGAGTCTGATTGAGTATCTTTAATGCGAACTCCTGTTACGCCCATGTCGTCACCCAGCACTTCATCTAGGGTTCTATTTAGGTGTAAGGTAATGTTGCCATTTTCCGCTTTGTCCATTAAACGATCTATTAAGATTTTCTCTGAGCGGAAGGTATCGCGGCGATGAATTACATGCACTTCTGATGCGATGTTAGAAAGATACAATGCTTCTTCAACTGCGGTATTGCCACCACCAACAACAACCACTTTTTGGTTTTTATAAAAGAAACCATCACAAGTAGCACAGGCAGAAACACCGCGCCCTTGGAACGCTTCTTCTGATGGCAAGCCTAAATATTTAGCCGAAGCGCCAGTACAAATTATCAAGGCGTCACATGTATATTTGCCCGCGTCACCTTCTAAAGTGTAGGGTTTTTTAGAAAAATCTACAGTGTGAATATGGTCGAATAAAATTTCAGTATTAAAACGCTCTGCATGGGCCTGCATACGTTCCATCAGTGCTGGGCCGGTTAAGTCATGTGCATCACCAGGCCAGTTTTCGACTTCGGTTGTAGTGGTCAATTGGCCACCTTGTTGCATACCGGTAACTAATACAGGGTTTAAATTAGCTCGTGCTGCATAAACTGCTGCCGTATAACCCGCTGGGCCAGATCCTAAAATTAGTAGTCGGCAATGTCTTGCGTCACTCATGATTTATTCTCCAAATTCTTATGTAAGCTGTTAAGTGTACCTTATTCAGCAGTGATTTTTTACAAATGGGGTTAGATAAGATTATATCAAGTCTAACCTCAATCAATCTAAAATCTAATCGAAAAAAACAATTATCCTAATCGCTTTTGAATACGCTCTTTGGTTTCGCGCTTTTTCTCGTCTGACTTTTTTAACAAAATTACAGTAGCCGCTAAGCCGCCAAGGTGTTTGGGGGCGCTATGATAAGCAAGTACTTGTTGAAAACATTTTAACCAATTATTTAAATAACTCTTTAAAACAGCAGGGTGAGGGTGATTGTTTAAACCTAGACCATGCTGTACTAACAAACATCTGTGATTATCTGCTTGGCTTTGTTGAATAAATTCAAATAGCGCGACACGGGCGTGTTCAATGTTAAGTTGCCTGAGATCAAGTCGATTGGTTATCGAATACTTGGCCTGGCGTAAATTTTTGTAGACACCGTCTTGAACACCATCTTTTTTAAATTCGAGTGGGTCGTGAGGATCTACAGGTTCAACAAAGCCAGTGGTTAACCCCAGTTGTTCGATAGCTTGCTGTTGCTTTAATTGGTTTAGATGTTCAGTTGCAGTTTGTCGATCTGCGCGCTGTTTGTTGGTGGATTTCACCAGTACTTTATCTTGTTCTAATGGCTTTATGTCACTCATTTCTTGGCTGAACAAATTCCAATCATCATCTTGTTGCATAATTTTTAAAATTCCACTCAAGTTTATCGCTACTACACCGATACAGGGTTTAAGTTCACATACCCAGAACTTGTTATACCAAACCGCGCTTTATCCCTCTATAAAAAAAGCGGTTTGGGTTAAGTGCCTCAAACACCTTGTGCGACAGTGGCAACCCCTCATTTGCTATTGTCGCAGCAAGTGTTTCAGCCAACAAAGGTGCCGTTGTTAATCCCCGAGAACCTAAACCTGATAATAGGTACAATCCTGAATATTGCTGTTGTGGGGTCAATTCAGGTGGTCGCTGGCGATTTTTTTTTGCATGGTAATATTTCAATTCTGCCGTTGACAGTACTTCACCCATAATTGGGATGTGGTCGAGACTCGCCGCTCTTATTGCCGCTCTTTGGCCGACTATACGTTGTACGGAAAAATTATCAGCTTGGTTTGGTAAAAATTTTTGTTGCTGAACTACATTGGTGTGATTATCCACTTTTACATTGGAAGTTAAATCTAAATCGCGACTAAACGTAGCGCCAATGCAATACTCACCAAGCCAGTTGGGAGTAATGTAACCTTTGTGGCATAAAACGGTTTTAAGATTAGCCATCTCAGTTGTTGCCGTTAAGTGGCTTACTTGTCCACGCAACGCTTCTATGGCAACATGCTCGCAGGCGTTAAACTGTGCCAACTGATGACCTGTGGCAAGCACAACTTTATCGTAGTTTTTGCGAATTTTAGCATTATTGTCTAGCTGAAAATCAAGCTGCCAGCTGCGGTTATCTCCTTGATAAGTTAACTCTACCAATTGATGTTGTGGCCAGATATTGACATGTGTTTGTTTGTGTAAATAGTCTAATGCGCCTTCAACAAAATGCTTAGGACTAATCCAGCCACCATCTGGATAGTACATGCCTCCAGTATCTAACTGAATACCAGAAAGCTTTGACAGTGTTTGTTTATCAACAGCTTTCACCAGTTCGGCTGGAAAGTATGGGTTGCTGGTTATCGCCTGCTGACGCTCAGCAATGAGCTTGGAAAAATTAAGTTGTGCGACACCGCACCACTCAAGCGGAAAGTCGAATAAATTTAAACAGTTTTGATAAAACTGTTTAGCGTAGTAAAAACCTTTTAGATAAACTTCAATTAGATTGTTGTGGTCGTTTTGTAGTAGTGGATAAATGGCACCTTGCTGATTGCCTGACGCGCCACTGGCAGGTTGTTGATAAT
Organism: Catenovulum agarivorans DS-2; assembly: GCF_000568405.1. Taxonomy (GTDB): domain Bacteria; phylum Pseudomonadota; class Gammaproteobacteria; order Enterobacterales; family Alteromonadaceae; genus Catenovulum; species Catenovulum agarivorans_A. The sequence goes on from NZ_ARZY01000017.1 coordinate 84,576, forward strand.
ATAAATCTACTGTGAGATCACGTTTAAGCAATTGCATGGCGGTGCAAATGGCAGCAATACCACCACCTATTACTGCGATGTTTGATGTTTTAGCAGGAGCTGGCTTGGCACTTGTTTGGTTGAGGTACCCTTGAATGCGTTCACGTTTGCGACCAAACCCTGCCACTTTATCTACCTTGAAGCCCGCAGCAATTAAACCTCTACGAACAAAACCAGCGGCGGTAAAAGTTGAAAACGAACCATGGGCACTCGACAGTCTCGCCATATGCTCAAATAGACCTTGTTGCCACATATCTGGATTTTTGCTTGGGGCAAAACCATCCAAAAACCACGCATCAACAAAACCTTGCCCGATTGGCTTGCGGCTGACTTGCTCGCCAAAGTAGGGTGGTTTAACCACTTGATAGAGTTTTGTAGTTTGCATTTGTTGCAAGCTGTCTTGAACGTCGCCTATCCATAAATCTAATTGAATATTCGCGCTGAGCTGCAATCTATGTGGCCCAGCAACCAAATACGGGTATTGATTCAGTAGCGGTTCAGACCATTGTGCTAAACTTGGCCAGTTGGCTAGCGCTTGACGCAATGATTGCTTTTCCAATGGATATTTTTCAAATGAAATAAAATGCAAACGTTTTAATTTATGCGTAGGGTTTTGCTGGATAAATTGGCTAAATGATTGGCACACCGCTAAAAAATTCAAACCTGTGCCAAAACCAGTTTCGGCAATAGTAAAAACTGACTTTTCACAGGCTTGCCAACGAGTTAGTAATCTATTACCTTGCTGAAAAACTTCAATAGATTCGGTTAAACCGTCTTCACGAGAGAAGTAAATATCGTCGAAGCTTTGTGAAACTGGCGTGCCATTTTCTCTAAATTCTATCTGTGCGGTAGTAATTTTCGTCAATTTTATGCGCTCAAAAGCCTATCAAGCATCGCATTTTACTTTAAATTAACCGATAATATGAAGCTTTGAAAAAGAATTACATGGTAAGCATGCACATAGGTGCGACTACAAATGAGAGGATTAATATGAAAAGAGCTGTGATTACAGGCCTGGGCATAGTTTCAAGTATCGGAAATAACGCGAAAGAAGTGACAGACTCACTCAAAGCTGGCCGTTCGGGTATAACACACTCTCAACAATTTGCTGACGTTAAAATGCGTAGTCAGGTATGGGGTAATGTTGATATTGATTTATCTGAGCACATCGACAGAAAACAATTAAGATTTATGGGTGATGCTGCAGGGTACGCATATGTAGCTATGGCTCAAGCAATTGCTGATTCAGGTTTATCTGAAGAGCAAGTATCAAACCCTCGTACAGGTTTAATTGTTGGATCAGGTGGAGCTTCTTCGGCTAACCAAGTTGCTGCAGCAGACACTATGCGAGAAAAAGGCGTTCGGCGTGTAGGCCCATACATGGTAACTAAAACTATGGGTTCAACTGCATCTGCTTGTTTAGCAACACCGTTTAAAATTAAAGGTGTTAACTATTCAATGAGCTCAGCTTGTGCGACTTCAGCTCATTGTATTGGTCACGCATGGGAACAAATTCAATTAGGCAAACAAGATGTCGTATTTGCAGGTGGCAGTGAAGAATTAGACTGGACGCTTGCATGTTTGTTTGATGGTATGGGCGCTTTATCAACTAAATACAACGATACACCAGAGAAAGCATCTCGTACCTATGATGCCAATCGTGATGGTTTTGTAATCGCTGGTGGTGGCGGTATTTTAGTTGTTGAAGAATTAGAACATGCACTTGCCCGTGGTGCTAAAATTTACGCTGAAATCGTTGGTTATGGTGCAACATCTGATGGTTATGACATGGTTGCACCATCAGGCGAAGGCGCAATACGTTGTATGCAACAAGCTATGGCAAGTGTTGATGGCGAAATCGAATACGTCAATACTCATGGTACATCTACTCCGGTTGGTGATGTCAAAGAATTAGAAGCCATTCAAGCTGTATTTAGTGAATACAAGCCAGCCATCAGTGCGACAAAAGCAATGTCTGGTCACTCATTAGGCGCCGCTGGTGTGCACGAGGCGATTTATTCATTGTTAATGTTAGAGAATGATTTTATTGCGCCATCCATCAACATTGAAACACTGGATGAAAAAGCAGAAGGTTTAGATGTTGTGACCGCAACTAGAGCACAAAAGTTAAATACTGTTATGTCTAACAGCTTTGGTTTTGGTGGAACAAACGCTACTTTAGTCTTTAAGCGTTTCGAACAATAAATCTTTTCAATTATTGTACCTTAGCTCTAAGTGAAGCTTAGAGTAAGGTGCAACCTTAGGTGTAACATGACAGCACAACCGCATTTTTTTATTGAAGATTCCTTATTATATGCTGAAGCGTTTTTCTCCAGCCTTGGCAAAATTAGTCGCTTTTCTGGCCGAACCGTCACAGCAGATGACATTGCTGATGCCGACTATTTACTGACCCGTTCGACAACCAAGGTTAATGAAAAACTCTTACACAAATGTCACAAGCTCAAATTTGTCGGTACGGCAACTGCTGGCTACAACCACATAGATGCTGACTATTTAGCCCAACGAAATGTTGAATGGGCGCCTGCTGCTGGCTGTAATGCCGATGCGGTAGCCGACTATGTGATTAGCAGTGGCTTCAATCTAGCGAACAAATATGGTTTTGACTTAAACAGTAAAAAAGTAGCGATAGTGGGTGTGGGGCAAATCGGCAAGCGTTTGGTTAAACGCTTTTCTGCTTTAGGTTGTGAGGTCATACAGTTTGACCCAGTGAGAGCTCAGCTGGAAAGTGCTTTTGAAAGTGCAACCTTTGAACAGGTTTTAAAGTGTGATTTTATAACCTGTCATGTTCCTTATGTGCACAGTGGCGAACATAAAACTCACCATATGTTCGACAAGCAAAGGCTACTACAACTAAAACCTGAGACTATTTTAATAAATGCTTGCCGCGGTGAAGTAATAAATAATGCTGAGTTGGTTGAAGTCTTCCAATCAGGGCATGAACTTAGAGTTGTTTTAGATGTATTCGAAAATGAACCTAACATTAATATGGCACTATTACCCTTCCTAGAATTTGGTACACCTCATATTGCTGGCCATAGTTTGGAAGGAAAAGCGCGCGGTACCGAAATTTTATACCAAATTATGTGCGAGCGCTTAGAGTTGCCAGTAGAGATTAAACTACAGGATTTATTGCCAGCAATGGCGGTAGACCATATGGTGTTGACTGAAAAATATCAATTGAGTCAACGGCAATTTAGAGCTTTGATGAATTTAGTCTATGATATTCGTAACGATGATTTAGATTTTCGTATGGGCTTAGCCAAATCACCAGAGAGCTTCGACAGGCTACGCCGTAATTATTCAATTCGTCGAGAGCTAACATCGTTAAAAATTCAATGCGACGAAACCTTGTATCCAACCTTTACTAACCTAGGTTTTAATACCAGCTTAATCAATGGTTAATAATAAAGGTTTGAATATCCATTGATGGAACAAGGATTGCTTACAATTATAAAAATGCGTCAAAAAAACGCCAAAGGGTAGGACATTAACAGAATGCGCGGGTTAAAAAATTTCGGTATAACAACATTATGCTTGTTGGCTATGGCTGCTCCAGTGAGCCTACTCCCAATTGGGGTGACTGGAGAGGCTAATGCCGAAATGCGCATTCGAGGCGATAAAGAAAATGACGATGGGCTGTCAGGACTGACTTATGGTCCCATTCGTTCAAGTGATACATTGTGGCAAATAGCAACACAACACAAGCCAGATCCAAGTTTATCAACTTATCAAGTTATGGTGGCTATCTACCAGGCAAATCCTGAAGCTTTTGTAAACAATAACTTGAATAGTATGCGCAATGGCGCGGTCCTTAACTTGCCAACTTTAGCGGCTATCAGGAAAGTTAACAAAACAGCGGCAAAAAATAAATCAGATTTAGATGATGAGATTTGGGCTGACAAACAACGGCGTTTGATTGCCGCGAAGACAGATCCTGAAGAGAAAAAACGGCAAGAAACAGCCAAACAATCTGATTTAGAAAATGCTGCGAATCAATTACAGGATAGAATATCCGAGCTACAACGTGCTCAGCTTGAATCTTATTCTGTTTTAAAAGATCAGTTCGCCGCGTCTCTGGAAAATATTCAAGCCTTATTGGAAGAAAATGAAAGGCTGAAGAATCGACTCACCAATGTCAACGAAGAAGTAGTTGCATTAAAGCAACAGGTTGGGCAAGGGAGCCTACTCCAACAGCAGATGGAGCAACTGCTGACTCAGCAAAACGAGCTTCTAGAACAACAGCGTAAAGAAATTGAAGAGGCAAATCAAAGCGGCTGGACTCAATTTGTTGAAGCTGTGTCCAACAGTATTTTGTATATGATATTGCTTGCATGTCTACCTGCTCTGCTCATTATTGGTGGAATCGTCTGGTGGTTTAAATCAAGAAACAGCTCAAATGAAAAAACAGAACAGCCAGCAGCGCAAGCCGCAGAGCAATTTGCGCCAGAAGATGATTTTAATCTAGCACCACCTCCGCCGACACCTGAAGCACCGGCTTCGTCAAGCGCTGCAGAAGAAATTCGTTTAGACGATGACGATGACGATGACTTACTTCCGCCATTAGACGAAGAGACGTCAAGCGACAGTTTGGTTTATGAAGATGATGATGATTTGTTGGATGTTCCTGATAGTGCTTTGGATGACGAACTTGCAGATGACCTACTCGATCAATCGTTAGATGACATTATTGGTGATGAAGATGTTGATACTGACGACATAGATGCACTGTTAGAAGAAGCTAGCGCAGATTTAGGTGATGATTTATCAGAAAATGAAGCTTTAGAATCTGATGAGTTGTCGCAGGACGACCTAGATTCATTGTTTGACTCTGTCGATTCTGATTCAGATGACTCATTAGTTGATGCTGAAGACATTGATTCGTTGTTAGAGCAAAATGGCGATTCTGATGATTCTATCGTTGATGTAGATGACATAGATGCGTTATTGGCAGGCGAGCAAGAAAAAGATGATGCAAATGTTGATATTGCAGCGGAAGACATCGACGCATTATTAGAGAGTTCGCAGGAGAACGCAGAGGAAGACAACGACGATATATCCGAAGATGATATTGATTCGTTACTGGCCAGTGCAGAAGATGACATGGCAGAGGATGGCGCTGATTCTGACGCTGATGACTTACTGGATAATGACGATTTAGATGACTTAGATGCGCTGCTAGAGCAAGATATGGCAAGCAATAAGCCAGTTGATGAGTCAAAAATGAGCGAAGATGTCGATTTAGACTCTATGCTGGCAGAGGATGATGACGATGCGCTTATCGATGAACCAGATATTGCGATTGAAGAAGACGAGCCGCTGCCCAGTGACGAAATTGATATTGATGCACTATTGGAAGAAAATGAACAAAGCGGTGATGTAGAAGAAGCCAATGATGCATTGCAGCATGAAACTTCGGACATTGTTGACGACGACAGCAATGACGACGATGAACAAATAGACATAGATGCGTTACTCAATGAAACTGCGTCAAGTGATATTGATGAACTTGATGCAGACGCATTGATAGATGAACTTGATAATGCTGACGAACCGAGTGCTGAAGAAAAACATGCACAAGAACTCTCATTGGATAGTGACTTCGTTGGTGATGAAACAGATTTAGTAGACGAAATATCAGCAGAAGACCTTAGCGAAGAAGAAAATTCGCAGTCAGTAGGCGAACCTGACGAAGAACTTTCGGTCGAAATAGATGATGATCTACTTACGGAAGACTTTACCGAAGAAGACGCAGAGCAGTCAGTGGAAGAAACATCTGAAGCAGATGAATTAGCTGATGTTGAATTACAAGCTGAGCCAGATTCAGACATTGCTGCAGATTCAGATGAAGCAG
>NZ_ARZY01000018.1 GCF_000568405.1 Catenovulum agarivorans DS-2
TGAGAGTAGCACACTGCCAGGCTTATAATTCATTAAACATAAGAAAAACTAGAAATTACCCAGTTTTTCCTGATGACGATAGCATTGTGGCACCACCTGATCCATTTCGAACTCAGAAGTGAAACACAATAGCGGCGATGGTAGTGTGGGGTTTCCCATGTGAGAGTAGCACATTATCAGGTCCATATTAATAACCCAGCCCATTGGCTGGGTTTTTCATTGGCTGGGTTTTTTGTATATATAGCTGAAATTCCATTTGGAAGTGTATCGATGCACAACCGTGTTTCCCAAGATCCTATTTGGTATGTCTACATGATACGAGCAGACGATAATGATCTAACTTAAGATAAATAACCAATAAATTTGCGAAAAATTGCGGGAATATGTGAAATTAAGTGGGATTGCGTGTGACATAATATAATTAAAAAATAAAATACGTAACCATTGAAGGGCTGGCTAATTACCAGCCCTTTTTTGATTTTTGAGCTTGTTGAAGTGTTCTTGTTGTTGAGCTGCTAATTCAGCAGCAGTGTATTGGCGAGTAGTGGCTTGAATAGAGCCGACAGTTGATTGCGTTACACTGTGATAGTCATTTTTTCGAGTCTCTATCACGCTTTTTAAATAAGCGTGGTCTTTTAATGGTTTTGCACTTCCTTCGACGCGTTTAGCTCGTATTTGCTGTACCGTGGCGTCACACGATTCTGATAAGAGTTTGCGGTGTGGGTGCATCATTAATACCTCTTGTAAAAGCTTTAATGCTCTAGCGTTGTTTAAATCGCTTTTAGCTGGTTTAAATAACGAGAGATAGGACAGCAATGAGGGAGCTGCCCAACCTTCAAGCTTTGCCACTTCAATTAATAGATCTCGTCCCGCCTGGTCTTCAACTAGTGACAGCAAATCAATGTGGGTGTGGCATACAGGGCAACGAGCAAGTTTCATGCGTCCCCCTGATAGAACATATCAGCTTGTGGCAAGTCGTTATGCTCGCGTTTATGCTGCAAAATTTGTTTATAAATGCGGTAAATATGTTGGATAGAATAACCGTATTTTTTAGCCAGCTCTGCTTGGTTGTTGCCAGTAAACTCTTCAAAAATTTTCATTTGTTGCAGCACAGCGTCCAAGTTTTTGCCTTTTGGGATATATAACACCAAACCACCATGCTGTTTACGCACATAATCAACCGCATCCCACGCACATTTATTGGCCGTTTCTTCACTGACGCCAGCCTTTATTAAAGACTCAGCCAGCTGAGCAGACATACACATTAAAAACTCAGAACCTTGTTTTTCTTTTACGACAGAATCAGCCATTTGCAACCTCTTGCATGCGTCTTTTTTGCCATTTTTTAAGGCGGTTAACGATAGGATGAATGCATTTAGTTGGTATGTTGTTGAGTGTGCGTGGTTTAGCAACTTTCTCTGGCCAGTTGTCTTTTAATTGATTCCAAGTGTAATTAAAAATTGCTTCCTCAGAGCGAGACTCTATAAAACCAGCATCGCACATTTCAAACCAAACAGAACGTAGCTTGTCATGAACAGTTCCGCGACCTTTAGGGCTGAAATAGCCAGCAGGCTTTTTGCTAGTACGTTTTTTAGAGGTTGCTTTAAACCCAAGGTTTTTCAAATGTTCTAAGTAATTAGCCAATTCAAGCCGAGTCATTTTGGTTGTAGAATTGGTTCGGTTGCTGGAAAAATGCAAACAGTTCACGCGATGAACATCATCGTCAATTTTAAGCTGCGACTTGGCAATATGAATTAATTGTATATACTGGCTTTGTTGCTTCAAAAATGTCTTCATAAAATCCTGCCCTCAATCAGTTAACCGATGTAAATTAAATTTGTTTTTTGAAATGTGCCCAGTCTAGTTCTTTGATTTGCTCAACTATTTGGGCTATTGAATTAAGTTTTTTGTACGCACGAACAAAGTTTTGCTGCTGTACGTTATTGATATGAGCTGCATGGCTGGCCTTAAACCCTCTAACCAAGTGGTCATGCAAAGCTGCTTTTATATCCTCACTCTCAATTTTAGTGAGCTTTAAAAGCAACTCTAAACGTGCTGCAGATTCATTGCCTTGTACTAAATAGTTCATTGAAGTTCCAATGCCCCCGAAGGGGCAAAATTAAGATTAAGAATTCACCGCGTCTTTTAAGTTTTTGCCAGGCTTAAACTTGGGCAATCTAGCCGCTGGAATAGTGATGGCTGCACCTGTTGAAGGGTTGCGGCCTTGGCGTTCTGCACGTTCTGACACACTAAAGGTACCAAAGCCAATCAGTTCGACTTTGCCGCCGCTGGCCAATTCAGTTTGAACCGTTTCAATAATTGAGTTTAAAGCACGTGTTGCACTGGCTTTAGAAATATCAGCACCTTCAGCGATAGCAGTGATTAATTGAGATTTATTCATAATAGATTTCCTATTTTTGGTTTATGTAAAAGATTTAAAATTTAAGCTGGCACTTACGCGCCAGCCAGGTCTAACGAAATTGGTACATACTGCTGGCTGTCGCCAACACGTTTGTACAAACGTATGTAACTTTTGCTGCCAACAACTTGCAAAGCTTCAGACACAGCGGTCATTGCAGTTAACCAGCGTTTGTCTTTAATATCTAAACGACGTAACCCCAAAACACGAGCCGTATTAATTTTGCCTTCTTTGTCTACATCAAAGGCGCGATCAATAATGGCTTTAAGCTCTGGCACACTGTCTTTTGTCCATTCTTTAAGGCACTCGTCAATCAATTCGCGAGCTGCTTGTAAGCGTTCATCAAAGGCGATGTGTTCTTGTATTGCGCGAACAATTTTGAATTGACCATCAAAGCTGTGCAAAGTCACGTTGCCTTTTTTACCACCCAACTTAACGTCATATTGTTCAGCAGATAGCTCAACAAAAGCGTCAATATCCGCAAACGTTGAGGCTCTAAATTTAATTAGAGCCTCTTGCAACTCTAAAGCTTTGCTAACAACTTCTAAAACTAAATCATTGCGTGCTTTATCTATGGGTTTAACCATGTTTTCGGGTACAAGCGAACCCTTAGCGTCTTGCCAGTAACCGTCAGGTATTTCTTTTTTATCTAACATCTGAGTCCTCACGCTTTTTATTTTGATCTTCACCGTCACCGCAGCAGCTCGGGCAAGTTAACTCATTATCAACAATAACCAACTCGCCTGTAACACCGTGCCAGCCGCACAAATCACATTGCAGTTTCTCTTGAATAACACTCATGTTTGCCTCCCAAAGCGGCCTAAGCCGCGCCTCTACATTTACGAATAATTGCAGCCGACACCAAAGGTTCAGACACTCTAGCGGCTATATTCATAGCTTCATTACATAAATTGTTAACGTGCAGCTGATAAGTCATATCAACAATTGAATTGCTACGGTTAATGCCGTTGCTGCGTGAGCCACACAAACGCTGTTTTATTGCGGCAATAGCATCATCTGAAAACACATCACCAAACGACTTACGAGCGCGGCTTAATTTAAACTCAATATAAGCTTGGGTTTCGTCACCCAGGGCGCGGGTTTCCATACGCTTACAGCGCCAGCTGAATTCGCGAGTGTTACTGCCGCTCAAAGTTTCGTGTAGCTCAGGTTGGCCCAGCAAAATAACCCCAATCACCTTAGTTAAATTACCCGCGGCCTCGCGCAAACATTTAAGCTGTTTGATCACTGAATAATGCAGGGCATGCGCTTCATCCACTAAAAACACAAAGCGCTTACCTTCTTTGGCTAGCTTCTTAACTTCACGGCGAATTAACCGATCGCGTTGTTCAATAGACTGAGGCACCGAATCAATATGCAAAGCTTCAAAAACCGCAGCAGTTACCGAGCTAGTGGTAATGCGGTGTCTGTCTAAAGTAGCAGGCTCAATAATGTCACAATACGGATGCTCAATTTCCAACTCCTCAACAAACAACTCCTTTAAAATCGACTTACCGCTGCCGCACTCACCAATAATGCTGATCATGCCACCCGTTGTTGCAGCGCTTAGCATGGCTTCTTTATTCATTAATAAGCTTTGGTTTAAGTAAATGTCCTCTAAACAATTGATCTCGTTATCAAACGGCTGACCAGCTAAACCAAAATGTTTAAGTGTGTTTTGCTCCAGCATTTCATTCTCCGGTGCTATAAATTCAGTGGAAGGTGCCTCGGCTTGAGCCTTGGTTCGTTTCATATGCATGGCTTCGTGTACTTCAGTTACGGTTACGCCGCCTTTGGTATCTTCAGCCCAAATATCGCTAATGTTTTCAGCGGAGCACTCAAGCTTTTCAATAGCAAAAAGCTCACATGCATTTTTAATTTGAGCGCAAAAATTCTCACGTTTTGGCCATTCGTTGTTCTTAATAATGCGGTTAATAACCGCAGGGCTAACTTGAACCCCTATAGTTTTGGCAAACGAGCAAATATCTTTTTGATTAATGCCTCGTGCAGCCAATAGTCGCCCAAGCTTTAAATGCCAGGTCTTAGGTATTGCGGACATCTAGTGGTCTCCAACTACTTTTAGTTGAGGTCGCGATAACGCGCCCGATTTAACATACTGTGCAATTTCGTTTAATTTCGATGGGTAAACCTCCTGGTCGTTAATCCACTCTGCCTCGGCAACACTGAGTGGTCGGTCGATAATTTCGCTAATTTGCATACGAGCATCTAAAGCATCTAAGCGTTTTTCACCTTTTTCAGGTATAAACATTTCAGGTACATCAATTTCATGCCCCTTAGTTGCAAAAGCGGCTGTGTGCTGAATATCTTTTAAATGACTATGCGCATTTATCTCGCCGTTAAATGGTGTGTCATGTTTTTTGCGGGCTTTCTCTGCATCTTCTTGGCTCAAGCCAGCGTAAGCCAACGCATTGGCGGCTTTCTTATTGCCGTCAATTTGGTCATCTGCTAAAGCCGCGTAACCCTCACCAATCACACTGCCAGCTAAACTAAAGCCAAACTCGTCTCGTTCGTCTACTTGCACCTGGTGCACAATCTCTTTGCCAGACAAAGGATCTTTAGTGAAAACTAAAATGTCGGTAGAGCCGTCCAAAATAATCGGCGCAACTCTGACCTTTTCACCAATTAACACCCCGAGCAAACCCTCCAACAAATAAGGTACGCTTGTGCCAATAGCCGGGTGAACAAAGGTGATCACATAATTGTTTTTAACCTTTCGCTCAACTGGTTCGTAGCTCAACATATAGCGGCAAATTTGCTCAGGTGGGCAAATACGCAAATGCTTGCTGTAAGCTGCAGTATGAATTGTGCGCCATACATCTAGGCGGCTTTTATTGGTTCTACTTAGTTTGGCGTCGTAGTTAGGAATAAGGTCTGCGTTGTAAGCGTTTTGCCAAGCAAATACAGCATCGTTCATTTCATCTACCGATTTAACTGGCTCTAGCAGCAAACGGCTCTCGAAGAGTTTTTCAACAATATTGTTGGCATTTTCAACCTGACCTTTTGCGCGTGAGTTACCAGTGTCATGCGTTCGCAGGTCAACATTCAGCGAATCACACAAACGCTTAACTGGTTTAGCAATATTGGCCGTGCCTCGGTCTACATATAAAATGTACGGCAAACCATGTGCTTCACGTTCTTGCTGTTTAATCCAACACCATAGGATAAAGTCAGCAACAAGCTGCATACTTTCGCCCGCCGCGCTGTAATACTTAACCCATATATGCCCGCTGGTGTGGTCAGTACACACATAACGCCATACACGTAATTTGGCTGTTTTACTAAATGAATCAGGCTTATTCTTATAAAAAGCAGATTCATCCGCCAAGTTTTGAAATACGTTTGAACCTTTCACCTTTTTGCTTTCAGGATCGTAGTAAATCACACAGAGCGAAGGGTCAATTTGATGCACATGATTTGGATGCAAACTGCGCAACTGGGTAGCAGCTGAATCGCGCTGCATTGCCTTAGCATTCATATTACGTTCACGCAGCAGCCTATTCACAGTGCTTTTACTCATAAAGTTGTAACCGTTTTGGCTAAGAATAGAAATAGCATTAGGTACTTCCATCATCTGTTTACCGTTGCTTCTACTGCCTGTATGCAAAGTCGCGGCAACCATTTCCAGTGCGGTTTCGTCTTGAGCCGTTTTGCCCTTGTCGCTTCTGGTTTTACGCTTGCTGTATTTCAGCCCATGTTTATCCATTTCTCGGTACAGCTTGTGGTGATTCGACCAGCCAAAATAAGCAAGCGCATCACTAATGATGCTTTGTTTTGTGCCGTGGGCAGCTTTTTCTAACTTCAAAGCAAAGTTGCGTAAGGCATCAAAATATTCATGGTTTAAAGTGGCTGACATGGTGGCTCCTTACTCAGCATTTACAGGCGTAGCTAACTGTTTAATTAATTCCCAGTTTGCTTTCGGTTGGTTGGCAAAGTTACCCATGCTGTGATCAAACTCGTCAAACAAGGCAGCAGCTCGTTGCAGAGCTTCAAAAAAAGCAGTGTGCGCTTGTGGTATGGCAATCTCTAACGCTCGTTCAAAAGCGGCCTCTTGTACTGGGTTATTGCATTCCATCAGCTTGGTGTTTAGCTGTAGCGCTAAATCCGACATTTGCATACCAGCCTCAACCACTCTTAACGCAGCTTTTTTGGCTATTTCTTCAATGTCTTTGGTCAACTGCGAATAGTCGTTAGGCTTGAGGCGCTTTTCTTCTAACTTAATTCTTAGTGCTTCAGATTCTTGCTGGGCCTTACTATACAAATCGCGGTTGGCATTAAGGTTGGCTTTTAAACTGTCTATTTCTTTAGATTTATTCGCCAGTTCAGACTCTTTATCGTCTAACACCTTTTGGTGTTTTTCGTCCAAATCATTTATAAGCTGTTGGACGTCTTCTTTAGTCACTTCTGGTTTAGACGTATATTCAGCCACAATCGCTTGTTCGTCTTCTGGCAGTTTGCGAGCTAGGCGCAGAGTTTTGGTAGAAACTCCTATACGTTCGAACGTTTCCGCAGCTTCAATGCCAAACTGATTGGCGTTTTGTAGACGTTCATTTACTGTATTTTTGTGTGTGCCAATGAGTAAACAAAATTCATCAAAAGAACCGACCATCGGCCGTTTCTCGCCGTCAATGTCAACAATTCTTCCCTTTAAAGCCTTGTAAAGCTTATGTTCTTTGATGTATTGCAATTTTTGCAAAGAGACGACGTCGGTCATTTTTGAAAACGCCTCGGCCATTTGAATCTGGCCGATAAGCTGGTTTATTTCATCTCGGCCTTCACCATAACCATCGTTTAATTTTTGGTACAAAGCCGCTTCTTCGGCCGTGGTCATTTCCATTACATCTTTGTTATCTGTAGTCATTATTACCCCCTAAAAGCCAGCGTATGTAGACGCATCCTGGCGCAATTGCTCACGTGCAACACGCAGCGAATGTTCAACTTTATGTGAAAGACCACCCACTCTAGGGGTTAAACGATATAAACGATTATTGTGAGGGGTTTTCTCTGCCCACTCGGCTTGCATAAGGTTGGCAAGAATGCGGCCAGCCTCGGTGCTTTGTACGCCTAAAGCTCTGGCCAATTCAGCTTGGCTAATGCCGTGGCAAATATGCTCAGCTAAAAGTTCGATAGCAGATAAGGTTCTAATTATTTGATTGCTAGCCATTGTGATCTCCTAACAAGCTAGGTTGCTTAAAATGTTCTAGTTCAGACTTGTGGTAAGCTAAATCTTGCAGCGCAGCCATAATCATGTTGGTTGTTTCGTCAACGCTGCATTCACCGTTGTAAAAGTTAATAATTTGGCTGCCTACTTGAGCCAGTGCGACTTGTAGCTCAGCCAGCTCTTTGGCTTCGGCTTTACGCCCTGTAGGGATTTTTACCAACATAAACCCCTGCGAAGCAGCGCTATACTTAGTAAACAAAGGAATGCCACAAGTTTGCTCAAACGCTATCAAACGGTTTACCGGTAATTTTGCATCCGCTAGGTAGCCATACATCTGCGACTTACTAGCCATTCCGAGCCTGTCCATAATGCGTTCTACGCTTAAATTGTGTTTCTCTTTGGCGTGCTGTAGGCATTTGTCTAATGCATCTACCGGGTCGTGGCCTGATACATACTTCCAATTGCGTCTAGGCATGTTTGCCTCCAGACATACTAATAACTGTTCGTCCGTTATCGTTGCGCTCACGCACAAAAACAAATTCGCAAATGTCCTGTTTCGATGTCACCAAACTGTTGCTTAAATTAGCTGCATACACATACAACGAAAGAGCATCAAAATGGCTACCCGAATCGAAAAACCAACACAACTTCAACGTGAGCAAATTGGCTGGCCGAGTCAGCTTGGCTTTGTAAGGTTTACACAAACTCGCAATGTGTTCATCAGTGGCAAGCAAATTAGCGAAGTTAGGTGTTTGCTCAATACTTTGCTGAGTTACGCGCCACAGCAACGTGTGCTCTGTGTTCAATTGGGTTTGAGCGCTAGGTGCAATGTAATGCTTGCGTTGCAAACTTTGGTTTGGCGTAAGTGGTGTACAAATAGCGCTAGCCATATTTCACCTCCGTGTTGGTGCAGCTACTTACTAGCGCCAATCGAACTGACGGAAAACACACAGCGGTTTTTTGTCGGCTCTCTAAGCAATGCGGAGGCGTAACCATGCCAAGTGATTCAAGCTTGCGTCGTAACTCGCGGCAGTACCTTTTGCTTACGCCAAGGGCGGCGGCCATGTCTTTAAACTTCATGTCGGTTTGGCAAAGTTTGGTTAAATTTCGCATTAAGCGGCGGTGCTCTGTGCTAATACGTTTTGCCAAAATTAGCGAGTGGCATGCTTGCAACTGTTGCCGTTGCTGGTTGCATAAATTAATCAACTCAGCGTGGCTTAAATTATTTAAGTCGGTCATTGGGGGCGTCCTTGTGGTTAGCTGGCTTGTGCGAATAATTCGCGCAATTCTGCAACTTTGGCTTTGCGGGCTTTGCCTACGCAGCGTTTTGAATTGGCAATGGCGGGAAATACTTCTTCCAGTGGCTTTTCAATTATTTTGCAAACGGCTTCTGCAATGGTGCGAGACTTGTTATGGCCACCAATTAAACCAGACACAGAGCCTAAGCTTACGTCTAACGCATCGGCGATCATGGACAAGGTGTAGCCTTTATCACTAATGGCTTGTTTGATTTCTTCGGAATTCATAGTAAATTACCTCTTTGGTTTACCCTGTTGCGTGGTTTTGGCGAACGGTTGCAGCAGGGTTTGATAAAGTTCGAGATAAATATAGGGTGCATATTTGCACCTGTCAATATAAAAAGGTGCAAATATGCAATCTTTTTTGTTGTCTGAGAGAGAACGTCTCGGTTTAAAACAGAAAGACGTTTTTGAATTTATAGGTGTAAATAAGGCGACTTATTACCGCTGGGAGTCTGGTAATCCAATTCCCTCAGACAAATTAAATGAATTGTCAAAGCTAGGCTTTGATGTGAATTACGTGGTAACAGGCCAGCGTGATTCGGTGGCTATAAACAAACAAAACTACGACAGAGCAATGCGTATAGTGATGTTGTACGTCATTAAATCAGGCCGAGAAGTGGCCGACCCAGACATGTTTGTGCAAGTGGTAAACGAGGTATATCAAGTTATTGAGTTTTGCGAACAAAATAACAAAGAAATTGATCAAGTCGAAATTGGGGCAAAGGTAATAAATTTATTCGCAGCATAACGGAAAAGGAGCAGTAATGGACAACGATAATAAGATTGTTGAGGAGTTATTAAAAAACAACAACGTTCTATCGTTTGAAAAAATGTTGAAGCAAAAAAGGGCTAGCGGTGAGCGTTCGGGTACAACCATAGGCAACGGCAATATCATTGCCGGAGGTAGTATTTCCATTAACCAGCCGCCAGCTATTCAACAGATTATGGTAACGCCAGGCGAGCAACATATAACAGATGCTCAAGCGTATGAAATAAAAGAGTTGGTGCGTCAAATAGTTGTACTCGAAGCGCACGTAAAAGAAAAGCCCCGCGGCTATGCCGCTGTATGGGCTAGCTTTAAGCGCAAATTTAAATGCACTAAATACCAGCTATTAACGCAAGAGCAATTCGACCCTGCCATTAGTTATTTACGCCAAACAATTGGCCGTTTAAGTCGCTCTGTAAAAGCCAAGCAGTCGCCAGAATGGCGAAAGCGTAAGTATTCGTTTATTCATACCAATGTTAAAAAGTTAGGCATTGAGCAAGAACGAAAAGATTACATGGCCATTAACTTTGGAGCCGAGTCGATGAAAGAGCTGAGCGATAGAGAATTGGAACAGCTGTACAATTGGGTTGCTAAGTTGAAGTGAACTGAGTTTTACGTTTATAAATTACAAGGATTAAACATGGCCGTTAAAGTAATAGAGTGCCCTGAATGTGGTAAAAAAAATGTCGCTAAGGCAGCAGAATGCATTAAATGCGGAACAGTATTAAATGAGAATACGTATCAAAATAGGTTTAAACGCAACAAGCAAGGAAATGGAGTTTTTGCCAAATTGATACTTGGTGTTTGTGTACTTGCTGTAAGTGTTATGGCTGGGTTTATTTCAAATAAAATTTTCAGCTCTAATATATCGTTTTTCTCGGGTGAATATCAGCCGCTCGCTGAAATTGTGCAAATGTATTTGAAAGATCCTTCAAGTTACAAGCACTTGGAAACTCAAATTGTTGAATTAACGGAATATAAAATTTTAGTTACACTCACATACAGTGCCACTAATTCATTCGGTGCGCGGTTGAAAAGTTCTGCCAAGGCTACTTTTAACCTGAATGGAACGCTGATTGAATACCAAGAATCCCCGTTTTTTTGTAATTTGGATTTGTTGGATTGTCAGAATAATTATTAAGGGGTATAAAGTAATTACATTTTCAATTAGCAGCATTGGAAAGTGCTGAGAGATTAAACGATAACTAACGGCTGTTTTATATGGTTTAACAATTGATATGAGGGTACGGTAGTGACTAATCTTTTGAAAAATCTTCTACCCCAACAGGGTGAAATTTTAACAATCAAGGAATTGCTAAAGCACTTCGAAGACAACAATATTGTTGTATACAAGAAAAAAGGGCACGAAGTGGTTTTTGATGATTCATTTAGAAAGGATTTGGAAAGTTTATTGGAGAGCCAGTGCATCACGAATTTACAAGGCCAAGCATCAATGCAGGAAATTGGTCTAAGAATTGGTGTCAAAGGGTCTTTAGTTATTGAGGATAATACACAGGTTCAAATTAATTAGGTTTAATTTAATCAGCTCAAAAGGGCAAGAGCCACGTGGTATAGGCAACGCAAAAGGTTTGTATGAATAGTAAAGGGCTATTAATTTTTTTGGTTTCATCAGGAATAGTGTACTTTCTTTTTGCAATTATGAAAATCTCGCAATGTGTATCGGTTGAATTAATGCAGTCGTTTGTCACTAGCTTGGCTGTTGGTATGCTTGCGTTGGGGGGGATTGTATATGCTCAATGGCAATTTAATATCCGCCAGGAGAAGCAGTTTGCAATGGACCACCAGCAAAAACTTGATGATGAGTTAAGGAGGCATTTGTATACGCTGTATAAGGCTTTGGGTGAATTGGAAATTGTTATTTCTGACCAATGTGATATTGGTTTATCCAATCCAAACGTTACTGCTAAGGTTGCCAATAAAGTCGATGCTGCTAGGCGTGTACTGGAAACACAATTATTAGAATGCGAGAGTATAATAACAATTTTATGTTTTGATGAAAGGGCGCTCGGCTTACACAATTATATTGACGAACTTCGGACTATGGCCTCCTCTTATGTTAATTTATACGCAAGAAGCAGTAATAATAATTCGTTTTATGCTTTTGTTGGTAGCGCGTATACCACGATGCTATTTCGTTGGCAATCTACCTGCTACGCAACCTTAACAGACATAAGGCTAAGTATTGTGAGTACTGGGCGAAATATAAACGAATTTAAGCGCTGATTTTTATTTTATAAACTCAGTCGGACATAAAAACACTGTTACATAGTAAAAACCTTTAACCCAAGTTACATGACCAAAATTAGCTAGCTATTCCATTCTATAGCCACGTTTTTAAACAAACTCCGTGGCTATAATGAATCCCCCAAAAAAACACCAAATTTTACAAGCTGAAAACCCAGGGTTTGATATTTCAAACTATCGGTTTTTAATGCAATACCCTAGTGCGTTTGTTGACGCAATACTCTTTGTATTGGTTGTTGAAGGCGCTTTAAAAAGTAATGGTGGCCAAACCAACCAGCATAACGACAAAGGCGGTTTAACTCGCTTTGGCCTTAGCCAAAAATATAACCACGAAATTGACGTAACCAAGCTCACGTTAGAAAGCGCAGTGGCGCACTATCACAAAAAATATTACCTATACCCACGCATAAACCTACTACCTGTTTACCTGCAGCCGTCTGTATTTGGCGCATACGTTAATGCGGGTGTAGATGAGTCGATTAAATTTTTGCAAATAAGCTGCGGTGCCGCGGCTGATGGTGTTATTGGCCCTCAAACCGTTAGCCATGCCAGCGGGCGAACGCCAAGCGCTTTACTGGCCGATTTTTTAAGCCGTCGGGGGGCGGATTATAGCCTGACTGCTGCGAGCGATTGCAGCCAGTCGGGCTATTTACGTGGTTGGTTACGCCGTACCTATTTGCAGTTGCAATACTCCATTGCCATTAGCGAAGAACAGGAGGCCACCCATGGCTAAAGTATTTCGCGCTGTACTTATTGCGGTATTAGAAAAACTACTTATGGCCGCCATTACCGTTGATGTGTTGCTGCCATTGGCTATCAAGCTATTACGTAAAGCCGCAAAACTTTCTACCAACAAAGTGGATGACCAATGGGTTGATGGCATTGAAAACAAGTTAATTGAAAACGGTGATTTACCACCCAAACCACACACCAAGGACACGCCAAATGGATAACGCCGACAGAGCGCAAGACTTAATAGAAATGCGTACAAACCATGCCTTGCAAGCCAATAAAGCTAAATTTAAAGGCGCGGATATAGACGAACCCTACTGCCTAGCGTGCGGCATTGAAATACCCCAAGCAAGACGCAAGGCCGTACATAACTGCGAATACTGCATTGACTGCCAGCAAGAACAAGAGCTGCGCCGTCGCCAGCAACTCGGGGGCTAACATGGACTTTATTATGGAATGGTGGAAAGCCTTTATTGCCATAGCCTGCGCCATTGTTGGAGCAGGCGCACTGGCTTGGCTGCGTAGCACCTTTGTTAGCAAAAAAGAATTTGAGCAGCACAAGCAGCGTTTAACGGATATTGAAAAAACCATTGAAGACCTGCCCAGCTCAGAAGATTTACACGAACTGGACAAGCGCTTAATTGAAGTGGGCGGCAAAATAGACTCGCTCACCCCGCAATTAAACGACGTTAAAAAACTAACTGATTTACTAATGGAAAACGAATTAAGAGGTGCGCGCAATGGCGATTAACCAAATTAAGTCTGAGCATGTTCGGCTTAGCATTTTAATTGCATTAAGCGAAGACGCTGGCTATCAACTTAACAGCAGCATGATTGGCGACATACTCAAACACTATCACTTAAAAAGTAGTCGTGACGAAGTGCATACCGAGCTAGCTTGGTTAGAGCGCAATGGCTATGTAAAGCTTGAAAAACTCAGTGCCAACACATGGCTTGCAACTATTAGCCAGTCAGGTGTTGATGTGGTTGAAGGTTCAATTGTCGTGCCTGGTATAAAACGCCCAAGCCCGCGGAGCTAACCATGACCGAATCAGTGCGCCGCGGTAAACCTAGCAAAGTAGATTTACTGCCAGAAGATATTAAAAAGCGGCTAGACGAAATGCTGCGCGACAAGCGTTTTAGCCAAAGCGAAATATTAGAAGAAGTAAACCAGTTAATTATTCAATCGGGCCTTGACGATGGCGCAACCATTAGCCGCAGCGGATTAAGCCGCCATGCGCAAAAAACCGAAGCCATAGGCCAAAAGCTGCGCGAACTGCGTGAGTCTACCAAAGCATTAACTGCAGAGCTGGGCGACAAACCCACAGGCGATACAACAAAGCTGATCCTTGAAATGGGACGGTCTCAATTGTTTAAAGCCATGCAAAAGCAATTAATGAACCCAGATGATGACGATGATGTAGACATCGGCATGATTAAAGATGCCATGCTGGCTGCACAACGACTAGAAGCAACCGCAATGGCCGCGCATAAACGCCAGCAAGAAATTGAAAAAGCCTATGCCGAAAAACTAGCCCAAGAGCTAGATGAAAAAACCAGCAACGAGTTTGTGCCGCAGTCGCGTGAAGAAATGCTGGCGTTCTTTAAGCACGACATTTTGGGTTTAAAACATGACTGAGCAAGCCCCACTTTCTAAAATTGCGGGTTCGTTAGCAATTGCGCTGCAATCAGACATTTTATTTGGCTACCAAAAAGAGTGGATGCAAGACAAATCCGTTATCAAAATAGCGGATAAATCACGCCGAACAGGTTTAACCTTTGCTGAAGCTTGTGATGATGTAATGTGTGCATCGCAGCCGGTTAACGCGCAAAACACTTACTACCTTGGCTCAGATAAAGAAATGGCCAAAGAGTTTATCGATGCCTGTGCTTTTTGGGCGCGTAAACTCAATATGGTTATGACCGAAATTGAAGAAAGTATCTTTGAAGACGAAGATGAAGACGGCAATAAAAAAAGCATTAAGTCGTTTGAAATTAAGTTTCCACACACGGGTAAAAAAATACTCGCGCTAAGTTCAAACCCGCGCAACTTGCGTGGCCGCCAAGGCAATGTGGTTATTGACGAAGCGGCATTCCACGACAGATTAGACGAAGTATTAAAAGCCGCCATGGCTCTCACTATGTGGGGCGGCAAGCTGCGTATTATCTCAACCCATAATGGCGTTGATAACCTGTTTAATACACTTATCACCCAAGCCCGTCGTGGCGAGAAAAACTACTCGGTACACCATATACCCATTGATAAAGCCCTCAAACATGGGCTGTATAAGCGTATATGTTTAATTAGCGGTCAAGAATGGTCGCAGCAAAAAGAAGATACCTGGCTAAAAGAGCAAGTTAACTTTTACCCAACCGAAGAAGCCGCCAACGAAGAGCTGTTTTGTGTACCCAGCCAAGGTGCAGGGCAGTATTTAAGCCGTAGAGTACGTGAGCGTGCATTATCCGAACATTGCAAAGTTGTGCGCTATACAGCACCACAAGACTTTGAAATATGGACAGAGGAGCAGCGCGTAATCGATGTACAAAAATGGTGTGAAGAGCAGCTGCTACCATTGCTGGAAAAACTCAGCCCTGATTTAAGCCACGCATTTGGTGAAGACTTTGCGCGTAAAGGCGATTTGTCTGTATTCAGTATTGGTGAGATTAAACAGGACACCAAGCTTGAAGTGCCCATTATGGTTGAACTGCGTAATGTAACTTACGACCAGCAGCGGCAAATTATGTTTTACATAACCGAGCGTTTACCTCGTTTACGTGGTTTGGCTTTTGACGCCACAGGTAATGGCGGCTATTTAGCTGAAGCGGCCATGCTGAAATACGGTACAGAATTGGTTGATTGTGTTCACCTTTCGCAAAACTGGTACCGCGAATGGATGCCAAAAGTTAAAGACTACTTTGATATGAACAATATTGTTCTACCCAAAGATCAGGATGTGTTAGACGACCTTGGCCAAATCAAACTTAAAAACGGTATAGCGCAAGTTGATAAGGGCAAAAACGAAGGTAGTGATGGCAATAAGCGCCATGGCGATGCCGCGATATCTATAGCCATGTTAGTACGTGCCGCTGAAATGGACGGCAGTGCAATTGAATACACCAGTCTACCCGGCAAAGGCGGTTTGTACGGCCAAAATGATGACGATGATTTAGACGACCTACCAGCAACAGGCTCAGATGGCTGTTACTAAAGCAACAGGAACCCACCATGAAAACCAGCAAAATAGTAGATAAATGGGGCAACCCCATTAACCTTGAATTAGAAGAGGTTCAAACCGAATCTAGTGCCAAGCTCGCGCAATTACATAATCATTATGGCGATCACCCAAGCGGCGGTTTAACCCCAGCTAAAGCTAACCCCAGCTAAAGCCGCCAGTATTTTACGCGAAGCCGAACGAGGCCAATTAATTGCTCAGTGTGAATTAGCCGAAGACATAGAAGAAAAAGACGCGCATGTACAATCAGAGCTAGGCAAACGCCGTTTAGCCATGCAGTCAGTGCCGTGGAATATAGTGCCGCCCCCTAATGCCAGCGCAGCAGAACAACGCGACGCACAAATGATAGAAGAACTCCTACGCAATGCCACCTGGTTAGACGAAGCCATATTTGATGCAGGCGATGGCATTTTAAAAGGCTTTAGCAACCAAGAGCTGGTATGGGACTTTTACGACAACACCCATATTATTGAGGCGTGTGAATATCGCGACCCATCTTGGTTCCAGGTTAACCCAAATAACCGCAACGAGATAACTTTGCGCGACGGTTCGCATGAGGGTGAAGCCCTGCGGCCGTTCGGTTGGTTGGCACATCAACATAAATCAAAATCGGGTTACGTATCGCGGCATGGTTTAATTCGGGTGCTTGTGTGGCCATTCTTATTTAAAAATTATTCAGTGCGCGATTTAGCCGAGTTTTTAGAGATTTATGGTTTACCGCTGCGCCTGGGTAAATACCCAGCAGGTGCCAGCGAAAAAGAAAAACTGACATTGCTGCGTGCAGTTATGAGCATAGGCCATAACGCAGGCGGTATTATACCCCAAGGCATGGCACTTGAATTTGAAAAAGCGGCAGACGGTGCAAGCGACCCTTTTATGGCTATGGTCAATTGGTGTGAAAAATCGCAGAGTAAAGCCATATTAGGCGGCACACTGACCAGCCAAGCTGACGGTAAAACCAGCACAAATGCGTTGGGTAATGTACACAACGAAGTGCGTACAGAAATACGCGATGCCGATTTAAAACAACTGCAAAACACCTTAACACGCGATATTGTTTACCCGCTGTATGCACTGAATGGTAAGTCGTTTAACGGCCCAAGACGCCACCCACGCTTTGAATTTGACACAACAGAGCCAGAAGAAATAGCGCAATTAGCTGAGCCACTGGCTAAGTTTGTTGAAATGGGCATGCGTATACCCACCCAATGGTTACACGAAAAAACCAAAATACCAGAGGCAGGCAAAAACGAAGCCGTATTAAGTTTTAACAGCGGCTTTAACAATGCAAAGCCAGCAATAGACCCTGCACAACTCAAAGGCTTTGCCGCTTTGCGCCGCGAAAGCATAGAGCCGTTTGCCGACCAATTGGCGATAGAGCAAGCGTTAGATAGTTTAAGCGCAGGCGAATTTGACCAGCAAATGCTGGGTATTTTAAAACCCTTATTTGATGCAGCAGAGCAAAACCCCGAAAGCTTAAAAGCGCAGTTAAGCCAGGTATGGCCAGCAATGGACGATGCCGAGTTTACCCAACGTTTAGCGCAAGTGTTATTTGTGGGCGAGCTGTGGGGGCAAATAAATGCCGACAGTTGATTTGCAAACAGCGTTTAAACAACCGCCAAAAGATGCGGTGGCTTATTTTCGCTCAAAAGGTTTTACCGTATCGGACAACTGGTGGGAAGTATGGCAAGGCGCACATGCTAAAGCTTTCACTGTGGCTAAAGCCATGCGAATGGATGTGCTAGAAGATATACGCAAAGGGTTAGATCAAGCACTCGCGCAAGGTAAAACCGCAAAACAGTTTACTGATGAGCTTGCACCGCTTTTAAAAAACAAAGGTTGGTGGGGCAAACAAATATGGGCGGATAGCGAGGGCAATGCGCGTGAAGTGCAACTGGGCAGCTACCACCGCTTACGCAATATTTACCGCATTAATTTACAAACTGCGTATATGTCAGGCCGTTATCGTCGCCAATTGGAAGGCGCTAAAACTCGCCCATACTGGATGTATGTTGCCATATTAGACGGCCAAACCCGCCCAACGCACCGCACCCTAAACGGTAAAGTGTTTAGGTTTGATGACCCAATATGGCAAGTAATATACCCACCTAATGGCTGGGGCTGTCGTTGCCGCGTTCGTGCCTTAACCGAGGCGCAAGTTAAACGCATGGGCCTACAAGTTGAACAAGGCGAGCAATACATACAAGACATTCAAGCTGAAGCAGGCACAGACAAAACCACAGGCGAAGTGATAGAGGTTGACCACAAACAAATAAACTTACCCAACGGCAAAAGTATGCGCCCTGATGTGGGGTGGGCACATAACCCAGGAGAAGCCGCCTTTGGAACAGACATGGCCATAGCGCAAAAAATTGGCCGTGTGCAAGATATTGATTTACGTAGCCAAACCATACAGGCGTTAAATAATAGCCCTGAGCGCGAGGCAGTGTTTAGGCAATGGGTGTCACAAAAATTACAGAAAATAGAAAAGCATCAAGAGCTGCAAGCAGCCAGAGAGTTTGATCGTTTGCGTGAAATAGGCATGACACCAGAAGCCTCTGCAGTAGTGGGCTTTTTGCCCGATGATGTATTTAATTATTTAGCTGATAAAAAGGTAAATGCATCACGAGTTGTGATGATAAGTGAGCGACAATTAGCTCATGCAAATAGACCTAAGCACAAGCGTGATGATGTTGATGTGCCATTGCATGAATACGAAAACCTTGTTGACTGGATAAACAACAGCAATGCACAAATTTTGTTTGAACCTGCAGGTAAAGCGTTAATTTATGTAATTGATAAGGGAGATGAGGCAATTAAAGTGGTTGTTAGTTTTAATGCAAAAAACAGCAAAGGTTTAGACATGTTTATTACAACGTATCGTACGCCAATGGATTCGGTAAAAAGTGACATATTAGGTGGAAAGCTTGAGGTTATACGGTAGGGTGAGACTCGAACTCACATCACAGCGCCAAAGGCACTGCCCCTTTCCCATCGGGGAACACTACCGCTTTAGTAATTATAGTTTAAATTTTAGGAGCTAACAATTGATACGTGTATACAAAAGAGATGTAATATGTGCGGTGGACAGGAATTGAACCTGCCTACGCTAGCAATGCTAGCCCCATCACCAGGTTTAGGCACACACCGCACAATTACAAAGTATCGGTAGTGCAGGAATCGAACCTACATCAATACATGGCCTCGTCAGGCTTGTACCCCGTTACCAGTCCGGGCAACTACCGCGTGGATAAATCATAGTTTAAAAAGTAGGCTTTAACAATATGAGCAATCAAATACAGGTAGAACACAATAGCACAGCCGTTATTGATGTATTACAGCAAATAGCCGACAAAATGGACGACTTAACCCCAGCTATGCAAGAAGCAGCAGCAACGTTGGAAGATGCTGCCGAGCAAGCTTTTTCCGATGAACGCGCACCCACAGGCGAGCCTTGGGAAGCGTTAAGCGACAATTACTTAAAACAAAATCCCAAACGTGTGGGTGGTCAAATACTGCAGGTATCGGCTGGCGGCTTAGCTGCAAGCATAGAATCAGACTATGGCGATACCTGGGCCAGTATTGGCAGTAACAAAGTATATGCGGCTATTCATCAGTTTGGTGGAACGCCTGAAATGCCAGCTGGCCCACGCAATATTCCAGCTCGCCCTTACCTTGGTTTAGATAGTCAGTCAGAAAATGATTTATTAGAAATATTAGGCGGTTTTTTACTAGATTGATAAAATGCGCTAAAACGCCCTAAATCGCCTTTTAAGCGCACCATTTATTTTTTGCTTGTCATTGAGTGTTTTAAGATGAAACAATAGCTCAGAAATCGACAGAAATTAAACCAGCAATATTCCCGCAGCCAATTTTTACCAAACCCCGCAAAAATTACAAAATACCCATTAAAAAACCTTTAACTCAGGTTATATGACCTAATCAGCTTTAGCCCATTAACCTACAGCTCAATCGAATTGATTTTGTTTAATCAACTTGGAGCTGAACCATGTTTGAAAACCCGCTTGCCATATTAACCGCAACTCAAATGCCAGGTATGGCTGTATTAACCAGTGAGTTAAATACAGCAGATAACGACGGCTGGGTGCAGTTGTTACCAGATGGCGAGTTTAGTGCAATTGATGGCCGCCCACATGATGTGCCCAATAAAAAATGGAAGCTCACACCAGAGCGCGCACAGCAGCTTATTAGCCAAGCGCAATTACGCGCAAACGACTTAGTAATTGACTACGAACACCAAACCTTGCAAGCCGACAAAAACGGCAACCCAGCGCCCGCCAGTGGCTTTTTTAAAGATATGGAATATCGCCCAGGCAAAGGTTTGTACATAAAACCTAAATGGACAGAGCGCGCACAGGCTTTTTTAAAAAATGGTGAGTATCGCTATATCTCGGCGGTTTTTCCCTACGACAAACAAACAGGTGAGCCAACAGAAATACGCATGGCCGCGCTAACCAATTACCCAGGACTTGACGGCATGGATGCTATTGCTGCGCTGGCGGCTGAAAAATTTACCCAACACCCATCCAACACGGGAGCACCCGAAATGAACCAACACTTAAAAAACTTACTGGCCAAACTTGGTATTGAAGTTGGCGATGAAATGACAGACGAACAAGGTCTGGCCGCGTTAACTGCGTTAGCAGGTTTGCAAGCTAAAGCCAAACAAGCAGATGAGTTAACCGACCAAGTTGCTGCGTTAAAAGCCAGCCCAGGTAATGTCGATTTAGCCCAATATGTGCCTATTGCAACTTACAACGCAGTGGTTGGTGAATTGGCGGTATTGCGCCAAGACTCAAACACCCAATCAATTGAAAGCTTAATTGCTGACGCTCAAGCCGAAGGCAAAATTGTAGCTGCCGAAACTGACTATTTAACCAAGCTAGGCAAAGAAAACGGTGTGGCCGTTTTAAAAGGTGTATTAGATGCCCGCCCAGCTATTGCAGCGTTAAAAGGCAAACAAACCACACAAACCAAACCGCCTCAAGATGATAACGCCAAGGGCAATTTAACCGCTGAAGATTTAGCTGTACTTAAAGCAACTGGTTTAAGTGAAGACGAATTTTTAGCCGCACGCAAAGCTCAGGCGTAAGCGCGGGTTTTGTTTCATTAACTTAATTTAAAGGTTTAAAAAAATGCCAGCAAAACGATTAAGCGGGAAACGCGCCTACCCAGTAAAAGCAGGTGCAGTGTTAACAGGTAATCGCCCCGTGTTATTGGCCGCAGGTTTGGCTATTGCGGTAACGGATAACAACTCGGCGTTAAGCGCAGGTGTTGCAACCATGCTTGCAGACAATGCCAATGGCGCAGATAGCGCAATTATGGTGGAAGTAGACACAGGCGAGCATAAGTTTGTATCGGCGGATATCACTATCGATGACGTTGGCAGTGATGCCTATTTTGTTGACGATTTGAATGTGTCGATAGACAGCGATACCGATGGTCGTGCCAAAGCCGGAAAGATTACCCAAGTCGACTCTGACGGCGTTTGGGTTGAGTTAGGCGTTTAACCGCTTAACTAAAACTGTAACCAAATTTACAAATTTAGGAGCCAGCAATGGACATTACTAAACAAACCTTATCGTCACTTTATACTGCAGTAAACGCCGCTTTTGCGCGTGGTATTGCTATGCACTCACCGCAGTGGGAGCGTATTGCAACCGAAATGCCAAGCTCAACCAGTCAAGAAAATTACGAATGGCTGGGGGAGTTTTCTGCACTTAAAAAATGGATTGGTGAACGTCAAATCAACAAAGCCAAAGCGCACAGCTATGCCATTAAAAACGAAAAGTACGAAGGCACCGAAGGTATCCCAGCCGACTACATTGAAGATAACCGCTACCCAGCGTTAATGAAAAAGTTTGAAGATATGGGTTATGCGGCACAAACCCATCCTGATCAGTTGGTGTTTGCTTTGCTGGCCAATGGATTTACCCAAACTTGTTACGACGGCCAATACTTTTTTGACACTGACCACCCTGTTGGTAAAGAAGGCCAAGAACAGTCTGTTTCAAACATGCAAGCAGGTTCAAACGCCGCATGGTTTTTGTTAGACACGCGCCGCCCATTAAAACCACTCATTTTTCAAAAACGCCGCGACTATCGCCTACAAGCTAAAACCGATGCAGGCAATTCAGATCATGTGTTTATGACAGATGAATACTTATACGGTGTTGATGCGCGGGTAAACGCTGGCTTTGGTTTTTGGCAATTAGCCTTTGGCTCAAAAGCTACGCTTGACGAAAGCAACTTTAACAGCGCAATGGAAACCATGATGGGCTACGAGTCAGACCAAGGCCGCAAGCTGGGTGTAATGCCTAACTTGCTTGTAGTTGGCCCTAAAAATCGTGCTAAAGCAAAAGCTGTGATTGAAGCCGAAAACAAAGCCCAGGGCGAGAGCAACACCAACTTTAAAGCCGTTGACGTGTTAGTTGTGCCTTGGCTTGATTAATACCCTGTGCTCGCAAGGATGAACCTTGGGCAAGGCAGCCCATTTTTATTAATACCTATCATTTTGTACAAACCTAACTAGGGGAAACCATGAGATGGCGAAGAAAATTATTGTTATTAGCGGCGCACACGCTGGCTATCGTCGGGCGGGCGTTAAGCTCAATCAAGGTCGTAACGAGTTTGATGAAAGCTGGTTCTCAGCGCAGCAACTGGCACAGCTTAAAGCAGATGAAAAACTTAGCGTATCTGAAGTTGAAGATAAACCAGATTCAAGTACAGATACGTCGGGGAAGCTGGACGCTAACCCATCACCAACCGGTGTAACTGGTAAGTCTAAGGCGAAAGCGGAGTAACACACTATGTATGCGACTTTAGTGGATATGGTGGCGCGTTTTGGTGAAGACGAGCTAATGCTATTGGCTCAGCGCGACGACAGCAGCGTTGAATTTAACGAAGTTGTTGACCAGGCATTACAAGACGCAACCGCCGAAATAAACGGCTATATCGCGGGTCGCTATACATTGCCATTGGCCAATACACCTGAAGTTTTAAAGCGCAATTGTTGCGACATAGCGCGCTATTTGTTAAGTGACGACCGTGCACCTGAGCAAGTCGAAAAACGCTATAACGCAACCATTAGCTTTTTACGCTCTGTTGGTAAAGGCGAGTTAAGTTTAGGGCTTGCCAATAACCAACCTAGCGAAAGTGTTGGCACTGTGGCTGTGATGATGTCAGACGGCCACACCTTTAGCCGCCAAAAGAGCAAAGGGTTTATCTAATGTTGGATATTGGCGACGACTACTTAGCCGCAGAGCCGCATTTAATCAGCGTGCTTGAAAAGGTTGAAGGCTTTAAAGATGTTTGTTCAACAAACGACTTAGCCGAAGTTGAAGAACGCAGCCAAAAAGCACCTTGTGCCCATGTTATTTATTTTGGCGACCGTGTACCCGATGTTTCAAATGGCGGTATACAAACCCAGGTCATGCAAATTTGGCTTGTGGTAATAGCGGTTCGCCAAGGTCGTGACACCAATGCAGAGGCTGGAAAGTTAATACGTGCAACGTTAAAGCAACTGCAAAAAGACAGTTTTGTGCCAAATGTTGGCGCACTTAACCGAATTAATTCACCCGCAAGACCACGATATACCAAAGGTTTTGCATATTACCCACTGGCGTTTAGCGTCAATTTTAGACTAAGAGGATAACCACATGAATGGTTTATTATTATCAGGCGACATCTTTATTGATCGTTTAAGCGACACGGGTGTAAGCCAGGGCAAAATTGGTCCGATTAACGTGACTCAGTTAGCAATTAATACGCCTAGCGAGCAAATGACTCGAACATCAAAGAAAAAGCGACATTTGGCCAAGCGCTTGATTCGGTTTCAATTGCTCAGCCGTCAACCGTGTCAATTTCAATTGATGACCAGCCAGCAGAGTTATTAGCAATGGCCTTACTTGGTGATATTGCAACGGTAAACGAAGGTAGTGGTAATGTAACCGATGGTGCGGTAACTATTTTACCCGGTGGTCGTTGGACTCAACTGCCGAACAAAAACTTAGCTGCAGCAGGTATTAGCGCGAAATTAGCCAGTGATGACAGCCCAATCACCGAAGCAAATTACGAAGTTAACTATGCGTTAGGTTTAATTCGTGCAACCGCAGGCGGCTCGTTGGAAGCTGGAGCGGATATTAAATTAACCTACCAATACAACGCAGTAACCGGCACAAAAGTTAAAGGCGGTATTAAAAGCCAAATTCGAATGAACATCACTGGAGATATGAAAAACCTAGCAACGGGTAAACCAGGTCGTTTAGAGATTTTTGAAGCGACGGTGGCACCAACTGATGCGGTTGATTTTATGGCCAGTGAATTTGTTAGCACAACTTTGTCAGGTAACTGCAAATTGGTGTCCGGTAAAGACTCACCATTTGAATATACCGACATTACCCCGTCTGAGTAACACATTTAATTTTTAAAATAAATATGTAACTAATGAAGGGCTTTTGCCCTTCATCTATTCCGTTAAAACTTGCGCAGGGTGAACTATGGCTAAAAATCTAGCGTTAGAAATTGCAATTAAAGCTAAAAACTTAGCAAGCACTGCATTTGATAAGGTTAAACAATCATTAGAAAACACCTCTAGCACAGCAGATAAAACTGAAAAATCGTTAGACGATTTAAGTAAAACTCTTGATGGCATTGGTGAAAACTCTGCCGCGATAGATGAATTTAAACAACTTAATACTGAAATAGAAAACTCAGAAAAAACCACTAAAGAATTAAAGGCGGAACTGGCCGAATATGAAAAACAAGCGGCTGAATCTGGCAACGACACCGCTGAGTTTAAGCAAGAAATTACTCACCTAAAAACCGAAATTGAAAAAGTTGAAGCAGCAATAAAAGGCAAGCGTGTTGAACTGGATAAAACCGTTAAATCGCTTAAAAATGCTGATGTAAACACAGATGAACTCAAGCGTGCTGAAAAAGAATTAGCAGCTGAAGCCAAAGATGTACGCCAACAAATAGCGGCAAAAAATAAAGCTTTAGGCGAGCAAACACGCGCTTTAACAGGAGCAAACGGCGGCATTGCCAGCTTAACCAAAACCGTTGTGGGTTTAGGCGCAGCTTATGTTGGCTTAGATAAAGTACGTGATAGTTTGGTGGGTATTTTGGGCGCTGGTGATAAAGCGCAGGCTTTTGCCAGCCAAATGACAGCATTAATGGGCAGTATTGAAAAAGGCGACCAAGCAACCAAATGGATTACTGATTTTGCAAATAACACGGGGACCAGGTTAGAAAATGCCCGCGAAGCTTTTACCAGTTTAAAAACCTTTGGGTTAGATCCAATGAATGGCTCTATGCAATCATTGGTAGATTACAACGCCAAATTAGGTGGCAGCCAAGAAAAGTTAAACGGCATTATATTAGCAGCTGGCCAAGCCTGGGCTAAACAAAAGCTGCAAGGTGAAGAAATATTGCAAATGGTTGAGCGTGGCGTACCCGTGTGGGACTTGCTCGCCAAAGTAACAGGTAAAAACACGGTTGAGCTGCAAAAAATGTCGGAAAGCGGCGAACTCGGCCGCGAGACAATGCAAAAACTGTTTGACGAAATGGGCAAACAAGCCGAAGGACAAGCCGCAAAAAGCCTAGATAGACTCAGTGGCCAAATTGCGTTAATCAGCAATAAGTGGGAAGGTTTTAAAGTAAAGATGGCTGATGCGGGTGTTTATAAAGTTGCTATCGACTTTATGAAACAACTGAATCAAACATTTGACTCATTAGTTAAAGACGGAACTATAGACCGCGCAGCCAAAAAAGTGAGTGACTTTTTTTCAGGTATGGTTGCAAACGGCGGCCAAGGCATTAAAGCCCTGCTTGATAACATTAATGCGTTTTTAACAGGTGCTGAGCGCATAGTTGCGGGTTTTAAATTTGTTTTTAATAGCTTTACCGCGGGCTTAAAAGGCATTGCCCAAGCCTCTACCTTGTTAATTAGTGAAGTATTGGCAGGTTGGGCAAAAGTATTTGAGTTTATGGGCGCAGATACTTTAGCGCAAAAAGCTCAGCAACAATCAAAAGCTTTGCTTGCTGTTTCTAACGCGTTTAAAACCGAACTTGAAAAAGATATTCAAGACGTACACACAGCCTGGGAAACCATTACCCAAAGCAGTAACGAAACTGTTACTAAAAATTACCAACAAACGGCTGAGCAACTTAAAAAAACAACAGAAGCTCAAAAACAAAGCATTGAAACCGTTGACGAGACAGCTAAAAAATCAGTTGAAGATTTAAGCTTGGTTATGAGCAAAGCAGGCATTGTGACCACTAAATCCTTACAAGACACCGAAGCAAAAGCAAAAGAAACCTATGAGCAAATTAACAAAGCTCACAAAAACGGTGAAGTTGGCGTATACGAGTTAGAACAAGCATATAAAAAGTGGGAAGAAGCTGCCAATGCAACAGCCAAAGCAACCAAAGGAATTGTTGACCCAGCATTAAAAGCTGCGCGTGCAAATTTAAACTTAAAAGATTCAAATGAACAAGGTGCAGACTCTGCCAGCGCAAACGCCAAAGAAATTGCAAGGTTGCGAGAGGAACTGCGTTTACTTCAACTGCAATTGCAACAAACCAACGGTGGTTTGCAGCAGCAATTAGATATACAAACCCAGCTAAACAACCAACGCAGACAATACAGCGCCGAAAATAGCCGCAATAACTTAACCGAGTCGCGCACCTTAACAACAACCAGTGGCGAGTCAGTTGACATTGAAAAGCTCAGTGCTCGTGAATTATCAGACTTACGTGCTCAGTACAATAAGTCGGCATCTACCACTAAATTTGCCCATATGCGTGACCACTACGCCAAGCAAATTGCCATTGTAGACGAACAATACAACAAGGTTACCGATGCCGCACGCAAACAGCGCACAAACAGTAATTCCAACAATAGTTCAAGCGCTAGCAGCTCAAATAACCAAAGTTCAAACGCAAATTCAAACAACAGTGCCCGTGTTGTTGGTGCAGATAGCAGCACAATAACAGACAACACCCGCGCATTGCGCCAGCTTACTGAATCACTTGATTTATTGCGTTTTAGCATGGAAGGCCAGTCAGATTTTATCAGCGAGTTAGAAAGAATTAAGAGCACATCATGATCATCATAGACGGCACTATAAATTTACCCGAATTCGTTTGGCAAAACCGCTACGGTTATAGCCCAGTAAACGCGCAAAACACCTATGCAACCGATGGCGCTTTATTTGTTGAACAGTCGCAAGTGCTAGCTGGTCGACCCATTATTTTAACCAGTGATAGCGAGCCAACGACGGTGTTTAACCAGTTAGAAAACCATGCCGCGGCGAATGCTGCAAGCGAATTTACCCTCAGCATTAATGGCACCAACTACAACGTAATGTATGACTTTAGCCAGCAAGCTGTTAGCGGTAGCCCAGACATTAATTTTGCAGATGCAGAGCCTGATTACATAAACAACATTATTCTAAGATTTATTGAGGTTTAACCATGACGATTACGCGCTCAGACATCAAGCTAGCCAAGTCACAAAAAATGACGGATGAAACCGACGCGGGCGGATTTCGCACAAGCAATATAGTTGAAGACGGTAAGCTTAATGAGATATTTGATAACGTTGGCACAATAGATCACGCTGCGGGTAATGTGAGTTTTCGCAAAGTATTTGCAACGGTTGATACTGCAAACACATCTACCTATGGCAACGCCCACATCATTATCGCTAAACCACCAGAAGATAACCGAGTTTCAGTAATGGCTTTTGTTGGCAGCACGGAAGCCGAGCAAAACTCAGGTGCAAAAGAACGAGCCGAGGGGTATGCAGGCCGTACCTTGGTGATTACCGATTCGCAAACATTAGACGACCAGTTCGCCAACGCAACCGCACTGTATTTAACAACGGGTTATGATTTTGAGATAGACCAGGTTTACTACATTGGCATTGAGTACAGCCAACCAGAGGCAAACAACTTACCCAAGGGGGGGCAGTATTTTAAAGTAACTAAAGTCACAAACTTTGGCACATATCAGCAAGTTGAAATTGACCCACCACTCAATAAGGATTACCCCAAAACAGCCAATGTGTTTGACCCAACCGTTGGCCAAGCTGGTGCTATGGTTGAAATTCAGCCGACGGTATTGCGCCAAACATCCGAGCTGGTAGACAACGCACAATATGCAGGCGTGACTATTTTAGCCGACGACATAACCGCGGGTGATGATGTTATTACGGTGAACGATACCCAAACTCAGTTGGTGCCTTTTATTAAGGGTGTATTTACTGAAGATTCAGCGGTTAGTGTGGAAACGTCTGATGCGTACAAACCGTTAAATGATGATGGCACGGGTAAAGTGCGAACCGCGAGTATTGTTGAAACCGTGTTTGCACAAACTAAAAACGTTACAGTTGAAATAGCCGACGTACCTAAGCTAGGTAGCATTACAGCCGTTGCAACTTGGTCTGAAACTTATAGTGGTTTTTTGGGGTCGAGCACACACAAATTTATTTTAAAAGTAAACGAAGAAGGCACGAGTAACGGCACGGTTAGCTATACAAACGGCCAGCTTAAAGCTGTTTTTAGTAACAATGTACCAGGCAATGCAAAAGTTACATTTAACTATATAAGCCAGAGTGCCTACCCGCCGACAACAACCGACGACGTAACACCAGATGCCAACGACGCCAATTTGTATAATTACGACTTGCCAGCAGACACCGCCATTGTTGAAGGTAGTTTGTTGTTTGAACAAGTCACCTCGGCAACATCTACCAGCAAAACCATAGAACGTTTATACGATAAAGCAGGCGATATTTTGAAAAAATCGACTGTGCAAAACTTTGGTACCTACTTTAGTCAAACCACAACTTTAACCAATGTGGGCAGTATAGATTACCAATCGGGTGATATTCGCTGGACTGAAAATAACACCAGTTTGCCGCTTGAGTTGTTTAACAATATGTACTTAAAAAACTTGTTAGCAACAACCAGCAACTTAACGTTCAACATTACAACCGATGAATTTAAGCGTGAATCACTTAATATTCGTGCGACTTTGCCGAATGACAATTTAGTTAGTTTATCGGCTGATGCGAATGGCGACATTACAGGTACTGGCGGCTCGGGCACCGTGTCGCTAGATGGTTTGGTCAGTGTTACTTTTGATTCGCCTGTGTTGGCTGAGTCTATCCAATACGATTATGTTTTTTATAAAGATACGGCGGTACCAGAAGCATTAACTGGAATTGATCCTGTTCGTTTGCCGACAAATGGTCGTGTGCCTTTTATCCGTCAGTTTGATGTGATCGTTATTCACAACACTCAAGAACAAGCATTAGCCACGCCAGCCATTAACGATACCATTGATTTAGGCCGTATTAATGTCGGCTGGGTAGATATTGTGGATGCAAACGGCATTAGTTTATATACCGCCGACGATCAGCATTATTCACTCGACCAAGCCACAGGTATTGTAACTGTTAATACTGATTGGTTAGCCCAAGGTTTCACCGCTCCGTTTACCGCCTTTGACATGATAGAAGAAACTGTTTTAGTCAGCGGTGTGCAAGGCAACCGAGTGTATACCGCATTGCCGATTAGCCGCAATTATACCGCTGGTGATACCTATATTAGTACCGCACTGCAGCTTGGTGATTTATTCGCTCAGGTTAAACATGTATTTGACCAAAATGTTTGGCTAGGTAACTGGACGAATGACGTTTCAGGCGAACCAGCCGACGCGGGTTTTGACAACATCAATAATCCAATCACGGTAAATAACCGCAGCGCAATAACAGAGCGTTGGCGCATTGAGTTTTTAGATTCTGATAATTTTGAACTGTATGGCGAGCAGCTTGGTTTAGTTGGCACTGGTAATAAAACGGTCGACTTTAGCCCAATAAACCCACAAACCAGCTTGCCATATTTTACAGTGCCCAGCGCTGGTTGGTCAGGCGGCTGGAGTATCGGCAATATTCTGCGGTTTAACACAATTGGTGCAGCCAAACCCATATGGTTTGTACGCTCGGTGTTGCCAAGTATTGCATCTATTGAACAAGACGATATCCGCGTGCAGATACGCGGCAATATTACACAAGCTTAATTGGGGAGTTTTTACGTATGGCTTTAGATACAACAAAGTTTTTGGGCGGTGATGGCTCAGCGGTTAATCCTTACATTATTCATAATGAAGATGCGTTGTTAGCTTTGATTGGTGATGAGCATTCGGATGGTAGTGCACAGAGTAAGTATTTTGAAGTTGTTGCAGATATAGACATAACCTATCTTTCTATTTTTACGCTGAAAATCGCTAGCATTGATGGCAGTGTGATTAATGGTAACGGACATAGCCTATATTTTCCGATACTGCATTCAAATAGCGGATTTGACTGTTTATTTATAGGGGTAAATACAGCTGAGATTTACAACCTGCATATAGACGTTGAAGGAAAATCCGGTGTATCGTCTTATGGCCCAGTTCGTCGTTGTAAGTTATACAATTGCATGTTAACCGGAAATTATGGTGACATTCGAGGGGCTACGCTTGATACGCCACCTCAAAATTTACAAAATTGTTTGTTCAATTTGCAAGGGTCTACGCTTGATAAATTATCAACGAGTTCAAGCTATTCGAGTGTTACGTCATATTATGTTGAAGGCTCGGCACCTATTACGTCAACAGCCTCAGAAGGACTTGTTTTAAATGCAGATAAATTGTTAGCTGCATCTTACCCAAATCTAGCTCCAGAACACTGGAACGTTGTTGACGGAGCATTACCCACATTAAAAATAAAACCATACAGTGGTTTACCAGTCACCCGAGTTGCAGGCATATCTAAATTAGACGGCGTACCTGCCAAACGCCGAATTACAGTGCAAGACTTCAATGGTGGTCGTATTGCTCGCACTTATAGTGACGAGTTAACAGGCGAATTTAGTATTCAAACCAGTCCTTACAAAACAGGCGTCACTGTAATTGTTGACGATGAAATTGGCACTGAAATTCAATCTAGTAAAGCTTACACAGTCGGTCAAATTGTTCACCACGCGGACTATGCAGGCATTGCTTATGTTTGCACGACAGCTGGTACAACAGGTGCAACATTGCCAGAAACCAACACTTACCCTGAAAGCGGCACCGTTACCATTGGCACAGCCGTATTTGCTGCCAAGCCAATAAACAAGCCGCAAATATTTAGCCCTGTTAAACCTGAAGTTATTTTGGAGTAAACATGGGCTTTAAGTACTTATACAACCCGCAAAGCTTAGACTCAGATAGCACAGAGCGAGCATTTAGTTTAACTGGGTGCATTGAGTTTCTAGGTGAGGCCGCGGAGGACTTACGTGAGCCATACAATCCAAGTGCAAGCCAACTCGAAAGTGATAACAGCGCTATTACCGAATTATTTACCAGTGTTGAATCAAACGTTATTGGCTCAGGCGAACCCGCTTTATATTTACTTGGTGGTCAAACACAAGAGCAAAACCAAAACGTATCGCGGCCAATTGTGGTTAATCAGTATTTAAACGGCAATATTACGCAGGTTGGCGCTGGACAAAGTCGTTCGGGCGATGGTGGTTTTACCATAGGTTTATACACAACGTCGGCAACACATTTAATTGCGACAAGTTGGCAGCAGTTTGGTGATGTATTTGGGGCGTTAAAATTGGTGATAGTTGGTGAGGTTGTTCGGCCAAGTATCGCCAACGGGTTTGTTTACCATGTTTTGAATAATGGCAGTTTGGGCGCAGTAGAGCCGAACTGGCCAACACAAGCAGATGAACAAATTACCAGTGGCAGTGTGACGCTCAAAGCGGTTGTGTATTTTCAGCCTGTTGCACATGCGCCATTAACAGCTGAAAAGAATTATGCATCAGGTGCGTTTCCTGCCGAGGTTCGACAAGCTGACTCATGCCCTGTGTTTGATCCTGATAGTTTTGAGCTATCAGCCGATGTACGGGCGATGTTCGCATGATATTTAATTTCACTAATCTCAGCTATCAACCACCTATACCTTTGTTATTTAACTTTGGTGTGGATGATGTTGTGGTTATTGAACCAGCAGCGCCACCACCCAATACAATTACCCCTTTGCTATTTAGTTATAAACAAAACCAAGGTATTGATGCTGATTTAAACGTGCAATATTTGCAGCCAATGGAGCAAGCAAACGATTTGGTAAATACTTTTTGGCAAGAAATTGCGCCTGCTATTGTCTATTTAGGGAC
The DNA here is from genome assembly GCF_000568405.1 of Catenovulum agarivorans DS-2. Taxonomy (GTDB): domain Bacteria; phylum Pseudomonadota; class Gammaproteobacteria; order Enterobacterales; family Alteromonadaceae; genus Catenovulum; species Catenovulum agarivorans_A. Next base: position 32,128 of record NZ_ARZY01000018.1, read on the forward strand.
TGACTTTTTACACATTGAGCAGACCAATTCAACAGCGGTAAAAATGCAGTGGAGCCATAAAGCCGATGACGCAACCGATTTAACTTCTATATATAGAGAAGTAGACGCATTGGTAAATGGCGTTGTATCTTTGTTTAAACATAGCAAGGTACTCGCTGCTAAATTACAAACCACTTATCAGCTACCACCCAAATTTGAAACCGCATTTAAATTTGGGTACCAGGATTTAAAAGCACAAAGTGTTCACTATAACGCACGCTTTAATCATGTAGAGCAAGTAACCGACACCACCACAATTTTGTGGGGGCCTGTACCGTACTTTCATATCTGCCATTATGAATATATTCCTCCAGGGCCAAGCCAGGTTAAATTCAACTTTTGGGATAACTCATTGTCATCACTCACATTTAACTTTGATGGCCAGCAAAACCCGAAAGTCTGTGTAACGGGTGGTAGCTATTTTGTGCCAACCACATCAGTACCCACAATAGACAAGCCAATCATAACAACGGTTTATCGCAGGAGAGTTCACAAAGTGATCCACTCATTAAAATGTTTTAGAGATTCTGATAATGCGCCTGTGCATATCACTTCTTTCAATATGAATACCAGCCGTGACCAGTGGGGCTTTAGTTTTGCAATGCAATGCGCCAGCAAAGGCGAAGCAGCTAAACTTGCCCACGTAAATGGCGAACCTGTGGACGTTCGCATTGAGTTAAACGGCCATGTTATTCGCGGCATTGCTGAAAATATAAGCCGCAGCAAAGCATTTGGCAGCAACAAGTTTAGCGTTTCTGGTCGTTCTATTGTTGCAAGGCTCGCGCAGCCTTTTGAAATTCCAACCGCTTATGCGAACTCAAGCGCAATGAATGCAACGCAAATTATTAATGACGTGCTTACTGGTACGGGTTGGACGTACACATTTGATTTAACCGATTGGCTTATCCCCGCAGGCGCATTAAACCTACAATCAGCATCAACCATTGATGTTATCACTACTATCGCAAAAGCCGCAGGCGGCATAGTAATCGCCGATACTGACTTTAAAGACATTCAGTTATTGCCGCGAAATAAAGCACCGTACTGGACACTTGGCCAAGCAACCGAAGACCACCAGATTAATGATTCAGTGATATTTAGCCAGAGCGACAACCCAGCCAATACACCCTTATATAACGCGGTTTTTGTACGTGGTGAGCAGCAAGGCGTATCAACCAAAATTAAACGTAATGGCACATTGGGCGACAAATTGGCCACGGATGTTGTTGACTCACTCATTACCCATATAGATGCCGCAAGACAGCGCGGTACCAGTGAGTTAGCCGAAGCTGGCAAAGGCGCAAATTTTAGCTACACAACCACCATTATGGATGGCTTGCCCATTATTAAACCAGGTGCGCTGATTGCGGTGGACGAGTCAGCCGAGCAATACAAAGTTATTTGTGATGCGGTGAGTGTATCGGCCCAAGTTTCTAACAAAGGGCTGTTAACCGTGCGCCAATCAATTACAGGGTATCGAAGTTATGAGCAATAACTTACAGCGCTTAACCGCCCTAGTTGGCGATAACCAAAGTAAAACGGTTGCGACTGTAACCGCGGTAAATGCTGATGGTACCTGCAAAGTGCAGCTAAACAGTGGCGTGGCAATAACTGTATTTGGCGAAGGTTACGCCGTATCAGACAAGGTTTATATAGAAGCTGGCAGAGTGTTGGCGAAAGCCGCCGATTTGCCTTATACCGAGATAGAGATATGAAAGTTGATTATGAGTTTGAAGAGATTGGCCATTTTGTTCGACTTAACCTAGACAGTGATACATTCAATGGCACGCTATTAGTCCAGTACGGCATATATGATGAAGCAACGATTAAAGGCCTATCATGCCAAGGCTTAACAATCAGCTTACTACGCCCATTAATCAAGTTCCTAGCCCAACGCGGCATCAAAACAATCCACTACGAACGCCGAAAGCACGGCAAGACAATCAAAAAATCACAATCGATAGAGTTTTTTATAAAACGGTTTAAAAAGATAGGCAGTTAAGTTATGTTGTTCTGTCTTAACTTTTGTAAAGGACAGTAAATTAATACTGCTATTGATTCTAATGACTCTAACACCCTCAGACGTAACCGCTATATGCGCAACTTTTATAGCTTTATTAGCACTAGTTGTATCTCTTGTTCAACTTAAAATACAGAGAAAGCATAATCAGCTTTCTTTGAGACCGTACTTAAATTGCAATTTTAGGTTTGATACTGCTAAGCCAATATCCTTTCGGGTTGAAAATAAAGGCCAAGGGGTAGCTATAATCAAGGCGCTTGTTATGGTTAATTTAGGTAAGAGGAAAATAATAAAGAATCACTTCGATATGGAAAGTGCTTTTCTTGAAGCAGGCATTGATCTTAATAAAGTTTCTTTTTCAGGTTCTATTCCCGCTCGAGAGGGCTATCTAATGCCTGGAGATAGCCTTACTTTGATAGAGTTTCATGAATCAGCAAAGGATACCGGTTTGTATAAATTTTTAAATGAGAAGTTAGACCCTGTCCATTTTGAAATTGAGTATGAATGTGTGTATCAAAAACGGTATAGTACCCATTGATTTTGTTTTGCGAGTATTTTTCTAGTTACATATGTTACTTTTTGATGATATTTTGATTTTTTAAATTTTCGCACTTATCGCAGTTTAAAGGTTGTTTTTTCGCGGCTTGCATCACGATAACAGCCTATATACAGGCGTTACAACCAATGTTGAACGCCGTTTTCAAGAACACATGTCCCAAGCTAAACCTGCTGCTAAATACTTCAGAGCTAGAAAGGCGATTTCAGTTGAACTATCGCATGCCTGTATATCCAAAAGACAAGCTTATCAACTTGAATACAAAATAAAACGTTTAAATAAATGCTTGAAAGAACAACTGGTGAGAGGTTTATTAGATATAAACCAGTTATTGTAACCACGTTAATCGTTAGCTGTTTCGCTCTCTTTTATTATCAATTGTTGGCTCACAGCCTTGTAACAATCTTTTGATATTTGGAATATGTCTAATAATGATTAAAGCAGTTAACATACACACAGCGTAAGTATATTTAGGTTTTAGCAACCATACAAACAGAGGTGCAAGTGACACTGCAACAATAGATGCAATAGAAGAGTAGCGTGTTTTATAAGCAGTCACTATCCAAGTTAATGCCAAAGCGACTCCAAGCTCCAAACCTATAGGTAGTAATACTCCAAAGGCTGTCGCTACGGCTTTTCCTCCTCTAAATTTGTGATAGATTGGGAATATATGGCCAATACAGCAACTGATCGCGATTAAACCTAATTCCAATGGTTGGAAGCCTAAAAAATAAGCGCCCCACAATGGGATAGTCCCTTTAAATACGTCAATAGTGAAAGTACAGATAGCAGGTTTAAAACCAGCTATTCGATACATATTGGTCGCTCCTGGGTTTTTTGAACCGTGTTCAATTGGACTAGATGTATTGAATAGGCGGGATGTTATGCGAGCGCCAGACATCGAACCGATTAAATAGGCAGCAACTAGCATAATTAATAGGGATGTTGACATAGAGTTAGGTTTTTTCCAAAGATAAAACAGGGTAAACTGCACAAGCTTAGAGCTTACAATATTTCTTAACTCAATTCACCAAGCTGTCATAATTAATTTAGGTGCAAAAATGAAGGACATTGTGTTTATTCACAATTTGACCATAGAAACCATTATCGGGGTTTTTAATTGGGAGCATAAAATTAAACAAAGTTTAATACTTGATTTAGATATTCAGTGGGATAATTCAGCACCTGCTGCTAACGATGATTTATCATTAGCACTTGACTATTCAGCAGTTGCCGACTTTACACAAATCTATTGTAGTGCTCGTCAATTTGAGTTGATAGAAACCTTAGGTGAAAAGTTGTGTCAGGTCTTGTTCAAAAAATTTCCAATAGAAGAGATCAGGTTAAAAATAACTAAGCCGGATGCGCTTGAAAACGCTCGTGTAGGAATAGTAATTGAGCGGGCGCGTTAATGACATTAGTAGCAGTTAGCCTAGGCACAAACAAGCAAACTGAATTTCATCTAAAAAAAGCAATCTTCTTGCTTCGGCCTTTTATTGAAGATATGTCTATATCTCCAGTATATGAGAGCGAGCCGGTGAAATTCGGCGGAGAGAATTTTAACAACATCGTTTTTGGTGGTAATACTGAATTGACTCTAAACCAATTGGTAAGATTACTAAAATCGGTAGAGAATCAATATGGACGTAACCGGAGTGCGCAAAACAAATCTGAGATCACCTTAGATTTAGATTTATTGTTTTACGGGAATGAAGTCACAGAGCAACCTTTGAGTCTACCAAGAGGCGAAATAACAGAAAATGCATTTGTTTTATTTCCACTGTGTGATATTTACCCTAGTCAACTTCACCCTAAACTGAATAAAACTTATAGTCAGTTAAAGGCTGAGTATAACAACCCACAACAAAAACTTTGGACTATTAACTTTCATTGGGATTGATAGATGTCGATTATAGAAATTATTGTTTTAGCATTAATACAGGGACTCACCGAGTTTTTACCCATATCAAGCTCAGCGCATTTGATTTTACCTTCACAAATTTTAGGGTGGCATGACCAAGGGTTAGCGTTTGATGTAGCTGTTCATGTTGGCTCTCTTGCCGCGGTTGTTATTTATTTTAGAAAAGAAGTAAAAACTATATTGGCAGCCATGCTACGGCAACTAACGAATAAAACATCTTCAGCGGATGCTAAACTTGGCTGGTTAGTCGCGCTGGCGACAATTCCTGCTTTATTATTTGGACTCGCTTTTAAAGATATAATAGAGGTTTACGCTCGCTCTACCGCTGTTATTGCAACCACAACTATAGTATTTGGTTTATTACTTTGGTGGGCTGATGCAAAAGCAAAACAAACACTATCAATGAATCTGTTAAGTTGGCAAAAGGCTTTAATTATTGGCATTGCTCAAGCGATTGCGATGATACCTGGAACATCTCGTTCCGGCATAACTATAACGGCTGGATTATTGCTAGGGCTAAGCCGCAGTGAAGCGGCAAAATTTTCTTTTTTGATGTCGATTCCAATTATTTTAATTGCTGGTTCTTATCAGACACTCAAATTAGCCACAGGGACTGAGCTTGTAGATTGGAATGCTATTATTTGGGGAACTTCTTTATCTTTTGTTAGTGCTTATGCATGTATTTACTTTTTCTTGTCGGTAATCGAAAAGATGGGCATGTTGCCTTTTGTGGTATATAGACTGATTTTGGGTGGGATACTAATAGCGCTCATGTTCTAGTAGCGCTATTAGCTGGTTAATGCAATTGTTGTTTGGTTATTGCTCTTTACGACAAAAAACAGGCTTGATGTCCGTAGAGAGCTCTGGGCTATACTGATAACCTGCCATTTCAAATTTGCGTAATCCATCGAGCGTTTCAATTTCGTTTTCAATTAGGTATCGAGCCATCAACCCCCGAGCTTTTTTAGCAAAAAAGCTGATAGTTTTGTACTGTCCATTTTTCCAATCTTTAAATTCTGGGCTAATAATTTTTCCGTTAAACTCTTTAGCTTTTACTGATTTAAAATATTCATTCGAAGCTAGATTTACCAAGGTTTTTCCGTTTACTTCATCAGCTAACTCATTTAGCTTATTAGTAATAATATTGCCCCAGAATTGATACAGATTTCGCCCGCGCGGGTTTTCAAGTTTAGTCCCCATCTCTAAACGATAAGGCATCATTAAATCGAGTGGTTTTAGCAGGCCATACAATCCAGATAATATCCTTAAGTGTTGCTGAGCATATTCAATTGCAACAGGTTTTAAGTTGTATGCATCTAACCCCGTATAGACATCACCATTAAACGCAAACAGAGCTTGTTTGGCATTGTCTAAGGTAAAAGTATCGGTCCAGTCGGCAAAGCGAGCAGCATTCAAACCTGCTAATTTGTCGCTAATGCCCATTAGGTTTGACAAATCAAGCGGTGTTAACTTTTTGCATACATCAGCAAGGTCTTTACTGTCGGCTAATAGCTCAGGCTGAGTATATTCTGATGTGGGCACATCTGTTTCGTAATCTAAATTTTTAGCTGGAGAGATAACTATAATCATAAAACAACTAGACTTTAATAAACTAAAGTCTAAGTGTAACTCGAAATACCGTTAGTTTACAGAGGCTTTCGACTTAGAATTCGTCGGGGTTTAGTTCTCGTATAGTGGTAAATAATTCATAATTTTCCAACATGATATCAACGAGTCTGGGCTCAAATTTTTTCCCAGATTCTTCTTTTAATAATGCTTTAATTCTGTCATCACTCCATGGCTCTTTGTAGCTGCGCCTTGAGCCTAATGCATCAAACACGTCGGCTATTGCGACTATTCTGGCTTCAAGTGGGATTTTCTCCCCAATGAGTCCATCTGGGTATCCAGTTCCATCCCAATTTTCATGATGATGCCTGGCAATTTTTGCGCCCGCTTTGGTTATTGGTTTGCGAGAGTTTTTCAGTAAATCACCTCCTATTTCTGCATGCCTGAGCATAATGCTCCATTCCTTTGCATCTAACTTGCCGGGTTTATGCAGAATTTGCTCTGGTATCGCAATTTTACCAACATCATGCAGTGGCGCTGCGTGGGTTAGAGTGCTAACAAATTTTTCATCGCAGCCATACAAACTCGCTAGTTCATGGCAAATTAAAGAAACGCGTTTAACATGTGCGCCAGTTTCTTTACTGCGCATCTCAATAGCATCGCCTAGTATATATATCAATTCAGCTTGTGTAGTTGTCAGGTCTTCTCGGTAGGTTACATTTTCGAAAACGAGCGCTATATTGGTCGCGTAGATTTCTAATAAACGAATATGGAATTCATCAACTGGCTGTGTAAATTGTGCCAAAAGTACTGACTCAGTTAGATCAGCTGTTTGATAGTAGCCAACATAAATATTCTCATCTATGTACGTTTTTTTATTGGCGAACGCACTGTCTATAAGCGCTTTAGATTTATCCGAAATATTGATACTGCTGTAGTTGTGACCGTAGCCAACGTAATTACCTGTTGCACCGAGTATGATTTTATCGTCGTCGGTATATTTGTCAGTTGAAGTGTGAGCGACATACAGTGATGAGCATTCAATTTCTAATAAATCGAAAAGTTGTATAAGTGAAGCGGAACCAAATTCGATTATAGAGTGCGTTTTTAGAATGTTAGTTGACGCTGACACTAGCCGTTGGAACCCGTTTAGACTCTTTTCTATGGTGACTATGTCTCTGTAAGACCTTATGCCTGAAAAAACACATGTTGCAAGTTTGCGAGCGGTTAGCTCTGTTTTTTCCTTGTAATCGTTAATGTCGTAATCTCTAATAACTTGCTCTTCAGGGGCTGTTCCTGCTTGGCCGGTGCGTAAGATAAGGCGGATAGATTTGTTTTGTAATTCGGTTCTTATCCAATGGACTAAGTCTAATCCGGCGTGATCGGTTTCCATGACAACATCAACAAAAGCCAGTGCGATATCTTGCTCTTGTTGTAAGATTGCTTTAGCTTCCGAGCCGCTATATGCGTTGAGTAACTGGAGCTTTCTTCCTTCGATTTCCAGATCGTTTAACACTAACCCTGTAACCTGATGAATAAAGTTATCATCGTCAACCACTAATATTTTCCAATATTGTGTTTCTTTTTGTTCAGTAATCGTGTCTTCGGCAAACTCAAATAAGTCGTTATCACTCATGTTTAACAAGTGTCAATTATTAAAACTTATTAAAAGTGTAGACCAATTTATTAAGATGCGACTGTAAATCAATAGATTTAATTAAGGCCAGATAGACACTGGCCTTAGATTGGAGAGTTGAAAACTAGAGGAGGTTTTTAATGAAATCGAAAACTTGATCAATTTCAAGTGACTGTTTTTCACCAGTCATACGGTTTTTATATTCAACTTTGCCTTCATCTAGGTTGCGTTCACCAATAACAACCACATGTGGTACACCCACTAGTTCCATATCAGCAAACATAACACCTGGGCGCTCCTTTCTATCATCGAATAAAACATCTATACCCGCATCTTGAAATGCTTGGTATAACTTATTTGCAACTTCAGGAATACGATGCGATTTGTGCATGTTCATTGGTAATATACCCACTTGGAAAGGGGCTATTGCAGCAGGCCATTTTATTCCATATTTATCGTGGTTTTGCTCGATCGCTGCGGCAACTATGCGTGAAACACCTATACCGTAACAACCCATAGTCAGTGTTTCATGTTTACCTGATTCAGTTAAAACACCGGCTTTCATAGCTTCGCTGTATTTGGTGCCCAATTGGAATATGTGTCCAACTTCAATCCCTCGTTTAATACTGAGTGTCCCTTGGCCACATGGGCTTGGGTCACCTTCAACAATATTGCGAATGTCTGCTGTTTTATAGTTATTGATATCTCTATCCCAGTTTGCGCCAGTTAAGTGAAAACCTGTTTCATTTGCACCGCAAACAAAGTCTGCTAAATGCGCAGCGCTATAGTCAACAATAACAGGGACACTTAAACCTACAGGGCCGATAGAACCCGCATCACAATTAGCTGTTTGTTTAATTTGTTCTTCGGCAGCAAAGGTTAATGGAGCAAAAACTTCTGGGAACTTTTCTGCTTTAACTTCGTTTAACTCGTGATCACCACGCAGTACTAATGCAACAACACCTTCAGCTTCACCTTCGTCATTTGCTCCAACAACTAATAGCGTTTTAACGGTTTGTTTATGGTCGACTTTTAATAATTCGCTTACTTCTGCAATACTATGGGCATTTGGCGTTGCTACTTTGTTTAATTGTTCGTTTGCTTGTGGACGTTCACCTTCAGGTGCCAGTGCCTCGGCTTTTTCTATGTTGGCTGCATAGTCGCTGCCATTACTGAAGACGATGGCATCTTCACCTGACTCGGCTAAAACATGGAATTCGTGTGATGTACTTCCACCAATTGAACCTGTGTCAGCTAGCACTGGCCGATACTCTAAACCTAAACGGTCAAAAATATTACAGTATGCTTGATGCATTGTTTGGTAAGTTTTTTCTAAACAATCGCTGTCTAGATGGAATGAATAAGCATCTTTCATTAAAAACTCACGTGAACGCATAACCCCAAAACGAGGGCGAACTTCATCACGGAATTTAGTTTGCACTTGATACAGATTAATCGGCAGTTGTTTGTAACTGCTTATTTCCTTACGAACTAATTCGGTAATAACCTCTTCGTGAGTCGGGCCTAATAAAAAAGGTCGTTGATGTCTGTCTTGTATACGAAGTAACTCTGGCCCAAATTTATCCCATCGTCCTGATTCTTCCCACAGATCTGCAGGCTGCACAACTGGCATCAAAACCTCGATGGCTCCAGCTTTGTTCATTTCTTCGCGGACGATGTTTTCGACTTTGCGTAAAACTTTTAACCCCGAAGGTAGCCAAGTGTATAAACCTGATGCAAGTTTGCGGATCATACCCGCTCTAAGCATAAGCTGATGGCTGATTACCTCAGCATCGGAAGGGGTTTCTTTTTGTGTAGCTAATAAATATTGAGTAGTGCGCATTTAAGCAAATTCCATGAATAAAACGAAAAATGAGTATCTATATCTGTTAGGTGTATATTTTATGCCAGTAAATCTATTTGTCATCTAAATACTGTTCGTCGTAAAAGGTCCTTACCCAAGAAGGGGCATAAATTATCCCAATTGTCATGGTCATACCATTTAAAAGTGCTTCAGGGAAAGCGAGCAAAACCAGTAAAATAAGGTAATTGTCGAATACAAGTTCCCAGCTATATTGGCCTGTTAGTGCCAATATGCCAGAAATACTGAGCATTTTTAAACAAATCGATAAGGCACCAGCAAAAAATCCACAAATAAATACATAGATAAAAAAGTGCCGCGGCAATTTATGATAGCTAATAACATAAACCAGGTAGGTTGTTAGTGCCGGAATACATACACCACAGATTAGTTGCATATAGGCATTATCCCATTGATAGCTGCCGAGCATGCAATTGATTAATGTTGCAATAAAACCTGCATAAATAGCTAATCGGGGGCCAAGAAACAATGTGCAGGCCGACATCCACAAAAAGTGAACTTCTAAGCCATCATAGATACTCGCTTGAATTGACCATAATATGGTAAGCAATGCTGTATAACCGAAAAGAAGGTGTTGTTTGTTTTTCTCTGTCATTAAAAGCCGAAGTGTACTTTTATCAAAAGCTAAGTAAGCGACAGCAAAAAATACCAAGAGGTTTAACAGCATCATTTTACCTTATTTAAAAGTTGTCCAAATTGGCGCGTGGTCAGAGGGTTTTTCGATACCACGCAACTCGTAGTCAATGTCACTTTCAACCGCTCTCGCACTCAATGCTGGAGTGGCTAATACTAGGTCAATTCGCAGGCCTCTGTTGTCGTCAAATCCTCTAGAGCGATAGTCAAACCAGCTATATCTCTCAGTCGTTTGTGGATGTAAGTTTCTGTATGTGTCAGTAAAGCCCCAAGCTAATAAAGTATTCAACCATGCTCTTTCTTCAGGTAAAAATGAACACTTACCAGTCTTTAACCATCTTTTGGCGTTGGCTTCACCAATACCTATGTCTAAGTCTGTATGTGAAATGTTCATGTCTCCAATTATGGCAATGTTTTGCTCTGGTGAATAATTGTTATTAAGCTCAGCCATTAAATCTTGATAAAATTTTTCTTTTGCTGGAAATTTTATTGGATGATCGCGATTTTCACCTTGTGGGAAATAACCGTTAAATACAGTCACATCTTGTCCTTGCTCGTCTTGGTACGTAGCAATGATCATTCTTCTTTGCGCATCTTCATCGTCGGTTTTAAAGCCTTTTTGCACAAAAGTTGGTTTTTGCTTAGACACTAAAGCTACGCCATAATGTGCTTTTTGACCGAAAAATTCGACGTGATAGCCCATGTCTAAAATTGCTTGCAAAGGAAAAGCATCGTCATGGACTTTTATTTCCTGCAGTCCAATCACATCTGGTTGATGTTTATCTATTACTGCTTGTAATTGGTGTAAGCGAGCTCTTAAGCCGTTTATGTTGAATGAGATAATTTTCATAAAATGCATTAATTAAATTTAGTTTGTGTGAAGTTTAGGGATTTGTTTTTGCCTTGGCAAACTTAAGGCGAGTCAATTTGTTCGAAAAAACGGCAAACGTAAGGTTATTTTTAATTTATTTGGCATTTGTGGCTTGAAAAGGCTAAATGCAGCCTTACTTATAGGTCAAGGCTATAAAGCAGACGACTTTTAGCAACAAATTTTTTTTAGTATGGGTATTGAATACTGAATAGAAAGACCCCACTAAAAAAGCAGGTTTTTAACACATTTAATTTATTCGGAGATTTTCCAAATGGGCAAAATCATCGGTATTGACTTAGGTACTACCAATTCATGTGTTGCTGTTTTAGACGGCGACAAAGCAAAAGTTATTGAAAATGCAGAGGGTGATCGCACAACTCCTTCAATTATTGCATATACAGAAGATGGCGAAACTTTAGTAGGTCAGCCTGCTAAGCGCCAAGCTGTAACGAATCCTCAAAATACGTTATTCGCGATTAAGCGTCTAATTGGTCGCCGTTTTACAGATAAAGAAGTGCAACGCGACGTAGATATTATGCCATTCAAAATTACTCAAGCAGACAATGGTGATGCTTGGGTTGAGGTGAAAGGCGAGAAAATGGCACCACCTCAGGTTTCTGCAGAAGTTTTGAAAAAAATGAAAAAAACTGCAGAAGACTATTTAGGTGAAAAAGTAACTGGTGCAGTAATCACTGTTCCTGCTTACTTTAATGATGCACAACGCCAAGCAACTAAAGATGCTGGTCGAATTGCAGGTTTAGAAGTTAAGCGTATTATCAACGAACCAACTGCTGCTGCGTTAGCGTACGGCATGGACAAAAAGTCTGGCGATAACGTTATTGCTGTATACGATTTAGGTGGTGGTACGTTTGATATTTCAATCATCGAAATTGACGAAGTAGACGGCGAGCATACGTTCGAAGTATTAGCGACTAATGGTGATACTCATTTAGGTGGTGAAGACTTTGATAATCGCTTAATTAACTACTTAGTTGATCAGTTTAAAGCTGACCAAGGTTTTGATTTACGCAAAGACCCATTAGCTATGCAGCGTTTAAAAGAAGCTGCTGAAAAAGCTAAAATTGAGTTGTCTTCTGCGCAACAAACTGAAGTGAACTTGCCATACATTACAGCTGATGCATCAGGTCCTAAGCATTTAAATATTAAAGTAACTCGTTCCAAATTAGAGTCTTTAGTTGAAGATATGGTTAAAGCATCATTAGAGCCAGTTAAGCAAGCACTTAAAGATGCAGACTTATCTGTAAGCGACGTAAATGACGTGATTCTAGTGGGTGGTCAAACACGTATGCCACTAGTTCAAAAAACGGTTACTGAGTTCTTCGGTAAAGAACCTCGTAAAGACGTTAACCCTGATGAAGCTGTTGCCGTAGGTGCTGCTGTCCAAGGTGGTGTGCTTTCTGGTGATGTTACTGACGTATTATTGTTAGACGTAACGCCATTGTCTCTAGGTATTGAGACTATGGGTGGTGTGATGACAGCGTTAATCGAGAAAAACACGACTATCCCAACTAAGAAGTCGCAAACTTTCTCAACTGCTGATGATAATCAATCTGCGGTAACGGTTCACGTTATCCAAGGTGAGCGTAAACAAGCGAGTGCGAACAAATCTCTAGGTCAATTTAACTTAGAAGGTATTCGTCCTGCACCACGTGGCGTACCACAAATTGAAGTTACATTTGATATTGATGCGGATGGTATCTTACACGTATCTGCTAAAGATAAAGATACTGGTACAGAGCAGAAGATTACCATTAAAGCTTCTTCTGGTTTATCAGATGAAGAAGTGGAAAAGATGGTACGAGAAGCAGAAGCTAATGCCGATGCTGATAAGAAATTTGAAGAGTTAGTGCAAGCTCGTAACCAAGCTGACGGTTTAGTGCATGCAACTAAGAAACAAGTTGAAGAAGCGGGTGCAGAATTAGCTGCTAATGATAAAGAAGCTATTGAATCAGCTATTGCTGATTTAGAAACTGCGCTTAAAGGTTCAGACAAAGATGAGATTGACGCTAAGTCGCAAGCTTTAGTTCAGGCTTCGCAAAAATTAGTTGAAATTGCACAAGCAAAAGCGCAAGCACAGGGCGGTGATGCAGGTGCTCAAGCTGGAGCAGAGCAACCACAATCTCAAGCAGCAGATGATGTTGTTGATGCTGAATTTGAAGAAGTTAAAGACGATAACAAGTAATTTGTAGTCGAGTCTTTACGTATGGAAACGGGTGCATGCACCCGTTTTGTACGTTTAGCCGTAAACATAACCTAGGCGAGATATATGTCTAAACGCGATTATTATGAAGTTCTGGGACTAGAAAGAAGTGCCAGCGAAAGAGATATCAAAAAAGCCTACAAGCGCTTGGCGATGAAATATCACCCAGACAGAACAAAGGGTGATAAAGATTTTGAAGAAAAATTTAGAGAAATTAAAGAAGCGTATGAAGTTTTAACTAACGCCGAATTAAAAGCCCGTTATGATCAATATGGTCATGCAGGTGTGGATCCGCAAATGGGCGGTGGTGGCGGTGGCCATCAGGACTTTTCTGATATCTTTGGCGATGTTTTTGGCGACATATTTGGCGGTGGTGGCCGCAGACAGTCTAGAGCGCAACGAGGTTCAGACTTAAGATATAACTTAGAACTTAGCCTTGAAGAAGCTGTTAAAGGCAAAAACGTCGAAATTAAAGTACCAACTTGGGTTAGTTGTGAGACGTGCGATGGTTCGGGTGCAAAACCGGGTAGCAAACCACAAGTTTGTTCTACTTGTCATGGCCAAGGCCAAGTACAAATGCGCCAGGGCTTCTTTGCGGTACAACAGACTTGTCCGACATGTCATGGCCAAGGCAAAATTATTAGTGATCCTTGTAGTAGCTGTGGTGGACAAGGTCGAGTTCAGAAGAATAAAACCTTATCGGTTAAAATTCCAGCTGGAGTGGATACTGGCGACAGAATTCGTTTAGCTGGTGAGGGTGAAGCTGGCGCTCATGGCGCACCAGCAGGTGATTTATATGTACAAGTACATGTAAAAGAACATGCTATCTTCGAGCGTGATGGCAGTAATTTATATTGTGAAGTGCCAATTGGCTTTGCGACTGCTGCATTAGGCGGTGAAATACACGTACCAACTTTAGATGGTAAAGTTAAACTGAAAATACCATCAGAAACGCAGACAGGCCGCATGTTTAGAATGCGTGGTAAAGGTGTGCGTTCTGTTAGAGGTGGTATTGAAGGCGATTTAATTTGTAAAGTTGTGGTAGAAACACCAGTTAACCTAACCGATTCACAAAAAGAGCTACTTCGCCAACTAGACAGTGAAATGGAAGAGGGCAGTGCCAAGCATAGACCAAAAGAAACTGGATTTTTTGACGGAGTGAAGCGATTCTTTGACGACCTTCGCAGTTAAATTGTTTATGATTAAAGCCACTTTTTAGTGGCTTTTTTATTTACATCTATCCAAGGGACAGTTGGCCCTTGATCTACAAACTTTGCTAGAATACAAAAAGTAACTCTCTTCAGCTATTAAGGGAAATTTTAAATGAAATTTGTTCGCTTGTTATCTTTGTGCCTGATTACCACTGTGTTATTTAGTTGTGCTAAATCACCAACTGGGCGTAGCCAATTTATCATGTTTGATGCTGACAAAATGTCGAAAATGGGGATTGATAGTTTTGAAGCCATCAAGCAAGAGCAAAAAATTTCTACCGATAAACAAACCAATCAATATGTCGACTGCGTTGCTGACGCTATCATTCGTGTTTTACCATCTGACTGGCAGCATGGGTGGGAAGTGGTTGTATTTGAAAGCGAGCAAGTAAATGCATTTGCATTACCAGGACGAAAAATCGGTGTATATACCGGCATATTGGGAGTCGCAGAGAATGCTGACCAATTGGCCGCTATTATGGGACATGAGGTAGGGCATGTTATAGCAAATCATGGCGGTGAGCGAGTTTCTCAAAATACCGCTGCAAATGTGGTGCTGCAAGGTGCGGCTGTTATGACACAAGGCTCAGAATACCAACAAGCGACTATGTCAGTGTTGGGCTTAGGTGCACAATACGGAGTTTTATTACCTTATAGTCGTACTCATGAGTCAGAGGCCGATGTTATTGGTTTGAAGTACATGATTGAAGCTGGCTTTAAGCCAGAAGCATCAATGAAGCTTTGGGAGAATATGAATAAGTTGGGTGGCAATAAGCCAATGGAGATTTTATCTACGCACCCTGCACCAGAAACACGAATTGATAACCTAGCTGAGCATATTCAGAAGTTCCGTAGCAATGGTGTAAAGCCTTTGCATGCAAGACCAAGCTGTTAGTGATATGCTCAATAGCAGTCGAACATATAAATTAATTCGCATTGTAACTTGGTCGGTTGGCATAACGTCACTGGCCATTTTTTACGTATGGTTTGAGTATTTACGTCCGTCAACTGTGGCTGACTTAAACCAAGGTATGGTTGAATCTAGCTTTAATCCTTTTGTATGGGCAAAAGGCCGTGCCGACTATTCAACAACAAATCCAAGACAAGCCTTGTATATAGATGTGTTGCGCAACCACATTGCAACTGGTTTGAGCGTAGAGCAAGTCGAAGCAAAATTGGGTTTGCCAGATTCTACCTCACAGCCCAGACAGCACAATTACCTACTGTCTTTTGATATAAATACAGGCATATACCAGTATTTAGTGATTCAGTTCGATGCGAATCAAAAAGTTGTTTTGTATTATCGCTATGAGGTCAATCACGCAATAAAGTAATGGCGCTGATGTTCGATTGCAGTGCTTTTCTGATTACTTTTGCTGAACCTTTAATCAATATTGCAGAGTCATTGCGCACGCCATCATTTTGTTTTGAAGCGGTTAAGTTCACCATGCCTCTTTCTCCGCCTGGTGCAAAGAGCTCTGACATTTCTTCCAATACGTCATCAAATGTTAAAGATTCAATCCACTGGCATATTTCTCGAGTGCGCCTAAAACTGTGATCTTTTAAACCGATAGACATCCAAAGTCTCTGAGCGCTTGCTCGCAAACTATTATCTTTTTCGTTTAACTGGTGGATTAAACCTTTCTGGATGTTTTGCCACTGATCTTCGTCTAACTGGCTTAGATAAGACGGTATTGACTGATAAAAATGTTCTAGTTGTTCTAATATGCTTGTTTCATTATGGTTGTCTGACTGAACATAAATGACAACGCCAGGCACAATGTTAATTGGAAAATAAGCACTACCAACTAAATAGCCCAATTGCTTTTGTTTTCTAAGGTCATGAAACACAATCGGTGACAATAATTGGTTAATCAGCATAAAGCAGGCTGTGGCTTTGGCGGAACTATCGTTTGCTTGAAAGTAATGAACTACAGCTGTGTCTTTGTTGTCAATCGGCAAGGTTAGGTGGCAATCAAATTTGTGTTCATTTAGCTGAAACACTTTGCGCGCCACTTCGGCAGAAGGTTTACTGCGCTGAAATATTATTTTTTTGATGCCTTCACCTAACTGCAGTGCTTGGGTTAAATCCCAATCACCATAAGCAAAAGCCTCTACATTCACTCTGTCAAACAACTGCACACTAAATTCGGCGTATTCACCATATTCAATGTCTTTTAATTGTTCTACCAACGACTCAGCAGGATATTGGTTGTTTTGCAAGCTTTGTGTGAGCAGGTTAAATGCTTGATTAGCTGGTTTGATTTTGCTTTGGTTGTACCATGCATTTAATAATTTAATTTTAGTTTGATTAAAATCTCGCTCGGTCACAGCACGCAGTCGAAGTTGACCGAGTAAATTTAGTACAAACTTTTGTTGTTTTTCAGAGTAGCCTTGGACATGCAATGTTAAGCCGCCTTGGTGAGGCGTAATGGTATAGCTCAAACCGGCTGTTTCTGCTTGATAATTCTCACCGAGGATATTGTCCAACACCAGTTCAACATAAAGTCGAGTGAGTGCCTGCTTTTTTGCACTACCTTGGCTATTGGGTAAATCTAACCCTATGTACACATGAGCGTGTGGTAATTTAAACACTTGGTCTTGTTTAAACCACAAGGTCATGCCTTTATCATTAATTATCTTCTGTGGGGTTGAGTCTATGTGTGAAGATTCAAGGGCCGTTGTACGCTCAGGAATATAAGGGTTTGGTGTTGGTAAAGTTAAACTGGTTAATTGATACGACTTTAATTGGGCCTGACGGTCAGACGAAATTTTTTCAGTTCGGTATGGCGCTTGGTACCATTGAGATAAATAATCGAAAGAGTGGTTTGGGTTTAATATAACCAATCTTAATTTTGAAGGGCAGAAGCAGGCTAATGCTTGATTTAGCCAGTCAGTATTGATGCCCGTCATGATAAAGTCACCAGATATTACGTCTTCAGCATCGTACACTTGAAGTTTTAGTGCAAGCTCGGCAACCCACTCAATGGTTTTCTTGGGTTCAAGATGCTCAAATGCTAACTGGTTCATCTTTGCTTTTTCAGCATAAATATATTCTACAAAGTCCGTTGTTTTTAACGCATTTAGGTAAGAAAAGATCACCTCAGAGATTTTTTTTGTGCACTCAACACCAGCCGGTGTCAGCTGTAAGCTAATGTTAAAGTCAATTGTTTGACCGTCGTCTATACCGCAACCAGCGGTTAAATTAACAATCAGCCCTTGTGACTTCAACAACGCAAATAAACTACCATGGCTTTCGTCACCTAAAATTGCTGACAAATAATGAACTGTTTTACTTTTGTAATCAGCCCCTTCACTTGGGAGTACAAAGGTGTAAATGGCTCTATATATCTGCTTAAGTGGTTTGACTTGAATGGTCAGTGCAAGATCTTGCGGTCGATACAAAGGTGGATAGTCAATTCTGTTGCGACTGGTTGTTGGGATCTGTGCAAAATATTGTTGAGCTTGCTGTTCGACAACTTCGGCTGCAAATGGAGAGGCAATTACTAGCTTCATTTTATCGGCGCTAAAACAATGATTAAAATGTTGCATTAAAGCGTCTTTGAGGGCGTTTAGATCTGAAGTTAAAAACGTTTGTTTGTTGCCGACACTAAATTTGCTAAATGGATGTTCTGGATTGCTAGTTTCTTTATGTACTTCATTGAGTCTACGTAATTCATCACGAACTTTTAATTTAAACTCCGCATCAATCGCATTTACTTCTTTTTCGAGTTTATTCAGCGCAAATTCAGGACAAATAAAAAATTGACTAAATTGATGTAGACTATTTTCAAAGGCACTTGCATGAGCATCATAATAGAAGTTCATTAATTCGCCACTTGTCCAAGCGTTTGCTTTACCGCCATATTGAGCAAGCATTTGACTGAAGTCTACTTGTTCGCTTGGAAAGGTTTGTGTGCCTTGAAATAGCATGTGTTCTAATAAATGAGTGAGCCCAGGGTATTCTTTAGGGTCGTCAAATTGGCCAGCGGCAATCGACATTGCAGCGGCAATCCGATTACTGTTTGGTACATGGACATGTAAAAGAGGTAAGCCGTTTGCAAGTGTGAACATTTGATACTGATAGGTATCTTGTTTACCTGTTTTAATCACTATAGTAGCCCCGTGAAATACGCTGAAAATTTATCTCAAATAATAAAACCATACCTAGGTATTATAAAAAAGTGTAATACGGACTACTCAGCTAGGTATGTTATTAAAATCCTGCTGTTTTTTATTGTAGCACCGAATTTTTCTTAAGTTTTACTATATTTTTTTATCTAACTGTTTTATTTTATCTACATAGCAGTTGTGTGTTGCAGATTGGTAATATACGTAAGTTGTATTAATTAGCAACCAGACTGACCCATGTTTGTATATGTTTTGGTCAGATAGAGTAGGGTATGCAGTTATTTATCGTTCGTCACGGGGAAGCTGACCTTATCGCATCGTCAGATAGCGTTCGCCAACTTAATGAAAATGGAGCACTTGAAAGTGCACAAATCGGTCAATGGATTGCGCATCAATGTAAGCAATTTGATTATGTATTGGTTAGCCCATACGACCGAGCAGTGCAAACTTGGCAAGCCATTGAAAAGCAAGGTATTGTTGCAAAAGAATTGCTTCAGTTGTCAGAGCTAGAGCCTGAAGCAGATGTGCAGAATTGTATCAATTTAATGCACGGTTATTGTTCTGAGGCTAATTCAGTATTGGTTGTGTCGCATTTGCCGCTTGTGTGCCATTTAGTCGATGGGTTAGTAGCGGAAACCTGCCCATTATTTGTTACAGGTGGCGCGGTTGAAATTGAATTGAATGACAATCTGGTTAGAGGTCATTTAAAATCAGTGGTTTCACCCGACCAAGCTGTAAACTTGTGTGCTTAGCTTAAATCTATCAGCACCAGTAAAGCGCCTTTTCCACCCCATTCTAAAGAAGCCTGGTGGATTGCCAATACGCTAGGGTGTTGCACTAGCCAAGCTGGTGTTTTTTGTTTGAGCACACCACTACCAAGCCCATGGACGATACAAACACATTCGACCTGCTGCTTGATCGCTTCTTTAATCAGCGCTGCAATTTCTATTTTAGCTTGTTGCTGAGTTAACCCGTGAAGATCCAAAATTAGATCTGGGTAATAGTGACCTTTTCTAAGTTGTTTTGCCAAATCTTTGGCATGCCCTGGTTGTACATAACTAATGCTATTTGGATCAGAAAAATGAGGGGCGTATTGATCCGAAAAGTAAAAGTTAGCTTCTCGACTGGCGTTTTTCTGTTCTAAAACCAGTTTATCTTTTTTTACTTTTTTAGACGACAACACAACCGTATCTTGTTTAAGCGGCTTTACTCCGCGCATTTGTTCAGCAAAGTTGTCGTTATCTTCTTCTGGGGAGTGTGATTTTTCCGTCATAAAACAAAAATCTAGTGTACAATAGCGCGCTATTATTCATAAGTTAGTGCGTTATTTCAATGTTAGAGTCTCAAGCGGCTGAACAAGCCTGTAAACAGTTGAATACAGTGTTCGATTTTGTCCGTTGGTTAGTGTCACAATTTAATCAGTCAGATGTTTATTTCGGCCATGGTACCGACAACCCATGGGACGAGGCATATAGCTTAGTATATCAAGCGATTGGGTTGCCTGTAGATCCAAAAGATAAAATAGATCAATGCAACTTAACCGATACTGAAAAACAAACGATCGTCGCTTGGGCCGAGCAGCGTATTAATCAACAAGTACCGTTAGCCTATTTAACTAATACCGCGTGGTTTTGTGGTAAAGCATATTACGTAGACGAGCGCGTTTTGGTGCCTCGTTCCCCCATAGGTGAGCTGATTCAGAATCAATTTGATGGTCTTATTCCTCAAGCACCCCAACGAATTTTAGATTTGTGTACTGGCAGTGGTTGTATTGCTATTGCATGTGCATATGCTTTCCCGCAAGCTGAAGTAGACGCAGTTGATATCAGTTCAGATGCGCTTGAAGTCTGTGAAATGAATATTGAGCATCATGGCATGTGGCAGCAAGTTATACCGATTCAGTCTGACGTATTTAGTGGTGTTGCAGAACAAAAATATGATGTGATAGTTTCAAATCCACCCTATGTTGATGCTGAAGATATGGCCGATTTACCCAGCGAGTTTCACCATGAACCTGAACTCGGATTAGCTGCGGGGGTTGATGGCTTATCAATTGTAAACACTATATTAAGTGAAGCTGCTGAGCATTTATCCGAAAATGGTGTACTAATTGTTGAAGTTGGAAATAGTCTAGTTCACATGGAACAAGCGTTTCCTGGTGTAGAATTTAATTGGATCGAATTTAAACATGGTGGTATTGGGGTATTTATGTTTACCCGCAGTCAATTACTGCAGTATCGCGATGCATTTGTGCAAGAATAAAAACAGAGGTTAAGATGTCTGGTAACTCTATTGGTAAATTGTTTAGTGTTTCAACGTTTGGTGAAAGCCATGGTAAGGCTTTGGGCTGTATTGTTGATGGTTGCCCTCCAGGAATTGAGATTACAGAAGAAGAGATTCAGTTAGAATTAGATCGCCGAAAGCCAGGTACTTCACGTTACACAACCCAAAGGCGTGAACCTGACCAAGTGCAAATTTTATCGGGGATCTTTGAAGGTAAAACCACCGGCACTTCCATTGGTATGATAATTCAAAATACTGATCAGCGAAGTAAAGACTACTCAAATATTATGGATTTATTTCGCCCGGGCCATGCCGATTATACTTACCATCAAAAATACGGTATCAGAGATTATCGTGGTGGTGGCCGTTCTTCAGCTCGGGAAACTGCAATGCGCGTAGCTGCAGGGGCTGTTGCTAAAAAATACCTGTTGCAAAAGTTTGGTATTGAAGTACGCGGTTATTTGTCGCAATTGGGCCCAATCAAAGCTGAAAATCTTGATTGGTCACAAGTCAACCAAAATCCATTCTTTTTCCCAGACGAGTCTAAGTTAGATGATTTAGACCAATATATGCGTGATCTGAAAAAAGAAGGCGACTCAATTGGCGCTAAAGTAACCGTATGTGCATCCAATGTGCCTGTTGGTTTAGGTGAGCCAGTATTTGATAGATTGGATGCAGAAATCGCTCACTCGCTGATGAGTATCAACGCTGTTAAAGGCGTTGAAATTGGCGCGGGGTTCGATTGTGTTGAGCAGAAAGGTTCGCAGCACAGAGATTTAATGACGCCAAATGGATTTACTTCAAACAATGCTGGTGGCATTTTAGGTGGCATTTCAACTGGCCAAGAAATCATTGCAAGTATTGCGTTAAAACCAACGTCTAGTATTTCCGTACCAGGCGAATCTATTAACACGAAAGGCGAAACGGCTGAAGTGGTCACCAAGGGTCGCCACGATCCATGCGTTGGTATTCGTGCTGTCCCTATTGCTGAAGCAATGCTGGCATTAACACTTATGGATCATGTTTTACGTCACCGCGCACAAAACATCGATGTGCAAACTGAGACTCCGGATATTGCACGTAAATAACTTTAATGTTTGCTAACTCTACCAAAGCGAGACTATCCCAAATATACTTTAGTTATTTCACGATTATTGGGGTGGTCTCTCATTATTTAGGTTTATATCTAGACTCTCTTCAGTTACCCGCAACGACTATTGGCAGCATATTAGCTGTCATGACTATTGGTCGCATCCTTGGTCCGAGCACATGGGCACACCTCAGTTGGCTAAATAAAAACACTCATTTACGTATTCAACTAGGTTGTTTATTCGCGTTACTATTTTTTAGTTTGCTGTTATTTAAACACAACACCCTATTTATCTATTTAGCTTTAGGGGGCTTTGCATTTTTTTGGTCGGCTGTGTTGCCGCAAATCGAAACCTTAACCCAAGCAAAGTTAGAGGGCGATGCGAGTGCGTACAGCCTAGTTCGAATGTGGGGTAGTATAAGTTTTATTTTATTTGTGATCATCGCAGGTTGGTCTTTTGAACATTTTGGTGTAACCCAAAGTGTTGAGTATATGACCATGGTTTTGCTTGTTATTCTTTTGTTTAACAGTGTACGTTTACCGCAACCTCAAGTGAAGCACAGTGCGGTTGTTTCTTCTTCAAAACTATCATTTCAAAAGCGACTAAAACAAAAACATGTCGTCGCATTTTTAGTTTGTTCAATGTTGATGCAGTTTAGTTTTGCACCATATTATGGATTCTTTTCCATTTATATGCAGGACATTGGCTATACAGGGTACCAAACAGGAATGTTTATTTCTGTGGGGGTTGTGGCTGAAATAGTGATCTTTTTCTATGCCGGCAAGCTTGTTAAACAGTTTGCGCTTAATTACCTAATTGCATTTTGCTTGGCACTAACAGCTTTGCGCTGGTTTACTTTAAACAGTTTTGCTGAACATGTATTACTGCTGATCTTGATTCAAACCATACACGCTTTCAGCTATGGGTTGTTTCATGTCTGCGCGCAAAAATTCATGCACAATGAGTTTGTTGGTGATGCATTATCAAAAGGGCAGGCATTTTATTTGTCGGTATCTTTCGGTATAGGTGGAGCGTTGGGCGCGTGGTGCGCCGGTTGGGGTTGGCACCTTATTTACGATGCTACTTACTATTTTGCAGCTGCTTTTGCACTGTTAGGGGCGGTTATTGGACTGCAAGCAAAAAGCATTGAGTCTAGTGCAACTACTCGGTAATTGCATCTAAACTCAGGCTAAACCCAGGTTCGAACATATTTAGAAAAAATTCGACTTCGGGCATTTCAAGTGCTTGTAAATTTTCTTGTAAACGCAGTTGAGCGCGACTAAATTCATGATTTCCCGCATTCAGCTCTTCTATGGTCTTTAAGTACGCGGATAAAATATCTGCGGCTTTCACAAGCTTATATTCTTCCGGATTGTGGTGTTCAGAACAAACTAATGGTTGGTAATATTTTTGCAATCGCTCTGGCAACAATCCAACTAATTTATCTTCGGCAATTTTTTCTATTTTTTTATATTCTTTGGCGATTTCGGCATTAAAGTATTTAACTGGGTTGGGTAAATCACCAGTTAAGACTTCAGAGGCATCATGGAATATCGCTAATGTTGCTATACGTTCAGGATTGGCATTTCCTTGATAGTATTCATTGCGAATGACTGCAAGCGCATGGGCAATCATAGCAACTTGCAAGCTATGCTCTTGTACATTTTCAATTTGGGTGTTTCGCATTAGTGGCCATCGATTTATTAATTTCATTCTGGCCATGTATGCGAAAAAGTGACTAGGGTTTATCGATTCATCCTTCATCTTATTTACACCTTATTGTCTATATCTTTTTAAGAAGCGCTCTAGCTTATCCAATGCAATTTCTAACTGCTCGATATGCGGTAACGTTACAATTCTGAAGTGATCAGGTTTGTGCCAATTAAATCCGCTGCCGTGAACCATTAAAATCTTTTCTTGGCGGAGAAAATCTAAGATAAATTTTTGATCGTCGGTTATATTAAATTTTTCAGTGTCGATTTTTGGAAATACGTACATAGCGCCTTTTGGTTTAACACAAGACAAACCTTCAATTTCATTAATTCTGCGCCAAGCGAACATGGTTTGTTCGTACAAACGACCACCTTCACCGATTAATTCGTTAATACTTTGATATCCACCCAATGCTGTTTGAATTGCATATTGGCAGGGTACATTGGCACATAACCGCATGGATGCAAGCATATCAAGCCCTTCTATATAGTTTTCGGCTAAATGCTTGGCACCGCTTAACATCATCCAGCCCGCTCTAAACCCTGCAATACGGTAGTTTTTTGACAAACCACCAAAAGTGACAGTTAGAATGTCGTTGCTAAAGCAAGCGGTTGGTTTGTGGGTGACATTTTCATAGAGCACTTTGTCGTAGATTTCATCACTAAACAAAATTAGTTCATGCTCTCTGGCCACTTGAACTAGTTGTTGTAAAATATCATCAGAATAAACGGCACCAGTTGGATTGTTGGGATTAATTAAGACAATGCCTTTGGTTTTGTCTGTTATTTTGCTACGAATATCTTGAATATTTGGGTTCCAGTCGTCCTGTTCGTCGCATTGGTAGTGAACCGGCGTACCACCTGACAATGCAACAGCAGCAGTCCAAAGCGGATAATCTGGACTAGGGACGAGTATTTCGTCACCTATATTAAGCAATCCCTGCATCGCCATAACGATGAGTTCACTCACACCGTTACCAACATAAATATCTTCAATATCTATGTCGCGGATACCTTTTTGCTGGTAGTACTGCATAATCGCAACGCGTGCTGAGTAGATCCCTTTTGAATCACAATAACCTTGAGCAGTTGGTAAATTACGAATAACATCTTTCAAAATGTCATCAGGCGCTTCAAATCCAAATGGAGCAGGGTTACCTATGTTTAACTTTAAAACCCGGTGCCCTTCTTCTTCTAGACGCTTTGCTTCTTTTAATACGGGCCCTCGTATGTCGTAACATACGTTATTCAACTTTGACGACTGCTCAAATAGTTTCATTCGTGCATTTTCCAATAACAACTAACGCAAAAATATAAGATACCGCCTGTTACAGGGGTTGTGAAGAGGTGGACATTTGATTTACGCATTTTTCTATAAAAGCTTGCATCAATTAGCTTTATTGGTTGATTTTTGAACACTTTGTATTGGCAGTGGCTGGCTGAGCAGCAATAAACTTATTGCAATAAGGTTAAAAAGGTTAATTTTTTTGTAACTTTGGCAATGCCTGTCTATATTTAAATTAGCTCAATCTTTATACACAAGATTTGTTGTAAAGAAGAGCACTACTTTCTTGGATGATTAAAAGACAATTAGAGTTGTAATTAGATGTGGTTGGACAGATTAAAAGCTATGGGGAATAGATTATGTCACATACAATGCGCAAAGAAGAAAACGCACTCCATGATAACGAGTTAGGTAGAGTTATCCCATGCAATGCGTTGGACTGGAGTGATCCATTTAATTGGTTACGCTTAGGTTTGATGGATATGACTAAAGCACCTTTGGTTACCTTGTTTTACGGTATTATTTTTACCTTAGTGCCGATCGGTATTATGTACTTAGTGTCGTTAACTGAGAATCATTTGGTTATTGCACCAGCCATTGTTTGTTTTATGCTGGTTGGGCCTTTTTTAGCTGCTGGTTTATATGATGTGAGTTGGGAGTTTGAAAAAGGTCATAAACCAACATTGTGGCATAGCATTAAAGCTATGAGTCGCAATAATGTTCATGAGTGGGCGTTTGCAATTTTGTTGTTAGTTATTATGATTTTTTGGTTACGCATTGCGTCATTGATTCATGCACTTTACCCGCCTTATATCTCTGACGATTTTAGCGAGTTGTTACCATTCTTAGCATTAGGAACGGGTGTTGGTGCTTTGTTATCCGCGTTTGTTTTCACGATAAGTGCGTTTACTCAACCAATTTTGGTTGAGCGTAAAGTAGATCTAATGACTGCAGTATTATCTAGCATCAATGCGGTGTGGAGTAACAAAGGGGTTATGGCTGTTTGGGCCGCAATAATAGGTGTGGGAGTGGTAATTGGTTTTCTAACTCAGTTTATTGCGTTTCTTGTTATTATGCCGTTGTTAGCATTTGCTACTTGGCATGGTTATATAGCCACCATCACGACTAAACGCAAACGCCGTTTTGAGTAAAAATGATTAAACTGTTTTAAATTGATAAAACCAGCTAGTTAATTGATTAACTAGCTGGTTTTTTATTATGGCAAAGCGATTTTGAAAGGCTTGACCGTAACTGATTTATACACACCAGCTTGGATGTATGGGTCTTTGTCGGCCCAAGCTTGGGCATCAGCTAAGCTATCAAATTTCGCGATAACAGTTGATCCGGTAAAACCAGCTTCACCTGGGTCTTCTGAATCAACTGCTGGATTTGGGCCTGCGACCAATAGTCGTCCTTGGTCTTTCAATTCATTTAAGCGGCCAAGATGGGCTGCCCGAGCTGTTTTTCGTAGTGGTAGGCTGTTTTCAACGTCTTGGCTATAAATTAAGTACCACATTATTGATTATCCTCTTTATTTTCTTTGGGTAGGTGAGGGTAGATATATGCAATGGTGGCTATCGTAAATGCAAAAGTTAACCCCATTAACCCGAATAATTTAAAGTTTACCCAAAAGTCTTGTGAAAAGTTGTATGCAACATATAGGTTTAACACGGCAATGGCTGCAAAAAAGCCAGCCCAGGCGTAAGAAATTTTCGCCCACAAAGCTTTTGGCAATGCCAGCTCTTTGCCGAGTAAAGATTCCATCGGACTGACTTTAAATACTGCCTGACTGATAAAAATACCCACAGCAAACAAGCCGTTTACTACGGTTACTTTCCATTTTATAAATGCATCATCTTGAAAGTATAATGTTAAGCCACCCATGATTAACACGATTAAAAACAACGACATTTGTTTTTTCGGCATGCTTTTTTGTTTAATCCATTCATAGATTAAATGCAACCCAGTTGTCCCTATTAGGGCGGCAGTCGCCCAATAGATATCAACCATTTTATAGACAACAAAAAATACGCCTATATGTAAAAATTCAAATATATTCGCCATAAGACTTTATTTTCCTGTCGCGGCTTTCATAACTCGAACAAAATCAGTTATCTCAGTAACCATTTTTGTTGGATTGTCTAAATTGGTTTCGATAAGCTTAACGACGGCTGAACCACTGATTGCGCCTGCTGCACCACTTTCAATTGCGGCTTTAACATGCTCAGGCTGTGAAATGCCAAAACCTAATAATGCTGGTGGTGCATTGTAATTGTTCAATGCAGCAATAACGGTTTCGATTGGCATGTTGGCTACGGTTTCTGTACCAGTAACACCCGCACGACTTAGTAGGTAAGTATAGCCTGAGCCTTGTTCAGCGATGTGTTTTAATGATTTTTCACTGCCGTTTGGTGGCGCAATAAATATGGCGTCAACATCGTGCTTCTCTGCCATTTGTTTAAATGGCGCACTTTCGCGTGCAGGTACATCTGCAACTAATACTGAATCGATGCCGACGTCAGCACACAATGCGTAAAAGTCATTGAGTCCTTTTGCAAAGATGAGGTTGCTGTATAAAAGCAACCCAATTGGAATATCTGCATTGTATTGACGTATTTGTTTGATTAATTCAAAACAGTCTTTTGGTGTGACTTTAGCTTCAAGCGCACGAATATTGGCTTTTTGAATAGTTGGCCCATCGGCAATTGGATCAGAATAAGGAATCCCTAATTCAAGTGCATCGGCACCACCGTCAATTAAACCTTTAATAATGTCTAAAGACGTTGCTAAGTTTGGATCACCAATAGTTACAAAAGGGACAAATGCACCTTGTTTTTGTTCTTTTAACTTGGCGAACATTTGATTATATCTATTACTCATAGTGACCCCCTTGCTCTAATACTCGGTGAACATGGGCAAGGTCTTTATCGCCACGTCCTGATAAATTAACCACGATAATTGTTTCTTCCGTTGCTGCTTTGGCAATGTCTAATGCATGCGCAAGCGCGTGAGACGATTCAAGTGCAGGGATAATACCTTCACAGCGACATAAGGTTTGAAAAGCTTCAAGCGCTTGTTCGTCAGTGGCTGCAACATATTCTGCACGGCCTGTTGCATGTAAATATGCATGCTGAGGGCCTACTGCAGGGTAATCTAAACCAGCTGACACTGAATATGATTCTTCAATTTGACCATCGTCATCTTGCATTATGTAGGTCACTGCGCCGTGTAAAATACCTTTGGTACCTTTACAAATGGTCGCGCCATGTTTAAGGGTCGATAAACCGTGACCGCCTGGCTCAACACCTATTAATTTTACGTCTTTTTCGTCAATGAAGTCTGCAAACATGCCAATTGCATTTGAACCTCCACCAACACAAGCAACAACATAATCCGGTAATCTACCTTCAGCTTGAACAATTTGCTCTTTTGCTTCAATGCCGATCATTTTTTGGAACTCACGAACCAGTGTTGGGAATGGATGAGGGCCAGCGGCTGTTCCTAATAAATAATGACTGTCTTCATAAGTTGCAGACCAGTCGCGTAGCGCTTCGTTTACCGCATCTTTTAATGTACCAGAACCTGCATCGACAGGGATAACTTCAGCACCCATCAATTTCATTCTAAAGACATTTGGTTGCTGGCGTTCACAGTCTTTTGCACCCATGTAAATGCGGCACTCTAAGCCTAATAATGCACAAGCTAGAGCTGTTGCAACACCGTGTTGGCCCGCACCTGTTTCGGCGATTACACGAGACTTGCCCATGCGTTTAGTTAATAACGCTTGGCCTAAAACTTGGTTAGTTTTATGTGCGCCACCGTGCAATAAATCTTCACGTTTTAAATAGATTTTTGCTAATGGATTTGGCGAAAAATTACGGGTTAAGGTTAATGGCGTTGGACGACCAGCATATTCTTTTAATAAGCTTTCGAATTCTTGTTTAAAAGCTGGATCGTTTTGTGCTGCAATAAATTCTTGTTCTAATTGCTCTAAAGCTGGAACTAAAAGCTCTGGAACAAACATGCCACCAAACTCGCCAAAATAGGCGTCTAATTTCTGTGTCATACTTTCCTCGGTATTATCGTAATTCGTTAAAAACAGCGGTTAATTTTGCTGGGTTTTTAATGCCTGGTGCGTCTTCTGCGCCTGAATTAATATCTAAACCCAATGCACCTTGTTTCGCGGCTAGTTTGGCATTTTCTTCACTAATACCGCCCGCTAACATAAATGGAATTTCAAAGTTTATTTTTGACAAAACTTGCCAATCAATACTTTTGCCTGTGCCACCTGGCTGTGCTTTTGTACCTGAATCTATCAACCAGCGATCAATTTTAGTTAATTTAGGCAAGGGTGAAAGAGTCGGGTTATGTGCTTTCCAAATTTGCACATCGTCTGGCAATTTAGGACGCAGTTTATCGATATATTCTTGCTCTTCTTCGCCATGTAATTGAATGGCTGTTAAGCCTAATTCTTTGCATGTATCGGCTACTTTTAACACGGGGGCGTTTACAAAAACACCGACGTAATTTAATTCGGCTGCAGCGATAACTTGCTTGGCTTTTTCAATATCTACACAGCGTGGTGATTTTTCCGCGAAAATCAAACCGCCATACACAGCGCCTGCTTGTTTAGCAGCTATGGCATCTTCTGTACGGGTTAAACCACACACTTTGTTTTCACCAACCACTAACTTATGCACGGCTTGTTTTAAGTTGGCTTGTGCCATTAACGAGCTACCGACTAAAAAGCCTTTTGCATAGTTAGATAGCTCAGATACATGGTCGTGGGTATAAATGCCAGACTCTGAGATGATAATTCGGTCTGCTGGAATTTTTGGTGCTAAATCGCGTGTCGTTTGTAAATCAGTCGATAAATCGCGCAAGTTACGGTTGTTGATACCAATAATTTTTGCATTCAGTTTAATTGCGCGCGCTAGCTCTTCTTCGTTCGATACTTCAGTTAAAATATCTAACTTGTAATTATCCGCTAGCGCAGCTAATTTTGCATATTCTTCATCGTTTAATACAGACAACATCAATAAGATGGCATCAGCATCGTAATAACGCGCTAAATGTACTTGGTATTCGTCAACAAAAAAGTCTTTGCACAAACAAGGTTGAGTTACCTTGGCTCGTACATACTTTAAATACTCATGATCGCCTTGAAAGTATTTTTTATCGGTTAATACCGAGATGCCACTGGCATAAGGCGAATATGCGTCGATAATTTCATCTAAATTGAATTCGGCTCGAATTAATCCTTTCGATGGACTGGCTTTTTTACACTCTAAAATAAAACCCTTTTGTGGTTTAGATAGCGAGTCAAATAAACTTCTATCAGATGGTGTTAAGCCTTCAACAAAACTTGCTAACGGTTTTGCTAGTTTTTGTGCGGCAACTTCTTCACGTTTATCCGCACAAATTTTTTCTAATACATTAGCCATTCGACAGCTCCACAAACTTGTTTAAGGTTGCTAGTGCTTTGCCAGATTGCATTGCATCCAGCGCGATTTGTGTGCCTTGTTTTAAATCAGTCGCTAAACCTGCCATATATAAAAGTGCAGATACGTTAATGGCTACTGCATTTAAATGCGCTTGTTCACCTTTGCCGGATAACATGTTGAGACAAATCTGTTTGTTTTCAGCTGGAGTGCCACCTTTAATGTCGCTTAAGGCACATTCGTTTACACCAAAGTCAGCAGGGCTTAGGCGATATTGACTGATTTGACCGTCTTTAAGTTCGCACACTTGTGTTTCGCCATGTAAAGCGATTTCATCTAAACCTGAACCATGAACCACCATAGCGCGTTTTAGACCAAGCTGTTTTAAAGTTTCAGCGATTGGCTTAAGCAAATCTGCCGAATACACACCTAGCAGTTGAATATCGGGTGCTGCTGGGTTAGCTAATGGGCCTAAAATGTTAAAGATTGTACGTGTTTTCATGGTTTGGCGCACTGGCATTGCGTGTTTTACACCCGAGTGATATTGCGGGGCAAAGAAGAAACAAATACCAGCTTCATCTAAACATTTGCGTGACTGCTCAGGGCTAGGTGTTAGATTGATGCCTAAACCTTCTAACAAATCAGATGAGCCTGATTTACTCGAAACACTGCGGTTGCCATGTTTTGTCATTTTTAAACCACAAGCAGCGGCAACAATAGCCGTAGTGGTTGAAATATTGATTGTGTCGGCACCGTCACCACCCGTACCGCAGCTATCAGCAATGAGATAATCAGGGCGGTTAAATTCAAGTGCATTTGCGCGCATCGCGCCTGCTGCGCCTGCAATTTCTTCAGGTGTTTCACCTTTTACTTTTAATGCACCTAACACGCCTGCTAGTAAAATAGGCTCGACGTCACCTAACATTACTTGGTTAAAAAATGCTTGAGTTTGCTGTTTGTCAGAGTTTTCTCCGGCAAAAGCGTTGTTGATAAATTCTTGCATAATGAATCCTTATTATTCTGCAGTGCGGGTTAGGTAGTTCAAACTCTGTTTAAGCAGTTTTGAACCAAAAGTGGTTAAAATGCTTTCAGGATGAAATTGATAACCTAATACGCGGTCTTGCTCGTTAATCACCGCCATTGGAATGTCATTTACTTCGGCGATCAATTCGAGTGAATCAGGTACTGTCGTTGCCATTAATGAATGATAACGGGCAACAAACAATGGGCTAACCATGTCTTCAAATACCGGATGGTGATTATGGCTAATGGCCGAAGCTTTACCATGCATAATTTCACCTGAAGTGCCCACAGTGCCGCCATAGGCCTCAACAATTGCTTGATGACCTAAACATATACCTATGATAGGAAAATTGCCTTTGCATAGCTGAATAAGCTCTGGCATACATCCCGCTTGCGAAGGGCTACCTGGGCCCGGTGACAACATCAGGGCTACACTGTTTTCGCAAGCCTGCATTTTTTCAAACATGACTTTGGCGTCAACATTATTTCGGTAAACCACAAGCTCAAAGCCCATGGTTTTAAGTTCATCTACGAGGTTATAAGTAAATGAGTCGAAGTTATCTAATAAAAATACGGTTGTGCTCATGTTACGCCTCCGATGCTGAAATAATTGCGTTTAATACCGCTTGTGCTTTATTACGGGTTTCGTCTGCTTCGGCTTGTGGTTTTGAATCGTAAACCACACCCGCACCAGCTTGCACATGTGCAGTACCGTCTTTTACAAAAGCTGAGCGAATGACGATACAGGTATCCATATCACCATCACTGGTTAAATAGCCGACAGCGCCACCATAACTTCCACGACGTTTTTGTTCGGTTAAACGAATCAGCTCGGTTGCTCTTACCTTAGGTGCTCCGGTTAAAGTTCCCATATTTAAACATGCTTGATAGGCGTGCAACGCATCTAAATCGCTACGTAATTGACCTTTAACACGTGATACCAAGTGCATTACAAATGAATATCTGTCGACTTTTTGTAGATCACAGACATAACGAGTACCAGGCTCAGAAACCCTAGCAACGTCATTGCGTGCGAGATCAACCAGCATCATATGCTCTGCCAGTTCTTTATGATCACTTCTAAGCTCTTGTTCTATGCGTGAGTCTAAATCAAGGTCAATGCTGCCATCAGCATTAAATCCACGTCGACGCGTACCGGCAATAGGATAAATCTCAACTTCGTTACTTGCTTTGGTGTATTTAACCGATGACTCTGGTGATGCACCAAATAACTCAAAATCTTGGTCACGCATATAAAACATATATGGACTAGGATTTTGTTTTTTTAGTTTTCGATAAGCGGCTACAGCATGTTTACAAGGCAAGCTAAAAGTGCGCGATGGTACAACTTGGAAAATATCGCCCAAACGAATATTTTCTTTCAATGCGACCACAGATTGGCAAAAATCTTCATCACTTACATCTACCTGTACATCTTGTTGGCTGACAGCTTGTAATTGAGGATGAAAGTCTTCAATTTGGCTTAGCGCTGTATGGTAGTTTGCTAAACTTGCTGCCGCCTTTGCAGCATGCTCTGTACAAAAACTATAGCTGGTCAATTCAGCGGTTTGTGTTTGATGATCACAGACCAAAATAGTTTCAGCCAAATAAAAAACATAATCAGGACAGGTGTTTTCGCCTTTTGGTACTTCGGGTAACTCTTCAACAACGCCAACTAAGTCGTAACCAAACACACCGCCTAAGAATACCGGTTGATTGTCGGTTGGAATGGTTAATAAACTGCGTAAAACTTCAAAAGGGTTAGCCGTTTTTAATCTTTGATCTTCTTCGAGGTTATTTATAGGTCGGCTAAAAACAAATTCGCTGTGACCCTCGTTACAATTGCGAATATGTTCGGCTAGTTTGTTGTTTAAATATTGTAGTGCGGGTAAACCATTGCTATTGAGCGCATCCACACTGACAGCCAATCCATTACATTCAACGCGCAAGCAGGCGTCCAATAATAGAATACTTTTTAAGTTATCTTTGCTATCAATTTCAGCCGATTCTAATAACAATGAGTTGGTATGATCCTTGGCCAAGTTATAGTAGACAGTTAATGGGTCTGCTATGTATTCAGTGGCTAGCTGATTGGTAATAAGTTTTGTTGTCATAATTTAAATTTCATATTGATTAAGTTTAAGAATATTTTTGTAAAACCTTAATCAATTTCGCCATCGTATTAGTAATCTAGTGCCAAATCTCATATTAACGCCTTTATTCATCCCGATATTATATCTACCTAAGATGTCTGGAGCTGTTTACTCCTTGCTTCTTGGGTAGGTATTGTACCTAAGCTTTAAAAACAAAAAAGCCCGCATTTGCGGGCTTTTTTGTTTTTGTATAAATAATACACAACCGACCCGCACTTTAAGTGAGGATCCACCACCATACTAATAATTTATTTGCAGTTAAGTTTGGCATAAGCTTGTGTATTCGATTCTTTTCTATAAAAAATATATGCATAATGAAACGCATATCTGTGATAAAGTCAACCGTTAATTCAAAAACAATGTGATTTACATGAAAATAGATTTACATAGTCATACAAAATGCTCGGACGGAGCACTGACACCGGAAGAGCTTGTACTTAGAGCTTTTAACAAAGGTGTAGACGTATTGGCTATAACAGACCATGACACTACGTCTGCACTGGCTGAAGCGCGCAGCGCAATACAACAGCATAATATTCCGTTGCAGCTTATCGCAGGCGTTGAAATTTCAACGCGCTGGCATGGTTTTGAAATTCATGTAGTTGGGTTAAATATTGATGAATCAAATAGTGCACTAAAGCAAACCTTAGCTTCACAAATACAAGCGAGAGACCTTCGTGCACAAAAGATAGCAACCAAACTTGCTCGAGTTATCGAAGGATATACAGCAGAAAGTATCCTGCGACGGGTTCAAGCCAAAGCACAAGGGAATAGTATATCCAGAGTTCATTTTGCCCAAGTGATACTCGAAGATGGTTTAGTCAGTAGAATCCAGCAAGCATTCGATAAGTATTTGGGACGAAAGGGGAAAGCTTATGCTGCACCAGAATGGATTAGTATTGAAAAAGCTATAGAGGTTATTCATGCCGCAGGTGGTCAAGCAACACTAGCTCATCCGACTCGTTACGATTTAAAAAATAAGTGGATTAGAAAGTTGGTTGACTATTTTGCGGCGGTAAACGGTGACGCAATTGAAGTTGCTTTACCAAGGCAAACTAATAATGAGTTGATTCAATTAGCTACTTATGCGCAACAAGCTAAACTTAAATCATCGCAAGGATCTGACTTTCATCGAGTTTCTTCATATACTGAATTAGGTAAGCTATTACCTTTACCTGAATTTTGTGAGCCTGTTTGGACTGACTGGGACCTTGTCATTCCAGCTTAAGGAGTATTTCATGAGCCAATTTTTTTATGTTCATCCAGACAACCCTCAAAAACGCTTATTAAACCAAGCATGTGAAATTATTCGAAACGGTGGTGTGGTTATTTATCCTACTGATTCTGGTTACGCAATTGGCTGTCAAGTGGGCAATAAGTCTGCGCTGGAGCGTATTTGTCAAATTAGACAAATCGAAATGGATCACGACTTCACGCTAATGTGTAAAGACGTTTCTGAACTATCAACCTATGCAAAAGTAGGCAATACTGCATTTCGAATGTTAAAAAATAATACACCTGGTGCGTATACATTTATTTTTAAAGCAACGCGCGAAGTGCCAAGACGTTTGCAAAACCCTAAACGAAAAACCATAGGTATTCGAATCCCAGATAACATTATCGCATTAGAATTGCTGGAAACATTGGGTGAGCCACTGATGAGTTCAAGCCTATTGTTGCCGGGTCGAACATTTGCCGAATCCGATCCAGAATCGATTCGAGATAGCCTAGAGCATGCTGTCGACTTGATAATTCATGGTGGATATTTGGCTGAAAGCCAAACGACAGTCATTGACTTATCAGAAGATCAAGCTGAAGTTATCCGTGTTGGTCAAGGTGATGCCGCGCCGTTTGAATAGCGTATATAATCGAATGAACAAATGAATACAGCCGTAGAATCTGTACCTATTCAGCATGAATTGCCGCTTGCTTATGTGAGAGGCGAAGCTGTTGTTGAAAAACCAGAAGACTTATTTATACCTCCTGAAGCGCTAGAGGTGATACTTGAATCGTTTGAGGGGCCGCTCGATCTACTTTTGTATTTAATTCGCAAACAAAAATTTGAAGTTGCAGATATTCCTATTTTTCAAATCACTTCGCAATATATGGAATACGTAGAAGTGATGAAAGATGTTAATTTAGAACTAGCTGCTGAATATTTGGTTATGGCAGCGGTATTGGCTGAAATTAAATCTCGAGTATTGCTACCCAAACTTAAGTCAGATGAACAAGAGGAGGAAGATCCACGCGCTGAGTTAATCAGGCGATTGCAAGAATACGAAGTGATTAAACAGGCCGCACAAGAGTTGGATAATTTACCTCGAGAAGAGCGAGATTTTTTTGCTGGTAGTGCAATGGTTGCGGATAATTGTAAACCTGTTGTGATTCAACCTGAAGTGGAATTAAAAGAACTGGTTTTAGCTTTTTCGTCGATTTTAAAACGAGCGGCCAATTTTCAACACCATCAAATCAAACCTGAGCTTTTATCAACGCGAGCAAGGATGAGCGCTATTCTAGAAAAATTAACGGCCGATTCGTATCAACCATTTGCAGACTTTTTTGATATTACAGAAGGCAAAAGTGGTGTTGTAGTTACGTTTTTGGCAATCCTTGAGCTTGTCAAAGAAAAGCTGGTAGTTTTAATTCAGAATCAAGTTTTTACCGATATTCATATTCGTTTGAACGAGCAGCCATATTGCGAATAGTTTTTAATCAGTCATAATTTAGACCAAGGTATTCTACCAATTGGATTGAAAAGTTGTGAATATTGGCTAGTCTTAACACATCATGGTAACGGAACAAGGTTGATATTTATATTCAACTCTAATTAAGTAGTAAAGGAGATGGTTAAATTATTAACCAATTAAACGATGCAAGAGTTACTGCAAAATATCATAGACTCGATTGATGATTTGGTATTTGTTAAGGATCGCAAGTTTAAATACATTGCGTGCAACCAAGCCTTTTGTGATTTTGTCGGCAAACAACCCAACCAAGTAATAGGTTTCTTTGATGAAGATTTGTTTGTAGATAAAAAAATTATAGATTGGTTTAGGGAATGGGATAGCAAATTATTTTATCAAGACACAGCGCAGCGTATGGAAGAATGGTGTACTTTGGCTGACGGAACAAAAGTCCTGTTTGATACTGTTAAATACCCATTTAAAAATGAGCATGGCGAAACCGTTGCTTTAGTCGGTATTAGCCGTGATATCACAGAGAAAAAACGCTGTTTAGAAAAGATTGAATTACTTAATCAAAAACTTCTTTATACCTCAAATCACGACGTTGTAACTAAAATTCATAACAGGAGATACTTTAACGAAACTTTTGAAGTGTCATTTATGAATGCGGTTATTTCGCAAAATCAAGTGGCTGTTCTGTTAATCGATATCGATTATTTTAAACAGTACAATGACAGGTACGGCCATCTCGCAGGCGATGATTGTTTATTAAGAGTTGCGCAAACCCTAGATGAAGTGTTTGCCGAATACGACAGTATAGTTGCACGTTTTGGTGGCGATGAATTTATTATTGCTTTAAACAAAGCTACTGAATTGGATGTTCAACAGCTGGCGAATCATTGCCATGAAACGTTAAAGCGTCTTGAATTAACCAATTCAGCTTCGTTGATTGATGATTTAATTACTTTAACGATAGGCGCATATGTAGCCATACCTGATGCGTGCGATACGGTTTTTAGTTTTATTGAAAGTGCTGATAAAGCTTTATACCAAGCGAAAAAACAAGGACGAAATCAATCTGTCATCTACTCGGCGATTCGCGACAATAATCAAGAACAACAGGTTAGTCGGCTTTTGTCGAACAAAGCTTAGCGTCGGCAGCTAATTTTCTATATAATTTGCACTCACTTAGCTTTGAGAGAAATTGATAGACAAATGATCCCACGTTTAACCCAAGTTGATGCTATTGAAACAATTTATTTAAATTTTTTAAAAGAGTTAGAGCAGTCTGGTTTCAAAGGTGAAATAGAAACCAGTTATGCCAGCCGGTTTTCTGTATCGACGGACAACAGTGTTTATCAGAGTTTGCCACAAGCCGTGGTATTACCGAAAGATGTTGCTGATTTACAATTGGTATCACAGGTTGCAGGTAAAGCTAAATACGATGCGGTTAAATTTTCACCTCGTGGTGGCGGTACCGGAACTAACGGTCAATCATTAACTCAAGGCGTTGTGGTGGACATGAGCCGCCATATGAATCAAATTTTAGAGTTTAATGCAGAAGAAAGTTGGGTTCGGGTACAATCAGGGGTGGTAAAAGATCAATTAAATGCATTCTTAAAACCTCATGGTTTTTTCTTTGCCCCCGATTTAAGTACTAGTAATCGTGCGACCATAGGTGGCATGATTAATACTGATGCTTCAGGCCAAGGCTCTTTAGTGTATGGTAAAACCAGCGATCATGTACTTGCACTTAAAAGCATTCTGTTAGGTGGTGATGTATTAGAAACAGCAAAAATGCCGATCGCAGATGCTGAAAACATTGCTAAACAAGACACAACCGTTGGAAAAATTTACCAGCAGGTGCTAAACAGTTGTCGCGATAAGCGAAAGCTAATCCTCGAAAAATTCCCACGCTTA
This sequence comes from Catenovulum agarivorans DS-2, assembly GCF_000568405.1. Lineage (GTDB taxonomy): Bacteria > Pseudomonadota > Gammaproteobacteria > Enterobacterales > Alteromonadaceae > Catenovulum > Catenovulum agarivorans_A. The sequence continues at coordinate 70,407 of NZ_ARZY01000018.1, forward strand.
AACCGTTTCTTAACGGGTTACGATTTAGAGCACGTTTTTAATGACGATTTAACCGAATTTGATTTGGGTCGAGTGATTACAGGCTCTGAAGGTTCACTCGCTTTTGTTGCTGAAGCTAAATTAAATGTTACACCTATTGCACCTTTCAAAACTTTGATAAATGTAAAATACGACAGTTTTGAATCGGCATTACGAAACGCGCCATTTTTAGTTGAAGCGAATGCCACATCGGTTGAAACAATTGATAGCAAAGTTTTAAACCTAGCGCGTGAAGATATTATTTGGGAATCTGTTAAACATCTAATTACTGATGTGCCTGGTAAAACCATGGAAGGCATTAACATCGTTGAATTTAACGCGGTAGAAGCAGCTGATAGTGAAGCCAAAATAACAGCGTTAACTGACAAATTAGACGCATTAGTTGCCAACAATGAAGCTGGCATTATTGGTTATCAAGTCACAGCTGATTTAGCCAGTATTCAAACCATTTATGAGATGCGAAAAAAAGCAGTTGGTTTATTAGGCAATACCAAAGGTAGTAAAAAACCACTCGCTTTTGCTGAAGATACTGCGGTACCGCCAGAAAATTTGGCCGACTTCATTATGGAATTCAGAGATTTATTAGACGGCTATGGGTTAAATTACGGTATGTTTGGCCATGTTGATGCCGGTGTTTTACATGTGCGCCCGGCTTTAGATATGTGCGATCCTGAACAAGAAGTAACTTTGCGCAAAATATCTGACCAAGTCGTTGCCTTAACTGCAAAATATGGCGGTTTAATGTGGGGTGAGCATGGCAAAGGGTATCGAAGTGAATATGGCCCAGAGTTTTTTGGCGACGAGTTATTTTTAGAACTGCGTAAAATTAAAGCAGCATTTGATCCATTAAATAGAGTTAACCCAGGTAAAATTTGTACACCAGTTGATTCGAGCGAACAACTCGTATCTGTTGATGATACTAAACGCGGATTTTACGACCGACAAATTCCGGTCAAAGTTAAAGAAAGTGTTGAAACTGCAATGAACTGTAACGGTAACGGTTTGTGCTTTAACTGGGATGCGAACAGTCCTATGTGTCCATCATATAAAGTTACTCGTGATCGCCGTCATAGTCCTAAAGGGCGTGCTGGATTAATGCGGGAGTGGTTACGCCAGCTAAGTAATCAAGGTATAGACTTTAACAATGAAGAAAAAGCACTGTTAAAAGGTGAAGACGATTCTTCTTGGTTTGCTCGTTGGCAAAATACCAAAAACAAAAATGCTGGTGAATACGATTATTCGCACGAAGTCATGGAAGCTATGGATGAGTGCCTAGCATGTAAAGCATGCTCTAGCCAATGCCCAATAAAAGTCGATGTGCCCGGGTTTAGAGCGCGTTTTTTACAGCTTTATTATTCTCGTTATAGCCGTCCGTTAAAAGATTATTTAGTTGCTGGGATAGAAAACAGCGCGCCTCTCATGGCAAAGGCACCGCGTTTGTTTAACTTCTTTTTAAATACTAAGTTAGTGCAAGGTGCAATTAAACGTACGTTAGGTTATGTTGATACACCAACTTTAAGTTACCCAACGCTTAAGCAACAGGTGGCTAAAGTAGGGGAGTTGAATGTTTTAGATTGGGATATTAATCGCATACGTAACTTAACCGAAGCGCAGCGCTTAAAAGTAGTTGCTATTGTGCAAGACCCATTCACCTCTTTTTATGATGCTGATGTAGTAGCGGATTGGGCAAAACTAATTAGTAAATTAGGCTACACGCCAATTTTGTTGCCGTTTGTACCAAATGGTAAACCGCAGCATGTAAAAGGTTTCTTAAAACGTTTTGCAAATACAGCTAAAACGGCCGCAGAGTTTTTAAACCAACTTGCCGAATTAAACATTACTATGGTGGGAACCGATCCAAGTTTAGTTTTATGTTACCGCGATGAGTACACTAAAGCATTAGGTGAAGACCGCGGCGATTTTGAAGTTTTACTGCCGCATGAGTGGTTAAAAGATGTTGCCTTCCCTGAAGCCAAACAATACAACATAGAGTTTAAACTATTCGGCCACTGCTCTGAAAAAACTGCCGTGCCAGCAAGTCAAAAAGATTGGCAAAACATATTTGCAAAAGTGGGGGCTAAATTAACCCCTGTTGCTGTTGGTTGCTGCGGTATGGCAGGCACATATGGGCATGAAGCATCTCACCTTGAAAATTCTCAGCAAATTTATCAAATGAGCTGGGGGGATAAAGTGTCTAAGTTGCCACAAGAAGTTGTATTGGCAACAGGTTATTCTTGTCGCTCACAAGTTAAGCGCGAAGATGGTTTTAAACCTAAACATCCTGTACAGGCTTTGTTGAAGTTATTAAGTAGCTAGATTTTGCTTATTGGTCGGATTGTTAAAAACGGGCGTAACGATACGCCCGTTTTTGTTTGCTAATTCTAATAATAAGGCTAACAAGTAACTATTTAAATCTTATGTAGTAATAGTCATTCCTAATATTTTTGTTGAAATACGCACCGACAGAGGGAGCACTGCGCATACTCTCATATACAGATAGCGGTACATTGTAATAACGATATTCCTCGCCAGCAGGGAATTTAATATCTAGTACTTCATCAAAGTCATTGTGGCCAGCGCTCTGCATTGCAGATGATGCTACGCTATATTGATAAAGTGGCATAGGTTCTAGTTCGTTTGCAATCTTAAGCGCGGTTTCGTGCATTCTTGCTTCAATTTCTGGTACACGGAGAAATGTCTCAATTAACCCGTGTGCTGATAAGTCTGAGGTTGGGGTGTCTACTGTCTGTTCACTCACCGAAAGACCTAATCCACTCATTAGGTTAAGAATAATATCGTCTTTATGACTTAAAATCGCCGTGATGGAATCTTCGTCTTTGATTGGCGTTAGACCGCCACCTATGGCACTTGTTGGCGCACCAAGGCTTAACTGACCAATTAACTTAAAGTCACTAATGTTGTAACCATTGCTCGACAGTCCGTATAAGGCTTGATATAGCGCATTTGCGTAGAAATTGCCTTGTGAGTGGGGCAGGAGTAGCACCTTGTAGCACTCTGAGTCAATGTCATTTTTGAGAAACGTCAACATGCTATATAAGTCTTCGTCATTTGCCCAATGAGAATTAGATTTATTTGCCAATGACATTAAAATTGATTGGAGATCTTCCGAAAACTCTAAATAGAAATCGGCAATGGTTGCGCGGAGGTTTTCACCAAATGTCGAATTTTCACCAATCATCTCTCCGCTCATTGATTCCATATCTGATGTAAAAGACTGCAACATCAGTACAAATTTAGAAGCTTGATCACTTGTTTTCTGGTCAATCAACTGTTCAACCTGATCAAGAATAGCTTCATCGTTGTTGTAGTGAAGAACCCATTTAGTACTATGCCCTGCACCTTCGAGTTGCGGCATTATGCTATTTGAAAGAGCTTCACTGTTGTTCAAGGCTCTATCTAGTGTTGTAATCATACCATTTATGTAACCAGCATGGAGCTTACTTCCCGAATTGCTGCACACTCCCGAACTTGCTTGATAGCTGCTTAACATAAGTGGAATCGCAATTCCTAATGTTCTGATTAATTTCATTACGTATTCCCTTACTTAATTAAACTATTACATTCTTCAACTGATGGAGTGATCATCACAATTGATTTTCCACCTGCCATAGCTTTATCTACACGCAGAGTTTGCGAGTATCGTTCAGGCGTATTTACAACCTTTGTGTGAGTTGAGGATAAACGCTTATTATGGTCTAAAGGTGCGATTTGCTTAACGCAACCACGCATTTTGATATAATCATCAAGAAATGAGTCTGGAACAGACCCAGTGTAAATATATTCAATGTAAGCATCACGTTTGATTGATACCAATTTGTTTAAAAATGGTACTACTTTAGGAAGGTCTTTATTTTCGGTAGCAACAAAACGCTCTACGTCATCACGCACTCCATTGCCATTGCTATCCACACCAAGTAAACCTTGGTCTGCATCTTCAGGAGGCTCAGGCGGAAGGCCATCATCTTCGGTCATGCCTGTGTACAACTGCCAGAAATATGGAGTCGGTTTTACTAGAGCAGGGTTGTGCCAGCCCTTGCTCTTGATATACATACTATTCTTAAACGTTACTACATCGCCTAGACGGTATTTATTAAATCGCTTCCATGATGTAACACTATCAAAGTCAACTAGCGCCCAAACTGTTTCATGTTCACTGGGTCGCTTGCTAATATTTTTCCATGATGTTTTGGCAACGTAAAGCGCATCCCCTTCTCTAACGATTGAAGAACGATAATATCGTTTGTCATCAGCCCAAATGTCAAATTCCTCAAATGGCTTGGTATAACCAGTAACACTCCAAAGCGCGACCAGTAACAGCAAAAAATTTTTCATGTTAATTGTCCATAATATTTGTATTGTGTATATATTCACCTTGTTTAGAGGTGTCATAAGTGAAAGTGTCTATTACGACATATTATATTTTAGTTCAATTGAGTCTCCTGTGTTTTGACGTTAGATTATTTCGCTTCAAAAAACAGAGAGCTACTAACCAAACCAAATCATTTATATGTTGGATGATATTTTATTGTTAGGGGTGAAGCTTTATTGTTCACCCTCTGTTGTTTAACCAACCAACAATTCGCGTGCATTTTCTAACGTATTATTGGTAATGGTATCACCACCTAATAAACGTGCTAGTTCGTAAATGCGCTCTTCAGTAGAAAGTTTACGCATAGTTGTTTGGGTGCTGGTTTCGTCGTTAGATTTACTCACCAACATTTGCTGATGACCACAAGCTGCAACTTGCGGCAAGTGAGTTACACAAATAACTTGGGTTGATTCACCAATTTTGCGTAACATTTGGCCGACTACTGCAGCTGTTGGGCCGCTTATACCTACATCCACTTCATCAAAAATGAGCGTAGGCGTATCAGATTTTTCCGCGGTTAATACCTGCATAGCTAAGCTGATACGCGATAATTCGCCACCAGATGCAACTTTATGCATAGCTTGTAAAGGTTGGCCTGGGTTGGCGCTGACTAAAAACTCAATCGCATCAGAGCCTAATTTTGATGGTTTTTCAATTGAGTTAACCGTTACTTTAAATTGGCCTTGTTTCATATTGAGCTTTTGCATACTTTGTGTAACTAGCTCTGATAATTGCTCTGCTACAACTAAACGGCTTTCACGCAATTGTTCAGCAGTTTGCCAATAATGGGCTTCTGCTTCTGCTACTTGGTGAATTAAAGCTTCGTTTTGTTCGTCGCAACGTTTTATTTCTGCAAGTTCAGCCGATAACTTTTCATGTTCAATATGCAATTCTTCTGGTGTTACTTTATGTTTACGTGCTAACTCTAATGCGGTCGACATGCGTTCTTCAATTTGCAGTAAACGTTCAGGATCTGGCTCTTGGCTATCAATGTAATCACGTAATTCATAACTGGCTTCTTTCACTTGAATTTCAGCTTCATCTAACATTCCAGCTATGTTGGATAGCGTTTCGTCGTAGCGGGATAAATCAGCTAGTTTATGTTGAACCAGTTGCAACATACTGACTATGGTTTGTTCATCATTTTCATATAACAAGCTATAACATTGTTGGCTGTCGGCTAGCAAAGTAACAGCGTTGGATAACCTTTTATGTTCAGCTTCAATTTGGCTAAATTCGCCTTCAGCTAGCGCGAAGTCATCTAATTCAGCAACTTGGTATTCTAATAACTGCAAACGTGCATCGCGTTGCGACTGCATTTCTTCTAATTGTTTTAATTCAGTTTTAAGTTTATTCCAGCCTTTATATGCCAATTCAGTTTGCGCTAATAGGTGTTTATGATCGGCATATTGGTCAAGCAAACTGAGTTGATAATCAGCCTTCATCAATAACTGATGTGCGTGCTGACCATGAATATTCACTAAATGAGGGGCAAAACTACGTAATTGTTGTGCTGGTACAGGTGCGCCATTAATGTATGCGCGTGAACGGCCTTCAGCCGTAACAACACGGCGAATAATGCACTCTTCTTGTTCTGGTTGCAGAAAATCTTGCTCGGCTAACCAGCTTTTAGCGGATGGAATATGCTGAATGTTAAAGGTTGCGCTGATCTCAGTTTTATCCGCACCAGGCCTAACCATAGCGGCTTCGGCTCTACTGCCTAAACATAATCCTAAAGCATCAATTGAGATAGATTTACCTGCACCTGTTTCGCCGGTAATTGTGCTCATACCTGCATCTATTTCGATATCTAAACTATCAACAATGGCAAAGTCTTTAACATATAAGTGAGTCAACATAATCCAATTTTCCAATTATCGAATTGTACTGTTCGTATAAACAGTATTAAAGATGACTTTTACTGTATAGTCAAACAGTATTTTATAGAAATAATTGTTTTATAGGGTTGAAAGGCTATATGTAACTTGGCCATTATTTAACAAGCTACCTTTTTGCCAGCCTTGTTTTTGATAAAAGTGTTCGGCTTGGCTATTTTGCCCAGTTGATAGGTAAACTTTATTTATGCCATTTTGGTTAAGCCAGTTAATTGCTTGAGTGAGTAGGGCAGAGCCAATACCTTGCCTATGATGAGCTTGGTCAACAAACAGCGCCCATATGCTGCTTTCTTTTTTTGAACAAATTACGTAACCCGTTATCAGGTTATTTTGCATTGCGACCCAACCTTTGCCATATTTAGTCAGGTAGTTTAGATAGCAGTTTTGAGAGATGGAAATGTCATCTGGTAGGGTGTTGTCACTTAGCTGGTTACGTATGCGATTAAAATCAACAATATCAAATGCTTGGGCTTCTCGTATTAGCATTGCGCCGCTCTGCTTTTAGGCGATAAAGTTAGTCTAATCTGTGTTCAAAAAAAATTAAACAAATTAATTAAAATTAATATTGTGATTTGAAAAATATGCCTTAAACTTCGCGAAAAAATGGATTTAGGCAAGAGTGCTGAGTGTCGTTTCTCCCATCTAGATCATCTGAAATTTAACTTTATTGTTATACCCAAACAGCGTCAAAATTTATGTTTATTGGGTATTATAGGAGCGACCATGATTAGCAGCTTTGTAGTTGCCGACCAACCAATTTCATTCGATGCACAAGCACACGAAGACTTTGTATTAACTTTTGAACAGTATCTTGCCGATCACCCTCGCAAAGACTTACGCAAAGTTAAAATCATTAACTTATGTGATATCGAACAATATTTGAGTAAAGGCTATTACTGCTCGTTATTAGCAGAAGCGCGTGGCCACAAGGTATTGCCATCGGTTAATACCATCAATGACTTACGCAACGAAGCTTTATACAAACCTCAGTTATCCGATACTGTATTGCCAAGTGTTGCGAAAAAAGTGCGCTCGTTGCACCCAGAGCAATTTACCTTATATATCTATTTTGGCACCCCTGATTTTGAAGGCTTTGAAGCTTTAGCGAAAAAATTATTTAGTCAATTTCCTGCGCCTATTTTGGCCTTGGATATAGACACAGCTAGCTGGAAAATTAATTCGATTTCTTGCCAAAGCTACAACAAGTTAAATGAACAACAGTACGCCAAATTTGCCGATGCATTGTTAAGTTTTAATCACAGGTTATGGCAGCCGAAAAAGCCGAAAAAACAACACCGTTGGGAAATGGCAATATTGGTGGATGAAAACGAACAATTGCCACCAAGTGACAAAGTTGCGTTAAACAAAATGGTAAAAGCAGCGGCCAAAGTAGGGATTAAAGCTGAGTTTATTGGCGAGCAAGATTATGCGCGATTAAACGAATACGACGCCTTGTTCATACGGGTAACTACAGCGATAGACCATTACACCTATAAATTTGCTCGCAAGGCAGAACTAGAAGGTTTGGTGGTAATAGACGATCCAACTTCTATTTTGCGCTGCTGTAACAAGGTTTTTTTACAAGATGCCTTTACTTACAACAAAGTACCAGCGTTAAAAACTTGGTCTGTTAGTAGTTCGAATGATGAAGATTTAGACAATATTGAAAGTAACTTTGATTACCCAATCGTATTAAAAGTACCTGAAAGTGCTTTTTCACGTGGGGTATACAAGGTTAAAAATCGTGACGAGCTTAAGCTTCGTTTGGATGAATTATTGCAACAAAGCGCTTTGGTGTTAGTGCAAACCTACTTATATACCGACTTTGACTGGCGCATTGGTATTCTAAACAACAAACCTTTGTACGCATGTAAGTACTATATGGTGGGCGGCCATTGGCAAATTTATAAACATGAAAATGCCACTGCTGATTCCGGCGGCTTTGAAACTTTACCAACGTTTGAGGTGCCACGAGTTGTATTGGATGCTGCCATAAAAGCCTCTAAAGTAATAGGTAATGGTTTGTATGGTGTTGATGTAAAACAGCATGGTAACCAAGCTTATGTCATTGAAATTAACGATAACCCAAGTTTGGATTGGGAAGTAGAAGATTTGTACCTAGGTGACGAGTTATACATGATGATAATGTCAGAAATGGCACGTCGTTTAGAAAACAGAGGTCGTTAATTATATGGAACTCGTGTGGATAGTGGGGTTAATTGTATTAAGTGCGCTATTCGCACTGTGCGAAATTTCATTGGCGGCAGTGCGCAAAGTAAAGTTACAACCTTTGTTAGATCAGCAAGACCCAAGAGCGCTTGCTGTGATAACGCTGCAAAATAACTCGAAAGACTTTATCGCCGCCGTACAAATAATGCTAAATGCGCTTGCGATTATTGCCGGTATTATCGGTGAGTCTGCCTTTACCCCGATATTTCAAAGCCTATTGCAAAATTGGGTAGGCGAAGCTTGGTTAAACCAAACAGCTTTTACCTTATCTTTTTTAACCGTAACAGGATTATTTATTTTATTTGGTGATTTACTGCCAAAACGCATAGGTTTTGTACTGCCAGAAGCCGCCTCACTTAGGTTGATTTATTTAATGCGTTTTAGTGTCTGGTTGTTCAAACCGATTATTTGGCTATTTAATAAATTAGCTGATGTATTGCTTAAATTGTTTAGAGTACCACTGCACAGAGACGACCAAATTACTTTTGAAGATCTAGTGGCAGTGGTTGACCAAAGCATAGAGCACGGCAGTATTGAGCAGCAACAGTATCACATGATAGGCAATGTATTGGAGCTACCGAGTACCAATATAACCCAAGCCATGACTTTGCCTGCGGATATTTATTGGTTAGATATAAATACTGAGCAAACTGACCTTAAACGGCAAATTGAACAAAGCTCACAGCGCTATTATTTAGTTTGTGACGGAGGTTTGTACAAGGTTTTAGGTTTGGTTGAATCAAGTGTGATTTTGAGCCAACTGCTACAAAACAAACCGTTGTTAGCTGATAAATCAGAGTTAATTCAGCCGCTATATTTGCTTGATACGCTAACTTTAGCCGATGCCATTACCAACTTTAAACAACAAGAAGTTGAAGTTGCGTTAGTCATCAACGAATTTACCACAGTTGTTGGTATGGTAACTTTATGGCAAGTATTGCAGTTGGTTGCGCTAAATGATGTTGAAGCAATTCAAAACCAAATAGCACAAAATGCAAATGGTAGCTGGACTGTGCCAGGCGATCTTGCGGTGCGCGATTTTCAACAAATAGCTGCAGACTTTGCGCCTGACTGTTATGAAAGCATAGAAACCTTGTCTGGTTTATTTATCCATGAATTTAAACGTATACCAAACTCAACTGATACGGTTGAAATTGATGGATATTTAATGGTTGCACTTGAGACAACAGAATTGACAGTGGAGTTGATTGAGATAAAGAAAAACCAGTAGACCCTAGCGTTTGACCACTATCCCACAGCTTAATTTATTTTTACCGTAGCGATTCATACGGCAAAATACATCGCGTGCGATCGGCATATATTGGCAGTTGAGTTGGTTGTCGTCTTCGTCTGTCGGGGCTGGATCGTGAATGTATACACACTCATTATCAATACCTGATACACAAACCCAGTGGGGAGCTTTGGTACCGTCTAGTTGATAGGTTGATATTAGAAGTATAATCATTGCGCCTTGGTTGAACCAAGTTTCTAAGTCTTGTAACTGGTAACCATAATATTCAACCGTAATCTGCTGTTCTTCGGCTCTTTGTTTAAAGTCTTTTTCGACCAGCTCGAGAATCGCTCGTTTATCTTTACTACGTACACCATCTAAAAACAAAGTATCACTTTGGTTTAAAAATACTTCAACGTTAAATTGGCGTTTTTGCAATGCTAAGGCTAAACCCACAGGGTGGCAGCCTCCATGGCCTGATGTCATAAATATGGTGGTTGCTTCACGCCATAAATGCAACTCGTCGTTTTGGTTAGGCGTGTAGTTGTTGTCTAGTGATGCCATAGCCATCATGGCTGCGGCTGGGCCACAAGTAAAAGGTGTGGTTTGTTTATACCAAGGCACAGCCATTAAGGGTTGTGAATTGTTAAATGCAACAATACTGTCGTGGGCGAAATATAAACGCTTTTGCATACGTAATGCTGCTTGATGATCATGATAATAGTCTTGGTAAAAACCAAATTCTTCAAATCCTAATTTGCGGTACAGCGAAATTGCTGCTTGGTTGTTTTCGGCTACTTCTAAACGTAAATATAATCGCCCTTGTTTATAGGCTGACTTTTCGCTTTTTTCAATCAGTTTGGCGGCTATACCTAAACCACGAGCAAGTGGCGAAACTGCTAACGAATATAATCGAGCAAGCGTGCTACCTTTATGCAAAATAGTTAAGGCGTAACCGAGAATATCTTGCTGATGTTTGGCGACAATAAAAATTGCATTTTGCGCTGATATCCAGTGTTTTAACCGACGTTTAGAAAGTTTGTCACCTTCAAACGCTTGGTTTTCTAGTGCCACTAGCGCTGTTAAATCGTCTATATTTGCACTTTCTATACGGATGTTTTGTAGAACAATTGAAGTATCTGTTGGGGATTGTTTGCTGGTAGATTCTGCGGCCAAATCACTAAACTCACAGCAGCAATTTGCTGCAAAATAACAATGGTTTATTCTACAGCGAAATTGCAAATTTCAATAGTGCTGGGCTAAAAATTATTGTTGGTTTTGGTTTCCAAAAAACCAAATCAATGAATCGTAATATCGACGTATATTTTCCACATAAGTCACCGCTTCTTTTCCTCTTGCGTAGCCGTAACGTGTCCACTTGTAGTATTTTTTCTTTTGCAGTAGTGGCAAATATTTTTTCACTTCGTGCCATTTGTCAGGATCGCCGCCTAAACTTTGACAGATACGCCGTGCATCTTCTAGATGTCCCATACCTTGATTGTATGCAGCCAGCGCAAACCAAGTCCGGTCAGGCTCTTGGATCCGCGCTGGAATGCGTTTAAGCAACGAAGATAAATAGCGTGCACCACCTCGAATGTTGTCTTCTGCGTCTAACCGGCTCTTGACGCCCATTTGTTTAGCCGTTGGTAGCGTCAACATCATAATGCCGCGAACACCTGTCGGCGATTTTGCTCTTGGGTTCCAATGGCTTTCTTGATAGCTCTGTGCGGCAAGTAATTTCCAGTCCAATTGATATTGTTCAGCGTACTGCTCAAACCAAGGGCGGTATTTAGGCAAAGTTTGTGCGATTTCTTTAATAAATACTCGGGTATCTACATAGTCAAAATCTCTTACGTGGCCAAAATATTTATCTTCTAAGTGAGCAAAATGGCCGCTAGCATGAACACTTCCAAAAAAGTCGATGAGCAGAGCGTATAAGCTATCGTCTTGTTCTCGGGCTAAAGCCCAAGAAATGCGCTGATCGTCGGAAACAGTAAAACCTATGCTTAACTCTGGGTAGATTCGGCGGTTAACCGCAAGCAAGTTAGAGTCGACTATGGTGTAATCTATTTCTTCGTTTAAAACAGCTAGGATAAGCTCTTCAACGTCTTGCTCTTTGGTTACTTGCCATTCAAATCCTTCTAATGCCAAAGATTCTAACGTTTCTTGGTGGCTGCTTTGTTCTGTTATTACTAGTTTGCCTGACAAATCTGTCCAATCACGTGGGCGAGTTTTGCCTTGTTTAAAAACTAATTTCTCACTGATGTCTTGGTAGGCTGGTGCAAAACGATATTTTTGTTCACGTGTTTGCGTGGCCGTTAATCCTGCTGCTAAAAAGTCGACCTTGTTGTTATCTAATAGCGGAAACAAATCAGATAAGTCGTAAACGGGAACAACTTCTAATTCTACATCTAGGTAGTCTGCAAACGAACGTGCGAGCTCGTACTCAAAACCTGCTGCACCATCAGGGGTTAAGTAATAAGTCGACGAGCCATATAAAGTACCAACACGAACTTTACCTGTATCATTTATATGTTCCGCTTTTGTTTTATAGCTGTCCTGCTCACATCCAATAAGGACAAAAGCAAACACAAAAGTGGCTATTTTTATTAGGTTCACTGCTTGGTTTTGCAAAGTTTATTTTTATAAATTTATTAGGTTTAGTGATAAGAGTAGCTGAATCTAGTTTAACTGGTCAATCAAAGCTTACAACTTGCTGTTATTCCTTTGATTCGACACGCTTGTCCGAATCGCCGTGAAACTGGTATTTTGATGTTTCTTGGGTATAATGTGCGCCTTTACATCCCATCGACATATTTTTCAGGTGAAACTGCTTATGGAAATCTTGCGTGGCGCTCCCGCATTGTCTGATTTTCGCGTTAAAAAACTGCTTGCCAGTTGCGAACAAAACACACTCGCTATTACCAATATTTACGCAGAATTTATGCACTTTGCTGACGTTTCTGCTCCGTTGACCGACGATGAACATCAAAAGTTATCGCGTTTATTAAAGTATGGCCCAACGATTGAAGAGCATGAGCCAGCTGGCACGTTATTGTTGGTAACACCGCGTCCAGGTACGATTTCACCTTGGGCCTCTAAAGCAACGGATATTGCCAATAACTGCGGTTTAGACAAAGTTAAACGCATTGAGCGTGGCATCGCTTATTATGTTGAGGGTGCTGATGCGTTAACCGCTGAGCAACTTGATGTACTAAAAGATTTATTACACGATCGTATGATGGAAACTGTATTTGCTGAATTTGACCAAGCAAATGCATTGTTTGAAAAAGCGCAACCAGCGCCGCATCGTTCGGTTGATATTTTAGCCGGTGGCCGCGAAGCTTTAGCCACTGCAAATGTTGAAATGGGCTTGGCGTTAGCGGAAGATGAAATTGACTATTTAGTTGAAAACTTCCAAAAGCTGGGGCGTAACCCGAACGACATTGAATTATATATGTTCGCGCAAGCGAACTCTGAGCATTGCCGTCATAAAATATTCAATGCTGATTGGACAATTGATGGGGTGGCACAACCTAAATCATTGTTCAAAATGATCAAGAACACTTTTGAAACGACACCTGAGTATGTTCAGTCTGCATATAAAGATAACGCAGCTGTAATGGACGGTTCATTTGGTGGTCGTTTCTTCGCCGATGCGGATACTGGCATTTATAACTATCATCAAGAAAATATCGAAATTTTGATGAAGGTTGAAACTCACAATCACCCAACTGCAATTTCTCCATACCCAGGTGCGGCAACTGGCTCTGGTGGTGAAATTCGTGACGAAGGTGCAACGGGTCGAGGTTCTAAGCCAAAAGCGGGTCTAGTTGGTTTTACCGTTTCTAACTTAAATATTCCTGATTTCACTCAACCTTGGGAAATTAACTACGGTAAACCAGAGCGCATTGTTAACGCATTAGAAATCATGCTTGAGGGCCCATTAGGTGGCGCAGCATTTAACAATGAGTTTGGTCGTCCTGCACTATTAGGTTATTTCCGTACCTACGAAGCTGAAGTATCTAGCTTTAATGGCAAAGAAGTTCGTGGTTATCACAAACCAATTATGTTGGCGGGTGGTTTAGGTAATATCCGTACCGATCATGTACAAAAAGGCATTATCCCTGTTGGCGCTAAGTTAGTTGTACTTGGTGGTCCTGCAATGAACATAGGTTTAGGTGGTGGTGCTGCATCATCTATGGCTTCTGGTCAATCAAGTGCTGATTTAGATTTTGCTTCTGTGCAACGTGAAAACCCAGAAATGGAACGTCGTTGTCAGGAAGTTATCGACAAATGTTGGCAAATGGGTGACGACAACCCAATCGCGTTTATCCATGATGTAGGCGCGGGTGGTTTATCTAATGCAATGCCTGAGTTAGTAAATGATGGTGAGCGTGGTGGTATATTCCAATTACGCGATGTTTTAAACGACGAACCTGGCATGTCACCATTAGAAATTTGGTGTAACGAGTCACAAGAGCGTTATGTATTAGCAATCCCTGCTGAAAAAATTGATATCTTCGCAGCAATTTGTAAACGTGAGCGCGCCTTATATGCTGTGATTGGTGAAGCAACTGAAGAGCGTCATTTAACCCTTAACGATAGTCATTTTGATAACCAACCTATCGATTTGCCACTAGATGTATTATTAGGCAAAGCGCCGAAAATGCATCGTGATGTTCAGTCAGCTCAATTAGCTGCTGAAGATTTATCGTTAGATGTTGATGTAAAAGAAGCGGCTTATCGTTTATTACGTTTACCGACTATAGCTGAAAAAACCTTCTTGATCACAATTGGTGACCGTTCGGTTACTGGTATGGTTGCGCGTGACCAAATGGTTGGCCCTTGGCAGGTACCAGTGTCTAACGTTGCGGTAACCACAGCATCTTTAGATAGCTACCACGGTGAAGCTATGGCAATGGGTGAGCGTACTCCACTTGCACTTCTTAACTATGGTGCTTCAGCGCGTATGGCCGTTGCTGAAAGTATTACCAATATTGCAGCAGCAAACATTGGCGAATTAAAACGCATTAAATTATCTGCTAACTGGATGTCGGCTGCGGGTCACCCGGGTGAAGACGCTGGTTTATACGAAGCAGTTAAAGCCGTGGGTGAAGAGTTATGTCCAGCACTTGGTTTAACCATTCCAGTTGGTAAAGATTCAATGTCGATGAAAACGGCGTGGAATGAAAACGGTGAAGACAAATCTGTTACAGCGCCAATGTCGTTAATTATTACTTCGTTTGCACGCACTGAAGATGTGCGCAAAACCGTTACGCCTCAGTTACGCACTGATCAAGGTGAAACGCGTTTAATCGCAATCGATTTAGGTAACAAACAAAACCGTTTAGGTGCGTCTTGTTTAGCACAAGTTTACCAACAACTTGGTTCTGTAGGCCCTGACTTAGACAAACCAGAATTATTGGCTAACTTCTACAATGCTATTCAAGCATTAATTGAAGATGGCAAATTGTTAGCTTACCACGACCGTTCAGACGGTGGTTTATTCACAACTGTTACTGAAATGGCATTCGCTGGTAAGACTGGTGTAAGTGTTGATGTATCTAACTTAGGTGCAGATGCGTTATCTACCTTATTTGCTGAAGAGCTAGGTGCGGTTATTCAAGTTAAAGCAAGTGATGCGTCTGCGGTTGAAGCTGTATTAGCTCAACACAACCTAACTGATCTAAGCACAGATATTGGTACATTGAACGACAGTGACCAAGTTGAGTTTAGCTTTAACGGTGAAACTGTATTAGCGGATAGCCGCGTAAACTTGCGTTTAGCTTGGGCGGAAACAACTTATCAAATGCAGGCGTTACGTGATAACCCTGAGTGTGCGAAACAAGAGTTTGATGCTAAAGCGGACGCGAAAGACCCAGGTTTACAGCCTTCATTAACTTTTGATTTAAATGAAGATGTTGCCGCGCCTTATATTGCTAAAGGTGTTAACCCTAAGATGGCGATTTTACGTGAGCAAGGTGTGAACTCTCATGTTGAAATGGCAGCAGCATTTGACCGTGCAGGTTTTGAAGCAATTGACGTACACATGAGTGACGTTTTAGCTGGCCGTATTTCATTAGACCAATTTGCAGGTTTAGTCGCTTGTGGTGGTTTCTCATACGGTGACGTGTTAGGTGCGGGTGAAGGTTGGGCTAAATCAATCTTATTTAATGACCGTGCACGTGAGCAATTCCAACAATTCTTCGAGCGTGACAATACCTTCGCATTAGGTGTGTGTAATGGTTGTCAGATGTTAAGTACCTTAAAAGAGTTAATTCCAGGTACTGAGCATTGGCCTCGTTTTGTACGCAACATTTCTGAACGTTTTGAAGCTCGTTTCAGCTTGGTTGAAGTGCAAAAGTCTAACTCTGTATTCTTCCAAGGTATGGAAGGTTCGCGTATGGCAATTGCGGTTTCTCACGGTGAAGGTCGTGCGGAATTTGCTAACGATGCAGCATTACAAGCTGCGGAAAATAGCGGTACAGTTGCACTGCGTTATGTAAATAACTATGGTCAGCCGACCACTCAATATCCAGCGAATCCAAATGGTTCGCCAGCAGGTATTACTTCTCTAGCAAGTAAAGATGGCCGTGTGACTATTATGATGCCACACCCAGAGCGTGTATTTAGAACTGTAAGTAACTCATGGCATCCAGATGACTGGAAAGAAGATAGCCCTTGGGTTCGTATGTTCCGTAATGCGCGAGTATTTGCCGGTTAATAGTCGAATTTAGTAAACATTTTGGCTATGGTTAAAAGGCGGGATCTTGATGGTCGCGCCTTTTTTGTTTGTAAATACGTCAGTTTTGTTAGGTCGAATATATGTTTATCAAGGCTTGTTTAATTCTGTTAATTGTTATGTTTTCATTTGTGCCCTCGGCACAGGCAGATAAAAAGTTTACCTTTTTACAAACTGAATTAGGCCCTAAATATCATTGTGCAATCAATGCGTTGAATAGAGCTTACGCGAATCTTGGAATAGAAGTTGAATACTTAGTACAACCAAACCGGCGAGCCATTGATAGCAGTAATCGTGGAAAATTTGATGGTGAAATGCTCAGAGTTGATGGCGTTGAGCATCTCTTTCCAAATTTAATTAAAATACCTGTCCCTCTATGTGCGATTAAGTCGGTCATGCTTGCTGGTAATCATGTATCAGCAACGACAATCGAAGAATTAAAGACTTATCATTTTGGTATCATACTGGGGTTCATTGATCAGGAAAGATACGTTAAACAACACAATATAACCGCGACTAAATTGGTAAAGTATGACAGGCTATTTGATATGTTAGAGCTAGGAAGGGTTGATGTGATATTTTTGCCTTTGACCCAAGCACATCAGTGGTTAACCGATGAAAAAAAGAAACACTTTAAATTTCTTAAGAACTTTAACCGGGATCTTTATCTTTATCATTATTTACACAAGAAGCATAAACATTTACTTAGTGACGTGACTCAACAACTTAGAGTACTAGAGCAAAACGGACAAATTGAATTATTTAATATAAAGAATTAATAGGGGCTATTGATCTTTGTATTATTTTTCAGCAATAGGCAATTTTAATCATTAAAAAGACCAACAGGCCTTAGATACATGACAGAAAAATTAGTTTTAGATTGGCAAACTTTCCATAAAGCTTGTAAAAGATTGGCACAAATCATTCCACTAGAAAAATATGATGGTTTGGTTGCAGTAACGCGCGGTGGTTTGGTGCCTGCGGCCATTCTATCAAATGATTTAGATATACGTTTAATTGAGACAATAGGCGTTCAAAGCTATCAACAACAACAGCAGGGTGACTTGCAGTTAGTTAAACCCGCGTATTTATTAGAAAGCGAGCTAATTGAGCCACAGCGCTGGTTATTTGTGGAAGATTTGGTGGATTCAGGTTGTACGATAAAATTTTTAAAACAGTTTTACCCTCGCGCTGATTTTGCATGCGTTTATGCTAAACCTCAGGGCGCTGAACTCGTTAAATATAGTGTAGAACAAGTCGCTCAAGATATTTGGATTGATTTTCCATGGGAAATTTAATCGGTCATTTGTCTTAATATTTGAGCATAATCTATACCATTCCCTACCTTCATTTTATAGTATTTTAGACTATCCATATTGTTTAATTGTCTAGCATCCCCCTAATTTGGGGGGCGCAATCAATCTATGTCTCAGCTAAGATTTTAAGTAGCTCTCTGTGTAGAGCTAATTTGCAAATTACTGTTGTCTAATGAATAGATTGAGAAGGAAAATTACAATGAGTACAAAATTAACGTGGAATATGGCAAAAGCAGCGTGCGGGATACTTCTGCTCAGCGGTTTAGCTGGTTGCTTTGGTGATGACGATGATGACAAAGTTCAAGATATTAGCGTGCAAGGTAAGGCTGTAAAAGGGACCTTAGTTAACGCGGATGTGAGCTTGTACAATGCATCCAATATGAATACACCAATTGGCACTGGGACAACGGATGCTAACGGCGAGTTTGAAATTAGTATTTCAGGTGATTCGGCCGACAAGCCTGTGGTTGTTAAAGTGACCTCGAACGCAAATACTACAATGGTGTGTGATGCTGACAAATGTGGCTCAGTTAACCGCGGTGATGAAATGACAGGCTCAGAGCTTGATGGTTTAGAATTAACGTCACATTTTGTTGCACAGCAAGGTGACACAGAAGTTTCTGATTTGCCGGTGAATTCGTTGACGACCGCGGCGACAGAAGTCGTGATGGCACAAGCGGGTGACTTCGCCAATCTGACGCCTGAAGGGTTAAAATCACTGCAAGAAAAAGCAACCGAGATAGTAATGCAGTCTTTTGGTTTAAATTCGAGTACAGCGACGAATTTATTTGAAATTAATATTCCAGATGCGAATAAACTAGCGACTGAGTTAAGTGGTGATAGCAACGCCAGTTTTAAAAGTCAGTTAGCTATGCTGAACGCGGCCTTTGCTTCAGAGGCTGATATTAGCGCAGAAATTGAAAAATTTTATGATGGTATCAATGCATCTATTAATTCATCAGGTTTAACCTCGAACTTTTCGGCATACTTGAGTACATTAAAAACGCGTTATGAAGCCTTATACGCTGCATTGAATGCAGACGGTAGCTTGCCAACAGGTGTTAATATTCCTGATCTAGCACAATTTTCGTGGCCAGATAACATTTCATTTGAAGATGACGGTATCATTATAGATGGCGGCTCAGGCGGTGATGGTGATTGGACATTAGTCATTACTGGTACATCTACGGTGACCACGCCAGTTGAGGTGACGGTTGATATTCCAGAGGTTAAAGTTACTAACACTACGCCACCAACAAATACCGATGAGATAGGTACTCAATTTAAAGAAATTACTGAAGTTGACGGGGTTACCGTTAGTAATTATTCGTTTGAGGAAGTTGAGCGTAGCGCGAATAAAGTTGTTATTAAATATAGCGCTACTATTTCAGTCAGCTCAAATGGTATTACCGCCACGCAAACGCAAAATCTAACCTACACTTGGACCAAATAAATAGCTTGACTGTTTGGCAAATAGGA
>NZ_ARZY01000019.1 GCF_000568405.1 Catenovulum agarivorans DS-2
AGTTCATTTTCTTATGCGCAGCTCAGGTTAAATTGATTGTTGTACCAATAATCTTGGCTGTTAAGGTGCTGTTCCATTGCATCTAATTGGTGTGGAATGCGCTTTTCTAATACCTCGCGCACTTGTTCTTTTTCGCCAAAAACTTTAAGGCCAATGACTCCGCCACTAAGTTGGTCAACTGAGCTTGCAAAATAAAACAACCATTGCATAAATTTTATATCTTGTTCGTGAGTTAATTGTGGTGCGTGCTCGCGGCAAATATCTAAACAAATTGCTCCTGCTTCAAATAAAACTTCACCGTTGTCTTTTTCAATAGTTGGCATTAACCCATGTGGGTTGATTGATTTAAACGGTTCAACTTTATGTGCGCGTTGAGTTGCATCTAGCTGGATAATTTGTAGTGGCAAATTTAGTTCGTTGGCTAGCCAGCGAACTTTTAAAGAGCGGTCGTATGCAAATAGGTGGTATAGCTTCATGGCGATTTCCTTGCTTTAAAATTTAAGTAACCGATTGGTGTAAAATAATTTAGTTGAGTTACTTTATTTATGCAAGGTATTTTTTACCGAATGGTGTAAAATGCGTTTGTGTAGAAGTATGGAGGAATTATTTAGAGCAAAATTTCTTTTTCATGGATGAAAAAGTGAAGCGTACAAGGATGTATTTACAGCGGTTTTGCGAAAATAATTCCCTCCAAACTTAGAATATAACTGATGTGAACTTCAGGTGATTTATTTAAGATGGCAAGAAGCAAAAATTACGACCGACAAGCTGTGATAGAACAAATAACCAAAGTGTTTTTAGCTAAGGGTTATGAATCAACTTCAATGGCTGATTTAATGTTATGTACAGGCTTAAACAAAAAAAGTTTGTATAACGAATTTGGTAACAAACAAGCTATGTTTATTGTTATTTTGGCTAGTTTTATCGAAAAAGAGCGTAGTTGTGTT
This sequence comes from Catenovulum agarivorans DS-2, assembly GCF_000568405.1. GTDB lineage: Bacteria > Pseudomonadota > Gammaproteobacteria > Enterobacterales > Alteromonadaceae > Catenovulum > Catenovulum agarivorans_A. The sequence goes on from NZ_ARZY01000019.1 coordinate 948, forward strand.
GCACCTATTTTTACCCGAGAGCCACTTGGTTTAGCCAACATACGCGCCTTTTATCAACATATTTTAAATGAATTTTCTGAAACAGGTTGTTTGTTAACACTCAGCATCAACGAAGCAAGTTGTATTCCCGAGCAGGCGCTAGAAATGGTTAATCAAAGCTTTTTAGGCCTTGAACAAGGCATAGCTGCAAACTTAGCTGCCTGTTTAGGCGATAGCAAACAAACTGAAATGTTTGCACGTAATATGTTGTCGCTAATGTTGGGCTATGCAAGCTTAACTCGCTCGCCAGCTTTACGTTTAAACAATGAGCAACAGTTAAATGCCTTGCTTGATTTTATCGAGCAGAACGCTTGCTAAATTTTACCTGTATTGTGGTTAGATGCCTGCCTACTAATCGGCTGAGTTAAAAAACACGAACTCGTAACGGAACAAATTGGACAAACTATTCTATGGAAATGGTCTTTTCAAAATATAAAACTCAGGCGATTTTTGCCTCGCTTATTTTAGTTGTATTGCTCGCTGTCTTCGGCAATTTTATTCAAGCTAAAGCCGCGATATTTTCAGTCGCTTTCATCACATTTTGTGGCTGGTTGCCGAATAAACCTTGGCAGAAAACCAGCCAAATAATATTACTGACAGTCGCATCTGTCGGACTAATTCTGCATTTAGTGCCAGGTTTTAATAATATTTTAATTTGGCAAGACAGGCTTTTTAGCGACAGTAGTGTGCCACACACTTTCTATATAAATTTTGATAAAGCACTGGTGGCGATAGCTTTATTGTTTTATTTATTTAGGCAACGCGGGCTGCATGAAAAAGCTCGTCAAACGACTCGCCACTTATTAACCGTTGCGGCCGCCACACTTGTTGTTACATTTGCTTCGGCTTTATTGTTTGGCGTGATTAACTGGGACTTTAAATTACCTGACAACATTTTATTATTCGGCCTTAGCATGGTGTTTATCACAGTGACAGCGGAAGAATGTTTGTTTCGCGGGGTTTTACAACGCTCTTTTTCACATAAAATTGGTGTGTGGGGCGTGCCAATTATTGCTGTGCTGTTTGGGTTAGCGCATCTACCGTTTTCTACTGGCTTTGCTATTTGTGCCACCATAGCCAGCTTAGGGTACGGTTATGTGTATTATAAAAGTGGCCAAATAATCTGGCCGGTAATGCTACACTCAGCGGTTAATTTCACCCACCTGTTTTTGTTTAGTTATCCGTTGCTCCAATAGCTCATTATAAATATTTGCCATCCAACGGATATATGGCTACTTTCGACGGTCAAAACGCAGAATAGCAATTTGAACCAAATTTTTTAAGTGCAAATCAAGTTGCACTCGATATTAGGGAAAATAAATGAAAAAAATATTGAAAGCATGTTTGTTGTCATGCACTTTATTAACAGGTTTTAGCACTTTTAACTTAGCTGCAAATTCACCAGAGCAAGTTGCAACTGACTACAGTCAAATTGAAGAATTTTTTGTAGTGAGTGCTGGTTTTAAAGAATACCAAGGCAAACCAGCGGCTTGGGTCGGTTTATCTAAACCTATCAAACAAAACCAGTCGTTAAACTTGAATATAGATTTAACCAGCAAAGAACAATTAGTCGATGGTGGTTGGGTTTTAGATGACACTAAAACCAATCTTTATTTTCCGGGGTTAACCCCAGAGCAATCTTATACAATCAAAGTTCGGGCGAATTTAACCAGCTTTCAAGATGAAAAACTTGGTGATGTTTTCCAAAGCAGTTTTACCACACCAAAAGTTCAGCCAAGTGCGAGTTTTTTGCAATCAGGCTCTATTTTAAATCCTAGTTTTTCTGAAGGTTTACCTATTGTTGTCGTGAACCTAAATTATGTTGATGTCGAATTTTACCGTTTATCAGAAGAGCAATACCGCAGTGTATTAACGCAAAAAGCAACTGCTGAGCAACGTAGTTACCGCATTCAATCCATTATCAAACAAGCAGAACTGGTTTATTCGCGTAAATATCAAACTAAGGCTGACAAAAATCAAAAACAGCAACTGGTGTTATCAACAACTGGTATTGAAGCGCTGAAAGAGCCAGGTGTATACATGGCCTTTATGCGCGGGCATGGCGAGTATGGTAAAGCACAAACGGCTTTGTTTAATGTCAGCCAGTTAGCACTTGAAGTTAGAGAATATAAAGAAAGGTATTTATTAACTGTATATCAGCAGCAATCAGCGCAACCTCAGTCCGATGTAAAAATTACTTTGTTTGATAGAAAAGGACGGCAGATAGACTGGGCTGAATCTACCAATGCACAAGGGCAAGTTTTTATCGATAAATCATTGTCTGCTGTTGTTGCAACGGCAAGCAGCAAAGGTGATTTTAATTTAATTGATTTAACCAGTTATCAAAAACTGAATTTAACTGACTTTGTAACCACTGGTAGAAATAACTTACCGGTTGAGATATTTAGTTGGGGCGCAAGAGATCTATATCGCCGCGGTGAAATGCTCGAATACTATGCTTTGCTTCGTGACCAAGATGGCCAACGTGTTGCAGATTTTCCAATCAAAGCCGAGCTCGTTTCAGCAGATGGTAAAAGTTTAAATCAAACAATACTGCAGCCTGACGCAGATGGTCTGGGTTTATATTCTTATCGTTATCAATTGGCAGATGAAGTTGCAACAGGCCAATATAAACTTTTGTTTAAACTCAACGACAAAATATATCGGCACAATTTTACAGTTGAAGACTTTATGCCAGAGCGAATGGCAATTGAAATAATAGATGACAAAACATTGCTGGAGCAAGCTGGAGATGCTCAACAGGCCGTTAAAGCACTTTATTTATACGGAGCACCCGCAAGCGATAATAGAATGGATGGCAATGTCGCAATTCGCACGACAGAAAATGCACTAGCAGATCACCCAGGTTTTTATTTTGGTGACAATTCTAAGTTAGGACAGCTTGACTATTATGCCATTAATACGGTGAATACAAATGTAGAAGGCCAAGCTAACTTAACCATTGCAGATAAATGGAGCCGAATTGACGCTGCACTTGAAATAAATGGTTATGCAAATTTATACGAATCAGGCGGTCGGAAAGTTACTAAAAAATTTACTAAATATTGGTGGCCTCACTCAAGTTTAATTGGCATTAAACCCAGTTTTGAAAAATTAACTAGCGAACAAAATAGCCTTGCAGACTTTAGCTTAATTCGCGCAAAACAATCAGGTCAGTTAATAAAAGATGATGTGTTGGTCAGTTTAGTTTGGCACAAAACTAGCTATCTTTGGCAGCACAATGAGCGTGGTGGTTGGCAGCGTATAGAGCAAGTTGAAACAATCCCTGTTTGGCAAAAATCACAACAAATTACCGATGTTTTAAAAGTTTCATTGCCGGTTAAATGGGGTAAATACCAGTTAATTGTTAAGTCAAAAAAAGACGGACGCACAAGCAAACTATTTTTTAATGCTGGACCTGACTGGTATTCGTATTGGGCACAAGATCACGGTAACCAAGTTAAACCAGACCAAATTACACTCGCATTTGATCAAGCCGGTTACCAAAATAATGATGTCGGCAAAGTTAAATTGCACTCGCCGTACCAAGGCCAAGGTTGGTTACGGATTGAAGCGGAAGACTTGTTATATCAACAAGCTATATCCGTTAACAAAGGCGAAAACCTAATTGAATTTCCCGTAGGTGATTGGCAGCAGCACAATATTTATTTATCCGCAGTGGTTGTTTCTCCAGCTTCAAAAAATAACCAACTACAGCGAGCACTCGGCTTAGTGCATTTACCATTAGCACGAGAACAGCGCCAACTGACAGTGGCAATAGATACGCCTGAGACAACTAAACCAGACCAAACATTAAATGTGGCGGTTAAAGTAGAAGGGAGTAGTGAAAACACCAAAGTTGTTTTGGCCGCTGTAGATGTGGGCATATTAAATTTATACGGCTACAAAATGCCATCGCCGTTCGACTACTTTTTTGCACGGCGCGCATATCCTGTGGTGTTGCGCGATAACTTTAATCAGATTATTGCTGCCAATGATTTAACCAAAGCCAATATATTGTGGGGCGGTGGTGCAGCACTTTCGCATGGTGGCCAACAAGCGGCTGCACAAGTGCAATTAGTCTCGTTTTTATCTAAGCCCACAGCTGTGGATGCAAATGGTATGGCCAATGTCGCAGTGCCTATTCCATATTTTAACGGCAAATTAAAATTAGTTGCGGTTGCTTTTGATGCCAACAAATTTGGTGCAAACTCAGCTGAAACTAAAGTTGCTGATAAACTGGTTAGCCAAATTAACTTGCCAAGGTTTATTGCGGTAGGTGATACAGCAACTGGCGTTATTGATTTAGCCAATACCAGCCAAACGGATATGGATTTAGCGTTGACTTTGCAAGCAACAGGCATCAAAGCTGAGCTGGCTAACTCTCAGGTTTCGGTTGAACCTGGGCAGCGCATTAAAGTTAATTTTAAGTTGGATGCAAGAGATGCAATTCAACAACTAGCTGAATTAAATTTAGCCATTAAACAAACCAATCAGCCTGATCAAACAACAGACGCCGAGCCTTTTCAGTTAACCCGCATATGGAAACTTGCTGTGCGTCATCCATACCCTGCAGAGCGCCAATATCAACAATTTCAACTCAGTGCAGGTGATAAGCAGCAGTTGCAAGTTAATTTAGAGAACTGGCATCAACAGGTGCAATCAAGCATTCAAATGAGCAACCGCCCTGATTTTGCATTGGCTGAGCAAATTTCCCGATTATTTGCATTTCCATTAGGTTGTTTAGAGCAAACATCCAGCCGATTGTTACCTTGGTTGGTATTACCGCCAAACATGCGTGAACAATATATAGATGTTTTGGCTGAGCAGTCGTTAAGCCAAACTGTCCAGCAGGGTATAGATGGTATTTTAGTTAAACAAACGCCATCTGGTGGACTGAGTTTATGGTCAAACCGTGGGGTAGAACATTCGTGGTTAACTGTGTATGCCACTGATGTTTTATTAACGGCGCAAGAAGCAGGTTATGCAGTACCACAAGAAAAAATCGATTTATTATTTAAACGCTTGGCGTATTTTTTACGTGCCAGCAGTATTAACGACGGTTATGGTGACTTGTTGCACTACCAGTTTGCCACCCGCAGTTATGCAGCTTATATATTGGCCAAACAGAGGCAGGTAAATCTTACCCATATGCATAAATTGGCTGAACAAGTAAATCATGCCAAATCGCCTTTACCTGTTATTCAATTAGCCGCTGCGTTTGATCTGAAAGGCATACCCAAAGAGCGCAGAAAACTGATTAAACAGGCGAGAAATATCACTTACCAAAAACAATATTCAGCCGATTACAACAGTGAAATACGAGACTTGGCGCTGTCGGTAAATATTTTGCTGAAACATAACCTCGCAACAAAATGGGCACAAGCATTAAGTTTTGAGTTATGGCAAAAACTCAAACACAAATCTTGGTTTAATACCCAACAACGCATGGCTTTGGTGTTAGCTGATTTAGCTTTAGCTGAAAAGTTTTCTGAGCCGTTTAACTATCAACTCAATGTTGCGGAGGCCGAATATCAAGGGCCAGATAAACAGTCTGCATTTTATCGAGTAGACGGTTTAAATATTCAGCAAACAAGCATAGAGAACAGCTCCAAAAAAGACTTATTTGTCAGTGTTATCAGCCAAGGTTACCCAGAACAAATTACCGCGACAAGCAGCCAACAATTAAAAGTTGAACGCAGTTATTACGATTTATTTGGTAATCCAGTAGATATTAATGATGTTTTTGTCCAGTCAGGCCAAAGGTTTTTAGTGCGGTTGCAGGTAAGCAGTGATAAGAGTTATCGAGACCTAATGCTGGTTGATTTGTTACCCGCAGGCTTTGAAATTGAACGAGGCGATATCGAGCAGCACCTGGACATTCATAAAGTTAAATTTGCCCAGCAAAGTATGGCGCAGCTAGTGAAACGTAGCTCGGTTGACTACCAAGCAGGCCGAGACGATAGATTTATTGCCGCAATTAATACCTCTAGTCATGCACCAACCGATGTGTTTTATATAGTGCAAGCCGTGACTCCAGGAGAATTTATTCATCCGCCTGCTTTGGTTGAATCTATGTATCAAGCTGATTTACGCGCGGTCGGTGAAAGTGGGCGAGTGAGTATTGAAAGTTATAATCCAGCGTTACATTAAAAAGCTTGTTGTTGCCCTAGTATTACTGCTGTTTGCACTCAAGGTTTTAGATTTAGTTTTTCCACTAAATCTAACTAAATTAACCGACAGCGCAACAGTGGTTACCGACCGCAACGGCGAGTTACTGCGCGCATTTAGCAATAAAGAGTACATTTGGCGCTTTCAGGTAGAGCAAAGCTCGGTTAGTCCATATTACCTTCAGGCATTATTAACTTACGAAGATAGATATTTTTATTATCACCCCGGGGTCAACCCTGTCGCTTTGCTTCGAGCGCTTTGGCAAGGCATTAGCTCGGGCAAAATAGTTTCAGGTGGTTCAACGTTAACTATGCAGCTTGCACGTTTGCTGCATCCGCATGAAAAAAGTTTACTGGGTAAAAGTCAACAAATATTGCGTGCTTTGCAGCTTGAATGGCACTTTGATAAAACACAAATATTAGATATGTATCTAAACTTAGCACCTTTTGGTGGTGTAATTGAGGGGGTAGAGGCAGCCAGCCTAACTTATTTCGATAAAAAATCGCTTCACCTCACTAAAGCAGAAGCTGCATTGTTAGCTGTTTTGCCACAAGCGCCTTCACGTTATCGACCAGACAGACACCCAGATAATGCACAACAAGCGCGTAATAAATTATTAGACAGAATGGCTGAATATTCAGTTTGGCCACAGCAACAAGTAGATGAGTTGAAACAATTGCCTGTGTATGCTGATTATTTTAGCCAGCCACAAATAGCACCTTTGTTGAGTCGGCGTTTACGCCAGCAAAAGCAAAACCAGATTGAAACTTTTATCGATAAATCACTGCAACAACGTTTGGCATTTTTAACTAAACAGCATGTAACCCAGTTAGGTGATGAAATATCCGCTGCAGTTATGGTGATGCATGGCTTAAATGGCGAAGTGGTCAGTTACATCGGCTCTGCCGATTTTTACAGCCAAAAACGCAAAGGCCAAGTTGATATGATTAGTGCCATCCGCTCGCCAGGTTCAACCCTTAAACCTTTTGTATATGCGGATGCGATTGAATCTGGACTTATTCACGAAAATAGTTTGCTGTTAGACATACCAGTTGTCAGAGGCAACTACAGCCCTCAAAATTTTTTAGGGGGATATTCGGGGCCAGTTACTGCTAAGCAAGCCTTGTTAAAAAGTTTAAATATTCCGGTGTTGCAAGTGGTTAATCATTGCTCTATCAAAGCGCTCACCGCAAAATTAGAAAATGCTGGGCTCAAATTGATTTGGCCCGAACATGCTGAGCCCAATCAAGCTTTAGTATTAGGCGGAGTGGGCACACAACTAGAAAGTTTAGTGCAACTTTATTCGAGTTTGTTAAATCAAGGTATTGCCGTAATACCTAGGTTTGGTAAAGAACAAGCACTAGAAACAAGATTTGCCATGCAGCCAGGTGTTGCTTGGATAATACAAAATATCTTGCGTCAGCAGCAGTCTAATTGGCAGTTTGAGCAGCAGCCAATTGCCACCTCTGCAATTGGTTGGAAAACGGGCACAAGCTATGATTTTAGAGATGCTTGGGTGATAGGTTTTAGTGGTAAATACATTATTGGCGTGTGGGTCGGGCGAGCGGACGCGCAGCCAATTTTCGACAACACAGGTACGCAAAATGCTTTGCCTTTATTTATGCAAATTGCCAAACAAGTTGAATCAGACTTTAAACCGACTAAACCAACATCCGTTAGTCAAGCTGATACTTGTTGGCCATCGGGCAAACAATCCCAAACAACAGAAGAAGGCAGTTGTTTATTCAAGCAGCAAAGCTGGTTATACAACTTGCAAGCGCCGCCGAGCATGAATCATCACACGGCTGGTTTTAACGAAGCTTTAAACATTCAGTATTGGCTAGAGCCAAGTGGCCACCGTGCTTATACAAGCTGTGCAAGCGCACAAGCACAAAAAGTTTCGCAAGCTGTGTTTCCAAAATCGTTAAATGCTTGGCTACCAACTGAATGGAAACAAGAAAATTTATTACCCAAGTTATCAGCAAACTGTCGAAATTTGAGCACAAGCAGCAGTGAATTATTGATAACTTCAATACAAGATCAAAGCCGTTTCATTCGCCGCAATGCAACCGACTCGATTCAGCTAGAGCTTGTTACCAATGAGCCGAATGAAACTATTTTTTGGTTCTTAAACGACAGGCCTATTGTTAGCGATAGACTTATAATAAACAAAGCAGGCCAATATAACTTAGTTGCGTTAGCTCAGTCGGGCATGAGTGATCAGGTGAGTTTTATTGTGGAATAGAAACTTGTCGCAAACCTTAACAAAAACAATGTGTGTGTTAGAATACGCGGCCTTGCTACTAGCTATTCACGGGACTTCATACCATGTTAGACAATATCCGCGTTATTTTGGTTAACACTTCGCACACTGGCAATATCGGCTCAACTGCACGAGCGATGAAAACTATGGGATTATCTAAATTGTGGTTAGTTGACCCAGTACAAGAGCCAGATAGTCATTCAAGTGCATTAGCCGCGGGCGCAACAGATGTATTAGGTAACGCAAAAATTGTAAAAACTTTAGATGAAGCAATTGAAGGTTGCCGACTAGTTGTTGCAACCAGTGCCCGTAGCCGCACCTTGTCGTGGCCTGTTATGGACCCTAGAGAATCAGGGGTTAAATTGGTTGAAGAAGCGCAAACAGGCGAGGTTGCATTAATCTTTGGCCGTGAAAATAATGGTTTAAGCAACGACGAACTACAAAAAGCCCATTTTCATGCGGTTATTCCAGCAAATCCAGATTACAGCTCGTTAAACCTAGCAGCTGCAGTACAAACCTTGTGTTATGAAGTGCGCATGGCGCATCTTGCTAATACTGAAATAAAATCAGACGTTGAGCCTTATCCATTAGTAGAAGATTTAGAACGCTTTTATACTCATTTAGAAGGTACATTGTCGAAAACAGATTTTATTGTAAAAAATCACCCTGGACAGGTAATGGCTAAACTCCGCCGCTTATTTAACCGTGCGCGTCCTGAAACACAAGAATTGAATATTTTGCGCGGTATTTTGTCGTCAATTGATAAGCTAGCTAAATAAAAGGATTGATATATGTTTGAGCGCTTAAAAGAAGATATTGATTCGGTTTTTCACCGCGATCCAGCTGCGCGCAATTTTATCGACGTTTTAACTAACTACCCTGGCATGCAAGCCATCTGGTGGCACCGCCTTAGCCACCCTTTGTATAAAAGAAATTGGAAATGGTTAGCGCGGTTTGTTTCCAATTTAGCGCGTTGGTTAACCGGTATTGAAATTCACCCTGGCGCGACCATTGGCCGTCGATTTTTTATCGACCACGGTATGGGCGTGGTGATAGGGGAAACCGCTGAAATAGGTGATGATGTTACTTTGTACCATGGGGTAACTTTAGGTGGTACAAGTTGGAATAAAGGTAAACGCCATCCAACACTCGGCAATGGTGTTGTGGTAGGTGCGGGTGCAAAAGTATTGGGCCCCATTTACATTGGGGAAAATGCCAAAGTTGGCTCTAACTCTGTTGTGGTTAGAGATGTAGCTGAAGGCGCAACAGTTGTTGGTATACCAGGCAAGGTTGTGACCTCTAAAGCTAAACCTAAACAGGCAACAGAAAACGGTGTAACCGAAAAACGCAAAGCTATAGCTGAAAAATATGGTTTTGATGCTTACGCAGTGAGCGCTGATAACCCTGATCCAGTTGCAAATCACATTGGTAGAATACTTGACCATTTACACATAATGGATAGTAAGGTCACTGAACTTTGCCGAGAAGTAAAAAAGATGGGCGGGGATGTTTGCGACCAAGCTTTACCTAATTTGTCGATTGATGACGATGATGTGGTAAGAGCAGAGCAAGATGCTGCGCGTAGCCGACAATCTCAACACGAATCGTTCGATCCACAAATTTAATGTTTCTTTGCATTTAATTTTAACACGGGATAACAAGTTGTTTTCCCGTATTTAGGGTAAGTAACCATAAGTTACTTGCTTGAGGCTGAATATCTGAAAATTCTTAAGTTAAACTAACAAATCTAACTTCTTTTGATATATTAGGTGTATACCGCTTAAAAGGATGAATTCATGCAGCTTCTTTCAATCAATGTCTCTAAAAAACAATTGATTAATTACGGTACTCGTCAAATTAAAACTGGTATTTTTAAAAAGCCAATTCATAAAGCCGTAGAGGTTTTCACTGATCATATTCAGGGTGATGAACAAGCCGATTTACGCAACCATGGAGGGGTAGACAAAGCCGTTTATGCTTATAGCTTTGCTCACTACACATATTGGAAAGATAAACTCTGTATTAAAGAATTAGACTTTGGTAGCTTTGGCGAAAACTTTACGTTCTCAGAATTAGACGAAGCTAGTATTCAAATTGGTGATATATTCAAAATCGGCAATTGTCTATTACAGGTCAGCCAACCTCGTGTACCTTGTTTTAAACTCGGGCTTAAATTTGATAACGCAGAAATGCCACGTTTGTTCACCAAATCAGCCAAAACCGGTATTTATTTTAGAGTATTGCAAACAGGCATTGTAGCACCAGATCAACAGTTAGAATTGGTTGAAAAAGCACAAAACAGCGTGTCGGTACAAACTCTGTTTAATGCCTATTACAACCAAGATGTCGCACAAGGTTTACCAATAATTGCCAAAGCGGTTGAACTAGCTACTTTGTCTGAAGCGTGGAAAGGACAGTTGACGAAGTATGTGGCAAGGCATGCTAAATAAGCCAAACAAATTAATGGCAAACAATTGGCTAGATCGATTAAAGACAGTTTGAGCTAAGCCTACCACTAACACCTTAAAACTGTCTCCTCACAAGCTCTATATGTTTTTGAAATAGATAGCTTTGTTGGTGGGTTACCACGGATGGTTTCAGTTTATTATCTAGTAAATCTTGGCCAGCGGCTTGTGCTTCAAAGTTAAATCCAAGCGATTGTCTTTGGTCTTCAAAACGTTCAACTTCTTCGTCTAACTCATAGCGTGAACAGCTTTTAGCTTGCCAAAAATCAGGCAAAACTATGTAACCTTTGTCGCCAATAATATAAGCATTATTGTTTAACTTACATTGAAATGAAGTGGCTAGATTCGCTTTGCCTGTAGCAAACTCTGCAAACATGCTAACGTCATTATCTACACCTGTTGGGGCAAAATCAGCTGAAACAAACATAGATTTTATATCATTACCTAAAAAGTAATTGGCAATCGCTATTGGGTAAATGCCCATATCAAACAAGCAACCGCCGGCTAAATCAGGGTTGTATTCTCGCCCTTCTGGGTTATAAGGCATAGGGTAACCAAAGTCTGCTTTTACATGTTTCAGCTGGCCTATTTTGCCTTCATCAACCCACTTTTTAGCCTGGATAATTGCAGGTAAAAAGTAGGTCCACATTGCTTCCATTAAATAAACATTGTTTGCTTTGGCTAATTGAGTTAATTGCTCGCATTCAGCTGATGAAACTGTCATCGGCTTTTCACACAATACATGTTTACCCGCTAAAATGGCGGCTTTGGCTTGCTCAAAATGAAAATTGTGTGGGGTGCCTATATATACAATATCAATCTCTGGATCTTGAAATAAAGCGTCGTAACTGCCGTAGGCCTTGTTTATAGCAAATTTATTAGCGAAGGTTTTTGCATTATCTAAGTTTCTTGCCGCTACTGCTAAAACCTGCCCGTTATCAACATATTGCATGTCTTGTACAAATAAGGTTGAAATTCTACCAGCGCCGACAATGCCCCAATTTATTTTTTTCACGCTTTATACTCCTATAGATCGTTTCGGTTTAGGCTACAAGCCAGCTAGATTACTTTCAAGCAAAAACAAACCGTTAGCTGTAGTCACAACTATGTTTTGTTTGTTTTTGCCACCAAATTCAAGATTGGTTATTTTGTTGGCGATATAATTAGGCAAACTAGTGGTGCTTAGTTGGTTATATGACGCTGCACCAAAAGTATTTTGAAATGAAAAATGCCGCTTAGAATTTTTATAGGAAAAGTTGAGCATGACAGCATGTAACTGGCAACTTTAAAGTATACAACTAGCCATAGGTTGATTTTGATATTATTGCAGCTGTGTTAGCTAAGACAACACAGCTGTGTTTAATCACTTTACTAGTTTGTATTAATGATCGTGATGATCATGCTCGTCGTGATCTTCATGTTCTTCTTCAGCTATACCCAACCAGGTGATTTGGCTAGGTGCGAAACCAAGATCAATTTCTGCTGATTCTTCGAAAGTTTCTAAGTCAATTTGCACAACGTGTTTAGCGACTGGATCAGCTACATAAGCATAATGACCATTTTGTGCAACCGTTAAGCTAAATGACATGCCATCTGGGATAGCTGTTGTATCACCATCGCGTACATCTATAGCCTTATGATGTTCCCATTCAATTGAACCATCATGTACATGCTGCTCTAAAATATTAAGCGTGCCATTAGTTTCTAACACTAGAAAATATTCACCGTGATTCGCAAAGCTGTATGCAGCAGGGCGTATGCCATCTGTAGGTTGCCATTCTAGGACAGACATTGAGTTTTCTTCAGGGTTAACTGCAAGTAGAGTTGCAGTATTACCACCGTGCGCTGCCGCTATGCCGATAAATAATTCGCTGTCCTCATGCCCGTATAAAGTGCCGATTCGGCCGCCGTGTAAATCGTCAATATTGGCAATTTTACTTGCGGAAAAGCCTTGTTCGTTTTCTTCAGCCATTAGCACACCATCACTACAACCGAATAGAACAAACTCTTCGTTTTGTGCTGCACCATGAAGGTCAGGGCAGGTAACGCCAAAAGTTTGTTCTAGTTCAAATTCGCCATCGTGTGCATGATATACACCCACTTGGTCAGGTAAAATTTTCGCTGCTGAAGTGCTTTCGACGTCGTCTCTACGAATGGTTGATAATAAGTGTTCACCTCTTGGCTCAGCGACACCATGCATATTAATGGTATAAGTCAGTGTATTCACATTGGTTTGTGAACCAGCAATATCCGTGTCTGAAATAACTTGCACAGATGCTGCTGCACTTGATTCAGCATCACCATCGTAAAATACTGCCAATTGACCGTCATGTGTAACGACGTGAGTAGGGCGGCTTGCTGTTAGTTCGTAGTCCGACATGCTTGGTTGTTGTTTGTAGTCATGTAAGTGGGCTACATGATCTTCTCGCCATAAACCACCATCAATGAATCCAACATAGTCGTTCGTTCTGCTTGTAATGACTGCGTAGCGGTAGCCAGCAGAAGCGTACAGACTGTTTGATGTATGGGTTAATGAAAAACTGTCAATTGAACTGTTTGTATCTAGGTCGAGTATTGAAACTTGTGCATTTTCTGCAGATAAAACTGCGAGACGGCCCATAGATTCAATTGTATATTCATCACCGTGATCATCATGTTCATCTGGTTTTTCGATAGAATCTTTTTCTACTATGTTAGTTTCAGCGTCACCACAACTTGCCAAAGCTAGTACGGCTAATGCACTGGCAAGTGCATTAAGTTTGAATTGATTATTCATGTTTTCTCCTACAACAATTCTATATATATCTATTAATTAAAAATAGCCGCGAAGGCCTACAGCTACGCTGCGCCCTGGTCTTGGTGCTAAATCTTTTAAGAATGACGTGTGCACGTGCGCTCGTGTGTCAGTTAAATTGGTACCCTTGAGAAATACCGTGGTATCCAAATTAAATATGGGAAGATCGTAACCAACGCTTGCGTCCACCAACGTATAACCATCTGTTGCGGTTTCTAGGTTAGCAACTTTGTCCTGTGTGCTATATCGAGTTACGTCTAACTGTGCACTGATATTTTGATGCTGATAGTTAAATTTGCTACCAAAACGTAATGGAGGTGTTCTCGCTAGGTTTTCACCGTTGGTTAATTTCGCTCGTACATAATCGGAAAACAAGGTAGCTTTAAATGCACTCGAAACCTGCCATGCTAATTGCAGCTCGAACCCTCGGAGGGTTACGTCGTCCATCTCGAAAATATATACGGGCAGTTGACCTTCGTGCTCATCAGCATCATGTGTATCGTGATCATGTTCATCGTGGTCGTGCTCGTGATCATGGTCGTGGTTGTGACCATCATCAGCAAATAACCCTGTGGCTTTTTGGTTATAATAGTTGTCTATTCGATTGTAAAAAACGTTAAATACAAAGCCAACGTCACCTTGGGTTTTACGAAGCGTGAAATCAAGGTTGTTGGCTGTTTCTAAATCTATTGATTGCTCAGACAACTCTACATGAGAATGGTCGTCATGCTGTTCTATCGCAAACAAAGCACCAACTTCATAAGTTCTTGTCCCAATGTGTGGACCAAACGACAATAGTTCAGAAGCAGCTGGTGCTCGCTGTGAGCGTGATAATGAAAGGCCGAGATTGTACCCTTCGGTAAAGTCCCAAACTATCCCAGTTGATAAGCTGATTGGCGTGAAGGTTTGTTTAACATCAAACACCCTAATTAAGTTGGCATCATCGTGATCATGTTCATCAATGTTGGGAAGAAGAACTGAATCAGCATCGAGCGTTACCCGCTCTGCACGACCACCAACTTGAAGCAATAAATCTCCTAAGCGTTTTTCTTCAATGATTGAAACGGCAAACGCTTGAGTTGTTGAAGGTGGAGTAAAGGCCTCGCTGCCTTGGGCTGCAACATCGCTGTGTTTATAGTGTAAACTTACACCGCCTTCCCAGCCTGCAAATTTGCTATGCAACAAGTCAATGTTTACTTCGTTGGTTTGGTTTTCAAACACAGTGCCAACGGCATCGTTTTCTATTTCTTCGTGCTCGTAATCAGAAAAGCCGGCTTTGAATTTTACTTGCTTAAGCAACTGATTTTGGTAATTCACTTCACCTAGTAATTGTACACGAGTTTGCGTTAAGTCAGCATAAACACTTTCGTCACTATGTTCGTGTCCGTGCGAGTGCCCTGGAATACCATATTTTCGTTCAAACTGTTCAACCGCCGCACCGAAGTAACCGTTGTCAAACAAATAACTGGCACCAAGCGTTAAACCCTTTGATTTTTCCGCACTGTTGTCAATTTTATTTTCAGCAGTTGGAACTTCGTAGTCTGACGATTCTCGCCAATAGCCATCTGCATACAAGCCGATGGATTCAACGCCTGTCGTCAAGTTAAAAGCTGCAAGTTTCTTATCGTCAGCAGAGTTTGTTTCTAATGTCCATTCGCCACGGGTTGCATTGTCTTTTGGAACTCGACCATCTACGACATTCACAACACCACCAACTGCGCCACTGCCATAAAATAATGTTGCAGGGCCTCTTAATACTTCTATTTGTTCAGCAGTAGATGCTTCTGAAGCAACAGCATGGTCTGGACCCACTCGTGATACATCAGAGACATCCAAACCATTTTGAGCAATCATGACCCGTGAACCGCTTAAACCGCGAATAACCGGTGTACTGGCAACATTCGCATGAAAGTTAGTGTGTACACCTGGTAATTTTTCTAAAGAATCACCAAGTGTTGACAGTTGTTGTTGGCGCAAGGCTTCACCAGATAAAGCACTAACTGGCGCTGAAGATTCCATAACCGACATATGTACAGGCGTGGAAACGACGTCGATAACCTCAATAGGAGAGCGTTCTAAAACCAGTTCAATTTTTTTATTTTCGCCAGCCGACACATCAACGCTTTTGTGTAAATGAGCATAACCAAGCGCTGAAATATGGATGTCTTGGTCACCGGCTTCAAGGTCTTGAATCGAAAATCTACCTTGTTTGTCTGTTTTAGCCTGATGCGAAGTACCTTCGATTTCTACCATGGCACCTGCCACAGCGGTACCTTTGCTATTTACGATCACACCTTCTAGCGTCTCTGCAAGCACACTAGCAGGCAACACAGCGCTGATAAGCAAAGTGAGTTTGGTAAGTTTTTGCATTTTAAACCTTGGATTATATCTTGAAGTTATAGAATGAATTTATGTTATAACGTAACTTTTTATGTATGTTATAATATAACATTGAGCTTAAGCAAGCACGATATACTCAATTGATAAGTAAATTAGTGTGTTTTAATGTAAAAATTACACACTTGGCCGCCGATATTATTTTTGTAACTCTTCAAAAGCCATTGAATAGTGGTGACATGAAAGCTGGTTAGATTATTGCTTAGGTTAGGTACCTAAACGTTTAGTTTGTAAGCTAAGTAAGGATAATAAATGCTTTTATTTGGTTGGATTGTGCTGTCCGTTGCTTTAGCTGCGGTGACTTTGTTACCTATGTTTAATTGCAGTGATTGGAAAATACGGTGTTGGGAATTTCCGAGGTTGCAAATTTTTGTCTTGGCAACTCTGTGCTGCATATTTGGTTTGTATATAAATTTTTCATTGGCAGCAGAAAATGTAAATAGCTTAATAACATGGTCAATTACACTGCTAAATGTCTGGGTGATGGGATATCAAGCAAAATGGCTATATCGGTTCTTACCTTGGATGGAGAAAACATCTAGAGCATGTAAACAACCTAATTCAGAGCAAGTTGGCCTCAAAGTACTGGTAGCTAATGTACTAATGAAAAATCAACATAAAGATGAATTGATTTCACTGGTAAAGCAAACAAAACCAGACATAGTTATAACTTTGGAGTCAGACAAGGATTGGCAGTGCGCGTTGGATCGTGGGATTGCTTACGATTATCCATATTCAATTAAAAAACCGCTAAACAATTTATATGGCATGCATCTATATTCCAAGCTGGCCATAGAAAAATATGAAGTTAGTTATTTGATCGAGCCGAAAATACCTTCGTTTCACGCGCGTGTAAAAATGCCATCGGGGCAAGAGATTAAGCTGCGTGTTTTACATCCAAAACCTCCAAGTCCTACAGAAGCTGACTATTCTCAATCAAGAGATGCCGAATTATTAGTGGTGGGAAAGCAAATTAGCAAAGATGATGTACCAACTATAGTTACTGGTGACTTGAACGATGTTGCTTGGTCACGGACAACCAGAGAGTTTGTGAAATTGTCAGGATTAAAAGATCCTCGAGAAGGACGTGGTTTTTTTAACACTTTTCATGCGATGATCCCAGTATTGCGTTGGCCGCTGGACCATATATTTCACTCTGATCACTTTAGTTTAGTTAAAATGGAAAAATTTAAATTAAAGGGCTCGGACCATTATTCGTTGTTTACTGAATTAGCTTTAGATAAGCAAAGTGTTGAAATTAAATCGCGAGAACATCAACGACAAGACAAAGATTTAGCTAAACAAAGAATGAATGCAGAAAATGCAGATTCACATGATGTACCGGATGTTGAATAACTTTGTGTCCTAGGATATCGATACAACTAATGAAGCAATATTCTGACAGCCGATAATATATGTTATGTTAAATTACATGTGGTGTGTTTGATTATTTCCTCTCTGCCTAAACCCGTTTTCCTGTACATTTACACAACCTTTACACCCAAATGGTGTAAACGTATTACCACACTTTTTATAATGAATTTATTAACAAGTAAGTTGTGAGTGTAGTTTTGAATTTGCCCAAATGGTTACGGTTTGCATATCTATGCTGTTTTAGTGCGCTATTAAGTGCATGCAGCCATAAGCCAGATGTTGCACCGAAAAAGATGGATATTCAAATTCCAGAACAATGGCAGAGTTTACAATCTGATGTGGCAACGCCCCAGCACAATACGCAGTTATTGCAATTACCCAATGAGTTGCAAGGCCTTATAGCTCAGGCGTTAGCACAGAATACGGACTTTTCGGTCGCGATGCAGCGTCTGCAAATGAGCGCAGCAGATTTGCAGATTGCCCAAGGCCAATTGTTACCGGATGTTTCAGCTGCATCAGGCTGGAGTTACAACGAACGTTTCAACGATAATGACAAGCGCATCGATAGCAAAAGTTTGTCACATAAGTTAAGAGTTGCATGGGAGCTTGATGTTTGGGGAAGACTTGCTGAACAAGAAAACGCCGCGAGTGCTGATTGGCAGGCAGTGCAAGCAGATTACCAAGATGCTCAGCAATCGTTAGTTGCACAAGTAATTCAAGCTTATTTAGATTTAACCCTTAACACCGAGTTATCAGCTTTATTTGCTGCCAACTTTGCAAATCAACAAAAACGAGTTTCAACTATGTTGAACCGGGTTGACTTGGGTTTAGCGAAACCAGTCGATTTATATTTGGCGAAAACCAGTTTGCACAATATAGAAACTCAGCTGTCTACTCAAAAGTCTCGTGTGAACGCTGCGCGTAGTCGGCTGAATATTTTATTGGGGCGCTACCCCACTTCACCACTTAAATTGAATTTTGAACCAGTGCAAATAGCTGATTTTTCATTAAGCATTAATCCAGCCAACGTATTGCAATCTAGGCCAGACATACGAGCTGCGGAATATAGAGTCGCGAGTGCGTTTAATCAATGGAAATCTAGTTCTAAGGGGTATCTACCGAGTTTTAGGTTGGCCGCAGATATTAGTAGCAGCGAAAGCAGTTTACGTGATTTGTTTAATTGGCAATCTTGGCTAGCGCGCCTTGCTGCGGATATTTCAATGCCTATATTTGACGCTGATAGGCTAGAGAATATCCATTTAAAAAACGCCAGTAAAGAGCAAATTGCGTGGCTTAATTATCAAAAGCGAATTTTAACCGCGATGAAAGAAATAGAAAGCAGCGTATATGCTGAATATGAACTAAATGAACGTAAAAGTGCCATTTTTCAATCAACTAATGCTATCCAAGCCGCTGAACAATTGTTATTGGCTCAGTATGAGCAAGGAATCACCAATAGTAGTTCGGTATTTAATATTCAAAGTAGACGTATTAACAGCCAAGCTGACTTAGTAAGAGTTAATCACGCTATTTTATCTAATCGAGTAACGCTGACATTGGCATTAGGCGAACATTTCAATTTTGAGGTAAAGGCAAATGAAACATACTAGGCTTTTTAACTCTGTGTCTATTAACTATGGTTTGTGGGTTAAATGGCTCGTTACTCCATTGGTACTAATTTCACTGGTATACGGCGGATTGGCCTGGTTTAACGCTAATCAACCTGAGCCTAAATCTCGGCCGAACAAGGTAAAAAAAATCCGTGTATTTACTTATCCTTCAAAGCAACAAAATTTACAACTAAAAGCGTATAGCCAAGGAGAAGTTACCGCGGTTAACGAAATTGATTTAAAACCACAGGTCAGTGGTAATTTAGTTTATGTTGCAGACAACTTTGTCTCTGGCGGTATTATTCGACAAGGTCAGTTATTGCTAGAAATTGACCCAACAGACTATGAGTTAGCCGTTACACAAAAACAGGCCAAAGTGATTCAAGCACGTCAGCAACTAGAACATGCTCAAGCTGAAGCCGATGCGGCTGCAATAGAACTGGCAAGTTTAGGCAGAACTCAAGTAAGTGATTTGGCCTTGCGTAAGCCACAATTAGAGCAAGCTAGAGCCAGCCTCGCTGCGGCGAAAGCAGAGCTTGAAAAAGCCGAATTGGATTTAGCACGGACAAAAATTTATGCACCTTTTAATGGCAGAGTTGCCAAAGAAAGTGTCAGCCGCTTCCAATATGTTAATAAGGGTAGCAATGTCGCGAGATTATTCTCAACAGATTTAGCTGAAATTCGTCTACCGGTTAATCTAGATGATTTGCAGCAAATTCGTTTGCCTAGTGCGTATTTTAGTAATTACACCGATTCACAGTATACGGTTGAGTTATTTGATGGAATGGAGCCAAGCGCCAATCGTTGGCAAGGTAAAATCGTTCGAACTGAAGCGAATATAGACGCTAAAACTCGTTCTGTATATTTAGTCGCGCAAGTGAAGGACCCTTATAAAAGTGAATTTACTCCGCTTTTAAATGGGAGTTTTGTACATGCAGAGATTGCAGGGGCTTGGGTTGATGGTGTTAGTTTATTGCCAAAAAATTCGTTGAGGAATAATGGTCAACTTTGGGTTGTCGATAAAAATAATCAATTGTTGATCGTCGATGCAAAGGTTTTGCAGCGCACACAAGATCACATAGTTGTTGCTGACCTACCCAATAAAACTAAAGTGATCACCTCTTCATTAGCAATGGCAACAGCAGGAATGAAAGTCATTCCGATAAATAACAAGCATAAGGCGAGCACGAGTGTCGCTTTAACTGTCAGCGGACAACATAAGGAAGACAACAATGCCTTCTAATTCATTGTTGCTATGGTGGATCCGTAATCCGGTCGCAGCTAATCTTGCTATGTTGCTGCTTATGGTTGCGGGGGCGTTGAGCTATTTCTACTCAGTTGAAAAAGAACCCTTTCCAACAGTGCGTTTGCCTATTATGGACATCTCTATGCGCTGGCCTGGCGCAGGACCTAGAGAAATTGAAGACCAAATTGTCGTGCGCTTTGAAGAGGCAATTAAAAATGTTGAAGGCATTAAATATACGGTTTCACGTGCGTTAGAAGGGCGAGCTTTTGTCACCGTAACGGGTGAAGAAAAAATAGATAGACGTAAGTTCGCTGATGATATTCGTGAAAAAATAAATTCAGTAAACGGCCTACCCAATGATGCAGACAAGGTTATGGTCACCGAGCGAACCAATCGTGAACCAATGATTCGTATTGCGTTGCATGGCATGGTCGATACCGCTACATTAAACAAAGTTTCACGGGAAATTCGCCGTGAGGTCGGTTCCCTCCCCCTTATTTCGCTGGTTCAGGTAACGGGTGATTCAGCTGAAGAGGTTTCTATTGAAATTTCAGAAGAAAAGCTTAGTTATTATCAGCTAAGTTTTGATGAAGTCAGTGACGCGATTAAAAAGCAATCAATAAACTTGTCGGCCGGCGTCATTCGCAGTGAAACCGAATCATACACGTTAAGCGTACGAAGTCGCGCTGAATCGCAAACCGAGTTCGAAGATTTAATCATTCGCCGTAATGGTGACGGTGCCGTGTTAAGGTTAAGAGATGTCGCCAAGGTTATTGATGGACCTATAGTTGGCCGTTGGTATTCTTCATTTGATGGTGAGCCAGCGGTTTTAATCGATGTGATGAACTCGGATCATATGAACATACCTAAAATGTCAGAGAGTATTCGTCAATATATCGAAAGAAAGCAAAAGCATTTACCACAGGGTTTAAGCCTTACAATATGGGATGACTGGAACAATGCATACCAAAGTCGGCTGTCTTCAATTTTTAACAATGCAACCATGGGGTTGATTCTTGTATTTGCTACCCTACTGTTATTCCTTCAGCCCAAAGTAGCACTATGGGTCAGTATTGGTATTGCGACTGCATTTTCTGCTGCATTCTGGTTAATGCCTAGCTTTGATATATCGTTGAACATGATTTCGCTTTTTGCCTTTATGATGGTGATAGGTATTGTTGTTGACGATGCCATAGTGATTGGCGAAAGTATTCATGCAGCAAACGAGAAAGGGCTATCGGGTGAACAAGCTGCATATCTGGGCGTTAAAGAGGTTTGCCAACCTGTTATTTTTGGTGTACTCACAACGGTTATTGTGTTTGTTCCTATGTCACTTTTACCTGGTAGCACTGCAGAGTTTACCCGCTCAATTGCATTTGTCGTCATTCTAGCCTTGTTATTTTCATTGTTTGAGTGTTTATGCATTTTGCCCAATCATTTAAAACATTTGACTGAATATTCAGCTCACAAGCGTCAAAGTCGTCTTAAAAAGTGCCAGCAGCAATTTGCCAACTGCTTAAATTATTCTGCTACTCATTTGTATCAACCAGCTATGCGGGTATTACTAAATTGGCGTTATTTAGTTGTCGGTATTTTTATTCTGGCGTTTCTGGCATCGATCAAGCTATTAAACGACAATCATATTTTGCAGTCGTTCGAGCCTAAAATCGAAGCCGATACCATTCGGTTGAATATTTCCATGCCCGAAAATACCTCATTCGAACGAGTCCAACAAGTACATGAAACGCTTAATCGAGCACAGCAAAAACTAAACGAACACATAGCGCAACTGGATTTAGAAAATAACCAGTTTGTTGAGCATGTATATACGCGTATTGGCAACACCAACATACGTAGTTTCATCAAATTAGTGCCAATGGAACACAGAGCCATGGACATTGACAGTGCAACAGCATTACTCACTGAATTTATTGGCGATATTCCTGATGCAGAAGAAATTGATTTTAAAACAACCTTAAACACCCGTGACCCGCGAATCGCATTTATGATCAGTGGCGAAAATTTGGATGCGATGACACTTGCTGCAGCAGAATTAAAAGAGCATATCGCTACTTATGATGATGTGTTTATGGTTAGAGACAACCTCGATAGAGGCAGTAAAGAAATTGTCTTAACCCTTAAACCAGGTGCTGATGCGATAGGGGTAAACATTCGTGAAGTCAGTAAACAAGTTAGACAAGCGTTCTTTGGCCAAGAAGTTCAACGTTTACCTCGCGCTGGGGGTGATGCTCGGGTAAAAGTTAGATACTCACGTAGTGAACGAGAAGCACTCGACTCAATTTTTAAGCTGAAAATTCGCATGCGTGATGGTCGTGAAATCCCTTTAATGTCAGTCGTTGATTTAGAGATTAAGCCTGGAGTAAATCGAATTATCAGGCGCGACGGCAAAAAAGTTGTGTGGATTTGGGCCGAATACGCAGGTTCGAATCGAGCTGAAGTTATAGACAGCGTGCGTAAAGAGTTTATGCCTGATTGGCTCAAGCGCCATCCAGAAATATCGACCGACAGAAGTGGTCGAAATCAAGACCAACAAGCCTTTATTGATCAGGTAATTTATTATGAAGGAATGGCGTTTTTAGTCGCTTATGTCTTAATGGCGGTCGCTTTTGGTTCGTATAGCCAACCGCTATTAATTATGTCGGCGATACCCTTTGCCTTTTTGGGCTCGATTCTTGGGCATTGGGGGCATAGTATCTATTACGGTGCTTTTTCAATGTTAGGTATTTTGGCTGCGAGTGGTGTTGTGGTGAATGACAATTTAGTTTTAATAGATAAACTAAATAAACTAAGCCGGCAAGGGATTAAGCCGTTTGATGCCATTTTACAAGCGGGCACCAGCCGTTTTCGCCCAATACTGTTAACTTCATTAACCACTTTTATTGGCCTAGTACCTATGCTTTCTGGTGATAATGAGCAATCAAAATTTCTTGTGCCAATGGTTGTGTCGCTTGCGTATGGCGTTGTTATGGCGACCTTAGTGACATTATTTTTCGTGCCTTGTTTGTATTTAGTTGGGGTTGATATCAAGCGCAAAACCCACGCGGCATTCGATTGGTGGAGCAACTTGGGAAAGCCTATTAACACTCAGAGCGAATAATGCCCCCAATTTTTATAAGCGAGCCCAACAATATTTGCTTGGCAAGTGGCTTTGTTGCCAAGCAAACCTAGGCTATAGTTCAACAAAAATAGCTTCAATTTTCACATTGCTGCTTGCGTTTGACACTGTATAACTTGCCACTGCCCCTTGCGAAATATCGTTCACCAGTACATCAGATAATTTGTAACCTTCTTCTGCTGCAAAGGTGAAAGTTTGTGATTTGCCCGCTAGTAAAGTGATGTCTCCTTCCAATGGTTTGACATTACCGTGTGCACTGCTCGAAACTGAAAGTGTGTATTTTTGGCTATCGCAACCATTAAATACAATATTTTCAGTGGTGATTGGGTCAATTTGGTTGTAGGTGTTTTTGTTGCTTTCAGTTAAACACACATCATTAATTTTGACTTGGTCAAAACTAATGTCCGACATTTTATAAATATCACCATTGTCTAACACAGTGCCTTCAATTAAACCTTTAGACGCTTTAGCCGTTTGTTGATAGCCATTGCCCGTAAAATCGAGTTGCTGTCCGGTCACAGTAACATTTTCAAAGTGTTGGCGGTATTTGTTTTTGCTCAATTAAGTAATCCAGCATTGCAGCTAAATTAAGCTCTTTTTCCATGCGCTGGCCATCAAGCACCAGTAACAAATTTGGCTTGTCACCTGCTTTATAATTATAAGGGGTGTATACCCAATAATTACGTGGTGTGTTGTACCAAGTTTGTTCTAGTTGTGGTTGGGTTGGTGCAATTACATAGGGGGTAGATATTTTGCCTTTTTGTTTGGCATTAAATACTTTCGCAGTTTTAGTCGCCACTATTTCAGTTGGGTTATTGGGTAAAAGTTTTGCTGATATTGGGTAGTCGCTGTCTAGTCCATCTATAAGGTTAGACTTCACAACTGTATTGGCTTGAACATTAAATGCAAATGCAATGTTCAAAGCCAACAGCAAAGCTAAACTGCCAAAATTTAAAACCCAAAACTTTAAAGCAATCATTGTTTCTTCTGCAACTGCTCGGGCAATGTCCAAGGGCTTTGGTTGTGCCAAGCCGTAGGTTTGCCTTCCATTGCGAGTTTATCGACAAACTGTAGGTCTTGTGCGGTTGGCGAAAATCGAGCATCTAATACTTTAACTGCAACATCGCTTTGGCTAATTTCAAATTCAATTGGTACTAGCCATAAGTTCCAGCGGTTTTTACCGCCCGCTTGTTTTACATATTCGTGGTCAAACGCTGTTACCCACCATTTGCCATATGGATCTTGAACTAAATTGCCGTGGCCAGCATTTTTAACCATCATTCGTCGTTTACCGTACGGGCCTTTTTTAATAAATGGATCACGTACCAATTCATCTAGTGCATTAAACGCTTGGTTATGTGCTTTTAATAAGCTGAGTTTATCCGTGTTATCAGCCCACACCTTGCCGCTAACCAGCAATAAAAAGCCTACACAAAGCACACGTAAAAGCGCACTTGTCTTCAATCCTTTATAGTGATTATTGTTTAGCATTGATTAGCCCTTGCAGTTTTTTAACTACCTGAGGAAATTTGTCTGCTAGGTTATGTTGCTCTACTGGGTCTTTAGACAAATCAAATAATAAGTCACTATCGTTTGTAGGCACTCGACCAGACCGGCCAACATTATTCATGCCTTTTCTAATATATTTCCAGTTTTGATAACGCACACCTGCAATTTTATTTTTGTAGCTTAAAAACACCGCTGATTCACTGCTAAATGAGCTCGTTACATCAGTCGATTGAAAGAGCGGCACTAGGCTTGTGCCATCTAGTTTATATGTAGATGCATCAACGCCTGCTAGTTGTAACACTGTTGGGACTAAATCAACTGTTGAGCTGATATGCGAACTCACCTGGTTTGCTTTAATTCGACTGGGCAAACTGATAATACCCGGTACACGCACACCGCCTTCGTAATTGGTAAATTTGCCATGACTGTAGGGTTTGGCTGAACCCGCGTGTGAACGATAACCTAGCCAAGGTCCATTGTCTGAGCTAAACACAATTAAGGTATTGTCTGATTGATTGGTCGCTTTTAGGTGGTTAATTAATTGGCCAAAGTAATAATCAATTTCTTCTACCGTGTCACCATACAAACCACCTTTGCTTTTGCCTTTAAAATTTTCGCTGGCAAATAAAGGTACATGTGGCATGGCTGGGGTTAAATATACAAAAAATGGCTCGCTTGAGTTACTAATAAACTCAATGGCTTTTTCAAAATAACGTTTAGTCAACGAGCTTTGCTCAGCTGGATATTCAATAATTTTTTCACCTTCAAATAAAGGCACTAACTCTTTGATCCCCTTGTTTTTAATTATCTGTCTTTTTTTGCCGGCTTGTTTAACCATTTGTTGGTCTCTTTGTGCTTTCGCTAAGTCATATCCGTTATTAAATTTTACTTGCTCTGCAAACTCGTGTTTGTAGCCTATATACATATCGTTGCTAAAAGGTATGCCATAGTAATAATCAAATCCTTGAGCTGTTGGTAAAGTGGTTTTTAAATCACCCAAATGCCATTTGCCAATGGCGGCTGTTTTATAGCCCGCTGGTTTTAGCATTTCAGCCAAAGTAACTTGCTCTGGTTTCATGCCCATAGCATCTGGGAAATAAACACCTGTCACGCCATTATTTTTTGGCAATTTGCCTGTTAACAAAGCTGCTCGAGACGCACTACAAACCGACGAAGCAACATAAAAATCCGTCATACGTATGCCAGACTGGGCAAAATTATCCAAATTAGGCGTTTTGATAGTTTGTGAGCCATAGCTGGATAAGTCGGCATAACCTTGGTCATCGGTAAACACCACAATCACATTTGGTTTTTTCTGCTCATATTTTTTTGCATGGGATTGGTTTGCATGCATTGTGCTTCCACAGCCAGTTATAAGAATACACACGCAAGCAAGTAAGAATATTTTTTTAGGTATATAGCTCATAATTTAGGTCGTTAGTTACGATTCAGTTGTGGTTATTCTTCCACAACTTTAAATCTACCTGACTATCTAGACTTCCCAATAACTCGACATTTTGTATTGTTTTCGTCTATTTAACTAATCGAAAAAACGGTGTAATTAAGTGACTTCTGTGGAGTTTAACAGAAAGAAATGCTAACAAGAGTATAACGTGACTATCGGTCATATTTGATTTTGTGTCCCATATTAAGCCAGTCGATTTATTCTAGAGTTTGCCAGAAGGCTATGTAATGTGTTGGTTTTAAATGAAAATTAAAGATTTTCAATTACTAAAGACAAATTGGCAAAGAATAAAGATTGATAGTCACTCCATTCATAGCGCTGTTCATTAAAAATTAACCCACTAATAACATTACAAACAAACCAAAGAAAAAGGGTTTATACATGCAAAAACTAAAAAGCATTTTCGCGACAACAGCTGTGGTTACAGCTTTGTTGGCGAGTGGATGTTCTTTAACTGACAACCAAACTCAGAAATCAGCTAAAAAACAATCGAACGAGAGCTTATTACTTGAGGTTGCGGAAAAACCCCCGTTGGGCTGGAATAGTTTTGATGCTTGGGGGAGCCGTATCAATGAAAAAGATTTTCGCGAAACCGTCGATTTTATGGCTGAACATCTAAAACCGCATGGTTGGGAATACGCTGTTATTGACTATATTTGGTGGAACCCAGCACCAGGTGCGCACAATACTAAAGAAAATTATCAGCGTCGCCCAGGCCATCCAAACGTTTTGCTTAACCCAGATGGTTCATTAAAAAATCCAGCCGAAGCACCAATGGATGAGTATGGCCGGTTACAACCAGCTGTTGAGCGTTTTCCATCATCTGCTAATGGTCAGGGTTTTAAACCGCTGGCTGACTATGTCCATAGCAAAGGTTTAAAATTTGGTATTCACATTATGCGTGGTATGCATCGTCATGCATGGTACTTAAATACGCCAGTAATGGGCACAGATAAAACCGCGCGCGACATTGCTAAATTTAATGATCATGCGGGTTGGTTAAATAATATGTTTGGTATTGAATACCGTGCAGAAGGTGCGCAAGAATTTTATAACTCAATTTTCAAACAATATGCAGAATGGGGCGTCGACTATATTAAAGCTGACGACATGATGGGCCAATGCGGTGCTCCGTTCCATAGTTATTATGCTGGCGAAATTGAAATGATGCGAAAAGCCATTGATAACTCAGGACGCCCAATGGTGTTGAGTCTATCATGTGGTGAAGCACCAATTGCTCATGCAAACCATTTAGAAAACAATGCCAACATGTGGCGTGTGTCAGCTGATTTCTGGGACAAATGGAAAGACTTAAAACGTAGTTTCCAATTATTAGACAAATGGTCGCCATTTATTGGTGAAGGTACTTGGCCAGATGCGGATATGATCCCGTTTGGTCGTTTATCTCTAGATGATCGACCGCATGGCAAAGAGCGCATGTCGCAATTCACCACTGACGAAAAATATACTCTCATGACCTTATTTAGTATGGCGCGCTCACCACTAATGATAGGTGCAGAGTTAAATACCACGCCATTTGAAGAAATTAAAACCTTCTTTATGAATGATGAAGTTTTATACGTTAATCAAAACAGTACGAACAATCGCCAAATCATTCGTTATGACGAAGAAACTGCGAAAAAAGG
This sequence comes from Catenovulum agarivorans DS-2, assembly GCF_000568405.1. Taxonomy (GTDB): domain Bacteria; phylum Pseudomonadota; class Gammaproteobacteria; order Enterobacterales; family Alteromonadaceae; genus Catenovulum; species Catenovulum agarivorans_A. The sequence continues at coordinate 29,063 of NZ_ARZY01000019.1, forward strand.
CGCTAAAACAAATGACTTTTACGCAGCATGGTACGCAGAAGACCCTGCCAATGGTGATGTATTTATCGCACTATTTAATTTAGGCGACGAAGTTAAGTCTGTAGAAATTAACTTCGACATGGAAGATATGCGTGGAACCTACAAAGTTCGTGACTTATGGGCTAAAAAAGACATAGGCACAGCCAAAGTTAAGTTTGCACAAACACTACCGCCTCATGGTGCTGGTTTGTATCGCTTCACTAAAGTGCCTGGTTCGTCTGAAGCTTGGGTAATCCCTACTGAAGAAAAAGCGCACGATAACCAATAACCAAGAATAGTTAGCCACAAAATATTGTGGCTAACTCACTCTAGCTTGTTGACGTAAATGTTAATTAGGTACCGCCATGAAACACACTTTTGTCTTATTAATTTTCACTTTATTTATCTCTATCACTAACACGGCGCTTGCGACAGAAAAACCAAATATTTGGGTGTTAACTGATTTCTCCGATCCAACCGACAGGCGTACAGGTGGGCATCCACAAAATGATCCTGACGATCAAGTGTCAATGGCAAGTTTATTACTCATGGCTGACCACTTTAACATTGCGGGTATTTCAATCGGTTCAACCGACAGAATTGGTTTGCGTAATCCTTTGCCGTTTTTTAACGACATGTTTGTCAAAGCTTATATACACGACATCAACAATATAAACGGCCGACACAGCTACCAAAAAAAGCTGCCTGTTTTTTGGTCTAGTTTAACTAGCAATGGCAAACCAATTCAATTTGATGCCAAAGATGACTACAAAAATATTCAGCAACTGACCACCATTAAAATGCTTGCTGACTATGCCAGTGAAAACTCAGTGTATGTGCTAAGTTGGGGCCCTATGACAGAAGCCGCTATCTTAGTTAAACATCTAATTACTACAGACAACCGACGCGCATTACAGAATCTACATATTATTTCACATTGGACCATGTCATTTATTGCTCAAGGCACGCCTAATGCACCATATAAAGTGGCGAATTGCACAGACGATCTGGACGCTTGCCACTATTTACATCAGCAAGCTGCTGCTCGTCACGATATTAAATTTACTGAATTAGGCTCAATCGGCCAAAGCGGTTTAGTTAATGGATCAATTAAAAACTTGCTACCAGAGAATTTAGAAAACAGTCAGCTAGCACAAATTTTTAATCGCGCAAAATTCTACTACGGTAAACCTGACCAAAGTGATGCGGCAACCATGTGGGTTTTAATTGATGAGTTCAATATTGGTTTAAATGACTTTCAACACAATGGAACATTAACTCAAGACAAAGAAAGCTATTACCAAAAACTGTTTTTACAAGAATCACCAAAGATGATGGACAAATTAATAGCTGCTAGTAAACGCCTAGCGGGTGAACAAATGGACACCAGTAAAATATCATCTGCGTTTACTTATGTTTACAAAAAACGTCAACACTACGAACTTTACGCGCCTTACGAGAACATGTACTACATAGTCAAAGATGAAAATGGCCAAATTGTGTTGGAAGGTTCAAGCAAACGAGGCAACCAAACACTAGAATTAGCGATAAAAGCAGAAAAGTCTTACAGCGTGACTGTACATTATAAAAATTGGCATAACCATTACTGGTTATAAACAAAGGTAAGTAAATGAGCATTCAAACATTGTTGAGCAAATTATTATTCGTAGCGCTATTGCTGACAGGTTGTAAAACCAATATAACCACAAATGCGGATAGCAGCAACACACAACAACCTTCTGCTCTGCAGGTTGAACATGTAGTTACCTATGCCTATCAAGATTTACCAGATGGGGTGCATTCAAGCAAGTTCAGTATTGATGTTGAAGGCCAATCTGTTGTTTTGTTGCAAACAACCCCACCGCCTGCAGAAATGGCAATTAACATTAAACCTGGTAGCCAAGACGGTGCAAAAAGTTATCGCCAAACCCAACGCAGCTTTAGTTGGGGACAATTTTCGTTCGACCCAACAAAAGGCCCAGTTAATGTACAAGTCAGTAAACTGGATGAAAATTCAGGTGATGTCCGGGACATTATCATCCGGCCAAAACAACTTTCAGGTATAGCATACAAAGTAGTAAATAAAGACCTAGCCAACAGAACAGTGCAATTACAAATCTTGCAATCTAATCGAAAACTTTCGGTTGAATTTGTTGATGATAGATACGCTGTTGAAAAAGACTTACCCTTAGATGCCCTACTCATTTTTGCTGACCAAGCAGAATATATGGATTATTCCGCACCACCTGCTAAAGAAGCGAGCGATACCTATGTGGTAAAAGCCAATGAGGGGTTCGACCCACAAAAAGCCGAACAAGCAACTGCCGTATATTTTGAAGCTGGCACACACAACTTAGGTTTATGGTGGGTACCTACAAAAGTTAAACATGTGTATTTAGCGGGGGGCGCTTATGTTATCGGCTCAATTAACAGTGATCATGCAGGTAAAAATGGACAAACGGGCTATACCCTGTCTGGCCGCGGTGTTATTTCAGGTGAAAAATTTGCGTGGCGTGCAGACACCCGAACTCAAGGACAAACTGTTTGTGTAGATAAAAATGGCTATTCAACTGGTTGCCCGAGCGATGGTGTAAAACCGGTTGATATCGACCAAAATGACTTTTTAGTTGAAGGTATCACCCTAGTTAATATTCCATTTTACGCTTTTAGTGTTAGGCCAGAATCGAGCTTTCCACGCTCTGAAGTTAAAGGCACAGTGCGTAATGTCAAACTAATGGGCATGTGGCGCTACAATAATGACGGTTTCGACTTGCCCGCAAATATTAAATTAAGCGACTGTTTTGTCGCCGCTATGGATGATGCATTTAAGGTATACCACAACAATTCAAGCGTAAAAGACTGTGTTGTGTGGCAAATGGACAATGGCGGTATATTTCAATTTGGTTGGTATCCTAAATCTGTCGATACAGCATTAATTGAAAACATCCATGTTATTCACACTGAATGGACAGGTTTAAATAAAAATAGAGGATTGGCCAATTTAACTGAACGTCCAAGTACAGACACGCGCTCTGGCACAATTAAAAACATCCACTTTAAAAACATCTATATGGAAGGACCCGTTTCACGTGTTTTTTATTTGAGAAACGAGTTTTATCCTAACCAATCTTATGCCAATTGGACCTTTGAAAACATACATGTTGAATCTATCCCGAGTTATCAAGAACTGGTTAACATCAAACAAAAATTTGGTGGCAATGGCCAATTGTCACCAGATTTATTGTTTAACGCAGTAGAAAGTTTGAGTAATACTGCATCAATTAAGGATATTATATTTAAAAATGTGTATATTGCAGGTGAAAAGATGACTCAAGCAAATGCGACAACAACAGGGCGATTTACCCTAACACTTCAAGAAGGTGAAACAGTCACATTTGAATAAAATATACATAAATATAAGGGGTAAAAATGTATTTAAACAAATGTTTGCTGGGCTGCTTAATTGCAGCCTTAGTGTTTGTCACTGCATGTAGTAACAAGAATTCAGCTGATACTGATAACGCGGCCAACATTCAAGCTGCACAAACAGGCTGGCAAATGGTACAAACTAAAAATGCCCCCCACCCTAGACATGAAGCGACCTTTATTGAATTTGATGGTAAATTTTACGCTTTAGGCGGCAGACGCATCCAAGCTGTTAGTATATTTGATCCAGCCACCAATAGCTGGTCGCAAGGGGCAAAACCGCCGTTAGAAATTCATCATTTTCAAGCCGCTATTTATAACAACAAAATAGTGATTGCTGGCGCTATGACCGGCCGTTACCCAAAAGAACAAGCGGTCGAAAACATCATATTTTATGATCCAAAATTAGATGAATGGCAACAAGGACCTGAGATACCAGCTGATAGACGCCGTGGTGGTGCGGGAGTTGTTATTAAAAACGATACTTTATATTTGTTGTCCGGCATACAAAATGGCCATTATGATGGCTGGGTGAAATGGGCTGACAGCTATAATTTTAAAACCAAAAAATGGACAATACTGCCAGATGCACCACGAGCGCGTGACCACTTTCAAGCCGCCGAAGTAAACAACAAAATTTATCTAGCTGGCGGGCGAAAAACCTCGCAAATAACTAAACAAGTATTCTCGTTAACGGTAGCTGAAGTTGATGTGTACGATCTAACAACCAACACCTGGTCAACCCTAGCGCAAAACTTGCCTACCCCACGCGCGGGCAATTCAACTATTAGTTTAAACGGCCATATTCTTGTATTGGGTGGCGAAACCAATCGACCAAAACCCGCCCACAATGAAGTTGAGGTGTACAACCCAACTAGCCAAACTTGGTACAACCTGCCTAATTTAAAAGAAGGTCGCCACGGTACAGGTGTTGTTTACTACAACAATGCGTTATGGACATGCTGTGGCTCAGGCGCTAGAGGCGGCAGCCCTGAGTTGTTAACAACAGAAAAGCTCGTTATAAAACATTAACCGCTAACTCTGCTGGGTAACCACGTGCCTTAGCATAAGCTAGGGCTAACTCTGTTACCTGTTTTTCCTGACAAGCCTGGGTAACTGGGAAGTGATGTTTATCTAGCCCCTCGCCGAGCTGATTTACATCTACCAATCCGCAATTTAATAGATCACGTAAAATTGCATCTGCTGCATTCAAAGCAGACGATGCTTTGACAATTTCTGCTCTAGCGTATCGTTTATGGCTAAAAGAAGCAGACATAGCGCGTAAGTCAGGATCTTCGCCCGGAATTTGTTGCGCGCCAAACATAGGTTTGCCATATACCTGCGCGGAAGAAAACTCTGGGATAAATTGGCTTATATGTTTAATTGCGCCTAAGGTGCGGGATTCTACCGTTGCCGGTGGCCATTGGTGATATATTTTGTCTAAAAATATTTGCGGCAGTTTAGGTTGTGCACTGCTGTTACTACTCGCAACCAAACCTTGTTCAAATAAAGTGATCTCTTTGGTCATACCATGCAGTTGAAAATAACCATTGTGGTAAGGCGTTAACTGCGCCATGCCTTGCGGGGTGCCACGTTCACCATAAAATAATACTTCTGGCCATAGGCCCTGACTCTGTGGCCAATGTGCAACATAGGCGGCTTTAAATTCAACCATGCGCTGCCTGTTAATCTTTATTAGGTCGTCTATTTCACCACTTTTAAAGCCGCAGGCATTAACCACATAATCAAAATCTAATTGCTCGGTTGCTTTTGTATGCTGATTTTCAATGGTTAATTGCCAACCGTCTGGCGCTACTCTTGGGGCTATGGCATTTACTTTACTGGCTAATTTGATATGGCAGCTGGCTAAATTTTGTTGAGCTAATTCGGCAATCGCCGCAATACGAAATGCCGACCAGCCATACTCTTGCACTAACACCAGCGGGAATTTTAATTTAGACATGTCAACATGTTTGGCAAAAGCAATTAGCCAGTCGCTGCGTTTTGTGATTTTTGTTGGCAACGGGCTATTGGCTAAAGCTTGTAATTGCGATTGTGAGTACAACTCAAAGTATTCATCTGGTTCGCCGAGTACTTCGTTGCTTGCATCTTCTTTGACTAATTGGCGATACCTTTCGCGCAGTTTACATAAACGCGGTAATAAATCTAATGGTTCGGTTTTTTCTGTTTTCGGTAAAGCTACGAGGGTTGCGCGCGCATTAATCGCTAACGGGAATACTTTCGCTGTTTCAATCGCTTGCTGTAGCAAAGTTAAACATTGTTCATCAGATATTTCCCGGTAAAAATTACCACCGGCATGCAAATGACAAAAAGGCGGGCCATTAACTAAGGTATCCCCCTGCTCAATTACTGTGGTATCTATTCCGAGTTCAGAAAAACGTAAAGCTATAGTGGCGCCAGCAACACCGCCGCCAATAACTGCAACTTTAGTCGAAGGTTGGTTCATTCTCGTGTGCGATCAGGTCTAAATCGGTTATTGTAATGGATCTCAACCTAGTCACCAACAGTTAAAGCTTATTATCAGACTATATGTCCTGAATAAAAGCTTAAGATTGGCTGACTACCAACCAGTAAAAATGAGTATATTTTGATTGTTGCTCACCATTGTTTTGAGATCGCTTTGGCTGTTTCGCGTATTTGGACGTCGTATTTCGGATCAGAAACAATATCGGTCACAACCAGTTTTATTTCACTTGAAATAGGCCCAATTTCATACAGCAAATTCAGTGTTTGCAGCATGATTGATTCATCGTTGCTTAATAAATGCTGTTCAATTCGCTCTTCTAAAATTTTCGATGGCTCAAATTTAGCCAATAATCGGGTCGATTCTACCGCTAAATCTGTATCATAAGGGGCTGCTGTGGCGGCAATTCGTAAACGAATTTGTTCGGCTGTTTGTTGATCAAAATTATGTGACGACAAACCGACAAATACTTGTGTTAGCACATTATCATTGTTTTCCATGTAGCTATGTTCGATAACTCGACGGATATTCTCACCCGCTGTTTGCGGCGATTCGGAATTGGCACTCGCTAGCAGCCTGTATCCGGCAATTCTAAATTCTCCATTGTTGCTTTTTAGCATTTCAAGCGCAACCTGCTCGCGATATTCATCACTAAATTGAAAAACCACATCAAGCAATAATCGTGTTTCAAAAGCATCGGCTTGTGCATACGCTTTAATAAAATCTATAAGTTGATGAGGGTTTTGTTGCAAGGCGAGTTTTAGCTCGTTACGACTGATATTACGCAGCGGTTTGTATAAAAGCAGCTGGCTTAAATCAGCTTGATGTGATTGTACTTGTGTTGGTGATTTCGTTGGCTCTTTTGTAGCATCAGACTTTATGACGGGGCTTGGTGTTAGCCTAGAGTTTTCAATGGTCTGATTATGGTTTGCAACTGTTTGATTGTTGGTGTTTGAGTTTAATACACATCCTTGCAGTAAATAGCCTATCCCTGCTGCCATAAGGCCGATGAACGACCATACAAATATATAGGTTATTTTTTGCATAAAGGTAATGTTCAGTCTGTTGCGTGATTAAGTCATTTGTGGGTAAAAACTGGCGGCAGTAAAACAAGCCTGCCACCAGTCACAGCTCTGGTTCAGCAATTAATTGCAATAAGTACCATTGGTGATATTGGCATTACTGGTTAATCTAAACTCAGTATTCGAATTGGTCGACGCCTTACACTGGCCGCCAAATAAATTTAACGTTGCGCCGGACACGGTTAAATTGGTATTTGATAAATGACCAAAGGTATATAGTTTTGAACGGCTTTTACCAGCAGCAACTGTATGGTTAAATGCACCTCGATAGTCAACCTTGCGCACATAGCCTGTTTGATTGGTACTCACCCAAGCAAATACCCCATGGCGATAACTAGAGTGGTTGTCTTTAACTGTATTTGACCCTTTTAAAATGAGCTTAGCATAGTCAAAACCACCCCAACCAAATTGGTACGGTGCACCAAACTCGTTATGGGTGATATGCACGTTTTCAACTGTCATTTCTGTACGGTAAACCTTGATGCTGTCGTCAAAGGTATCAATATTTGAATAACGAATAGACGACCCAACGCCACCACCAAAACCATCTGTTGTATGGTGATGGTGCACATCACTATTGGCGGCAATTCGTGTATATAAATTAACGTTGTCCACTAACATCAAGGTGTTGTCAGTGTCACCCAATATATGAAATTTTTCAGGGTTACGGCTGGTTAAATTTGAAATTGAAACTGTGCAGTTACAGTCAGCATAAATGGTACTCAATTTTTTACCCGCTGTACCTTTGGCATCTTCTTGCGATTCGCCCCATAAACCATTTGGCGCAAGAATTGACGTCGACCTATTGTTGCCTCGAATAACCACATCATTTGTGCGGCCTTTAAGAATATGGATATTAGCTTGAATGGTTTTATTTTCAGGAATAACAATTTCATCGTAATCGTTGTTGTCGTCTATCACTATAGTGCCTGTTTGATTCGACAATGTGAGTGTGCCACCCGCATTCGCCAAAGTTGACATAGTTAATAAACCAGTTAGTGCTGTGTATTTTGTAATCTTATTCATAATTGCCTCTGTGTGTGAGTATAAACCTATCATTCCAAAACTTGGTGATTAAAGGTAATTATATAATACATTTAAACTTGGATGGCGCAATAGGAAATTAAACATATTAGATAACTAATAGACACCAAATGTTAACAAATGTCGCCTTTATCCTTGTTTTTTGGGGCTTATACCGATAAAAATTTTCTTTTAAACTAAAATATCGAAACAAAAGTAAAATATTTCTCATTCCAAATATTTACATTTGACATACAAATAAGCGCTAAGCTAAGGTTAAAAACGTTTTACTCCAGCGTTTGATCACCGACGTATGAGCGCTTGCTCAATGGGTGAACTGTAAGGAATAAAATATATACTACAATAATACAAACGGAGCTTTTATGTTTAAACAAACTCAATTGACCACACTGATAAGAACCACACTACTCTCTAGCCTAGTTGTTTACCCAGCAGTTAATACCAGCGCGATAGCGCAAGAGCAACAAACTGACGAAACCGAAGTTATTAGCGTTACAGGTATTCGCAATTCGCTTAAAGAATCAGCTTTTATCAAACGAAATGCGACCCAAGTTGTTGATGCAATCACTGCAGAAGACATAGGTAAATTACCTGACAACAATATCGCAGAAGCTTTGCAACGAGTCACAGGATTACAGATTGGCCGTGACGCAGGTGGCGAAGGTGCGGGCTTTCAAGTGCGAGGCTTAAGCCAAAATCGCGTTGAAGTAAATGGCCGTAGTTTAATTTCAAATAATTCCGACAATCGTAATAACTCGTTTACCGGTATTTCGTCGGCGTTGTTTGCTGGTGTAGAAGTCATTAAATCACCCTCTGCATCAGATACTGAAGGCGCATTAGGTGCAACAGTAAGGTTAAAAACTCGCAAACCATTTGATACCAACCCTGGCACAGTTTCAGTCACTGCAAAGTTAGCATACGACGCACTGCGTAAAGACGAAGTAGATCCAGAATTAAGCTTATTCGCCAGCAATACTTGGGATTCTAGCTTAGGTGACTTTGGCGCACTTATTAATGTTTCGTACCAAGACTATAACCAAAGAACTGAACAGGTAGCTAACAATGGGTGGCGCAAACTTAATGCCGCTAGTTATACCAATGGTGGAGTCAATTCGGCAAACCCAGGTTATCCAGTGTGGGTACCTCGTACCAATAGATTTCAACGCTTTGACTACGACAGGCAAAAGGTGGGGGTAGATGCATCTTTTCAATTTGCGCCAAACACAGAGTTAGAATTTTTTGTAGATACCACCTTTATCCAATTCGATTCGCAACAGTCACAACCAAAAGTTGTAGTTGACCTAAAGGGTGGCTTTTTGGGGTTTGACTATCAAGCCGATGATTTAGTGACTGTGACTCATAAAGACGGTGCACAACAAGGCTTTTTAACCGCGGCTAACGTTGTTTCAGAGACCAAAAGTGATGACCCTGAATTTGGCCAAGGTGGTTGGGTTAAATACAACCCGACAAATGTTTTAGGAGAAGAGCAGCAATACGCGTTTGCATTCGGTGGGACATATACAAAGGATGACTATATAATTTCATTGCAAGCACAAACATCGCGCGCCACTAACGATGTAGGAAACATCAATACAAATTTCTTGCTAGCCAAGTCAGAACAAGTTTTACAACAAGTAAATTATGACTTTTCTGGAAAATCGTTACCTCAAGTCGATATTATGCTTCCTAATGATCGCAGTGGGGCAAATAGAGAAGGGTTTTACATGACCAATGTTTGGGCGCGAAATACTGATAAAGAAACAGGTGAAGATAGTTTAAAAATTGATCTTGAGTACACCTTAGATCAGGGAATTTTTACCAGTTTTGAGACAGGTTTACGTCTAGCCAATAGAACAGCAAACCGCAGAGAGTTTCAGTTGGCAGATGTAAATAATTACTTGTCAGACTTAGACCCAAGCGACCCTAACTATGATGACACTACGATTGGTCAAAGTATGAACGTTTTATTAGATGATTTACCAAGCCAAGTGCAAAACATGATAGTGGTCAGCGACGGTGAATATATGTCTGGTGAAGCTGGTTCAATTCCGCGTAAATGGCTAACACTCAATCATATGTCAACTGATGAGTTCAAAGCAATGGCTGATACTGTTCTAGCCTTAGACGATGATCCTGCTTACTCTGGCCCCGTATCTGCTTTTAACGAGATGCCAACTTCATGGTTTGATATTGAAGAAAAAACCACTGCCGTATATGCACAACAGAACTTCGAAGGAGATGATTTTCGTGGGAACTTTGGTGTGCGCTACGTAAAAACAGATGCAACTGTAGCAGCCAACCAAAATGGTGAACCTAAATCTGAAAGCTCGGATTATTCAGACTTTTTACCCAGCTTTAACATTAACTATGATTTAACCGACACCATGAATTTACGATTTGCTGCAGCTAAAGTGATGTCTCGGCCAAACCCAATTGATTTATCACCCGCATTAAACCTTGCTGGCAATAGCCAAAGTGCTTCAATTGGCAACCCCAACCTATCGCCTTTTAAAGCCACACAATACGACTTAAGCTACGAATGGTATATCTCAGATACCAGTGCATTTACCGCTGCTATCTTTTATAAAGATGTCGCTTCGTTTTTTAAAACGGGTACACGCAATGAAATTATCGACGAAACACTAGATCGTAATTCCGATGGTTGTACGGTAGAGTTAGCTAATCAAGGTACAGATCCCAACTGTAATATCGCTAAAGCGCAAGAAGATGAAGTTGTATTGAGATTCAAGGAAAATGGTGAATCTGGCACCATTCAAGGGTTAGAACTGAGTTGGCAACAAGATTTCAGTGAACTATTATCTGCGCCATTTAATGGGTTTGGTTATGTACTCAACTATACCTACACAGATAGTGAACAGCCAGGGCAAAACTTTAACCAAGTGACTGGGGCGGAATTACCACTACCTCAACTGTCTGAAAATAGCTATAACGCGATAGTTTATTATGAGAAAGATGGTTTAGGTGTACGATTTGCCTATAACTACCGAGATGAACGTTTGTTGTCTAATAGCCAGGGTGGTTTAGCGAAATATGCTGATGCCTTTGATCAATTGGACTTATCAATTGATTATGCGATTGATGACAATATTAACTTGTTTTTCAGCGGTAGTAATATCCTAGACAGTGAAGTGTATCAATACGTTGGCATTACCGATGCAACCTTTATGTATCGCAAAACAGGACCACGTTATACCTTAGGTTTACGTGCTAAGTTTTAAGTATTAGTTGGGTCTCAAGTTTAAGCAGCAGCTTTATTGCTGCTGCATCTTACTAGCATAAATAGACCACAAGATTTATTTAGATCTATGGGTGATTGACAGTTCGCCCAAATGCTTTCGCTATAGTTTCAACGTGATTTTTCGAATTGGTTGGAGTAACACTGGACCAATCAACCCTGAAGCTTGCAGTTCAGTATCTTTGCTGATTTTACTTTCAAAAGTAATCTCCGTTTCAAAGACTTTCGGCTGTTTTTGATCAGGGAATTGTTTCGGGTATTTTAAGTCACCGACCATACGATTAACCCAAGTGGTTGCCACATCCACTTTAAGTTTATTATTGCCTGCAACTAAATAGTCAGTGACATCAACTTGTAGCGGTCTACTCCAAATTTCACCTAAATTGTAGCCGTTAATGGTTACACGCGCCACTACTCCTACTTGACCTAAGTGTAAAATCCAACGTTGATCGTTACGAAGCATATCCGCAGACATGTTAAACTGGTTTTGATAACTTATTGAGCCTGAGTAGTGTTTTAATGCCAGTGGTTTCAACTCGGTTAATGAAACTAACTTATCTAGTGTTAATGAGGTTGCAACATCTCGGTTTTGTTCGAAAGTCAACTGCCACGGTGTATTTAGTGCTAATGGTGATGGTAGATCAGTTAGCTCAACGTTTTGTGTTTGGCCATTAGTTAACTGCACTTGGTAGTCGCCGTTTTGAGGCACATCAATTAAGACCTCACCGGTATTATCAATAGCCGTTGGCAACCAGATATCTTTATCTTGCTTTGAAATTTCTTTGATTGCTTTTGGCTGAATCGCTGCATTCACGGATTTTTCAAAAACGACAAAAGTTGACTGCAAACCTTGTAAGGTTATCGGCGCAACTAAACGGTCATTTTCAATACTGTACTGGCCGATGGTTCTGACATTACCTGTAACCGCATCCCAAGCTTGTGGTTGTCCAAGTTTGTTTGGTGATGAACTTTGCAACCTGAAGCTTGGTTTAATATCAACCACAGCTTCTGATTGGTTGGCAATAAAATAAATTTCGTGCGTATCACTGCTGCGATGGCTCCAGATCACCTCTTCTGGCAAACCAGCAAGATCAGCCGGTTGCTTCAGCTTGTTCATGACCTGTGTTAAGTCAACGTTCTCGGCAGAATCAAAGAATACCATACCTTTGCCATATTGGCCTTGAGTAACAGTTTTGCCATCAATTTGTTGCCACAACTCATTCGCTAGTTGCTGAACTTGTTGATCAGCTTGCGGGTAGTTTTGCAAACTGGGTGACTGCGTTGGTTTAGGGCCATAAATAGCGCCACCATCCGCCACTAATTGTTTTATTTTTGCTAATACTGCTGGACGCATAGTGGAGAAATCAGGCAAAACCAATAGTTTAAAGCGAGCACCGCTCGACAAGACGAATTGACCATCGTCAACACTCAAGCCATGTAAAATTATTTCAGCGTTGATAAAGTCATAAGAATAACCACTAGGTAACGCAGGTTTAATTTCACCAGTCATTGTTGGCGCGTTTTCGCCAATGAAGTACATAATATCAGCAACGTAAGTGCCTTGTTGCATCATATAATTACTGCGTTTTACGTAGTCTAACCAACCGCCCATATAGTCAAACCAAGTGTTGTGGCGATTAAATTCAGAGCCAAACCAAGCGTTGACCCCTGGTTTTTTATCTTCATATCCTTGCTGAATATACACATGTAATAAGGTGTGGTTGATACCCTCAACAAATGACCAATCACCGCGCTTTTTAAAGTTCCAAAAATGGTTTTTAAAGGCATCACTACGACCCGCGGTGAAAGACTCCGACATCACGGTTTTGTGGCCATAAATATGTGCCGCTGAAGATGCAGCTTTTAATTCTATCGCGCCCAAGTTACCGGAAGCCCAAAACTCACCACTAACAATATCGGCTTGACCACCGTATTGTAAAAACTCACCCGGAAAGCCCCAGTGACCGTAGTTTTCCAGCCACAATTTTAAACCATGCTGGTGCGCACGTTCACGAATACCCGCAGTGTATTCATAGGATACCCGGTCGGCAACCATACGGCGCATATCCCATAAAAAGCGCTCACTTTGCTCAGCACTATTAACAATACGGCCAGTATACACAGGTAAAAACTGCATCGGATCGTAGCCAAATTGTTGCTGAAAACGCTCAGCAAAACCGTCGGTCCAGTTTTGTGCACCTCGCTCGTAGCTATCGATAACAATATATTTAAGCGCGCTGCGCTCTTCTGGTTTTAAACGATCGTAGATATCACCGACATAAGCATCAAAATGTGCTTGAGCAATTTCTTTGCTCAGTTTATCAATTTCCGGTCCACGGGTCGCTTTGGTCGTCGGGCCATTGGTCGTGCCTGTGGTACGCATAAAATAGTGCACAACCGTCCAGTCACCTGCTGGCGCTTGCCAATTGAGCTTACCTTCATCAACAAATTCTGTAATGTCTAACACTTGTTCGGCATTGAGTGCGAGGCTCGCTTGATCTTCTGGTGTTGGCGCATCCCACTGATAACTATCGTGTTTTGGCTGAGGGTTAGGGAATACTTTACCGAGTTTTTTCTCTACATAACGTTCTAATTTGTAGCCACTGGTTAATACCAGTTCTTTGATGCCAGGGATTGGATTACTGTTTCTGCTTTTACGGCCAATAACTAATGAATTTAAGGTCAGGCGAAATTCACTGGCTGCTACTTTTGGAAAATTGATGACAATTGGCGCATCATGCTCAGGACCAATCGACGCCATGTTTCGTGGACGTTGCAAGTCAAAAGATCTAATTGTTTCAAACTCACCTTGAGCATTTTTAAATGACAAGGTAGCTTTTGCCGAATGAGTATCATTAGGATAAATTTCTAAACTGCGCGCAGTTAATATTTCATCATGAACAAAATCGATGTTTAACTTGCTGCCTTTGTTTTTTAGCACTGATGCTGGAAAGTAATAGACAGACTGATGATCACCATCAAGTAGACCTTCAATATTTGCTTCTACGTGTTTTTCACTGTTAATCAAAGCCGTTGCGCTAACTTTAGTTTGATTATTGTTAAGGCGAATTAGTTCACCGGCAGGCGTTTTAAAGGCTATGACTTTTACATCTTCAGCGTAGCCTTCGGGCTTATTCAAAGAAAGGTTAGTGTTTTGACCACCAACTAAGTGATATTCGCGGTTATCTAAATAACGCATCGACTGATGCATCTCAACCCAAGGGCCACCAGATTGGCTCCAACCAGGTGAGTTAAATAGACCAATATCTATGTTGTACTCGGGGGCTTTTTTGATTGCAAAAAGCAAAACATCCCACCATTCATCTGTAAAAGGTTTGAGCTTGCCATAGCCACCAATACTTGGCTGTAGGTGAATGATGCCGATAAGCGCAGTACTAATGCCTTGCTCCTGCATTTTTTTAAGGTCGTTTTCAACTCCTTCTTTAGAGATATGGTCATTGATCCAATACCAATATACCCAAGGTTTGACGGCATCGGGTGGAGCTTTAAAGTTAGCTTTTAGTTCATCAGCAGGTGCGTGATAAAACGACTCTGGCATTGGGCTAACGGGTTTGTGTAGTTTTTTACTAGGCTCACTGCAGCCAGTTAATAACAAGCTAACTAGTATCGCTGATAAATAACCTATTGGGGTGTTTTTTATTGCCTCAGAAAATCTGTTCATTAATATCTGTGCTGTTGTTCGCACGAATTTCATTGCTTGCTCCTAAGCGCTATTTGCCACGAGTAATATGTTGTTATTGCCAATTAATAAAAGGCAAATCTATTCAAAGTTGATACCCCAAAATTTGTAAATAGCTGACAATGCAATGCCATATTCGCTTAATAATGCTGATAAATATGAGTAGCGAACTCTACAAAAAATGGAGTTATCAAACCTTTAAAAACGTATCTAGCGGCAGCTCGAAAATAGTGAACATAAATAAAATCTACTCATTTTATTTACTTTTTTATACCGCCGAGCGCAAAGTAACCAAAGCGCTACGTGCGAATTCCTAGACGCTACTGTTTCCGAGCAGTACGCGCTTTTTCCTTAGCCAATAGTTGCGCTAATTCAGCTACTTTTTCTGGCATTCTTGCTGCTAAATCTATTTGCTCAGATGGATCTTTGGTTAGGTTATATAACTGAGCGGTTGGTTTGGCGCCAATATCTATATTTTTTCGCTCTTTAATTGCCGCTTTTCTTTTCATCCGATTTTCATTGGCTGGCGTAATATATTTCCATGACCCCATGCGTAATGCTAAGCCAACTGATTGTTGAATAATAAAGTCTCGACCAGGCTCTTGCGCGTTAAACCAAGCATCTGTCAGTACTTGGCTGTCAATCGCCTCTTGATTCTCTAAAGGGATATTAAGGTAATTTGCTAAAGATGCGTAAATATCGACTTGCGTCATTAAAGCATCACTTACCCCAGGCTTAACTCTATTTGGGTAATGGATAATAGTTGGTACCCGAGTACCCGCTTCATGAGCGCTATATTTTCCACCTTTATAAATGCCGTTTGGCTTATGTTCGCCAAGTAACTCTTCAGCTTGATCTTCATAACCATCATTGAGTACTGCACCATTATCGCTGGTGAATAGAATAATAGTGTTATCCAATAAGTTATATTTTTTTAACTGATTGACAATTTGCCCGGTTATCCAATCCATTTGCACAATGGCGTCACCGCGTGGTCCCATGTCTGTTTGTCCTTGAAACATCTTATGCGGTAAACGCGGCACATGAATATCATGAAACGGGAAAAACAAGAAAAAAGGTTGTTCTTTATTAGCGGTTATAAAGTCATTGGCTTTGTCAGTAAACACTTGATAAAAGTCTTCATCTATCCACTCAGCGCTCTTACCGCAGGCCATCCAACCCATACGGCTGATGCCATTAACAATGGTTTTATTGTGACCCTCATCAGGGGTTTGCCGCACTAATTCTGGGTTTTCATAACCTGTGGGGCGATTACCTATTTTGTGTTTGTAGTTAACGTACAAAGGATCATCTTGAGATAAGTTAACCACATGATGATTTTCTAGGTAAACACTCGGAACACGATCTCCCGTTGCTGGCAACAAAAAGCTATAATCAAAACCAATTTCCAATGGCCCTGGTTTTACCGCTTTATTCCAATCAACAAAACCATCGCCCAAACCCAAATGCCACTTACCGACAACGGCGGTTTTGTAACCGACTTTTTTCAACATTTTTGGCAACGTTGGCTGATTTACATCTATCAGTAATGGCGCGTCCCCAGGCAAAATTCGCGCCCGTTTGTTTCTAAACGCTTGCTCACCAGTCAGTAGTGAATAGCGTGAAGGCGTACAGGTTGCAGCAGATGAATGGGCATCGGTAAAGCGGATTCCGTTGTGCGCTAACGCATCAACATTAGGCGTTTTGACGGCTGTGGCACCGTATGCGCCTAAATCACCATAACCCAAATCATCAACATAAAATATGACAATGTTTGGTTTGTCGCTTGTTTGCATGGCCTCTTCTTTGGCTTGCTCCTGACTGCTACAACTGGGCAGTAACAATAAGATAGAAGAGATGATTCCGATATCAATGATAGATTTTATGAAACGCATAAGCTTTATCCTTTATTGACAGCTAAGGACCTACATACAAACCAAAGCAAAAGAAATTTAGGGTCTAGTAGAAAAAGACTAGAACAGGGCCAATTGATACCCCCTGTTTGCTAAATCTACAAAAATTACCTAAATGGTCTTTTCCGGGCCATGCTCTTTAGCATTAGCTAGGTGTTTGAGATCTTCTAGCCTGTCCATCATCATTTCGGTTAACAGATAGGTTAAGTCCTTATTCAATTAATCCGACGAATTTGCGCTTCAACTTCGGCAGGAAATTCTGTTGCGCTGCGTATTTTCATATTCCGATAATAAATTTCAGCGGCTTCAGACTGAAATTGAATTTGCCCTTTGGTTAATGGCTCACCCGTTTTAGTTTGTAGGTTTTCAACAAACATCACCACTTCACCATTTACAATATGTACAGCTTCATCACCTATCGCGTATAACTCAACTGTATTCCAGTTGCCAAACGGTGCATCGTTTTCAATATAAGCATTGGTGTAACGTGCACCTGTTATTATATTGTCGCTGTTTGGGTCGTAATAATACAAACCATTGTCACGTTTGTCTGGTTTTGCGTCTTTTTCAACTAGGTAACCACGGTACTGGCCTCTTGGGCCTTTTAAGCCTAAATAATCACCTATGTCGCTTTCTTGAATTTGATATTCAAGGCAGGCTTTCCAGGTATTCCAAAATACCCCATGTTCACCTGTGCAATGATACAAAAGTCCACTATCACGTTTTGCAGTTAACCTTGGCTCCCAGCGTTGCATGCCCCACTTAAACTGAAATTTTAGATGATAATTTCCATAGTGCTTTAGCGTATTAATGCCTGCATACACTTGCCCTGTTACTTTGATAACGGGTTGGCCATCTTCTTCAATAACAGTAAAAATGTTGAGTGGATCGTTATTTAAACCCAGCGGTGTGCCTTTAGTTACGTCATCACTTTGAAATGTGCCTTTTGGTAAGCCTTTAACCGTTGAGTGCGGCACCCCACCCCAAAATTCGAATTGAGATAAATTTTTATCAATTAAATCATGCCAATTGTTTTGTTGATTTGCGTGAGTTGGCAAAATGAAAATTGCCGAACAGAGTGTGAACAGTTTGAGTGCTTGATGTTTAGACATGTATTTGTCCTTAGTTTTTGTTGTAGGTTTAAAGATTTTCTTGGTCTATAAAGATAAGGTTAGTTCCCTGAAAATTGATAGCACCATTTGTGCCTAAAACTTGAGCATTTGATTTAATGTTTGTGAATTGATACTTGATTATCTAATATTTAAAGGTCGTTTTTGTTGTGAGGTATGCGAGTTGTTGTTAGTTAAGCGCGTTATCATGTCGTTTGTTTTATTAGTTTGCGCGTTTAGCAATACTGTTACTTTTGCAAACAATAACACAATAGTATTTTCATGCAGTTTAAACCCTGAATCTGAATTTAGCCGAGCACTAAACAGCATTTATACTCAAGCGTTTATTGCCTTAGGCTACTCATTTGAAATGCGTTATTTTAAGTCGGCCACCCGTGCGTTAGAAGAAGCACAAAAAGGTAACACTGACGGCGAATGTGCTAGAGTTGGTGGTTTCCCTGAGCGATTTGACTATAACAATCTATACAAATTAAATGCGGTTGTCCGTACCAGTGATTTTGCCGCATGGACATACAACCCAACAATCACATTTTCTGATGTCGAATCACTTAAACAAAGCAATTATAAAGTTGGTTTTCAAAACGGCTCGTTAATAGCTCAAGAATTTGCAGAATTACACCAGTTATCAAATTTGCATATTGCCGCAAATTTTAGGAGTACGCTAAAAATGTTAGAAGCAGAACGCATCCATGTATTTATTTCAGGCTCAGATATGGTGTTAGAGCAAGCTCATCAGATAGTGGCAAAACCGATTCACAAAATAACCCGTTTTTATCAATTTAACTCCTACCCTTATTTACACAAAAAACACGCTCAGCTAATTCCACGGCTAGAGCTGCACCTGAATGAGCTATTGCCAGAAGGCGGAATAACTACCGCAGCATTTTAACTTATAGAGATGAAAGCGCAGTAGTTCAAAAGTGGAATTCCATTAGTAAACAAAGCTAGCGCGGCTTGAGGATTCAACTGATAACTTGTAAGCTCAGTGCATTAATTTATTTACGATTCAAATTAACATGACACCTGCAATTAACCTTGCCAAAAAAGCCAAAATTAGCCACACAATTCATGAATACCTGCATGATGCTGCTAGCGAATCATATGGCCTTGAAGCTGCTGAAAAGCTTGGCGTTAACCCAGCGCAGGTGTTTAAAACTTTGGTTGTGAGTTTAGACAACAAAACACTCGCGGTAGCGGTTGTGCCAGTTGCGTCTATGTTAAGCATGAAGCTTATTGCACAAGCCGCTGGTGCAAAAAAAGCGGCTATGGCTGATAAAAACGATGTTGCTCGTTCAACGGGTTATGTTATGGGCGGTGTTAGCCCGCTAGGGCAAAAAAAGCGCTTAAAAACTGTAATAGATTCATCCGCGCAAAATTTTGCCACTATGTTTGTCAGTGCAGGCCGCCGCGGTTTGGAAATTGAACTTGCAGCGGATGATTTAAAACAACTCACCAATGCCTGTTTTGCCAACATTTGTGCTGAAAGCTAACCACCGGGTCGGTATTCAGCCTGTGGTATTTTCACTTCTGGCAACCATTTAGATAACTTTTCAACTATCGGTGAATACTCATCCTTGCTAATCAAATTATTGTATTCGTTTAATTTTCATATCTTGCTCTGGTTATTGGTAATGCCATTTATAAACCCAAGGATCTTTGGTTTCTGTTTGATAACTTTGTAATTGGGCCATTAAGCGATTCTTAATGGTTTGGAAGTCTGGATGATCAGCTAAATTGATATGTTCACCATAGTTTGGCGAATCTTCCCGCATGTCGTACAGGTCTAAATAAATAGTCTTTAAAATTGCGCTTACCGAAGTTGACTAATTTGCGTTCAATTGCACCTTGCCAAGTGCTGGCTATTTGTAAATCCGACGCAAACGGATATTGCAAACCATGGGCAATATTCCATATCAATTTAAAGTCGCGATTGCGTACCACTCGCATTGGGTAGTACATAGTAATTTCATGAAACGTATGTGAGGCGTATATAACATCACGGCCATGGTTTTTGTTTGGCTCATTTAACACGGGCACAAATGATGTACCGTTAAAATCAGACTTTTTAAAAGGTACCTGTGCTAGCTCTAAAATGGTTGGGGTAATATCAACCCAACTGACCATAGCTTGTGTTTTGTTTATCTTTTGTTCAGTTACAGCTTTGTGCGCTTTTGCCGTTTTTACCACTAACGGCAAACGAATACCTGGTTCGTAAACTGTGGTTTTAGCGCCTGGCATAGCTGTGCCATTGTCTGACAAATAGATAATCACTGTATTGTCGTATTGGCCTGCGGCTTTTAATAAACGCACTAGTTCGCCCATAGTGTCATCCACACGAGAGACCGACTGATAATATTCGGCTAGCTCGCGGCGCGTTTCAGGAATGTCGGGTAAATAATCTGGTACTTCAACATCTTCTGCTTGATAATCTAAGCGTTCTAGCGCTAAACCTTTATCGTCAGGTTTATTGCCAAACGTATTGTCACCTAAACTGTTTTTAGCGTGATCTCTGTGTGGGTCGTTAGTTGCTAAATACAAAAAGAAAGGCTCATCCGACTTTGCAAAAATAAGCGGCTCAGCCGCTTTGGCCATGCCAACAGAATTGCGCGAGCCGTCCGCACTTTGGCCAACTACTTTTAAATATTGGTCAAATTTATACGTTGCCCGCGGGCCTATGTGAAATTTACCTACTTGGGCTGTGCGATAGCCAGCTTGTGACAAACGTACAGGTAAAGATTTTACATGGTCAAAAGTTGCAAAGTGATGATAAGAATGTTCGTGACCATATTGTCCGTTGGCATGGTTTTGTAAACCCGTTAATAAAACCGAGCGGCTGGCACTGCAACTGGCAGATGTGCCATAAGCATGATTAAACAAAATGCCTTCTTTGGCGAGTTGGTCTAAATGAGGTGTGCGAATGCTGTTATTACCATATGCGCCAAAAGCTTCGCGACCATGATCATCCGCGACCATCAATACAATATTTGGTTGTTTAGCATTAGCGCTGCCTAACGGTATACTCAGTATAAAAGTAAGCCAAAAAAACAGCAGTTGGCAGCCGCGAATATTTGTTTTATTCATCATCTTCCCTTCACTGAAAAGCCAGTAAATTATTTTGTTTAAATTTTGTAACACTTAAACAAAACAAGTAATGATAAATTGCGCCTGTATAACGACCTTTTATTCTGACCCGTGGTCACATTTGGTTTTACTGGTATTAACATTCCCCGTTTCATTTCATTATTCAATACTAATCAACTGTTTTAATTTACTTTTATTGTTTTTCTAGCAAGTGATTTAAGCGAACTGTTAATTTTAAATTTTTTGAGTTCCCTCGCCTTTTATTAATCTGATACCTGACACATTTTGTAAACATTTTGTCAAAAAGGAGACAAAGGGTCACGGATTAGGATGGAATATTATAATACAATTAACCATCAGTTAAAGAACTCTCGTTTGGTCAGTTACCAAATTGGATATTAATTAAAGCAAATAGATTAAACAGGTGAATTTGTGACAGAAAGTATTGCACTACAACCTATGGATTGGTTTTCGTTTATTGCTTATTTTGCGTTGCTCAGTGTAGTTGGTTACCTAGCTGGCCGACGCAGCAAAACCCAAGCAGAAGAAAACTCAGAAGACTATTTTTTAGCAGGCCGCAGCTTACCTTGGTATGTAGTGGGTGCTTCATATATTGCGGCGAACATTAGTACCGAACATTTTATTGGTTTGGTCGGCGCTGCATTTATATATGGTATTTCAGTCGCAACCGGTGAATGGAGCACAGTAATAGCCTTCACCTTTATGATTTGGATTTTTATTCCATTTTTATTCTCAGCCAAAGTATTTACCGCACCTGAATTTTTAGAGCGACGCTTTAACACAGGAATGCGGGTATTTTTTGCGATAGTGACTGTTATCGCCAATATCTTCGCCTTTTTAGCGCCTGTTATATACGGCGGTGGTTTAGCGCTAGATGCTATTTTAGATTTTAATGCTGTAATGGGTTGGCAGGCTGATTCAGCAAACGGTTTATATTTATCCATAGCATTAATTGGTTTTGCTGCAGGTATTTGGGCAATTTGGGGCGGCTTAAAATCGGTCGCTTGGATGGATTTACTCACCATTATCGTAATGGTTATCGGCGGTTTATCCGTTACTATTTATGGTTTATCTGCACTTGGCCACGGCGACATCTTTACTGGCTTCTCAACTATGGTTGAGCGCAACACGGCTGAAACAGGTGTGTGGCAGCAAGCAGTTGCACATATGAGCCAAGAAGCAGTCGGTACAGATGATTATCAGCGCTTATCAGTCATTCAACCTTTATCTCATCAATTAGTGCCTTGGTCACATTGGGTGCTCAGCTTCTTCTATATTGGTTTGTGGTACACAGTTATCAATCAGTTTTTAATTCAACGTGTATTCGCAGCAAAAAATGTTTATCACGCACGTATGGGGATTACCTTTGCTGCTTATTTAAAACTCTTGTTGCCGTTTATTGTGGTTATTCCTGGTCTTATTTATTTTGCAATGCGCCCAGATATTATTTTAGCGGGCGATAGCATTAACGATGTGCGCCAAGCCGCCGACCAAACTTATATAACACTAATTGTTGAAGTGATCCCTTACGGTTTACAAGGTTTGTTAATGGCTGCGCTGTTTGGTGCAATTCAATCGACTGTGAGCGCAGTACTGACTTCAACATCTGCGGTCATTACCATGGACTTCTACAAACGTTTTATCAACCAACAGGCCAAAGAGCATGACTTGGTGGTATTAGGTCGCTTGATCACATTTATTATCTTAATTGGCTCAATTGCACTGGGTATTTGGATAAGCACGCAAAAAGTCAGTTTATTTGCCTACATTCAAGAATTATTCACCTTCTTCGCACCACCTTTCTCAGCAGTATTCCTTCTGGGTACCTTCTGGAAACGTGTTGGTGGTCAAGCTGCGTTAATTACCGTTTCTGTCGGTTTTATTTTTGGTATCGCAGTTAAATTATTGGTTAATTCAGGCAATGCACCAGACATCCTAGCGCCGTATGCCAACCAAGGTATTTTGAACTGGATGTTATGTATGTTGCTGTGTACAGGCCTTGCGTTTGTTACCGCCAAACCGCGTCCAGAACAAGTTACTGACGATCTAACCTTTAACTTTAACAGCATGAACTTTAATGAAGGTTTAGGCGAGAAGTGGTATCAGCACGTTGGTTTATGGTCGGGTTTATCAATTTTCTTAATGGTGGGCTTCATCATTCTATTTTCCGTAATCTTATAAGTTGAGAGAAAACAGTTATGAGTTATTTTAATTCACACCTTGCGCAAACTCCGCCAATGGGTTGGAACAGTTGGGACTGCTACAGCGTAAGCATTAATGAGCAAGAGCTAAAAGCAAACGCAGATTTTATCGCTAAACATTTAAAACAATTTGGATGGGAATACGTTGTATTAGATTTAGGTTGGTATGCGGTAGGTGCAACCCACAGTACGTACAAACAGCCAGATATTCCAGTAGTAATTGACGAGTTTGGCCGTTTTATTCCATGCCCAGAAAAATTTCCATCTTCTAAAGGTGGGCAAGGTTTAAAACCAATTGCTGATTACATTCATAGCCTAGGATTAAAATTTGGCATTCATATAATGCGTGGTATGCCGTTGCAATCCGTTAAACAAAAAACACCAGTTAAAGGCACCAATGTAACGGCTGATCAAATTACCTACGAGCGCGAAGCCTGCCCTTGGTTTAACAGTTTACGCACGCTTAACTTTGCAAAACCTGAAGCACAAGCGTACTACGATTCAATTTTTGAGTTGTACTCAGCTTGGGGTGTTGATTACATAAAAGCGGACGACGTAAATAGTTGGCACGAAGTGACCAATAGCGACGGCTCGCCTACAGGTAATGGTTCACCCTACCGTATTGACGATATTGAAGGCATCAGCAAAGCGATTAAAAACTGTGGTCGAGAAATGGTTTTAAGTTTATCGCCAGGTGGCCCAGAAACCACTTTAATTAATCACTTACGTAGCAACTCAAACTTGTGGCGTATTTCAGCTGATTTTTGGGACGAATGGGGCTCGCTTAAAAAACAAATGGAACGTTGCGCAACTTGGGCTGAGTTTGCCACGGCAGGCCATTGGCCTGATGCCGATATGCTGCCAATTGGTTATATGCCACGCGGTGAATCAGGTGGGCAACAGCGTAAATCAAACTTTACCAGTGCCGAGCTTCACAGCTTAATTTCACTTTGGTGTATGGCACGCTCACCTTTAATGATAGGTGCTGATTTACCATCAACTGACGCTGAAACCATTAAATTGCTCACCAATCAAGCGGTTATTGATATCAACCAACATTCACATAGCAACAAGCTAGTAAAGAGCGACAATGGTGTAGATATTTGGTTTGCCAAAAGCAGCAAAACCACCAGCGACTATGTTGCTTTTTTCAATAAAAACGATCAAGAAGTTAGCTATCAATTTGATTTAGCTGAGTTGAATATCAATACAACAGGCATTCAAGAGTTGTGGCAACGTTACGAAGTAACTGTATCAGGCTCCAAAGTGAGTTTTAGCATAGCGCCGCACGATGTTGTGTTAATTGCATGTCATGCGTAAACATTAAAATTTAATAAAAAACCGTCATTGCGAGTTTGGTTGCCAGACTCGCAAAAATAAAAAATAACAAAAAAACAATAACGAATAAGGGAAATATGGCCTCATAAAATAATGAGTTATATTAATACAAAAGTTTCCAATCAATAACAACAGCAATGGAAACTCGACACTAACGAGAGAAAATTATGTCATTTTTAAATACGCTAAGTTTAAAGTCGCGCATTACTGCCTTAGTGATAATACCACTATTGGTCGTTGCTTGGCTGAGTTTTGAACGTTATCAACAAGCTTCGTTGTCGCAACAAAATTTAGCCAAAATTGGCGCATTAATGGAGCTAATTAGCCAATCGTCTCATTTGCTTACGGCACTTCAGAACGAACGAGATTATTCATTTGGCTATGTAAATTCTAAAAAAGCTCGCTATGGCAAAGAAATGACAACGGCTCGAGCCAAAACCGACCAACAAATTATTCGCTTTAAACAAGCAATTGCTGAGCGTCCTGAATTAACTGAAATGAGCAGCATAAACAACAAACTAAAGGTTATTTTAGGTTCATTTGATGAGTTAACAAATGTACGCGCAGAAGGGGTTGATCAACTTACCAACAAATTAACGAGTGGCAAATTCACCTTTCGGACATACAAAGACAGAAATACCAAGATAATTCAGCTAGTTGAAGAAATTATTGCGCTTGCAGATGACAAAGAGTTATCGAATAAAGCAACTGTGTTGCATGCACAAATGATGGCAAAAGATATCTACTCAGAAATGCGCGGATTAATGTATGGAGCTTTTGTAGTTAAAGGGACTATGGGCCCTGCGCGTTTTCGCCATTTTGTAAATATTGAAGCTGTATTAAGCGAATACCAAGCAAAAATAATGCGTCAAGCTTCACCTGATGTTCGCAGTATTATTAACCGAATAAATTCCAACCCGAATCAATCGCAAGTTGTTGGTTTAATTAAAACACTATTACAAAAACTAAATGAAAGGTTAACTTACGATGCGGATGAATATTTCTCTAACATAAGTCAACTAATTCAAACATATCAAACAGCTGAAGAGCATGTACTAGAAGAGATTGAACACTTATTGGCAGCAAAATCTGCTCATGCACAATACCTGGTCAATTCAACGCTTATCTTAGCCATTGTTTTATTGATTGTGATTGCAGCAATTTCAATATTGCTCATCAGAAGTGTTACTGTGCCGCTAACAGCCTTAGTTTCAACTTGCTTGGAAATAAGCCAAAGCAAAGATATATCTAAACGAGTATTGATACAGGGAACAGACGAAATATCTGAAGTGGGTAACGCACTTAACTCATTACTGTGCAGTTTTGATACCGCGTTGACTCAAGTTTATCAACAAACGCAACAGATGAATGAAATAGTAGCGCAAGTAAATACAGCATCAAATACCAGCTTGCAGTTGTCAACCAATCAAAACGACGCAACTGACAATGTGTCGGTTGCCATGAATGAAATGACCGCATCCATATGCGAAGTCGCACAAAACACCCAACAAACTTCAGACGCGGTGCAACGAGCGCATGACTTTTCAGTAGACTGCGCTGATATGGCCAACCATAGCCAATCGTTAATTAGTAATTTAATTACCGAGCTCGGCGCAACCTCAGACTTAGTGAATAGATTAAATGAACAAACCAATAGCATCAGTTCTGTTATTACAGTAATACAAGCCATTGCAGAGCAAACCAATTTGTTGGCCTTGAATGCGGCAATTGAAGCTGCGCGCGCTGGTGATCAAGGTCGTGGATTTGCGGTAGTTGCAGACGAAGTACGCGGTTTGGCAAGTCGAACGCAAGAATCAACCAAACAAATTGAGCAACAAATTGAATCTCTATTAACTGGCTCAGACCAAGCTGATCAAAGCATGGGCGCATTGAAAGCAACAGCTCAAAAAGCCATAGATGTGGTGTTAGAAAGTGTTGCTGCATTTGGCAAAATGAAAGATGAATTAGATGTTATTTCCGACATGTCTAGCCAAATAGCAACAGCTGCTGAAGAGCAAACCAGTGTATCCAACGAAATTAACGAACGTATTCACGCAGTGCGCCACGACGCCGAGCAAATGGCTGAACACGCCCAAACAGGCAAAAACTCGAGCGCGTCGTTAACCACCGCATGTTCAACTTTAAAAACCTGTGTAAACCAATTTACTGTTAGTTAGGTTATCTTTATGAAATTAATAAAAAAATTACTTCTGCCAATTACCACCACTGCTTGTTTACTCAGCTGTAGTTATGCATTTGCCGAGCAAACGGCAAACAAACCCAATATCTTAATGATAGCCATTGATGATATGAACAACTTTCCTGGCGCTTGGGGTGGCCCAGCGATAACGCCGAACATTGATAGACTCGCTAAACAAGGCATTCAATTTATGAGTGCCCACCCTGCCGTGCCTGCGTGTAACCCTTCCCGCGTTGCGATTATGACAGGTTTGCGCCCAGAAATTACTGGCCAACATGAAAACAAGGGTAATTTTAGAAATAAACCAGCGAATAAAAAAATTAAAACCATTCCGCAATGGTTGGCCGACAATGGCTATAAAACTGCAGCGGCAGGCAAGATATTTCATAAACCACGCGGTACAGGGGCAAAACCCGAGCCGCAGTCTGATCCACAATCTTGGCATGAACAAAGCGCGAACAACACAGGTGTAAGAGGCGCACATTTGTATAAAGATGAAAATGGCTATGCTAAGTGGTTGAACGGTATTGCAGAATACGATGGCCAAAAAATTAGCGCTTATTTACGTAAATTTGCAATTTGGGGTGCGTCCAGCGAAACCACAGAAGAATCGGGTGACTACCAAACAGCACAATACTGCAATGACTATGTAAAACAGCAACACGACAAACCTTTCTTTTTAGCTTGTGGTATTTTTCGCCCGCACTCCCCTCAAGTTGTGCCGCAAAAATACTTAGATATGTATCCAATAGAATCAGTTAAATTGCCGCCTAAACCCTATGCCGACATGCTCGACATTGTAAAAAGAGAGCGAGTTAACTTTTCAACCAGTGTCGCTAAAGCAGTTATTGATAACGAAGCTGAATGGAAACGTGCCATGCAAGCCTATTTAGCCAGCGTAACTTTTGCCGACGAAATGATAGGTAAAATTGTTGATGGTTTAGATAATAGCCAATACAAACACAATACCATTGTTGTGCTGTGGAGCGATCATGGTTTTCAAGTAGGTCATAAACAACGTTGGGAAAAGTTTTCGCTTTGGAACCAAGCAACCCAGTCGCCTTTTATAATGCGTATGCCAAACACAACTCCAAGTAAAATAAACCACCCAGTTTCGTTGTTAGACATTTACCCAACACTTGCAAATATTTTAAATATTGCCGAACCACATAAAATGTCGGGCAATAATTTATTACCGCTGATAAATAACCCAAATATGCATTGGGACAAACCAGCAGTAATTACCTACATGCCTGGCAACCACGCCATCCGTTTAGGCAGCTTTAACTACATAAAATACGACCATGGCGCTGAGGAGTTTTACGACTTAAGCAAAGACCCAAATGAATATACCAACTTAATAAACGAACCCGCGTATCAATTAGCAATTAAAAAAATGCGCAAGTATTTGCCAGTTGAGTAGGTTTTTGCTTGGTAGCGTTAAAAATTGGATTGTTAACTGAATAGCCACATTGAGGTGTGGCTTTTGGGTGTTGGGTTAGGTTTTAACTTTTCCTTAGGGCGTGAAGCGGACTGCAACCCTAGAATGTTTTTGGTCAGAAACAATTTAGAGCCGAAGGACGGCTCTGTGCCAATTGCAGACACTCGTAAGTATTGCCGCCCAGTGTCTGCTATTACTTTGTTAGTAGACATAATCAGCTTGATATGGGTAAAGCTAGCTACTATTCTAGCTTTTTCTATCTAAAAGTCGCTTTCCTTTTATTGATAATTGATATTTTTGAGTTGGGCTACGAGGTGAATCAGGTTCAGTCATTTCAATCAAATTTTGCTGTAATGCTGGTTGAAGATAATTCTGTAAAAATGTCGGTCGATGCTTAATGTTGAGCTCTGAAAGCAAAGCTTTAGTACTTAAAGGCTGTTCAACTAAAGCGAGCATTAACCGTTTTACTTGTTCGGTTACTTGTTCGGTTACTTGTTCTTCCGCTTTGTTATTGAAAGCAAATCCGACTTGGATTGGTAGTTTAATTAAAAAATAACTACGTTCATCATCAGTCTCAAATTCAGGCTTGGGTGAACCATTAGTTTTCATTACCCGCAATATTTTGGGCACACCAGTAGACCTGCCCTCGGTTAAATCCAGCTCCTTTAAAAATTCACCAATGCGACGATTGCGATAACGACGACTTACCGCTTTTCCGGCCTGTAAATCAGTTAAACGAATTGACCTATCTGGCCCAGGAAAACTTAGAACCATTAAGTATTCACCATCAATTCTAATTTCAATGGGTTCACGAATTTCATACGAGCGATGATAAATCGCATTTACAACAGCTTCTTCAACCGCTGCTAATGGGAAATTCCAAAACCGCTCTGCTTCTGGTCTAGTCGGGTGTTTAACCACTGCTTCTTTTAAATAGTTGCGATTAATATAATCTAATGCATCACGAGTGATTCGACCTAATGGCCCTTTAAATATTTTTTCTTCAAAACGATCACCGCCTGCACCATCAGGGAAATAAACCACATCAATTTGCGTGGCAGGGAAAAATTGCTCCGGCTGTTCGTTGAAAAACAACAACCCAACATTTTTAGGAAACGCCATTTCCGTAGGGCCGCCAACAACATTCATGCGTCGACCAAGGGCTTCAGTATCTAAATCACGGGCTTCGGTAACCAATTCACTTTGAATATCAGTTAAAAACTCGCGCATTAAATAAGGAGACAAATCATCTAGTTTGGCGGTTTGCCTATACCTATCATCAAACGGGATGCTCAGGAAAAAAAACTGACACTTTAACTATAAAAAGATCAAAAAATATCAATTACTATCAAAAACTATATTTAATGATCATTTACTGCTGGTTTCAGTTTAGTTATAGTCAACAGTTACTTGCTTTTACATAAAAATTGAATACATCAAAATGAAACTCTTCTTCAAATTTCCTTTGGTCAAACCATCCCTTGTTCGTCATTCATTATTTATAGCTTTGTGCAGTTTAATGTTATTCATTCAGGCGTGTTCTAATCCAAATGCTACTTCAAAACACATTAATAATAGCGATGTATTAGTGCCAGCCCCTACAGCATTAAAAGTTGGAGAAGGTTTTGTTAATCCTATTGGTTATTACGAGCAAAAGCCAAGGTTTAGCTGGCAAATTTCAGCACAGTCGACAACTCAGCAACAAACGGCTTACCAAGTTCAGGTCGCATCGAGCAGCAACTTCTCTGATTCAACCTTGCTGTGGGACTCACAAAAAACGCTGTCAGACCAAAATGCTTGGGTCCGCTATCAAGGCAAGGCACTACAATCACGCCAAAAAGTATATTGGCGCGTGCGCATTTGGGATCAAGACCAGCAAGCTTCAGCGTGGAGTGAAATCAATCGTATTGAAATGGGCATTATTAATAACGACGATTGGCAAGCCCAATGGATTGGCCACCCAGCCCCTCCTGAACGAACAAAAGACAGTATAATTTTTAGTTCAGTCAAAGGTAATGCGTTTCCTGTCCCAGATGTTGAATATTACCGTCCGTTTTATCTAAGAACGGGGTTTCAATTACCGAAAAAAGTCAAAAAAGCACGTTTATACATTACCGCTAAAGGCGTATTTAAACCTTATATCAATGGTATGGCGATTAGCGAAGATGCCATGACGCCGGGCTGGACGCCGTATCACAAACGCATCGAAACATTAGCTTACGATGTAACTGAATTTATTCATACTGGCAAGAACGCGTTAGGAGTAGCGGTCGCGGAAGGTTGGCATAGTGGTCGAATTTTTCACCCAACAGTACAACAGCCCACACTGCCAATACGTTTATTAGCTCAATTAGAAATAGAGCTGGAAGATGGTACAACCCAAGTGATTGCCTCTGATAAAAGCTGGATAGCGAGTAATCGTGGCCCTATTCGAGAGGCAAGTAACTATGATGGCGAATATTACGATGCCAATTATGAATTGCCGAACTGGAGTTCGCCTAATTTTACCGCTGAAAGCGCAGCCAAGTGGCAACCCGTGCTCGTTGAGCCTTTAGACCCAGCAGTGGCTCTGCAACCGAAACGCCATAAGGCAGTAAGCACAACAACAACGATTGCGGCACAAAATATTGTTAGCAACAAAAATGGTGTCGTTATTTTTGATATGGGGCAAAACTTAGTTGGTGTGCCCGAAATAAAAGTGCCAGCGATAAAAGGCCAACGGATTAAGCTTAGGTTTGCTGAAGCGCTTGAAGGTGAAAGATTTGCGGTTGAAAATTTACGTTCAGCTAAAAATACCGATTATTATGTTGCCAACGCCACTGGCCCCATTACCTATCAGCCTACCTTTACCTTCCATGGATACCGTTATGTCGAATTGTCTGGACATGACACTTCAGCAACACCCAGTACTGATTGGATAACAAGTAAAGTATTACACTCAAATTTCAATGTTTATGACAACTTTAACAGTGATCACGTGTTACTCAATAAACTATCGAATAATGTTGAGTGGGGATTAAGAGGTAATTTTCTTGATATTCCTACAGATTGCCCACAGCGAGATGAACGATTAGGCTGGACCGGCGACGCTCAAGTCTTTGTTCAGGCTTCTATGTATAAAGCAGATGTTTATAGTTTTTGGTCAGCATGGCTGCAAAGTATGCGTGAAGATCAGGGGATCGATGGCCTAGTGCCAAATTATGTACCGTTCCGCTCTTTCTTAAAGAGTTTAACTGGCGCGGCATGGGGTGATGCAGCAACAATCGTCCCATGGGAACTATATCAATTTACTGGCGACATAGGGGTATTAGAAGAAAACTACAACATGATGAAACGCTGGGTCGGTTACCACACTTATAATAGCTACCAGCATATATCACGCATGGGCAGTCATGGTGACTGGCTACAACCTTTTACTTTAAATGGTACTAATGGTGGCGATACCAATCGAGACCTAATAGCAACTGCCTATTATGCTCACTCAACTCATATCTTAGCCAAAAGTGCCAAGTTATTAGGTTATGAAACTGACGCTCAATATTACCAAAAGCTTTTTGAGCAAATTCGAGAGAAATTTCGCCATTACTTTTTTGATCAAAACATGGACTTACATGCCTTGATCACAAAACCTCCGCTGTTCCAAAACGGCAGCGAAAGAAAATCAAAGGCTAAAACATTTTCACCTGTTACCACGCAAACCACATATTTATTGCCGTTAGCGTTTGATTTATTCGATAAAGAAGAGCAATTAGCGGCAGTTGATAAACTGGTTGCACTTATCGAAAAAAGTGATCGCCATTTGAGAACGGGCTTTTTAGGGACACCACTGTTGGCTCCTGTTTTGCAGCGGTTTGGTCATAGTGACTTGATGTACGATTTATTATTCCAAGAAACGTACCCATCATGGTTTTATTCGATAAAAAATGGTGCTACAACCATGTGGGAGCGTTGGAATTCGTACTCATTACAAGATGGGTTTAATGGTGAAAAAATGAATTCACTCAACCACTATGCGTACGGTGCGGTTGCGAGTTGGTTTTATCGCGGTATTTTAGGTATTCAGCCAACCAAGCCGGGTTTCAAGCATTTTATATTTAACCCACAATTTAATAGAAAATTAGGCCAAGTATCGGGTTCACAATCAACGCCGCTAGGAGATATTGCAGCCCAATGGCAAATACAACAAAAAAACGTATTCATTGAATTAACAGTGCCCAAAAACAGTCAAGCCAACTTAATGTTACCGAAAGTGAACATCGAACAACTGCTATTTAATGGCCAAGCGATAGATACAAAGCAAGCGACGTTACAGCCAGGGTCATATGAAATTAAGGGCACATTCAAGGTAGACCTTAAATAATCGTTAAAGCGTGTGATTCAATGTTTACAAAGCTCGTAAATTAAACTGTAAATTGGTTCGGCAGATGCGTTATTTCAATTAACGCTTAAAGTTGGCTAAGTATGGCTAGCTAATTGCCGAATACGCTGAATCTATCCTTTGTTTTGGGCGCTTTAATTGCGCCAGCTGTTTTTATATTGGTTAACTTGCTTTCAATTTCATTATTTAATTGAGTAAGAAGAGCAAAAACAGCCCTAGACATTGGGGTATCTTATAGTTAATGTGAGTAAACCCAATCTAAAGCCAGCCCACCTTTGGGGATACCCTTTAGATAATGTCTTCCAGCAAGGTTTTTTCGGTTAAGCGCATCTGCTTCAGTTGCAATACCCAAATCACCTTGTTGCTCCATCCAAGCTTTAAGTTCGTTAAATAATGTGCGCTGCACCTTAGCCACTTTTTTATTACCTGCCAGGTTATTGAGCTCGTAAGGGTCCTGTGCTAAATCATAAAGTTCAAACTCTGGCCTTTGCGAATAAGCGTTTGCACGAGCCAGTTCAGTATCACCATGTTTGCGCCATGAACTCAGAGTGCCAGACGGGCCACCTTGCGTCACTACAGTATTTGAAAAAGCATGATTGTGATTTAGATTCCAGATAAGTCGATACCTATCACTTCGAATACTTCTAATCGGGTAACTGTCCGAACCTGAATAAATGCCTTTGGTTGTTTGGATCGCATAAGCAAATT
Source organism: Catenovulum agarivorans DS-2 (assembly GCF_000568405.1). Lineage (GTDB taxonomy): Bacteria > Pseudomonadota > Gammaproteobacteria > Enterobacterales > Alteromonadaceae > Catenovulum > Catenovulum agarivorans_A. Next base: position 62,485 of record NZ_ARZY01000019.1, read on the forward strand.
TTCTATGCGTCTGTTTATTGTGAAGCAGAATGTCTAATAAACTTTTGCCATCCAGTGGGATATTTTTTAGTTCCCCGCCCGCAGCCTCAATGAGCGTTGGTAAAATATCTGAATACTGAACAATGGCATCCGTTTCTCGTGCTGGTTTAATTTTATTCGGCCAACGCATAAGGGCCGCAGCGCGATGACCACTCTCATAAAGCGTCCATTTTGCAAATGGAAAATTCGACCCTTGCTCCGACAAATAGATAACCAAAGTATTATCGGCTTCACCGGACTTTTCCAGCATCTTCATTATGGTGCCAAATTGCTGATCCATGTAGGTAATTTCAGCATAATAGGCGCTTAAGGCTCGGCGGGTTTCTGGGGTATCAACCAAATCATCAGGTACTGTCAAATGCTTTGGAGAATATGTAGATTTATCACCTCTAAACCAAGGTGTATGAGGCTGATTAGTTGCCACAACAAGCGCCCATGGCTGCTCTGTCTGTTTAAAAAAGCGTTCTGCTAAATTTAAATTTAAATCTGCTTTGTTTCTTTGTGTATCTCCATGTTTACCACCTAGATATTCAAAACTAAAACTCGCATGGGGCGCTTCATGGCGTTTACCCATAAGCCCCACTCGATATCCTAAGGGGCGTAGGTAATTTGGCAAACTCCGGGTGCCTTCATACACTTGACCATGGTTCGGATGAGCACCGCTGCGCACCGGTTGCAACCCCGTATAGAGCGACATCCGTGTTGGCGCACACATCGACGAGCTTGAAAATGCTAGATTAAACTTCAACCCTTGTCTGGCAAAGTTATCCAGGTTTGGTGTTTTTACATCTGGGTTGCCGTACACGCCTATGTCACGGTACGTTAAATCATCGGAGATAAAAATTAGAAAATTAGGTTGCCGACTATCTGCCCAAAGTTGGGCAGATATAAACCAAGAGCCAACAACGACTATTAATAACAATGTTTTCATATATTGCCACCAAGACGATGCATTCGTCATTTACTTGAACGTCACATCGCTTGAGTTGTCGGTTTTAAGCCTGTCGAACATGCCTGTTGACATTGCACTGGATTCACTTATCAACGCGCCATTAAGGTTAAAATTAACAAATCGTATATTACGAATACTGCCACTGCCGTTGTCAAAGTCTTCAATCGCATTAAGCAACAAAGTGTCTTGCAATTGTCCGTTCCCGCCAATCACCTGACCATTAATTTTTTCATTTTTAATATCGACCAATTCTTGGTATGTGGGCATGTAGTCGACATAGATATTTTCAAATAGCCAATTGTCATACGACTGATTTGGGTAAAATTCATTGCGCAGATAAATAACTCGGGAAGTCGGTCCTTCCATCCAAATATTACGTAAGGTAATGTCTGAAATTTTACCACTACGATCGTCACCTGCCGGCCGTTCAGTTAGGTTAGCTAAACCACGGTTTTTATTCAGCCCAGTCCACTCAGTGTGCAGTACATGAATGTTTTCAATGAGTACATTCTTAACAGTTTTTGGGTACCAACCAAACTGGAACATGCCGCCATTGTCCATTTGCCATACCACACAGTCTTTTATCGATGCATTTGAATGGTAAATTTTAAAAGCATCATCCATGGCTGATACAAAACAATCTGTTATTTGCGTACCAGTACCCACATCGAAACCATCGTTGTTGTACCGCCAATTACCCAACATTTTGATGTTACTGATTTTAGCCCATGAGTTGTTACTGTCGGCCTCAGCACCAAATACGTAAAAAGAGCCATTTACAAGCGTTAACCCTTCAACAGTCAGTTCATCTTGTTCAGCGTCTAGCAATTTAATACCTTTACGCGGGCAACCATCCGAGTAATTATTTTCATCAACACATACTCGCTCGGATATAGGTAATGTGCTACCAACATCGTATTTGGTTTTATCCGCTCGCCATGGAAATTTTTCGCCTGAAATAATACCTCGGCCTGATATGGTGTAACCCTTACTTGGGCCATTATCATGATCAGCATTGATTGCACCAATCACATAAGCGCCGCCTGCTAAATACACTTGTTTTACATTCTCTGGCACCTCCCAATAACTCAACTCATGTGTGCCAGGTGCAAAATAAACAACCTCTTTTGTTTTAGCTTTTTCCCTATCAAAGACATCCCCGTTTTCAACCAAATAAGTTGTATTTGCTGTTCTATCTGGTACTGGCGCTATGTCTTCTGCTTCAGTGCGATCTGCAAATAGCAATAAAGCATCCAATGGAATATCTTTTAATGGTGCATAGCGATTATCTTTAAATTCGATTGACAGTTTCCGGTTAGATTGCAGAACACGGATTTTTAATGTTTTCTTGTCTAGATCTTTTTCAAGCACCTGATATGCAACACCTGACAGCGAGCTTGGTCGTACTATAATATCCGTGACTGTACCTGCATCAGCCAACTTTGTAATTTCAACATCAACATGGCGCGAACTGTCATTAAAAGAAAATTGTGACCATGCAAATGATCTTTGGGTATTACGATACGAATCAGCTCCGTCTTTTGTACCTGGTTTGATTTTTGGGGACATCGACGGTTTAGGCGGAATGGTTTGTAAAACCGTCAGTTCAGTCTCTTCAATCGACACACTAAACTTGTCAGATACACTCGTCTCTGGCAGTTCACCAAAAGTATAAATTTGCAAATCAGCAGAGCGATCGGGTTCAGCTATTAGTTTGCGAGCTTTAACAATCACAATAACAGTATCCGTTGTAGTCGCGCCCTGATTATCTGTTGCTTGAAGGGTAAAACTAAGTTGCGTATCTTTGTTTACCTCGGGTGCGACAAAACTGGCATTGGCTGTGTCTGAATTTGATAATTGAACATGAGTTCCACTCACTTGTTGCCAAACAATACTTTGTATCTCGCCATCGCTGTCATCTACGCTACCTTGTAATTTTACCAGGTTTGCGGACGTAACATCTTGATCGGCTCCTGCTGAAACAACAGGAGGTTGATTTACATTTTTCACCCTTATTGTGAATTCTTTACTTGCCTCAGCGCCGTCATTATCGGTCACCGTAACTCGAAAGCTTAACGTTTCATCATTGGTGACTGAGGGTGCTTGAAACCTGAGAGAAGCAGATTCACTATTAAAACTCACTTGGGGGCCAGACAGTTGCTGCCAATGAACACGTACCAGCGTGCCATCTTGATCTAAAGCATCCGCTTCAACCTCAATTTGTGTTTGTTCATTTATGGTTTGATCATCTACCAAAACACTCGGAGCTTGATTGCGAGAGTCTGCCGTGTCTTCTGTTTCATCTGCAGCATTTTTACTGCTGCCGCAAGCGGTTAAAACTGATAATAGCAACAAATTTATTGCCAACGACTTAAATTTAACAAATATCATCATAGCACCTATTAAAAGCTTACCTTGCCAACACCTTGAGCTGTCATGTTTATCGGCTTTATGAATCCGTTATCGTCATAAAACATTTCTTCAATTGCCGTTTTTCTGCGGTTGTCCGGATTTCGATATGGCCCTTCACCTTCAACATTTTCCCATCTGTGATAAACCATATACCACTTGCCTGTTTTTTCACTGCGGATAATGGAGTGATGCCCTGGCCCTTTAAAATGTTCATCGCTTTTCATTAAGTTGCCTCTGAATGTCCATGGGCCGGTTGGAGATTGCGATGTTGAATAATAGATGGAATAGTTTGCTTTGTTAAAACGACCATGGCTGTATGTGAAATGGTACATACCATTGTGATAATGAATAAATGCACCTTCAGTAAATTTTTCAGGCGTATCTACCTTAATCTCTTGTTTGATACTGATCATATCGTCATTTAACTCAAACACCCTAAGTGTTGAACCCGCGCTCCCGCCGGCATACAAATAGTATTTGCCACTTTGGGGATCTTTGTAGGGCATTGCATCAATGGCTTCAAAGCGGGGTCCATTTCGTTTGGCAGGATCTTTGTGTTGGTTTTGGTCTTTAACTAATGCAACGCCAGAGTCTTTAAATGGCCCAACTGGCGAATCAGAAACAGCGACGCCAATATTTGAAGGCATAGGGCCTGCAGAGTAATAAAAGTAGTATTTGCCATTTCGTTTAATAGTTCCGGGTGCCCACGGTCGCTTATTGTCAGGTAGCCATTTAATGTCGTCAAAATCTAAAATAGGCCCATGTTTTTGCCAATCAACCAAGTTTGTTGAAGAAAAAGCATAAAACTGGCGTTTCCATTGTCCGTGAGTTGGGTATATGTAGACAGTACCATTTTCGACCATGGCGTGGGGATCGGCAGCATCGTCTAGCACAAAGTTGTAGTTTTTTTCGGGTGCTTGTGTTGTATTAACTTCTGTTGACGTCATTGTGCATGAAGCAACAAACAATACAGATGTCAGTGCTGTTATTCTTTTAAACATTTTTTCTACCATTTTGTTTTACCCTAAAAAAATCGACTTCTTACAAGATGAAGCCATAATAAATTTACATAATTTTCATGTGTCAGTAGTTAGCCAGTTAATTTGAGCTTTCTATTTTTTGTGATCCAATTGCTTAGGTAAGGTCCAAGGTTTTTGGTTATGCCAGGCTGTCGGTTTCCCCTCTATTGCCAGTTTTTCAACAAAGGCTTGATCTTGTTTTGTTGGAGCAAAACGTTGATCCAATACATTCACAATCACATCATCTTCAGTGACTTTAAATTCAATGGGCACTAGCCATAAATTCCAACGATTTTCCCCACCAGTTTGTTTTACATACTCATGATCAAAAGCGGTAACCCACCATTTGCCATATGGGTCTTGAATTAGATTGCCATGACCGGCATTTTTAACCATCATGCGGCGTTGACCGTACGGGCCTTTTAAATTTTTAGATACCGCATAGTACAAATCGTAAGTATCTGTGGGCTCATACCCATAGCGGCCAGAGGCAATATGCAAATACTTATCGGCTACTTTTTCAATGAGGATGCCTTCGTATCCCATTTCGTGATTGCCTTGGTGTTTAAGCTTGGTTGCTGGTTCTACCAGTGCAGTCATATCTGCATTCATTTTTGCAATAAAATCGGCTTGCCAGGCGTAATAAATATCCTCACCTTCTTGGTATAAATGAGAGTCGATATTGCGCTGCATCATTGCTGGTAGGGCTTGATAAGGGCCTTGTGGCAGACCACTAGTGCTTTTTAATAAGCCATGACCACCTCCGTCGGTGCTGTGCGGTATCCACCAGGTGCCTTGCATAAAGTGAATTTCCGGTGCCCAAAGTGCAACTGGGTTGTATTGCTCTTTTGCTTTTGAGCCAGGCTGGATGCGCTGAAGATATTTTTGATAATGCCAAGAATTTTGTTGTTTACCGTCGACGTGCAATTGCCACACTAAACCTAAATTTTGCCACTCTACTAAGTTTTTGCTGCGCCATAACCGAATAGCGGCTTTGTCGCCCCAGTGTTTACCCGATGTTGTTCCAATTAAATAATAATAGTTGTCGGGTCCTTTTTTAATAAATGGATCACGGATCATTTCATCAAGCGCATTAAAAGCCTGATTATGCTTTTTTAACAAGGCAAGTTTGTTATGCGCCTTAGCAAGTGCGCTACCCGTATTAACAGCTAAACTGGTCAAAAAAAGTATGCCTAAAATCAGTTTGAATTTATTTTGCATGGCTAAGCTCTAGAGTGATGTCATCAACTGTGAAACTTTTTACTTAATTGCTTGCTCTATCAGGTTTGACCTTAACGCCATCTAATAAAGCAGACATAGAAAATGGGTAATCATGATTTTTATATAAGCCTTAAAGCCAAATAACTATAAACATTAGTCACTTAAGGTTATTCAAATACCTGTGCTTCATCTGGGCCTGGATGTGCATACCTAGGATCTTTGGCTCGTATATAAATTTCACCATCTGCTAAAACTTTAACATCCAAAGGAACAATCGTTGTGCCTCTGTGATTAATCGTTTGGGCAGTCTCAGATAAATCTTTATTCTGTATATTGACGTCACTAATCGTTGGAACATCACCATTAAAAAATGCAGTTACCCACCAGTTTCCATTTCTGGTTTGAAAAGGTGTGCCATGACCTAAAAACCGGCCAACAAATTGACGTGGTCCATAGGGGCCATCTATCTTATCTGCCGTGCTGTAATACAAGTTGTAACTGCCTTTTCGCATTTCATCCGTACTCCAGGCCGTGCCAAAATGAACATATTTATTGCCTATTTTTCGAATAGTTGCCCCCTCATGACCGATTCGAGTAATTGGTTTTCCGTTTGGCGCTAACCGGCTGCTGCTGGGGTCAATGCGTTTAGCTTTTGCGGTATATTGAGATAGCGTTTTATTTAGAGGCTGGACCTGCGTATTGCCTGACAAGACCCACCAGGTATCACCATCTTTAAACAATGACGGGTCATGCTTGCGCCCAAAATCGCCATTCATAGGAAAAGTCCAGGGACCTTTAATCTCTATTCCAGGCTGAGCTAACGCAAAAGTAGCAATACCTGACGGACAAAAAACAATGGCCCATCTATCGCCCATCCAATGCAGTTCCGGTGCCCATAATCTATTTTTATTGATTGGGTTTCCGGTATAGTTTTGATGATTAGAATCAGCTAAACCAATAGGCGCGCCAAGATATTGCCAGTCGATTAAATCTTTGCTTCGCCATATACGTACATGCTGACCAACGATTGAATCTTCGCCTAAACCATCATTGTAGGGATCTGTATGTTGGCGAGGATCATCTTGCTCTGGAGTCGTACCGGTTAAATAGTAATAATCATCCGGGCCTAAAATAATATAAGGATCTCTAATCCAGTTATTTAAGATAAATAACGCTTTATTATGTTTTTCTAAACCGGACTTTATCTCCGACTTGTTCATAGGTTGGATAACCTGTTGCTTTTGAGAGTGTTGTAACTGCTGACATCCGGATAACAGCGTCAGCGAGCATAGCATTGATAAAATAAATATTTTCATAACCAAAACCTTAAGTTAATTGATAAGGTATATAGATAAAGTAATGTAGGCACCCGTGCACGGGCTTGGACCGCCACGCCCGTTATTAGCTCTAAATAGCAATTCAGAGATAGTCGCTCTACAACTCTACCCCCATTTCTTCAAACATGGCCGCAGAGGTTAAGAAATGGGTGGTAATCCATAATACTGTCCATTCTTCTGAATAGCCGCCTCTGTAACTATCGGCTGCTGCGTTTTCACCTGCTTGGCTAATATTGTGTTTGCTTTGAGCAAAATTCGTTTGTTGTATTTGTTCGCCTTGCGAGCCGTATGGGTCTATTAATTGGCCACAGCTTAAATACATGACTTTGGCGAGTTGTTTGAGTTGGTCGTCTTGCAGATATTCGCCAAGTTGATAAATCGCTGGTGTGGTTAATACACCGTATACATCTAAATGTTGGTTTTGTGGCGATACAGCTGTCCAACCAGTTGATTTAAAACCATGATCCGTCAAGCGCCCTGCTGGCATATCAATATCCCACACCACGGTATAACTTAGCATTACTTCAGCGGCATGTTTTGCCCATGCTAAATATTTGGGTTGTTTGGTGACTTGGTACATGGTTAAAAATGCTTGAAATGCGCCCCAAGCGCCTTCTTTGTCTTCGCCTGTTGCATCTAATGTGCCGCCCCAATAAGGTTCGTTCATATCAATATGGCGGTTTGCATAATGTTCGCTGGCTTTAACTGCGGCTTGGAAATAAATTGGGTTTTCAAACAGCTGGCTTGCTAAAACTAACGGGGCAACTAAAAAGGCTTGATTGGTCGATTCAGGCTGCCAGCTAGCTTGAAGAATTCTCTGGCTATGGTAATCCGCTACTTTTAGCAAAAATTGTTGCCATTGGCTGGTGTCTATTGTCTTGCCTTCTTTGGCCATGCGCTTCGCAAATTGAATGGCTTTAGCAAACATGTACATGGCTTGGCCTTGTGAAACCGGATCGCCAATATATTTTCCACTCGTCGGGTCAAGCTTTTTAAATGCGTGATGCGTCCATGTGCCGGGTTTGGCGTTAAAATTAACAGTAAATCCATTTAACGAATCAAATTTGGCTTGAGCCAAAAAGTCGAGTGATGCTTTTGCTTTGTTTATCCATTCTTGCTTATTGTTTAGATGGCCTAATGCGAGCAGTGCATAGCCTGGTGCGTCTGATTGCCCAGCCCACCCCATCACAAGTTGTTGGCGGTAGTTGTGATCAAACATATTAAACCCAGCATATTCAACCCCATTGCTGCTTGTGCCTTGCATATATCTGGTTAATAAAAAGCGGGTTTTGTTTGCGACTATTTGTTTAAAACTGGGCAAACCTTGGGTATTAAAAGGTTGAAATATTGCCAATGAAGCTTGCATAGCCTCGGAAAAACCTGCACCTTTGTTAAAGCCGCTGTATGCCTGTAAATAATAGACTTTTTCAATAGTGCTATTAGGTTTAACCCTGATAGTGGCATTAGCGTATGGCAATGAACTAAACTGATATACCTTCGCTCTGTCTGCTTGTTTGTTATAACCAATTGGGCCTGACAATAATCGAATTTCAGATTTGCCTGCTCGGTATTGCATACCTGCCGACCACCATAAGTCCGCTCTGTTACCACCCATGATCTGAGATGGGATAGTATGTACTGCCGCCCCAAACATTGATTGCTTGTTTTGCCATTCTAAGCTGACATAAGGCATAGATAGCCTATGTTCTTCAAATTGGGCAAATTCACCCGGCTGTTGAGATAAGTGCGCAATCGCATTTGGGTTGTTCTTTTTGGCTGATGGATTGCCATGGTAGACAACACTTGGCATTACAACTTGCGTGTATTGCTGTGGTGTTTGCCAACGTACAGACAACACAACATTTTCGAGTGTTTGTTGGCCTGTCCAATGATAGCGCCTAATACATTTTATCAATGCGCCTGCAAATTCATTCACCTGTTGGCAGCTGTCACTGAGCTGCCATGTGCCTTGATCTGTAACCATTTCACCAGAGAATATTTGCCAATCTGCAACTAGCTCTACTTTATTAAAATTGGCATGGGTGTAATTTAGCTCAGACAAACCTTTGGCTTGATGACCAATCGACCATAAACCTTCAACCGGTGTGGTTAACACCACTTGGTCTTGCTCAATCAATTGCAACTGCTTTTGTTGATTAATGGTTAGTTTGTTAATCGTCTGTTCGCCTGCATGTAAGTTCGCGCAAAGTAAGCTGGCGAATACAACGAGTATATGTTTAACCCAACTCATAAAGAGCTTTCCTTACGCATGATTAACAGGCGATCAGCTGTTTGTTTGTCCCCTTCATTTTGCGGTGCTTTTATTTGAGTTAAGTGTTTGTCACTCGCGATTAGCTGAAAACTTTTGCTGTATTGTGCGGTTACAGGGTTAAACCATTGCGCGCGATAAACACCAGCTTGCGAGCGTAAATCTAAGCTTGCACTGCCAGCTTCAGGTAAATACAACAATAGGTTGTCTTGGTTGGCGAGTATGTAAGCTTTATCTTCACTGTTTGAAACTACCAACTCATTGCGATTAACCATTTGATTGAGTGGTAAAGGGTTGTCAGCAAAAAAGTTAATTGCATGGCCAGCATAAATCCATGATAAATGGCGACTTCTAAAATCTTCTGCTAATAAGTCGTTTTGTGCTAAGCGGTAACCAAAATAATATTCAACACCCGCACCGCCTGCCATTAAATTACCCCACAAAGTGTATTTGCGAATTTGGTGAAGGTTGTATTTGTTGTTACCCTGCCGTGCCCAACCATCGAAACCTTGATAGCCAGGATCAGGCGGAACGCCCAAGCCAGCGGGGTTTTGTTCATCGTTACACACAACCCAAGGTTTGCCTGCACTAATAGAAGCATTCAACCAGTTTAAAGTCAGTTCATGCACATTACCCCAATGATTTTGTAATGATGCGCCAGTAATTGCAGAGTTTGCCCCTAATAAAGGCGGATAAACTCTAGTTTGCTGTGACGGAAAGGTATGGATAACAATATGATTATTATAGGCATCCAGCTCGCTTAAATAGCTGGCCATTTGTTTAATTTCTTCACTACTTTGGGTGTTTTCTTCGCCCAAATTCCAGTTTAACGCATTTAAATGGGCAAAACGCGCAACCATCTCGCGTATATACAATTTGCGCTGAATGCCTAATAAACCACCATCCAAGGATTCTTCAATTTTTGCGTCTACTCTGCCCGCGCCTTTGCGGTTGTCGTCGCTTTCGTTTTCTTGCAATTTAAAATGTAAAAACAGCCCTAAACTTTGCGCATGTTCAAATACAATTTGCCATTGGGCTAATTTAGAAACGTCAAAATGGTATTTAGCATTACGCGATACATATGGCCAAACATTGTCGCCGTCGCCACCTGCGTTATAGGTTAAAAACGATATTGCATTCGCACCGGTTGAACTTAAATAATTAAGTGCACCGAGCAAATTTTTACCTTTACCATTTTGCCAAGTTGGATCACTTGTTTTGGCATCTTGTGCGTGTGCAGCATAGGTTTTTAATGCCAAATTGTGTTTGGCACTTTGAGTGCCGTCAAAGTCAGCGTAAGCCAACAAGGTTTCAGGCGCATCAGCACCAGCTTTAATAAATAATTGCTTGCTGTGGGCAAAACGTAAATATCTTTGGCCAACATATGCGAGTTTGCCTTTGGCACGAAAATCTCTGCCTGTTTTATCGGTTTCTGACACGATAAATTCGCCTGTAATGCCATGGTAAGGCGCAAGCGATTTGCTGTTTTTTGCACTTATGGCTGCTTGTTGCCCGGCAGAAAAAGCTATCTGATAAAACCATTTACCCGCTTTAGTCGGCGCAAAATGCGCTATCCATTTATTGCCCATTTGCACAGACGACTCTGCAGCATTTGCGTCACCAGCGAAATAACCAGGTACTGTATAGGTTTGTGCGTTGGATTCATGAGTAAAGGATACTGACATGTTGTAATCTAAAAAAGGGTTAGGCGATACGTCTAACTCATGTGCATATGGGCCGTCTAAAATTAAATCTATTCTGTGCCAAGTTTTAAGTTCGCCACTAATATTTACCGCGCCATCACCGTTAGCCAGTCTAGGCAATACTTGCGCTGGGGCATTTTCATAGTCTTGGTGTGATTTAAAGGTATTTGCTTCAACCAACTCCATTTTTGCGTCAGTTAAAAATTCTATTTTTTGCCAAAGCGCTTTACTAAAATCTTTGCCATTGTTTGTATGGTTAATCGCTTCTATGCTGAGTGTTTCACCTTCGCTTAATTCTATATTGCGCCATATTTTTATATTTTTTGATGTTTGCGATCTTTGCTTTGTGGTAGTCGGCGCGGTAAATTCACCAACCAATTTTCCGCTTAAATAAAGTTTGTAGTCTGCCCCACCTAAGTTTTCACTAACTGTATAAAGCTTAATATCAAAGGTTTGATTACCAATAGGTAGTACAATGTCTACTTTGCCTTTGCGTTGGTTTTCCCAAACATTCACACCTACAAGGCCATCATTTGTTTGAAACAAGCCAGTGTCTTGCAGCATTAATTGTTCGGCAGTTAGGGTATAAACTAGGTTTTTTGCGAATGCTTGTTTCGATGCGAGTTGATAAATTGCCAATATCAGTAGTAGCGAATGAATAAGGACTAACACTTTTTTATTGGTTTTCATGCTAATTTCCTCTGGTATAAAAATGCCTCTAACCAAAAGGGGTTAGAGGCGTGTAAGAACTTCCTTGTCGGACACATAACACAAAAGGTTATTCGGTTAGAAAAATCTCCAGTAGATAAATACCGTTAAGGCGATAATGCCGGCGGTATGGATGATGTCCCATTTATCTATTCCTGCTTTAATTTCTTTAACTTGTTCTACATCCATAGTTGAGAAAGTTAAACCTTTTAAAGCTTGCTCGTCTTTTTGTGGGGTGACAAAGCTTAATACCACCATCAACACAGCAATTAAGATGAATAAGAAGATACAAATATATAGCCAGTTTTCGTTGGCATACCAGCCGATTACTGGAATGTCTTTGACTGATTCAGCGAAGAACGACAATACCAAGCGGACCATGCCTAAGATAAAACCTATGACTAAGCCCCAGAAACCAGCGCTTTCGGTTATGCGTTTGCTGCAAATACCTAATAGGAATACGGCGGCAATACCCGGTGCGATAAGGGCCTGAACTTGTTGTAAGTATTCAAACAAGTTTGCAGACAGCGTCAACATAAGTGGTATCCACAACATACCTAGAACCACTATGCCGATAGTTGCCATGCGGCCGACATGCAATAAGTGTTTCTCGGATGCTTGCGGGTGGAACTTTTTATAAAAATCGATTGTGAACAAGGTCGCAGACGAGTTAAACAGTGATGCAAGCGATGACATTAATGCAGCCAACAAACCACCAATGACTATGCCTTTTACCCCCGTTGGTAATAATTCACTGACTAAGGTAGCGAATGCTGCATCCGACGAGCCATAGTTAATTAATCCTTTTTCTTGTAAGGCAAAAGCTATCATGCCTGGTACTAAGAAAATAAATACAGGCAATAGTTTTAAATAACCTGCGAAAATAGTACCGCGGCGCGCTTCTTTAATACCTTTAGCTGAAAGAACACGTTGTACGATATATTGGTCGGTACACCAGTACCAAAAACCGATAATAAATGAGCCGAAAATAATGCCAGGCCATGGGAAGTTAGGATCGTCCCAAGGGCGAATTAAATGCATATTCTCCGCATTAATGCGTTCAACTTCTGCCCAACCACCAACTTTGTCTAAACCCACCCATAAAATGATGATTGAGCCAATTAACAATACAGGGGTTTGTAAAACTGATGTCCACATAATGGCTTTCATGCCGCCAAGCACTGTATAAATACCAGTGACAACCACCATGCCAATTGCAGCCACCCAGAAGAAGTCGATACCCCAAACTGTGTCTATACCCAATAAGGTTTGTAGTACTAGCGCACCTGCATATACGGTTACAGCTACTTTTGTGAGTACATAACTAACAATGGAGATACCCGCTAAAAAGGTACGCGAACGCTCAGAGAAACGACGCTCTAAAAACTCTGGCATGGTATAAACTTTTGAGCTCCAATAAAAGGGTACAAAAAACCAGCCAAGCATTAATATAATATAAGATTGCAATTCCCAATGCGCCAACGCCATGCCAGACGATGCGCCCGCCCCAGATAAACCAACCAAGTGCTCTGAGCCGATATTAGATGCAAATATAGATGCACCTATGGTTAACCATGTGGCGTTTCGCCCTGCTAAAAAGTAGTCGGTGGTATCTTCTTCTTTGCTTCGCATCGAAAAATACACAACACCTGCAAGCATTAGGAAAAATCCACCTAATACTAGCCAGTCTAAAATGCTTAATTCAATCATACAGCTACCTCAATAATAGATTAATGGCGACCAGCTGCGCCCTGCACCACTTGCCAACGTGGATCTGGAACGTGCGCTTGTTGCATAAATTTGTCGATTTTTGCCACTAACTCAGGGTGTTGGTGGGCTAAATCAATTTGTTCTTTTGGATCTTGGTTAACGTTATATAAACGAATTGGTCCGGTAAAAAATGGCGTGCGGATCGCTTTATAGTCGCCATGACGCACAGCTTGTATGCCACCCATTTCGTAAAACTCAAAATAAACCATATCGTGCTGTTGTTGCTCACCACTTGCGGTTAACACTGGCAACATAGATACGCTATCAAGTTCTCTGTGTGCAGGTTTATCTACTGCATCTAGCGCGGTTGCCATTAAGTCACCAAAATAACCAATATGTTGGCTAACTTGACCTTGTGGCACTAAACCTGGGCCCCATGCGATAAATGGCACGCGAATACCACCGCGGTTAACGCGCGTTTTGTGCCTGTAAATGGACCTGAAGAATTAAAGAAATAAGGATCGTTACCACCCTCTTCGTGTGGGCCATTGTCAGAGGTGAAAATAACTATGGTATCGTCTGCCAAACCTTGTGCTTTTAACGTATCCATAATTTGTCCAACCCCTTGGTCTATGTGAGTCACCATAGCGGCGTAGCCTTTGGCTGGTTCTGGCCAATCTAAATCTTTGTAAATGCCATAATCTGGTACTTCCATTCCATGTGCCCAATCGAATTTTTCGGCTTCGTTATTAGCGTGTGGTGAAGTTAAGCTAACAAATAAAAAGAATGGGTTGTCTTGTTGCTGCTTGATAAAGTCGACTGATTCTTGATAGAACAAATCACTTGAATAAGTTTTTCTGTTTTCAGGTTTTGCGACACCGCCATGAAAACTCATATAGGCAATTGGTCCTAGCTCTACCATGTTGTCTAGCTGAACTTTTTCTTTGTTACGCCATAAAGAATCTGGGTAATGATTGTGTGCGTGTACTTGGTTTAAATAACCAAAAAAGTAGTCAAAACCTTGGTCATTTGGTAAGCCTGTGTTGCCGTCATCGCCTAAACCCCATTTGCCAATAAGCGCTGTGGTATAACCAGCATCTTGTAAAACTTCAGCTACGGTTACATCTTCTGGTGCAAGTGTTTGTATGGTTTTGTCGGCATTACCACGTACTGGTGTATGTCCCATATGTAGACCTGTCACTAACACAGAGCGTGACGGTGCACATACAGTTGTGCCTGCGTACATGTCGGTAAACCGAATTCCTTCGGCCGCCATTTGATCAAGTCTTGGTGTTTTTATTTTTTGTTGGCCATAACTGCCTAAGTCGCCATAACCCATATCATCAGCCATTATCCATATAATGTTTGGTTGGCGCTTTTGTTCGCTAGCTTGCGTCATAGGCTGAGCGGTTTGCTCTGTCGTTTGTGTAGCCGGTTGGCAAGCTGACAAAGTCAGCCCTGCCAACGCGCCCAACACAAGTTTTTTATGTGTGTTGTTTAGCGTCATTTTTCCATGCCTTATTTGAATATTGGATTGCGTTGTCTGTCTGGGCTTTGATCGCTTTTGCTAATTGGCCAATGTGGGTGTGGCAAATGATTTTCAGCCATTATTTTTGCAAATTCTGCAACTAATTCAGGGTGTTTAGCGGCCAAGTTTATGCTTTCGCTTGGGTCATTTTCTAAATCGTACAATTCAATTGGACCCGTCATGAGTGGTAGGCGAATTGCTTTCCATTTACCTTTACGCACTGCTTGTGATGAACCATGTAAATGGAATTCCCAATAAATGTGTTCATGCTCTGCTGTTTGTGTTTTACCCGTTAGTTCATTGGCAAAACTCAACGAATCTAGCCTTGTATTGTTTGGTATAGAGGTTTGTGCAAGCTCAGCAAAAGTTGCCATAAAATCTCCACCATAACCTATGTGATCAGACACTTTACCTTGGGGTACTAAACCAGGGCCCCAAGCAATAGTTGGCATACGAATTCCACCTTCGTATAAATCGCGTTTAATACCGCGAAGTTCGCCGTTCGAATCGTGAAAATCAGGGTTATTGCCTGCTTCTTGATGTGGGCCATTGTCACCAGTGAAAATAACTATGGTGTTGTCCGCTATGCCTTGCTCTTTTAATTTAGCCATTACTTGACCAACAGCGTGGTCAATATGGCGCATCATAGCTGCGTAGCCTTTTGCGCTTTCTGGCCAGTTTTTGTCTGCAAACTCACCATAACTTGGAATTTCTAAGCCATGTGCATAGTCAACTTGGTCTGCTTCGTTGTTCGCGTGTGGCGAAATAAGCGAATAATATAAAAAGAAGGGTTTGTCTTGATTGGCGTTTCTATCAATAAAGGCAACCGCTTCGTCACGCAATAATGAATCAACATATTCGTAGCGCGCTTCTAGTGGCGTTACAAAACCGTCGAAAGCAAATTTGTCGCAATAGCTACAGTCAACCTTTTCAACTTTGTTTTTCAGTGGTACTTGTTGGTAGTTGCGCCATAAAAAGTCAGTAAAGTGATTGTGAGCGTGTACATGATTTAAGTAACCAAAAAAGTAATCAAAGCCTTTGCGGTTTGGATGACCTGTATCTTCTGCTTCACCTAAACCCCATTTACCGACAATACCTGTGGTGTAGCCAGCGTCTTTTAATACTTCGGATACAATTTTTTGTTCTGGGGTAAAAGTACCACCTTGGTAAAGCATTGAGCCATCTTGCTGTGGAATGGCCATGTAGTTTGCTTTAATTGGTGTGCGACCTGAATGTTGGCCAGTTAACAAAACACTGCGCGAAGGTGCACATACTGCCGAGCCTGCATAAAATTGGCTAAAGTTAATACCTTGCTCTGCCATTTTATCTAAATTTGGTGTAGTAAAGTTTTTTTGACCATTAATTCCAATGTCAGAAAAACCAATATCGTCAGCTAAAATAAGTACTATGTTTGGTTTGTCTAGCTGCTTGCTTACAGGTTTGACATTGGTTGTTTCGTCACTCACAACTTGGCTAGCTTGTTGCCCAGAGCATGCGGTTAAACCGGCACATAATGCGCTGGTTAAAACAAAAGATTTTACAAAATTACTCACGTAAATTTCTCCCATCAAAAATATGGGATTAATTATATTACAATTAAACTTTGCAAAAAGACTTTATAACAAAACTGATACAAATGAGATTATCTTTGGGACAAAAAGTAGAATTTGGCTAAACAGTGGGACATCAGGTGGGAAAATTGGGTGGATTTTAAAGATCCACCCAGTTGTGACTATTGGTCAATCTTGGCTTCAACAAAAGAAATAGCTTCGTCGATTAACATATACATAATATTACGTGCGCGTTCTGAGTTGCCTGATTTAATTGCTTGATAGATTTTTTCATGTTCTTCAACCACGGCAATTGGGTCGGCTTTTACCGGTGAGGTAAATTGAATACTGGCTCTTAGTGCTGTGCTGGTGAATTCTTTCATGTGAATATAGAAACGATTTTTTGTTGCTAACAATACACTGATATGAAATTCGATATCGGCCTCTAATTCAGCTTTTGGATCACCACTTTCGGCAGCGATACGCATTTTTCCAACTGCTTGCTCTATTTTTGCAATTGCGTGTACATCTGCAGTTTGTGCTGCTAATGCCGCTGCTTGAGGTTCGATACCTTTGCGCATTTGTAAGTATTCACGAATAACCTGTAGTGATACTTCACCTTTTAACGACCAGCTGAGTACTTCTGAGTCTAATAAGTTCCAACTACTTTTGGGTAATACGCTAATACCCTGGCGTTGCCTACTGGTTATTAACCCTTTTGCTGATAACATTTTTACTGCTTCGCGCACCGCAGTGCGGCTTACACCAAATTGTTCACATAAATCGGCTTCTGATGGTAAGCCTGTTTCAGAGGTATATTCACCACATACTATAGCGCGCCCTAATTCAGCAACCATGCGTTGTGACAGGCTGTTATTCCGTTCTAGAATTGGCATTTATCGTAATATCTCATATTAGTAGCTGTTGATTTAACTATTATATTACCAGTTGATAGGTGATTTGCCTACTTTTAAGGCATGTGGGATATCTAATAAACAATTAAAATGACGCTTGGTGATTATTGTTGTTGATATGTTGCTTGAAAATAACTACATTTCGCTCACGCAAGCAATTAGACCAAACAAATGGAACTTGAATGAAAAGCTTTAAATTTGCCCCCTGTTTTAATTTTCCACTACTCCACACTGCGCCTTGAGACTAAATATATGAAAATATTAACAGGGCTAATATTAATTGTCACAATAGCTGGCTATGTTCTTTTTAGTTCCGATTCTATTGATGCGGCTAAGCCACAGAAAGCTGAAGTTCAACAAAAGCAACCAGTTAAGATTGAGCCTAATAATTTGAATGACGAGCCTCAGCCTACTGTCAATCCCACATTTAAAGTTGAAAGCAAAATTGCTCAATTGGAACAAAAGATTCGTGACAGGCACGCTGAAATTACTAACATCACAGGGCCTGACAGTGGCAAAAATACCATGCGTTACGAAGATAATTGGTGCAATGCGCGTGAAGATTTAACCGAACAAGATCAAATATATGCAGCGAAAAAAATGGAAGAGTGGAAGTTGATCCAGGGCGAGCGAATACACTCTAGTAATAGTAACAACGCTGAATACTTAAAACCTTATATCGAAGAAGATATAAAAACCTTGATTCAATTGGCTAAGAAAGATGATGTATACGCGCTTGCAAGCATCATACGCCATCCTGAAGCGACGAGCAAACTGAGCTCAAAAGCGGCTAAACGACTGCTTATTTTGGGGCATTCTGGATCCGCATTAGGTACTTTGATTGCGCGTGAGTTGGTATCAGCGAAGCATTCTAAAGGTACTGATAATAATAAGTATCTAGTTTCATTAAAACGCGCCTTAATTTATACAGAGTTTGGTTTAATGAGGAATAACGTATCAAATTTAGTTATGTTGTTATCATCAGTCCAACAAAATCAAAAAGATCGTAATGACGGAGTTAATTTGGCGGACTTACAACAAATTGATTTTAACGAAATACATGAATCTGCCAAAGCTTTGTACCAGCGAATCAATGAATATCGAGCCAATATGGGATTGGACTCATTTGAGGAAATAGACGATAACAAAGAAGCTGAGGTTGATAATTCGTATAAGTTATTTGCATATAATAACATAGTGTACAAAGGAATTATGGACTCGCCCTTATTTCCAACCACCTGGAAGTCGTTATATTTAAAGAGTACGCATTGTTATAAACGTTACACCGAAATGCACAAATTTAAGTTGCATGAACTGCCAGCGATCAAAAAAGAAATCGCTGAACTAAAGGAACCTTTAGTGCAGTTTAAACAATAATAACGGTAGTGCTGTATTTAAATAAGCTGCCGTTTTATCTTGGACACTAAGCGCTCAGATTTTTTACCATCTCACTGATTACTAAAAAACTGTTCTCTCGTAACATTCGCAATTCGCCGGGACGAGATGAAGAAAATGTTAGATTTGAGCTTCAATTATTATTCATAGTAAGCTTTAAAGCTTACTAAGTCATTATTCTTAAGTAATTCGCGTGATTTTGTTAATGAGTTCCTCTCGCTTTTTGTCATTAAACTCTGGCAAAGGAATATCGACTTTAAACTCGATACCAAGCGCTTCCATTAAAGTGAACACTCTCTCTATTGACATATTGCCAGTACCGGTTTCAAAGCCGTAAATGGTATTCCTGCTACTCCCTGAAAATGAACCTGCAGTTTCTTGATCAAGGCCTTGGCTTTTTCTGACCGAACTACAGATTTTACCAAGTTGCTTGGCAGAATAGACTTTAACTTCCATCTTTAAACCTAAAATTCACAATATGTTGTGAATTTATAGCATATCGAACGAGATAAGCAAAGTTTTCACAATATATTGTGAAGATATAAAACTAGAGGATTAATTAATCTATATTTCCCAATATACTGTGAATTTTCAAAAATGGTAGAAGCAGCCCAAATTTATGCAAGGAGTTGCCTAGCTGAGCATTGAGCGATATTCATGCATTGGCTCGATGTTGAATGTTTACTTCGGCTCACAACCTAAACAACTAGGGCACAATCAAATGAACACTACAACCACATTAGACCAAACAAATGCTAGTCACTTTGGAAATCGAGAGAAACCGATGTGCTTTAGAAGCAAAAAAAGCTGAAGCTCTTTGCGATTAATGAAGTATAATTGTGGCCCCTTTAAAAGGTGGGGTCACTTAGGAAAAACTAACAATGAAATTTGCTCTAACAAATTGGCTAAAATGCTTTTTTTCAATGATTTTGACCTATGTCCTTCTTAAGTTGCTTTTTACGCAGGAGTATGTCGTAGAACTATCATCCTTGGTAATGATGGTTATTATGTCGATTCTTTTTGTAATTGGATTTTTGTATTCGAAGCCTCTGAGAAAACCGGTAAATAAATTAGTGCAGATTAGTTTGTTCAGTTGTTTATTACTGTTGCTTTATTTACAGGCTACTGTTGGTTTAAATAAACTCCTTGAAGACGAAGGTGTGAGTAGCTTGGATTACGTTGAAGATTCTTCAGTTATTAAATCATCCACTAAAACCTCTAACGAAGTCTATGACATACAACCCAGACCTGATCAACAGGATGGATTCGTCAAACAAGATAAATCAATGCCCGTACTTGCAAACAAAAACACGGAAATGACTCAAGAACCAGAAAATACCGAAAAGGAGCTTAGCGCCGAGAAAAAACAACAGATTGACAAGTTCTTTTCAGATATATTTTCTGCTATCCGAAGTAAAAATTGGGATGAGCTCGTTAAGAAGTCAAGGCAACCTGATATTAAAGAGCTTCAAAATGAAGCAATGCTGACTTTTGCTCTGGCGCAAGCGACAGCAAATGGTGCCCCGTTTGATGTGCTATTAACCTTACTCAATGATGGTGCTCAATTCAACGACGCTGTTTTATTTGCAACGGTTGTAAGACAGGATGTAAAAATAATAGAAGCGTTTGTTGGGTATGGTTTAAATTTACACATGCGGGACGCCGAAGGTCGAACGGCACTTTATTACAGTTTATTTAATTTAAGTAGAAGTGATATGTTTGATTATCTATTATCTCATAATGTAAGCACTTATATTGGCAAACCACAGGATGATCTGATTAGTAGAGTTTTAGCCAGTTGCTCATCTACTACTAACGCTGGCTATTTTGTAGAACGTATTTTGAGAGCTGGAGAGATAATTACTCCTCTCCATAGGGAGGCGTTCACTGACCTAGCTTTAAAGAATGCTCTTTGTGTAAATAGCCTAACCCCTTATTTTACAGAATATTAGGCTTTTACTTGGCTAAATAACACTTTAATAAATCTGGGTTAGTGAAAAACTAACAAGGGAGAGCTTAATGCTGTGCTTGAAAGCATGGAAGCAGATTTTGAGCTATACCAAAAAGTACTCGCTCAGACCCCAAAAGATAAAAATAAAATTTACAGTCTTCATGAGCCAGGTGTGTATTGTGTTGGCAAAGGAAAAGACCACAAAGCGTATGGGTATGGTCGTAAGGCATCGATAGTATCGACCTTAAAAGGCAATATCATCATTGGTGCTGTAAGTCATGATGAACACACTCACGATTCAAAAACGCTAGCGCCAACACTTGAGCATGCAAACCAACATAGAAAATCAGATATTGAACTGGCCGTGGTTGATAGAGGGTATCGAGGTGCGCAACAATACGTTGACGCAGACGTTTTACTGCCCAGCGCACCGCTCAAGCGAGATAACCAAGACGAGTCAGCCTATAAAAAAATTTAGTTGTCGTTATAGCTTCGGCTCACAACCCAGACATCCTGTCACACTTTCTTTTGCAGCACTGTTTGCAGCCGTTTCAGGCCATACTAACTGCCCTTCTCCACAATATTTTGCAGGGGCGGTAAACACTGCGGGCGCTTGCTGGTTAAATGTTATGGTGAGTTGCGATTGTGGATGTTTTAAATAAACCAATGGCATGGCTTGGCTGTTGGTGCATTTGCTTAAAATAGCCGAGCTGTCGTATTCAGCTAACATGCCGTCTATATTGATATGAGCATCTACTTTTCCGCCCGAGTTGGCAAATAAAGGTAAATTGAATCTGTTGTTTTTTGATGCACCATAAACAATTTTAATGTTTTTAAGCGTATGATTTGTTGTCGGTTTTTTGCCCCAGCCTAGTTGGAAAGGTGAACCATTGGCGTTATGAATTATAGTGACATTTTCGACATGCATGCCTTCACGGTATAACTTAATTGAATCGTCCCAAGTGTCGATATAAGTATTTTTAATAACTGTACCTTCACCACCGCCTATACCATCTGAATTGCTTTGAAAATCTGGGTATTCACGGGTGTTTAATATATTTACCCCATCAATATAAAACGTATGGCGAATTGAGGTTATTGCATAGGTGCGCGCATTTTCTACCGTGAGGTTTTTAATTGAATACACAGCGTTGTTTGGTGCGTTATTCGCAACACTTATGCCGCTGTATTGCCATTTTTCGCAATCGTGTAAAATGTCATCCCCTGCAACCTTAGCTGGTTGACCGTTGCGCGCACAATCGGTGCCGTCATCTTCTTTTTGGTTTTCACCTCTCGCCCAAGCTTTGGTTGGGGTGCCGTAAATGATGCTGCTGAATCTGTCTTTTCCTTGAATGGTTTGCTCGCAGGTCATACGTAAATGGCCTGTCACAGTTACATTTTTGTCTATCACTAGAGTTTTAATTTCGCACGGTATGTCCCAATAAAACTGATCTTTTAGTTTGTCCATTTGTGCATAAGTCCATGTTTTGCTGCTGTCTGGCACAAACTGAACACTTCTGTTTATGCTTAGCGTTTTGGTTGATTCATCCCAATGTGTATTTGAAGCGTTTAGCGCTGGATGCAATGCAAAGTTAGGCGCTTGAGCTTTACTACCAATTAAGTTAAGTTCGGTTATTGCCCAGTTGTGCTCAGACGAACCATTGGTTAAAACAAAACGAATAAAGCGTGTTTTGCGCCCAAGTGTTTGAATATTATGTTTATCTAAAAATTCGATTTGTTTATGAACAGGCGTCCAGTCAACCCCATCAAGCGAAAAAGCGACGTCGAATGCTCTGGCACATAAGCGTGATGCATCGCGGCAGTCCATATCAATTTGGCTAATGTAGTGCGCGTCTGGCAACTCTATTTGAAACCACATGCCAACAGCTTGTTTTTCTTGGCTGTCCCATCTATTCCAATTAAGTTGACCGTCTATGAGCGATTCAAAGTTGGTTGGATTATGGCTTGCGTTAAACTTCCATTCGTTTCTGTTGCTAAGCTTGTTGCCAAAACGTGCGTTTAACTCATTTAATGTCCAAGGTGTGGTGCGTGGTTCTATTTTTCTTAAATCTGCTATTTGCTCTGGGGTGACTGCAGATGCCGAGTTGCCAAAGTTATTTCTAATATAGGTAAGCGAATCTGCAATCCATTCGTCACTATTTAAGCCAACAGACGCCATCATGCCGCCTAGATAACTTTTGCCTTCTATTGGTTTTATTAAACCTTGCAAGACTATTCGGCCTAAAATGGCTAAATCGCCATTTACCCGTTTGTTGTTAGCAAAAGATGGCGCAATTAAACCGTCCCCTGCTTTTGTGCCTTTACCATCCGCGCCATGGCATGAAGCACACATAGAATTAAAGTTTTGTTTTCCACGTGCCATTGACGCGGCAAATTCTTTGTTTGCGCCTGCTAATTTAGCTTGGGCTTTTTCTTCTGCGACCAAATAGTCCATGGCTCGCACAATAGCCTTAACTGACTTAGAATCAGGGTATTTCTGCTTAACTAATTTAGTAAATCTATTTTGGGTTTGTTCGCTTGTTTGCACATAAAAAACCGACAACAAAATTTGTTGAGCAAGCTCAATATCGGCCTGTTTTAACAAGCTTTGCCAAATTTTAATCATGCTTTGGTCAGACTTAGTGACAGCCTGTTCTGAGATACGAACTGCAGCTGTATTCACATAGGAATGTGGGTCTTGCATTGCTTGTATAATTAAATTTTTATCAAAAATCCCCAAACCATCAAGCGTCCACAGTGCGTGTAATCGTGCCAACGGATTTTGGTGTTTTAAAGCCATAGTTTTTAAGTTAGCGGCTACGCTGGTGTCTTTACGCAACACCAATTGTTTTTGTGCGTTTAAGCGCCACCATTGATTTTTATGAGCTAAATATTCAACTAATTTTTCGCTAGAATCGGCAAACATATTCGGTTGCTCGCCACGCTCAACACCGGGTTTAGTTACACGGTAAATTCGCCCGCCACCGATAATTTTGTCTAAACCATACTTGTCGATAACTTCACGCAAATACGAGCCTTTTTGTGTCCAGTTACCTTCTTGAATAATTCCACGATACATGTCGACTAAATATAAAGTACCGTCTGGGCCAGTTTCACTCCAAACTGGGCGAAACGATGAGTCAGTTGAGGCAATAAACTCTTTTTGCTGTGCTTGATATGGATGGGTTATTGTTGTGTACCCGTTTTTTCGATCGACAATAGCGCGTCTAACTAAATTGCCAACAGGCTCTGGTACAAAGTAGTTGCCGTATAATTCAGGTAATTTATCTCCTAAATAAACACTTGGCCCTGCCACACCTGTGAAGTGGTTTAACGAACCATCTTCTCTGACTCTTGGTAGTCCACCTTGTACATCAGGAATATATTCAATTGGGAATACTTCGCTAAAACCTTCAGCTAATTCACCTTTAATTGGCACTGCGCCGTAAACGATTGGAAATTGAAAACTGAACCCTGGCTTTTCTGCACCTGCTTTAGTGAAGTAATGACGACCCACTTCGTCTTGACCTAAACCCCATTGGCCGCCGCCGTAACGCATGTCTTGGCTGATAATTTTGCCGTCGACAAATTTGTAACGTCTGTTGGTGTAGGTTACGTATAACCAGTTATCTATGCCCCAAATTAATCCACTGGGTTGATGCTCTAAATTACCGCCGCGTTTACCACCTTCAAAGATGGTTTTGCGTGTGTCTGCGACACCATCACCATTGGTATCTTCAATTAGTAATAAATCTAAGGTATTGGTTTCGCGTACAATTATTTGTCCGTCAGCTAAAGGTAATACCATGCGCGGGAGTAATAAGTTGTCGGCAAAAACTGTTGCTGTGTCCATAATGCCGTCGTTGTTGGTATCTTCTAACCTTTTTATACGACTGGTGGGTTGCATTTGCCCTGTTCCATCGGCGTTTTGCATATAGGTGAGCATTTCCGCCACATACATGCGGCCTTTGGCATCAAAACTTAACAGTACGGGTTCTTCAACCATAGGTTCGTGCGCGACAAGCTCCATTTTAAAACCGTCTTGCACAACCATAGTTGCGAGTGATTGCTGCGGCGACAAAGCCACTACTTGTTCATTAGCTTGAATAGTTGAAGAGAAGGCTGCAGGCAGCAAGCTAACAAGCAATTTGCAGAATGTACTGATATTAAGAATTTTCATATTATTGATACCACAACAAAACAATTAACCTTGGGTAAAAAGCCACTATAGGTAAATGGCTTGTAAAGGTTTATGTCTTTTCGTATCAATAATCAGTACATATGTACCTTTTATCCTAGATCGGGTTATTTTAACCCAGTAATTTTTAACACAGAGCCTGAAAGTGGCTGAGCATCTAACTGAGTTTGGCTCAAACCTATGGCTGCTGTAGTTACTATCAATTCATGATTTATCCAGCAACAATGTGTTGGGCGTGCAACCTCTAGTTCAATAAAGTCGAGCAATTGTCCTTGAGTGTTTATTCGCGCTAGACCTGAGCCATCCCACCTTGCATTCCAAAAACTAGTGTCATCGTGCCAGCAAGAACCGTCAGGTAAACCTGGGATATTTGGGTCTATGTTAAATTCTGCAATTGGCTCGCTCATACTGGCTGTTTGTGTTTGATTTGAGTTTGTATCTGGGTTTAGAAAGGTGCGAGCAACAAATGTGTTTTTTGGAGAATCGGCGCTGTAAAACACATCACCACGTTTGCTAAAAATTGCCGTATTAAACACTGTAATGCCATGGTACATATGCGTTTTATTACCGTGTTGGTCTATTAAATAACAATTGCCAAGCGGCGTTTGTTCTTTTTTGTCCATAGTACCAACAATAAAATGCCCATTGGGGGTTAAACCACCATCGTTGTAACGAATATCTGGGTTATTTAATTGAGTTTCCGGAAGTTGCTTAACGATATTGCCTGTTATATCAATTAGCGCAATTTCTTGCTCAAAAGCTGCATAAAACGACTTATCATTTAAGCGCGCGAATGCAGTTAAACCTTGTTTAAATTGAACTGTATTTATGTTGTTGGTGGCTAAATCTAACTGATGCCAGCGATGGTTTAAAATATCAACCCAAAGAAGTTTATTAGTCTGCTTGTCATAAATTGGGCATTCACCAAGCAGGTCGTTGGTGTTGGTCAGTTGGGTTATTTTGATGGGCATAAGTCTTGGGTGTCCTGTGATATTGCAACTCTATTTTCAGCCTACTTGTTGTATCAAATGTTCTTTTAAAAACTCAGGTGCTAAATCAGCACCATTTGGCCAAACTACAGTTTCTAATTCTGTGTCTACGGCTAAACGTGCAAAAAATTGAGGGTTGTTTAATGGTTCAAACATCGAACCTTTTAGGCTATTCGATAAATCAACTTGCCCGGAAGTTCCATCGTCAAATGACACCCAAAATTTCATTCCTGATGTATATTTTGAGGACTTAACATGAATCATAATTGTTACTCCAAAGGTGCAATGTAATTAAGTGGTTCACCTTCAATAATTTGACCATCAAAACTGAACAAAGCCTCATAACCAGAATATTTAGCATGAAAGTGAGGAGGATTATGATCGTTAAAATACATAGCGATAATAATTCCATAGAAGCGACTAATAATTGGCGTAACACATTAATCAAAAGTAATTTCAATTAATCGTACTCAAATAATGTGTAGTGTAAAGTGAAATTTGGTCTATCTAGCAGCTCATTGCTAAAACTAATTTCACTAGAGCAGATATCCCTTGGACCTTATGTGAGCTTCACGCAAAAAAGGTGCTCTTTTAGTTTTCGAGGCTTATAAGTCGAGTATAACGAAGTTCCTTCAGGGCTCTTTAAGTGTACTAAAATACTATTCGCGCCGATATTTTTTAAAATATAAGTTAATTTGTTTTATTCTTTGGAAAATTTAGGTGTTCTTTGTTAAGCGGACTCGGTTTAAAATGCTGAATGAGGCTAGCTTCTAGTGTTTTTACTACTTGCTCAAAAGTGATTGCATCACAATCCAATTCACCAGGCTTATAAAGTATGACAGAGGCGCTCCTAAACGAGTCCCGATCGACCAATTCTGCCAATATGGTTTGAAGCTTATCATGCCCCTCACCTAGTCTATCTTGAGCAGTTCTTCCATTTTTTGCTGCCATCCCAATATATTGAATGAGAAGGGGCACAGTGTATTCAAAATTTTGAGCGTAATTTGTGGTAGTGTTTAGAAATCTGTGTCACTCAAT
>NZ_ARZY01000020.1 GCF_000568405.1 Catenovulum agarivorans DS-2
GGCGGGTGATCGTGAGCGAGCCGCAAATGCATACGCGGGTGACATTATCGGTTTGCATAACCATGGAACCATTCAAATCGGAGATACCTTCACCCAAGGTGAAAAGCTGAAATTTAGTGGCATTCCCAACTTTGCGCCAGAATTGTTCCGCCGCATTCGCCTAAAAGACCCTTTGAAACAAAAACAGTTATTAAAGGGATTGGTCCAATTATCGGAAGAGGGAGCTGTACAGGTGTTTAGACCATTGACCACTAATGACCTGATTGTAGGTGCAGTTGGTGTGCTCCAGTTTGATGTGGTTGTACAACGGCTAAAATCTGAATACAACGTTGACGCTATTTATGAATCAATCAACGTAGCGACAGCGCGTTGGGTATGCAGCAAAGATACGAAAAAATTTGAAGAGTTTAAGCGAAAAGCAGAAGCTAATTTGGCGTTAGATGGTGGTGATAACTTAACCTATATTGCGCCAACTATGGTTAATCTAAGTCTGGCACAAGAGCGTTACCCAGATGTTGATTTCCAGCAAACGCGAGAGCATTAAGGTAGATACATGAAACTAAAACAATTATTGGCAGAAAAAATCCACACTGCTATGCAAGCTGCTGGAATACCAGCCGAGCATGGTCCGCATATTGCGTTATCTAAGCAAGCTCAATTTGGTGACTATCAAGCCAATGGAATATTAGGGGCTGCTAAACAATTAAAAACCAATCCTCGCGCGCTGGCCCAACAAGTTTTGGAAAAGCTAGATATTTCAGAGATAGCCAGCAAAGTTGAAATTGCTGGCCCTGGGTTTATCAATATATTTCTTTCACAGTCTTGGCTGTCTGAAAACCTAAATGCGTATATACAAGATAGCCGCTGTGGTGTTGAACAGAGCCAAAAACCACTTACTTGTGTGGTTGACTACTCTTCACCTAACCTCGCGAAAGAAATGCACGTTGGTCATTTACGTTCGACGATTATCGGTGATGCAGTTGTTAGAGCGCTAGAGTTCCAAGGACATAAGGTGATTCGCCAAAACCACATGGGTGATTGGGGAACACAATTTGGTATGTTAATCGCGCATTTAGAGACAATTTTAGCAGATAACTCGGTTGCAGAAGTGGCTCTGTCTGACCTAGAGACTTTTTATCGTGAAGCGAAAAAACGTTTTGATGAAGATGAAAATTTTGCTAATACAGCACGCGACTATGTCGTTAAGTTACAAAGTGGTGATGCAAAATGCTTAGAATTATGGCAACAGTTTATTGATATTTCTGTTTCGCATAGCGAAGAAGTATACAAGAAACTCAATGTAACTCTGACTCGAGAAGATATTCGTCCAGAGAGTGCCTATAACGAAATGTTACAAGGCATAGTTGACGAACTTCAGCAGCAAGGTTTAGCCGTAGAAGACCAAGGTGCGCAAGTCGTATTCTTACAAGAACTGGCTGACAAAGAAGGCAACCCTTCGCCAGTCATTATTCAAAAATCTGGCGGCGGCTTCTTATATGCAACCACAGACTTAGCCGCGTTAAAATATCGTGGCCAAGTACTAAAAGCTGACCGTAACTTATACTTTATCGATGCGCGCCAGTCATTGCATATGCAGCAGGTGTTTACCCTTGCGAAAAAAGCTGGATTTGTCGATCAAGATATGAGTTTGGAACATCACGCATTCGGCACTATGATGGGAAGTGATGGTAAACCATTTAAAACTCGTTCAGGTGGTACAGTCAAGCTGGTTGAGTTGTTAGACGAATCTGTTTCGCGCGCCAAAGCGCTGATCGCGCAAAGAGCAACAGACATGTCTGAAAAAGAGCAGCAGCAAATCGCCGAAGTTGTTGGTATTGGTGCTGTGAAATTTGCTGACTTATCTAAACACAGAACCAGTGACTATATCTTTAACTGGGATAGTATGCTGAGTTTTGACGGTGCAACTGCACCTTACCTTCAATATGCGTATACTCGGGTTAAATCAATATTTGCCAAGGCTGGTGTTGAACTAGAACAGGTCAATGGTCCTATCGCAATTGAAGCAGAGCAAGAGCGTATATTAGCGCTTAAGCTTTTGCAGTTCGAAGACACGTTAGAACTGGTCACAGCAGAGGCTCATCCTCACGTGTTGTGTCAATATCTATTTGAATTGGCCAGCGCTTTTATGAGTTTCTATGAAGCGTGTCCAATTTTGAAATCAGACGTTGAACCACAAACCAAGCAAAGTCGTTTAGCGCTTAGTCGTTGGACCGCGAGTGTTATTAAACAAGGTTTAACCTTGTTGGGCATCGAAACGACCGAAAAAATGTAGCTGGCATAGCTATTTGTTAACAAACGCAAACTGACAGCTTGCGTTTGTTAACCCAAACGCACTTAAACGCTTTTTGTTCGTTAATAACTTTTCTCAATTTAGTATTCTCGTTTACATCTTAAACGAATAAGAACTTTTCCTAAGGTTGCATGTCGGCTGAAGTGGCTAAAAAATGACCGTTGTTGTTTTTGGATTGGCTATTTTTAGAACAAATTAATCACTTTTGTTAATCAGAGTGAAAAAAATAGCCAAAATATTACGTATTTATAGAAAATTCTTTGCATTCTACCGTAGATTTTAGCTAAGATTTACCTGCGTCTATATAAAGTGATTCTGATGATCGGGTTTTTAGTGCGAGACTTCGAGCAAACAGACTCCAACAAGTAAGTGGCTCGGTACAATATATTAGACTTTGTACCCAAGCTAAGTATGTTCCAAACAATTTTAATTATTGGGAATCGTGTCAAAGATGATAAAGAGCAAAAAACTCGCTTCTGCTATTGCTGTTGCATGTGCAATGTCACTGCCTACAGTAGTTTCAGCAGACCAGGTGGAAAACCTGCACAAAGAAGAGCGTGCTATTCATGATGCAGCAGTCAAATCTCAAAAACGTGTAGATTCGTATTTTGAGCAATCAATCGACTTACTAAGTGAATATCGCCAAGTTGTAGATGAAACTGATAACTTGCGCATGTACAATGATCATGTTCAAAAATTGGTTAACAACCAAGAGAAATTGATCGCTTCCCTACAAGGTCAAATTGACAGCATTGAAGATACAAAAAAGGGTGTTGTCCCTTTAATGTACAAAATGCTTGATTCGTTAGAGAAATTCATTGAATTAGACATTCCAATTGAAGTTGAAACACGTAAAGAACGTGTAGCTCGTATTCGTGAGTTAATGAGCGAACCAAACATCACAACTTCAGAGCGTTATCGCCAAGTACTTGAAGCATACCAAATCGAAAATGATTATGGTTCTGCTATGTCTGCTTACCAAGGCAAGCTAAATGACATCACTGTAGATATGGTTCATATTGGCCGTGTTGCATTGTTAGCACAGTCTTTAGACCTTAAAAATTCTTGGGTGTGGGATAACACAGCAAGAGATTGGGTTAAGTTAGGTGAAGAGTACAACAAGCCAGTAACTAAGGTTATTCGTATGGCTAAGAAGCAAATTGCACCTGATCTATTAGAAGTGCCAGTATTTGCCGCGGAGAGTGCAGAATAATGAAACAATTAAAAACAATTCTAACTGCTTCAGCTATTGCATTGTCAACAATGACTTTTGGTGCCTATGCAAACACAGCTGCATTGGACCAGCTATTACAAGAAGTAAAAGCTGACCGTATATCAGAAGCTAAAATCAACAAGTCTCGTGAAGCTGAATTCAGAGCAGCACGTGATCAAAAGCAAGCTTTATTAAACAAAGCTAAAAAAGAGTTAGCAGACGAGCAAGCTCGCCAAAAGAGCTTACAGCAAACTTTTACTGACAACGAAAAACGTATCACTGACAAAACTAAAGAGTTAGATGATGCAAAAGGTACGTTAGGTGAAATGTTTGGTGTGGTACGTCAAGCTTCAGGTGAAACTGTTGGCCGTATCGCAACTTCAATCATCAGTGCTCAACCTGCATATGCAAACCGTACTGAGTTATTAGCAAAATTAGCTGAAGCAAAAGAGCTACCTAAACTTGCTGAATTAGAAGAATTATGGTTTGCATTGCAAACTGAAATGACTGAGTCAGCTAAAGTTGTTAAGTTCGATGCGAACGTTGTTGCTTTAGACGGTTCAGAATCAGTTCAAACAGTTACTCGTGTAGGTGCTTTCAACTTATTAAGTAACGATGCTTACTTAAAATACAACTCTGAAAGTAACCAAATCGAACCATTAGGTCGTCAACCTGAAGGTCACATGGTTGCAACTGTAGCTGATTTCAACGGCACATCTAGCGGCTATGCGAGCCTATTCCTTGACCCTTCACGTGGTGCAATTCTTGATATCTTCAAGCAAAAAGCAACATTAGAAGAGCGTTATCATCAAGGTGGTGTACCAGGTTATGTAATCACGGTTGTATTATTGTTCGGTATCTTGATTTCAGTTGAACGTTTCATCACTTTAACAGTAGTTGGTGCGAAGATCCGTGGTCAGTTAAAAGACTTGAGTAACCCTCGTGAAAATAACCCGCTTGGTCGAATCTTAGGTGTATATGCGAGCAACAAGAACGTAGATACTGAAACCTTAGAGTTAAAATTAGACGAAGCTATCTTGCGTGAAACGCCAAGAATTGAGCGTGGCGTTAACGTCATCAAGATTTTGGCAGCTATCGCACCGTTATTAGGTCTACTAGGTACAGTAACAGGTATGATTGGTACCTTCCAATCAATCACATTGTTCGGTACAGGTGACCCTAAAATCATGGCGGGTGATATCTCAATGGCATTGGTAACCACTGCGCAAGGTCTTATTGCAGCATTACCATTGATTTTCTTACACAGCATTACAGCAGCTAAGAGCAAATCTATCGTCCATGTACTAGAAGAGCAAAGTGCTGGTATTGTAGCTTCTCACGCGGAGAAGGAGCGAGCATAAGATGTTATACCTGATAGAACTTTGGGAAACTGTCAGGGGATTTATATCAACCGGGGGCGACGTATTATGGATCGTCTTCGGGGTGCTAGCTATCATGTGGATTCTGATGATTGAGCGCTATTGGTTTATGTTTATCGAATTTCCAACAATTCGTAAAAACATTATCGAGCGCTGGGATTCACGAGAAGATACGACCTCCTGGTATGCACACAGAGTGCGTGATGCCTGGATTTCGGAAGCATCAGAATTGCTGAACGCCAGAATTCTTTTGATTAAAACCCTAGTAGCAGTTTGTCCTTTAATCGGATTGTTCGGTACGGTAACAGGCATGATTTCAGTTTTCGAAGTAATGGCTGTTTCTGGTACAGGTAACCCACGCTTAATGGCATCGGGTATTTCCATGGCAACAATTCCAACTATGGCTGGAATGGTTGCAGCGCTTTCTGGGGTCTTTTTCAGCTCTAGAATTGAAACACGCGTTCGAGTGGAAGTGGAAAAGTTAGTGGATAGTTTGCCACATCATTAGAGAGAATTATTATGGCACGTAGACATCGCCGAGAAGAAGAAGATGCAGCGATCGACATGACGCCGATGCTTGACATCGTATTTATCATGTTGATCTTCTTTATCGTAACGACCTCGTTTGTAAAAGAGGCCGGTATACAAGTAGATAAACCAAAATCTGATCAATCATCTAAGCCACCTAAAAACTCGAATATTTTCATTGCTATCAGTGAAAATGGTGATATTTGGATGGACAAACGTATGGTTGATGTAGAGCGTGTTCAAGCTAACTTGGAAAAAATGTTAGCTGAGCAGCCTTCGGAAGCAGTTATTGTACAGGCAGATAAAGAAGCGAAACATGGCAAGGTAATGAAAGTCATGGATCAAATCAAAGCGGCCGGTATAGATAAAATAGTAGTAGCGGGGAAGAAGTAATATGATCCGCCTACTGTTATCTATACCAATAGGCATCGCGATAACATTCGGCCTGTTTGTACT
Source organism: Catenovulum agarivorans DS-2 (assembly GCF_000568405.1). GTDB lineage: Bacteria > Pseudomonadota > Gammaproteobacteria > Enterobacterales > Alteromonadaceae > Catenovulum > Catenovulum agarivorans_A. The sequence goes on from NZ_ARZY01000020.1 coordinate 5,888, forward strand.
GATGGCAGAGTTGATTGCAAACAATCAGAGCGGCCCTGAAAAGGGTGAAGAAGCTCCGCGAATTGAAATCGTGATGAATAAACCGTCGGACTCTGTACAACAACGTACTAGGACGCCACCTCCGCCTCCGCCGCCACCACAGTCTCCGCCTCCGCCTCAACAGGCTGAGCCAGAGACCACTAAAGCAGATGCTGGTGGTATTAACCTGGATGTTCCAAATGTGAACACAGGTGGTGTGGATGTAGGGATTGGCGACATTAGTGGTGCGTTGATGAAAGATGGTGACGCAACACCAATTGTCCGGATTGAACCTCGTTATCCTGCGCAAGCAGCTCGAGATGGAATTGAAGGCTGGGTTGAATTAAGTTTCACAATCGATGAAGTCGGTGGCGTAATCGATGTGGATGTTATCAACTCGGAGCCAAGACGTATATTCGACCGTGAAGCGAAAAAAGCCTTGGCGAAATGGAAATACAAACCAAAAATTGTTGATGGTAAACCAGTTAAGCAGCCTGGATTAACAGTGCGTCTTGACTTTACCTTGGCTAAGTAAGTTTGTCTTTCGTTCAATTGAAGAAGGTTAGCTTACAGAAGTTGTGAGCTAACCCCGGAGAAAGTATGAAACTCTCACGATTGATTTTGACCGCAGTTTTAGTTGGGACATCTGTAACAGGTACTATGTTACCGAGTCAGGTTGCTGCTAAAACTTTGGAAGAAAAGAAAAAAGAAAGACCTGTAGAGGTTATGTCTGAGCGTGTTGGTAAAAAGGTTGCTGAAGCAATCGACTTATTGACGGCTAACGAAGAAGAAGGCAGAGAAGCAGATCCTAAGGGTGCTATCAAGTTACTTGAAGAAATTGAGCCAAAGAAAGAGTTTGACAAAGCTTACTTAGCTCAATTGATCGGTAAGTTATATGCACAAGAGGGTGAGTATAAAAAAGCGATCGACAAGATCAAATACGCTGCCGAACTTGACGTTTTGAGTTGGGATGACCAAGCAGGTGTTTTAAAAGTACTAGCTGTTTTAAGCCTCCAAGAAGAGCAATACCAAGATGCGATTGATTACTATGGTAAATGGTTTCAATTTACCGAAGAGCATGATCCATCTATCTATACTCACTTGGCGCTTAGTTACTATCAGTTGAAAAACTACAAGAAAACAGTTGAGCAGGCTGATCTAGCAATTAAATATGCTAAAGAGCCGAAAGCAGATCCTTACCAATTAAAAATGTCAGCTTTTGTTGATACAAAAAATTATAAGGAAGCGATTAAAGTTTGTGTTGCAGCAATTAAGCACTTCCCAGAAGATAAAAAATGGTGGGTTCCACTCGCACAATTTTATCTAATGGAAGAAGATTATGCTCGTGCGTTGTCAACGTTTGAGTTATCAGACAAGCAAGGCTTTTTAACTAAGCCAGCGCACTACACAACGTTAGCTCAATTGTACTCTATGTATGGTATTCCGTATAAGGCGGCAACGACCATGCAAAAACATATGAATTCTGGTTTAATCGAAAAAGATGCTAAAAACTTAAGTGTTGCGGCAAATTATTTCCACCAGGCTTCTGAGTACAAAAAAGCTGCTGATACTTATTTAGCAGCGGCAAAAATCAGTAAAGACCCAGAGCATTACCGTAAAGTTGGGGATTTGTTGGCGATTGCTGAAGAGTACAAGTCAGCTGTTAATGCGTATGAAAAAGCGATTGAGTTGGGTAGCCAAAAAGAAGCAAATATTAAAGTTGCTCTGATTGAGGCCCATTTCTATCTAGGTAATTACAAGAAAGCCTATAGCTATGCGAGAGAAAGTTTGAAAAACAAACAATACAAACGTATGGCACAAGGTTGGATTGGTTACATTAGAGATACAGCTCAACGCAAAAATGTTGATATCTAATCTTCATTTTATTTTGACCTAAAAAGGAGCCGACGGCTCCTTTTTTTTGTATTTAATGAAAGTAAATATAAAATTGTCTGGTCTTATATGCTGACTTGAATATTTACTTTGTTAAGGAAGGATTATGAAATCACTTAAACAATCTTCGGTTGCAGCTACTTTAGGTGCGGTAGTTGTTGGTTCATTAACCGCTGCTAGCCATGCAAATACCAATACCAACCCATTTTCAATGACTCAGCTTAGCTCTGGCTATGAGTTATCACAAACGTTAGAAGCAAAATGTGGCGAAGGTAAATGTGGTGAAGGCAAATGTGGTAGCAAAGCAGACAAAGAAGCCAAATGTGGTGAAGCCAAATGTGGTGAAGGTAAATGCGGCGGCAAAGCAGACAAAGAAGCTAAATGTGGTGAAGGTAAATGCGGCGGCAAAGCAGCCAAAGAAGCCAAATGTGGTGAAGGCAAATGCGGTGGCAAAGCAGCCAAGGAAGCCAAATGTGGTGAAGGAAAATGTGGCGGTAAAGCGAATCGAGAAGCAAAATGCGGCGAAGGCAAATGTGGTGGCAGTAAATAACAGATCTCAATTTAATCTTTCTGGTGCGGGTCTCGGTTTACGCCGAGACTTTATTGATACGCTCAACCAAACATCTGAAACAAATTACGATTTTTTAGAAATAGCACCTGAAAACTGGATTAAGATGGGAGGACGTTATTGCCAACAGCTCGATCAAGTCGCGCAAAGGTATAAACTGACAACCCATGGGCTGTCTTTATCTATAGGTAGTCCAGACCCACTAGACGTTAAATTTATCCTGCAAATAAAACAATTTCTTGATAAGTATTCTATTGAGATGTATTCAGAGCATCTTAGTTTTTGTTCAGCAAACGGCCACATGTATGACTTGATGCCAATTCCATTTACCTATGAAGCCGCTTTATACGTAGCAGAGCGTGTCAAACAGGTCCAACAAATTATAGAAAGGCCACTAGTTTTAGAAAACGTTTCGTATTATGCACCACTTAGCGACGAATTGTCTGAAAGCGACTTTATTAACACCGTGTTAGACGAATCGGGCGGATTACTCTTGCTTGATGTCAACAATGTTTACGTGAACTCAATCAACCACAATTATGATGCAAAAGCTTTTATTGATGCTATGCCAACCAACAAAATTGTTTATGGTCATATAGCAGGTCACTATAATGAAGCTGAAGATTTGATTGTTGATACTCATGGCGCTGATGTCATTGACCCCGTTTGGCAACTGCTTGCTTATGCCTATGAACGCCATGGGGTATTCCCCACACTATTGGAGCGAGACTTTAATATACCAGCGCTAGATAAGCTCGAGCGTGAAGTAAAGCAAATCAAACATATCCAGCGACAAATGATTAGAGCTAAACAAAGTTAATGAATTCATTTAAACAAACACAATTGTCTTTTGCTCAATCGATTCGCACAGGCAAGGCCGTTGAAAATTTAGTGATCGAAAACCGTCGATTGGCTGTTTACCAAGAATTATTTTTTAATAATGTTGAAGGTTTTGTCAGTAGCGCGTTTCCCGTATTGCGGAGCTTGTATGCAGCAGAAGATTGGCAGTCATTAATTCGTACCTTCTTTATTGAGCACCCATGCCATTCGCCGCATTTTGTCGACATTTCAAAAGAGTTTATTCAGTTTCTCTCAGAAGAATATCAACTTAAACCAAGCGACCCTTGTTTTATGCGCGAACTTGCCCATTATGAATGGGTTGAACTCGACCTCAGTATTCAAACTAATGAAGAGCAATTGACAACTTTGCCCCCGCAGATCGAGATAATACGTTCAAGCCGATTCGAATTGTCACCAATTACTCGGATTGTCAGCTACCCATATCCTGTACATCACATTAGTCAAACCTTTCAGCCGCAAGCGCCAAGTGACCGCGTTTATTTATTGGTTTATCGAAATGAACGCTTTGCAATTAACTTTATTGAAATTAATCCTGTAGTTGCATTTACACTAGATTTAATCACTAAAAGAGTGGCAAATGACGTAGAGTCACTCATAAGTCAGTTGCAGCCAGCACTAGCCCATATAGAGTCTGATGTTTTACAAACATCACTGTTAGACAGTTTAGTCGAACTTGCTCAATTGGATTTGTTGCTTGAGCTTGAATAAAAGATGGCTTTTTTTCGACTTTTTGACTAACATACGCGCCAAAATTGCATTGGAGGTTATTTATGGCTCATCATAATGAACAAGGCGAAACAGCTAACGTAGGGCACTTATTAGCAACAGTAGCGGTCACAGTTGCTTTACCATTATTACCAGCAATCTTAGGTTGGTATGTTATCTTAGCTAAATAGTTAGCGCATATTTGTAGAGGCTACATTAAGGAGAGCTTGTAGTCTTTTTAAGGACGATGCAGTGTTTATTGCATGAAACTATTTCGTGGTTTGAGTATCTAAAAGCACATCTGCGAGATTTCAAGGTAGATAAATAGGGGGAGAATAATGAACATTTTGTTGGTGGATGATAACGCTAGTGTTCGGGGTGTATTGGCTCAAGCATTAGAAACTCATGGATATCAAGTAACAACAGCAGACAATGGTTTAGCTGGGTTAAATGCAGCAAAAAACGGTTGTTATGATTTTATTGTTACGGATTATAAAATGCCAATCATAGATGGCGTTAAGCTTATCGAAAATATAACCACAGACTTAAAATTTCCGAAATCTAAAGTTCTATTATTGACGACCGAAGTCAGTGATAAGGCTAAATTTATATTTGAGAAGTTGAAAATTAATTGGTTGGCCAAGCCAGTGGAAGCTGCGCAACTACTTAAACAGTTACCTCAGGTACCAACCCCACAAATTGCCTAATTGCATTCAGTCGAGCTTGCAATTTATCTTCGATTTGTTTTAATGCTGTCAGATAGTACGTATGGAATTTCAAAATGACATCATCTGCAGATCTGGCAGCAATTAAATCTAGTATCAAAACCATTCCTGATTATCCTAAAAAAGGCATCAAGTTTCGTGATGTAACAAGCTTAGTTGAAGATGCAACTGCTTTCTCTTTATCCGTGAAGGCGCTTGCTCAACCATATAAAAATAGCGGTATCACAAAGGTTGTCGGTGCTGAAGCTCGTGGATTTATATTTGGCGCTGCAGTCGCCAATTTATTAGGTGCCGGCTTTGTTTTGGCAAGAAAACCAAATAAATTACCTAGAGAAACCATATCTCAGTCATACCAGCTTGAATATGGCACAGACCAATTACAAATACATAAAGATGCGTTGAGCGCCAATGACAATGTGTTATTAATTGACGATCTTATCGCTACTGGCGGTACAATTGAAGCTGCAGTTAAAATGGTCAGACAGTTAGGTGCAACCGTTCACTCTGCGGCGTTTGTGATTAATTTGCCAGACCTTGGTGGTGTCGATAAACTACGCCAACTCAACGTCACACCTTTTTGCTTAGTAGAGTTCGAAGGGGAATAACCAATTTTATGAGTTACCAAGCACTTGCACGTAAATGGCGCCCACAGAATTTTGGCCAATTGATGGGTCAAGAACATGTTGTTGCTGCGCTTAGCAATGCACTAACCAATGATAGATTGCATCATGCATATTTATTTACAGGTACTCGAGGTGTTGGAAAAACGACTATTGCGCGTATTTTTGCTAAAAGTTTAAATTGTGCAGAAGGGATTACCGCTGAACCTTGTGGTAAATGTCAAAATTGTCGAGCGATTGAAGAAGGGCGGTTTGTTGACTTAGTTGAAGTTGATGCTGCGTCACGTACTAAAGTTGAGGATACCCGAGAAATACTCGACAATGTGCAGTATCGTCCAACCCAAGGTCGATATAAAGTCTATTTGATAGACGAAGTCCATATGTTGTCACGCCATTCTTTTAATGCGTTGTTGAAAACGCTAGAAGAGCCGCCACCGCATATAAAATTTTTATTGGCAACGACTGATCCACAAAAATTACCAGTCACCATATTATCTCGTTGTTTGCAGTTTAGTTTAAAGGCAATGAATGTTGCACAAATTGAACAACAGCTAAATAAAATATTATCTGCTGAGCAATTGTCATCAGAAGAAGCCGCGATTAATCGCTTAGCTGTGGCTGCAAATGGCAGTATGCGTGATGCACTTTCACTGACAGATCAGGCGATTGCCCAAGGGAATGGTCGTGTGCTAGAGCAAGTTGTCAAAAACATGCTCGGTTTGTTAGACGAACAGCATGTTGACGCACTGCTCAAAGCTTTGCTTGAACAAGATTTTGCTGCAGCAATGCAAACGGTTGAAGCGCTATTTTTAGCATCAGCTGATCCAACACAAATTTTAGTTGAGCTAATGGATTGTTTGCATCAGATTGCTTTATTGCAATCTTTGCCAGAATATCAAATTGTTGCCAGTGCCAATGTGAGCTTATTAACAGAAGCCGCTCAACAGTGGACAGCAGAACAGGTTCAACTTTATTACCAAATTTGTTTACGTGGCCGCAAGGATTTGCCTTATGCAGCTTCGCCGCGCGCAGGTCTAGAAATGACCTTGATGCGCTTATTTGCATTTTCTCCGGTGAGTGTTGAGCGCAAAGCTGTATTGACTGCGGTTAAACAGTCCTCAATAGCGGATGCAAATGTAGCGAGTACAGCACCCTTAGCGGATGCTGAAAAAAAAACTGAAAATTTAGCTGAACCACAAAATAATCTTGCAAGTAAAGATGAGCAAGCCATCATTGTAGAGCCAGAGCCAGAGCCAGAGCCAGAGCCAGAGCCAGAGCCAGAGCCAGAGCCAGAGCCAGAGCCAGAGCCAGAGCCAGAGCCAGAGCCAGAGCCAGAGCCAGAGCCAGAGCCAGAGCCAGAGCCAGAGCCAGAGCCAGAGCCAGAGAATGTAAATGCAGCAGAATTAGCCACTGAGCACGAAGGCTATTATCAACTTGCAGACGAATCTGAGGCTGACGATTTACACGCACAGCAAGCTCAAATAGAATCTTTGGCTGTAAGCCAAGGGTATGAAGCGCAAAAACCGCAAACTAAAACAACCGAACATGCGACGGTTTCAATTCAGCAGGCGATGTTGTCAGTTAGGCAAGCAAAACAACAGAAAATTGAAGCGGCGGAAAAATCTGCGCCAGCGGCGACAGGTACAGAACTCCCCACCATTACAAAACAACCAGAGCAACCCAAGCCGGTTGAACAAACGTCAGCAGAACCTGAATTGCCAACTCAGCCATTGCAGACAGCAAATAACCACTTTGCAGAACCTTATTCTGAGGTGAAAGAAGACGAACAACAAATGCCTTGGGTTGATCATTGGTCTGGCGATATGTTTGCATCACCAGAGCAAGAGGCCGAGCGAGTAATGCCTGAAACTGCCATGCCAGAGCCGGTAACACCAGAACCGGCAGCAGATGAACAACAGCAAGCCGAGCCAACTCAAGCCGAACCAGTCGAATTAAATGCAGGAGTAGCCGAGCCAACTAATTCACCGGATGTAATCGCAATTGATGCGCCTTATGTACCTCGTGAAGATATTATTCAATCACTTAACCTAGCGCAGGCGGTAGAGCAAGACTTGCGTCATGCAAAAGAGATTGACCATTGGTCTAATTTAGTTGAACAGACAGGTTTGGTTGGATTGCAACGGCAACTGGCACTGCATAGTAGTTTTATCCAGCAAGGAAGCCAGGTGACTTTGTCGTTAGTACCTGCACAATCTCATCTTAACGACCCAAATAACTTGGAAACAATTAAACAGAGCTTGCAGCAAGTGCTTCAACAGCCGATAGAGTTGCAAGTTAATATTGGTAGCGACACCTTAGTGACGCCTTACGAAATTCAGCGCGCAATCGACTATTGTCGCTTACAATACGCAAAACAAAGTTTACAGCAAGATGCGAATGTCCAACTGTTGCAACAAACCTTTGCAGCACAGGTAGTCGAAACGACTGTTGTCGCGTTATAATGGTTCAAATCGAATTAAACAAACAGAGAAGGTAGTATTATGTTTAAAGGTGGCGGTGGCTTGGGCAACATTATGAAGCAAGCCCAACAGATGCAAGATAAAATGCAACGTGCACAACAAGAAATCGCTAATATGGAAGTGGTTGGCGAAGCGGGTGCAGGCATGGTTAAAATTACTATGTTAGGTAACCACAATGTTAAGCGAGTTGAAATAGATCCAAGCCTAATGGAAGACGACAAAGAAATGTTGGAAGACTTGATAGCTGCTGCGACCAATGATGCAGTGCGTCGCGTTGAAAAACAAAATCAAGAAAAAATGGCTGAAGTTACAGGTGGAATGCAATTACCACCAGGCATGAAAATGCCGTTCTAAAAAGAGTCTAGTATGAAGTTTGCACCATCGTTACAACAACTTATTGATGCTTTGAGAGTGTTACCAGGTGTTGGGCCAAAGTCGGCCCAACGAATGGCATTTACACTATTAGAAGATAACCATGGTGCAAGCCAACTTGCTCAGTCTATCAAACAAGCGCAGCAAACCATTCAAAGCTGTCAAACCTGTCAAAATTATACGCAGTCTGCACAATGTGATATTTGCACAGATCAAACACGCAGCGCAAACGGCCAAATATGTGTAGTGGCGCAGCCACAAGATGTATTGTCGATAGAACAAACCGGCCATTACCACGGTCGCTATTTTGTATTAAAAGGATTGTTATCGCCAATTGACGGCATAGGCCCAGAAGAATTGGGTTTAGACAAATTACAATCCCAACTGCAACACGGTATTAATGAGTTGATTTTAGCCACCTCCCCAAGCGTTGAAGGTGAGGCGACCGCATTCTACTTATCCGAAATGGCCAAACAATACAATATTACTGTCACTCGCCTAGCTCAGGGGCTTCCAGCCGGCGGTGAATTATCCGCATTAGATAGCCGAACTTTGGGCCATGCGTTTAGCGGCCGCAAACAACTGTAAATTTCTGCTGAATTTTTGCTTGAAAAGCAAATGTGCATCCCCATTTATAAAAGCAATCTAAATAAAATAGTTATTTATTGCTATAGAGCAGGAGATGTATTCAATGAGCGAAGTTGCCCATAAAGAAACGCATGGCTTCCAAACCGAGGTCAAACAACTATTACAATTAATGATCCACTCTTTGTACTCAAACAAAGAGATTTTTCTTCGTGAATTAGTATCTAACGCGTCAGATGCTGCAGATAAACTTAGATTTCAAGCGCTCTCAGACAATGCACTTTTTGAAAACGATGGAGATCTAAAGGTTCGTGTTAGCGTAGATAAAGAGGCCAATACTATTACCATTTCAGACAATGGTATTGGGATGACACGTGACCAAGTTATCGAGCATTTAGGTACAATCGCTAAATCAGGTACAAAAGAATTTTTCAGCAATCTAACTGGTGATCAAGCCAAAGACTCTAAGTTAATTGGTCAATTTGGTGTTGGTTTCTACTCTGCGTTTATTGTCGCTGATGCGGTTACAGTTAAAACACGTGCAGCTGGTGAAGATGCAGACCGTGGTGTTGAATGGTATTCAAAAGGGGATGGTGAATTCACCATTGGTGATATCGAAAAGGCTGGTCGTGGTACCGATGTTATTCTTCATTTGAAAGAAGAAGAAAAAGAGTTTTTAGATGATTGGAAAGTGCGTTCAATCATTACCCGTTATTCTGATCATATTGGTATTCCAGTTGAAATGTGGAAAGAAGGTACCCCAGAATCAGAAGGTCCTGAAGGGGAAAAAATCCCAGCAACTGAAGGTCAATGGGAAGCAATAAACAAAGGTACAGCTTTGTGGACTCGCGACAAGTCAGATATTTCTGACGAAGAGTACGAAGAGTTTTACAAGTCAATTGCGCACGACTTTGAAGAGCCAGTTAAGTGGGTACACAATAAAGTTGAAGGTAAAACTGAATACACTAGCTTGTTATACATTCCAAAACGTGCGCCGTTTGATTTATGGAATCGTGAAGTTAAAAGTGGGATCAAACTATATGTTCAACGCGTATTCATTATGGATGACGCCGAGAAGTTTATGCCAACTTACTTACGTTTTGTCAAAGGTTTAGTTGATTCAAACGACTTACCATTAAACGTATCGCGCGAAATTTTGCAAGACAACAAAATCACACAGTCTATTCGCTCAGGCAACGTAAAACGCGTATTACAAATGTTGACGCGCATGGGCGAAAACAGCCCTGAAGAATACGCAGCATTCTGGAAAGAATTTGGTAACGTGCTTAAAGAAGGTCCAGCAGAAGATTTTGCCAACAAAGACAAAATTGCTAAGTTGTTCCGTTTCTCTTCAACTCATACCGACAGCGCAGAGCAAAATGTATCGTTAGACGACTACATTGGGCGTATGAAAGAAGGCCAAGATAAAATTTACTACATTACAGCTGATACATTTGAAGCCGCTAAATCGAGCCCGCATTTAGAAGCTTTCCGTAAAAAAGGTATTGAAGTATTGTTGATGGCAGAGCGTGTAGACGAATGGATGATGTCGCACCTAACTGAATATAACGAAAAACAGTTCCAACATGTTGCTAAAGCAAATATCGACTTGTCTGAGTTAGACGATGAAGAGACTAAAAAAGCACATGAAGAAACCGAAAAAGCATTTGAAAGCTTTATTGAGCGTGCGAAAACTGCATTAGGTGACAAAGTTAAAGACGTTAAAGTATCACATCGTTTAACTGAATCTCCAGCGGTGATTACAACTGACGAGCACGATATGAATACTCAAATGGCTAAGTTACTTGAGGCAGCAGGCCAAGCTGTACCAGAAACTAAGTATATTTTTGAGGTTAACCCAGAGCATGCATTAGTCAAACGTGTAGCAGACGAAGCAGACGAAGCGTTATTTAAAGAGTGGTTGGAAGTGTTATTAGACCAAGCGACACTGGCTGAGCGCGGCTCGTTAAAAAATCCTGCAGAATATGTCAGTAAGCTAAACAAACTATTGTTGCAATTAGGCGGTTAATTGACAGTAGCGAGTGTATAGCAATGGCCGTTAAATTGTCTGTAGCTGACAATTTATAGCCACAAAGCTTATAAAAACGGGTGTTCAGCACCCGTTTTTTGCTTTTAAACTTGTATAATTGAGGACATCGTTGTATTGTTCGCGGCAGTTTATTTTTAAGATTGAGGATATTATGCGAATTATCTTATTAGGTGCACCAGGCGCCGGTAAAGGGACTCAAGCTCAGTTCTTAATGCAAGAGTTTGGTATTCCGCAAATCTCCACTGGCGACATGTTAAGAGCCGCGATTAAAGCGGGCACGCCTTTAGGTTTAGAAGCGAAAAAAGTAATCGATGCAGGCCAATTAGTTTCTGATGAAATTATTATTGGTTTGGTAAAAGAGCGCATTGCTCAAGACGATTGCGCCAAAGGCTTCTTACTAGATGGTTTCCCACGCACCATTCCACAAGCGGATGCTATGGTTGAAAGCAACATCGACATAGATTTTGTTTTGGAGTTTGATGTGCCAGATGAAGTGATTGTTGAGCGTATGAGTGGCCGCCGTGTACATATGGCATCGGGCCGTGTTTACCATGTTGTGTACAATCCACCTAAAGTGGAAGGTAAAGACGACGACACTGGCGAAGATCTAGTTATTCGTGCAGATGACGAAGCTGAAACCGTTAAAAAGCGTTTAGATATTTATCATGAACAAACTGAGCCTTTGGTGGCGTATTACCAAAAATTAGCTGGCGAAGGTAAAACTAAGTACCACAAATTAGATGGTACTCAAGCTGTTGAAGCGGTAAGTGCTCAGTTAAAAGAATTATTAGCTTAATATGTTAACCCTTATTAGGGTGAGTTGAGCAGCTAAATTGAGAACCACTCCCTAATTGATGGGCGAGTGGTTTTTTTGTTTTTGGGGTGAAGCAAATTTCGCTAAAGGATATCAGCCCGCCTAAAGCACATCAAAATTTTGACGTTTGTCAGTTAAAACTGGATTAATTTGTAAATATCGTCAATAATCCAATTATCGAAGCAAACCTATAACAATAAATTGACGTGCATGGCATCTACCAAACGAATTTTATTAATTGATAGCGCATCTGCAGAACAAGCACAGTTAAAAACCATCCTCCAGTTTATCGATGAAGATTTTGATTGTGTGCCACCAGAACAAGCCCAGCAAAGTTTACAGGACCATCAGCAATGGAAAGCCGTATTGTTAGGGACAGCTGCTGGTGATATTAGTGTCAGTGAAAAGCTAATAAACGGGGCACCTGAGCTGCCATTTATTGTTCAGGATAGATATTCTGAATTAACCGCGTTTGCCAACGTGGTTGCTGCTATTAACGGCAGTATTAATTATTCTCAGTTAACCCAAGCCCTGCATCATTGTGAAGCCTATTTGCGTAATAAGCCAGGTAAAGCGGTGCAAAGCAGCAAAGATTTGCTCCATACTCTAGTTGGCAAAAGTGCTGAAATGCAAACGGTTCGCAAATTGATTGAACAGGTAGCACCAACCGATGCAAATGTGCTTGTACTCGGCGAATCCGGTACAGGTAAAGAAGTGGTTGCTCAATCAATTCACAAATTATCAAAACGCGCGAAAGGCCCATTTGTTCCCGTTAACTGTGGGGCAATACCTGCAGAGTTATTAGAAAGCGAATTGTTCGGCCATGAAAAGGGCGCTTTTACTGGTGCTATCAGTAGTCGAAAAGGGCGCTTTGAACTGGCGCAAGGTGGTACGTTATTTTTAGATGAAATTGGCGATATGCCACTACCGATGCAAGTTAAGCTGCTACGAGTGTTGCAAGAAAGGTTATTCGAACGTGTTGGGTCAGCAACTCAAGTTAAAGCAGATGTGCGGGTTATTGCAGCTACCCACAGAAACCTTGAAGACTTAGTTGAACAAGGAAAATTTCGTGAAGATTTGTTCTATCGACTAAACGTGTTCCCCATTGATACCCCTTCGCTGCGTGAACGCCGCGAAGATGTACCCCAATTGGCGCAAGCGTTAATCGATCGACTAGCAGAGCGTGAAGAAGATAGTGTTAAGCTCACCGATAACGCGATGCAAAGCTTAATGGAGCATAAATGGGCTGGTAATGTCCGCGAACTGGCAAATTTACTCGAAAGGTTAACGATACTTTATCCAAATCAAGTTGTTGATGTCAGTGATCTGCCCGTTAAATATCAACATATTGAAGTGGTTGAATTTGAACCTGAGTATCCGGAAGCAATACAAGAGCGTGAAGCATTAAACGACTTGTTTGCATTTGATGATGAAGAAGAGGTTGAAGAAGAGCCAGTAGCCAGTGTCCTTGATATGTTGCCTGAAGAAGGTATAAACCTGAAAGAATACCTTGCCGAATTAGAGGTGAGCTTAATCAACCAAGCGCTTGGTCACCATGATGGTGTAGTTGCAAGAGCTGCAGAAATGCTGGGTATGCGACGAACTACCTTGGTTGAAAAAATGCGTAAATATGGGTTGAATCAATAATCATTGCAAAAACATACACGGCGGTGACAATTTTACGTCGCCGCCTTTCCTTTCTAATACACTGATAAATAAGTAAAAATAAGTTGGCATTATCTTTGCTGTCTAAAACCTGTATATCATTTAGCAAGTTTTTGACGCGGAGTAAACAATGGCCACTGCTGCAACAGAACACCAACATCTAGCCCGAGAAGCTTATGCTGGCGAGTTAGCCGCTTTGCGTAGTCAGGCAGACCAATTTGTCCATTTGATTGATGTGATCCCAGCGGGCGTGGTGATTTTAAACGCACAGGGGAATGTGGAGCGCAGCAATCAAATAGCGATCGATTTACTCGGTGAGCCACTCGATGGACAAAAGTGGTTAACTGTCATTGCTAGAGCGTTCAACCCTCAAGCTGATGATGGCCACGAAGTATCATTGCAAGATGGACGGCGAGTTCGGCTTGAAACTAATGCCTTATCTAGTGAGTCTGGGCAACTAATTTTACTGACAGATATGACGCAAACTCGTTTATTACAAGCGCGCGTTAGCCAGATGAAGCAACTGAGCTCGCTCGGACGCATGGTTGCAAGTTTAGCTCATCAAATCAGAACCCCCCTGTCTGCTGCAATGTTATATGCGGCCAATTTAGCCAATCCTTCGCTGGTACAAGCGGCTAAACAGACATTTCAACAAAAGTTAATGGGCAGGCTAAAAGATCTCGAAAGCCAAATTAACGACATGCTGTTGTTTGCTAAAAGTGGACATCAACAAGTTGCAGAAGCTGTTTCACTGGGTCAATTATTATCTGAGGTTCACGCCGGTTCTGAAGCTATGGTTGCACAAAATGGCGCAGAGCTAGATTTACAATTACCCGATCCAGACATTCATATTTTTGGTAACAAAGTCGCACTAGCCAGTGCAATTCAAAATTTAATTCATAACAGCGTACAAATTATCGGTGCAGGTGCACAAATATCTATTAGTGCAAAAATGTCTAATAACAGTCACGACCAAGTTGAAATAGTGGTTGCTGATAACGGTCCAGGCATTGAAAAACAGCATATTCCACATGTGTTTGAACCATTTTTTACCACTCGAACTAAGGGGACAGGTTTGGGACTCGCTGTGGTTAAAACAGTGGTGGAACAGCATCAAGGACAAATTTTAATTGATAGCCAGCAACCTGGCTGCTGCATTGTTATGCGGTTTCCGTGTGCCCAGCAATTGGCCGTTGCTGTCGGTCAAAATTGATAGGAGAGTGACATGAATCGTAAAATACTCATAGTCGAAGACGATGCAGATTTACGCGAAGCCATTTTAGACACCTTGGCGATTTCAGGTTTTGACTGTGACCAAGCCGATTGTGCAGAAAAAGCTTTGCTAATGTTAAACAAACATAGTTACAGCATGGTGATTTCTGACGTGCAAATGCCAGGTCAAGACGGACTGTCGTTGCTTAAATCTATCAAAGCTAAGTCGCCGGAATTGCCAGTCTTGTTAATGACCGCCTTTGCCAATATTAAAGGGGCTGTTGAGGCGATGAAAGATGGCGCGGTTGATTATTTGACTAAACCATTTTCACCTGAAGTGCTAATTAATCTTGTCAGTCGCTACATATTGCCAGAAAAGAATACAGTGTGTCAGCCAATTGTCAGAGACCCTCAAAGCATCCAATTATTGAATCTTGCTAAACGTGTTGCACAGTCAGAAGCTTCGGTAATGGTTTTAGGACCGAGTGGTTCAGGTAAAGAAGTCTTGGCACGTTATATCCATCAAGAATCTAAACGGGCAGAACAGCCATTTGTAGCGATAAATTGTGCGGCAATTCCAGAAAACATGTTAGAAGCAACCTTATTTGGCTATGAAAAGGGAGCTTTTACCGGTGCATTGCAAGCTTGTCCGGGTAAATTTGAACAAGCACAGGGCGGTACTATTTTATTGGATGAAATTTCAGAAATGGATTTGGCGCTGCAAGCTAAATTGCTACGGGTGATTCAAGAGCGGGAAGTTGAGCGTTTAGGTGGACGAAAAACCATTAAACTTGATGTAAGAGTAATTGCAACTAGCAACCGTGATCTAAAATCTGAAGTGGGCCAGGGCCACTTTAGAGAAGACCTATACTACCGGTTAAATGTATTTCCTTTAACTTGGTTGCCATTGTCTGAACGTAAGCTGGATATTTTACCCCTTGTAGAACATTTGATTGAACGTCACTGTCAGCAAAGTGCGCAGCCGATCCCTAAGTTAAGCATGGCCGCACGGAGCAAACTACAACAGCATGACTGGCCAGGCAATGTGCGCGAGCTAGATAATGTTGTGCAACGTGCGCTAATTTTATCTCAGCACCAAGTGATTGACGAAGCCGATATATTGATTGAAACAGATACGGCTGTGATGGCCAAATCTAACCCACAGCCACAAGCCAGTGGATTGGGAAAGGAGCTCAAAGAGCAAGAGCATCAAATTATATTAGACACACTAATTGCCTGTCATGGTAAACGCAATAAAGTTGCTGACAAATTGGGAATTAGCCCACGAACCTTAAGGTATAAATTAGCCAAGATGCGAGAGATGGGCATAGAAATTCCGGTATAGTCAACTTGTATCGGCAAGGTCAAATGAAATATATTTCAATCTAAATTCAAATCTGGCACACTCGGTTTATACTCAAGAGTAACGATTTGAATTTAAGAAGAAACTTTAATGCATATATTTTTCAAGGCCGCTTTGGCTTTACTGTTACCCCTGCAATTTTTAGGCTGCTCTGCGACCCAGCAGCCAGCACAGGTCAAGCATATTGCAAACACTTATGTTGATTCGGTACAGCATCAAATCGCCATTCGGCGTTTATCTGACTTCTTGCATCAGCAAGACCTGTCTGAAGCGCAAAAAGCAGAGCTGTTTTTTCGCCGTGGCTTATTGTACGACGAAATTGGCCTAATGCACTTATCATATTTTGATATGTTACAAGCAATTGAAAACAACCCCACTTTAGTTGAAGCTTATAACATTTTAGGCATTTATTATGTAAGGCAGAATGAATTTGGCCGAGCTTATGAAGCGTTCGATTCTGTGTTGGAGTTAAAAGCTGACCATAACTATGCCTATTTTAATCGGGCAATCGCTTTATATTATGGAGAACGACCTCAACTTGCATTGAAGGATTTTGAATCATTTTATCAGCAAGACAGCAACGACCCTTACAGATTAATGTGGTGGTACTTTGCCGAGTTAGCTGTTGAACAGCGAAACCCTGATAGCCAGCCAGTTGCCTTACAAAATTTAAAAAACAGAAGCGCATTATTGGCAAAAAACGATTGGGGTAAAGCACTTATTAAATTGTATACCCAAGAATTAACCCCAGAACAATTGCTGCAATTGGCTGCAACAGGCAATGATTCAGAGCAAATGCTCAACGAAAAATTATGCGAAGCTTATTTTTATATTGCGAAATATTACGCTCAATTAGGAGACAAGGTAACAGCCGAATTCTATTTTAAGGCGGCTATATCGACGCATGTATATCAGTTTGTTGAGTTTAGATACGCACAAATGGAACTTGCCCGTTTGTCCAATAACAGCACGTTGAGCGCAGACACAACAGAGGCAACTGACATTTAATCGTTATGCAACTCGGCAAGGTTTTTCGTGCAGTCCGTTTTAACGCCTTATTACTGGCTGCGCTGTTACTAAGCTGCGTATACTTGGCTTGGACGAGTTTTAACAGCTACCAACAAAACCGTTTGACCGATATATTTTTAGCCGAAATTGAGCGGGAAAGTGCTAATCAGTTTCAGACTTCTAAACATACTTCAGCCACACTTAAAGATGTTTATAATTCCATGTCGTCACAACGGCAAATCGACCTTGCGCTGTCACTGCAGCACGCCCCTAATATTAAAAATTATATACCGCTGTTACCATTTTCTTTGAAGGTACAGCTAGCTGACCTAGGTAATATTGCTGCGTTGAACACTTTAGTTGAGCAACCACACCCGCGGCAGTTGTCGTGGCAACAAAAGTTACTTGAGCTAGATTACCAATATGCTTGGAAGCAGGCTAAAATCTTGGCTAACGGTGCAGGCAATAAAAGCCAGCCCATGTTGGCCCATCAAGCCTACTTGCATGCATTGCAGCTGGCACAAACTACTCGGCAGGCCGAGCAATCGACCGTTTCATTGTTGCAGCAACAGTTAGTTAAACACGCTATTACGCATAAAATTGCAGGTTGGCAAGATATCTTGGCAAGCTACTCCAACAAAACAATTGCTAGTTGGTATAAGTTGTATCAAGCGCATTATGTCGCAAGTGATAAATTAGCTGAGCATTATGCCCAATTGGCTGACAATCCGCGGCATTCGAATCAAGCATGTGCTAAACCTATTGTTTTACTTGCACAGTCTCCGTGGGAACTTACAGCCGTTATTGAACTGACTCAGCGTTTATTAGCCACTGAGTTAGCTCGTGATTTTTGTATTCAACACAGCTTGTGGTTAGATAACTTAAACGACATAGAGGCAAGGTTAACTCAATTAGACCAATCTTTTTGGGTGATTAAAGGGTCAGTTACAAAGGCGTATCGATATAAAAATCAAATCTACTTGCCTAAAATTGCCGATATTCATTTACTTAAACATGAAGTCGGCCACTGGCTTGGGTTTGAAGATGAATATGCGCTGCGGCCCGAATTGGCAAAAGTTCGCTGTGCACCGCCCAAGCCTAATCAAGCAATCTGGTCTATGGGTTATAACCTAGTTGCAATAAAAGACAATTATAGGTTTGAGTCGTTTGCCCAACTCGAACAACAATTAAAGCAACATGTATACTGGTATCCGCATATTCAAGATATCCAGCAATATGTTCGCTTAGATAATCAACTGGCTAAAATTGGCTCAAACTACGCTAATTCAAAGCAAATAGGCTTATTTAAAGCGGATACATGTAACCATCAAGTTGGTGTGACAGCCTACAAACCGCTCGATTATTTGTCATTTATGCACAACTATGAGCTTGATATTCCAAAATTGTATAAAAAAATGTTTTTATCAAATGGTTAACTTTTTGTTGCTCGTCTAAACTAGTCACGAGCTTGTCGCTCAATCTATGGAACAAGGAAATTAAGGATATTCATCATGAATAAATCAATCTTAGGTGTAGCGCTTGCTACCGCATTCGTTTTTGCCCCCAATTTATCTGCTAACGTTGAACACTCTGCAAGCACTGCAGTCAAAGCGTTAGAGCAGAATAAAAAACTAGCCAAACTCAACTTAAACACAGTTAGCTACGAGCAATTGGTAAAGGTTCCTGGTATTGGTAAATCTAGAGCAAAAGCGGTTATAGCTTACATTGAAAAAAATGGAAAACTGGATAGTTTTGAACAATTAAAGTCTGTTAAGGGTATCGGTAAGGGCACACTTAACAAATTGAAACAAAATTTTGTGATTGAGTGATGTAGACTATTGCAGTTTGGGGGATTCACAGTAAAATGCGGTTAAAGTTGTGAAGTGGCAAAGCCGTCACAAAAAAGACACTTGCAAATTTAACCCAACTGTTTTTTAATCAACCTGAATTCCAATTTTCTTTCAGATCTCAATACAAGGAAGCTGAAAAATGAAACTAACTTTAAAGCGCACTGCAATTTCACTAGCCCTAGCAGGCTCTTTTACTTTAACTGGTTGTAACTTTATCGGTGATGGTGATCCGGTTTTTGTTGAACCAACTGACCCAGTCACTCAATCTATCACTGTTGAAGGTGAAGCAACTAAGGGTGCTTTGATTGGCGCTGATGTATTTGCATGTATCGCTAAGACAGCATGTTCAACTGCAGACGTAAACGATATCCGCGGAGCAACAGGTTTTGTTGGTGAGACAGTTACTGACACCAACGGTGAGTATACCTTAAATATCACTAACACTAGTGCATTTGGTAAAGTGATTGTAGTACGTATTATCGCTAACTCTACTTCTTCTATGGATTGTGACGTTTATGATGACGCTGGCAATGAAGATTGTTCGTTCGCTTTGGATGGTACAGAACTTAAAACAATTGCTGTAGCTCCAGTTCCTGCGGAAGGCGAAACAAGCGTTGCTTTGCCTGATGTAGACGCAAGTGCTTTATCAACCATTACTGTTGAGTTGATGGAAGCCGATGAGACATTGACTGAGTCGACTACAGCTGCTGAACTATCAACTAAAGCTAAAGCAGCTTCAAAAGGTGTTGCGACTATTTTAGGCTTAAAAGAGTCTGATATCGGTGCAGACGTCGACTTTACTAAATTGAAGCTTGGTACAGCTAAACAAGGTAACGCCAAATTTGTCGCTTTGTCAGACGCGGGTAAAAAATTGGCTTCAGTTAATGCGGCATTGGGTGGTTTAGCAGCTTCAGGTGAAAACCTAGGTCAAAAGATCAAAGAAGTAGCTACTACAATCAAAAGTGCTGTACAACTACCTTCAGCTGTAAACGATGCAGTTGTTACTATCGTTAAAAATGTTGCAACTGTTGTTAAGGCTCAAGTTACTCAGAGCTCAACAAAAACAAACACAACAGCACCTACTACTAAAAATCCTGATACAGTGACAGTTGATACTGTTAAAAACGATGCTCAAGACGCTCGTGAGGCGATTGTTGAAGGTGGTGGTAACCCAGGTGGAACTGGTGGTACTGGTAGTACTGGCGGTGGCAACACTGGTGGTAGCAATACCTAATATCTAGGTAGCTAGCAAATTCAAAACCCGACGTAAGTCGGGTTTTTTGTTTTTAGCGGTTTGTTTTTTGATTTTGTGCTTGCCAAATATGCACAGTTCAAGCTAGCTGGTTTGATTTAGTAGTGTAAGGCTATCAATTGGTGAGAAGTAGACGAAATGGTTCAAGCGTATTTAGATACGGCAAAATACCTTTTAGTATTAAGCCGTGTTTATCCAGTTTGTATTAACTATTCTGAGTTGGAATTTGGTTAGGCTACTTAATTAAAGGCTGAATCATGTTAGCGACTAACTCGCCGCTAACTCGCTTGCTCTATCGTTCGACCATTGAATGGCTGTGTGGTAGTAGTCTGGGACTAAATCTGAATTAAGCTGCAGTTCATGTATCAGTGCAGTTGCTTGAGACCAGTCTGCTTTTTCGTAATGCTCAACTAAATCTAAATAGCTGGCTAATAAACCTTGACGCTCAATTAGCGCTGTTTTTATTTCTTGCGCTAATGGTAGTTTAGTCATGATGCTTTCGATCGGTTCATCCAAAATAGCATCAATCACTGACAGCATACCAGTTAAAAAGGCGGTTGAAGAGTCTTTAAGCTGACCATGGTCTTTTGCTAAAGATTCGCAAAAGTGTGCTCTGCTCATAGATAATCGAATCAGTTCAACAGGCTTATCTGAGTTAATTTGTGCGGCAAATAATACTGCCAAAAACTTTTTCAATTCGGCTTGGCCTAATACAACCAAAGCTTGTTTGATGGTTTCGATATCGCCGCGCCTTTTAAATATCGCTGAATTGGCATAACGCAATAGTTTAAAAGACAAGGTTACATCACGTTGGAAAATGTTAATGATGGCTGCTAAGTCCATTTCGGCTTTAGACGATTCATATAACAGCTCAGCAAGGCTCATTTGCGAAGGTGCCAGAGCTCGGCTTTGCATAACTTCAGGCTCGCTGAAAAAGTATCCTTGAAAGTAGGTAAATCCCCATTCAAGCGCACTATTGAATTCTTCGTAGGTTTCCACTTTTTCAGCCAATAGTTTGATAGAAAACTTACGCGCAATTTTGCCTATTTGCTGAATTTCTTCACTAGTGGATTCTCTAAAGTCGACTTTTATGATGTCAACATAAGGGAAAAAGTGCAACCAAACTGGGTCATGTACATAGTCGTCTAGTGCTATGGTATAACCCTCTTGTTTTAATTCGGTAACGGCATTTAGCAACTTTTTGGTTGGTCTAGCTGTTTCTAGAATTTCCACAACCAACTGTTCTTTTGGGATTAAGCTTGGAAATTTTTTAATCAATAGCTCGTCAGAAAAATTGATAAAAGCAGGGTGTTGGTCGGTAAAGTCCTCCAACCCAAGATTAAACTGGCTTGCTTCTATGAGTTTAGAAGTCGCCTGGTCTCCGTCTATATTCGGGAAGACATTTTCTAAGCTATCTCTAAACAACAGCTCGTAAGCGAATAATTGTTTATTTTGGTCGAAAATGGGTTGTCTTGCAGCGTAAAAAAACATCTATGTATCCAAAACTAAAATTATTTAAATTAATTTATGCGTACAGCCCTTAATTATCGCAATAACATCCGTGAGAGTGTGTAATGCAACACATGCTTAACAACATGATTAGATATTCTCGTTTATTTGATTATAAATCAAGTTTTTTGTCCTGCACTGCAAATATGTATTTCTTTTCTTACAAAGAGTAGAATAAATTTACTTTTGGGTAAATTTATATTCAGTAATGCAGAAAAAACCAGCGTACAAACTAGGTTTAGCCCTAGGTAGTGGAGCAGCAAGAGGGTGGGCGTTGATCGGTATTTTACGCGCGCTTGACAATCTAGGTGTAAAACCTGATGTCATTGCTGGTTGTTCAATTGGCTCCCTTGTTGGTGCCGCTTATGCCACGCATAAGCTACCTGAGCTTGAAGAATGGGCGGTGTCTTTGGACACATGGAGTGTTGTACGCTTGCTTGATTGGGGAATGGGGCGGGGCGGTATTGTTTCCGGTGGACGTTTGTATAACCGCTTGGAAGAGACAATCGGTAAATTAAAAATTGAAGAATGCCTGATTGAGTATGCTGCGGTTGCAACCGAGTTGTATACAGGTCGGGAACATGTGTTTACCAGCGGCTCGATATTACAAGCAATTCGCGCATCATGTGCGATACCTGGTTTGTTGTCGCCACAGTATATTGATGGCCACTGGATGGTCGACGGGGCGGTTGTGAATCCTGTGCCGGTATCTATTTGCCGAGCGTTAGGTGCAAGCCATGTCATTGCTGTTGATTTAAATTGTGGACGCTTAACCCCTGCGCATGATCCTTCGCTTGATGTTAGAAACAACGCGCCCGTTGAAAAAGACCAAAACAGTGACAGCGCGAATGCTTATGATCAACAACCAAATAAGTTTCAAGATTTATTAGGGGAAAGCAAAGGCTTTTTAGAGCAGTGGGTCAAAAAAATCTCTGTTGGTAACAATCAATCTCCTGGAATGGTTGCAGTTGCAACCAGCGCTATCGATATTATGCAAAACCACATTACTCGGAGCCGGTTGATGGCTGATCCGCCTGAAATCTTATTGCAACCTAAAGTATCTCATATTGGCATTTTAGAGTTTAACCGTGCGGCGGAAGCCATTAAAATAGGTGAGCAAGCCGTCGCGCAAATCGCACATTTGTTAGCTGACTATCGGAGGTCATAAATTAGCTGATGCGAAACTATATCGCCTGCGAGCACTGTGATTTGTTGATGGAGTATCCGATTCTTAGTCATTCACAACAAGCACATTGCCAACGTTGTGGTAACCACTTAATGTCTAGGCCTAAGCATAGCTTGCAATTTACGCTATCTTTTGCCATTGCATGCTTTATTTTATTTTTAACCGCTAATTTTTTCCCCATGATTTCTGCCGAGCAGGCCGGCTTTCATAATCAAATGAAGTTGTTTGAAGCCGCGTACGCTTTTTTTATTCACGGCGAGTGGATGCTTAGCGCCATTGTGCTGTTTGTGGTTATTTTAATGCCGCTGGTGTTATTGGCGATGATAGCCTATTTACTGTTACCTATGATTTTTTTTCGAACGATATTGCCCTACACAAACCCGGTTGCGCGCTTAGTTTTTTCGTTGCAAAAATGGTCAATGGTTGATGTGTACCTAGTGGCTATGCTCGCTAGTGTTACTAAGCTCACTTCAATGGTGACTATTGAACTCGGTATTGGTATTTGGGCTTATATTGCTTTTAGCTTGTGTTTGTCGGCAGCACTTGCCAATTTGGATAAACAAAGGTTTTGGCGCTACATGGATAAAATAAAATGTCATCAGATACTAAAACAGCAGCAGCTTTAAACCTTACTTTATGCCTGCACTGCCATAAACTCAATCCAAGTTCATGGAGTGTGTGTAGTCGTTGTGGCGGCAAAATATATCCACGTAAACCTAAATCATTACAAATTTCCCTCGCATGGATTGTAACGGCCATCGTCTTTTATATCCCAGCAAACATTTTCCCCGTAATGAGTACTTATGCTTTTGGGCGTGAATCAGCGAGCACAATAATCGGAGGTATTTTTGAACTGTGGGAGCAAAAGTCTTATTTTATTGCGTCGATTATTTTTGTGGCCAGTATTGTTATCCCGATAGTTAAAATATTAATCTTGTTGTGGTTATGCTTGTCTCTTAAACTAAATTTAACAGAGACATTGCGGTTTCGTACCCATTTATATCGACTGACCTTATGGGTTGGGCGTTGGTCTATGATTGATGTTTTTGTCGTTGCAATACTGGTTGCGCTACTGCAATTGGGTGGCATGCTGTCGATTCAACCAACTGTTGGTAGTTTAGCCTTTGCGTCTGTGGTTATTGCTACTATGCTAGCGGCTGAGGCTTTTGATCCAAGGTTAATATGGGACCATTTACAAGATTAGGAAGTATATGCAAGCACCATTGGTAACTAAAACAACAAAATTATCATCTGTATGGCTTATTCCGTTTTTAGCGTTATCTATTAGCTTATGGTTTGTAACTCAACATTACATGAATCGGGGCACTGAAATTCAAATTAGATTTGCTAGTGCTGAAGGGGTTGAAGCAGGCAAAACACAAATTAAAACTTTGAACGTAGATGTTGGTGTTGTTACGCAAGTTGAAATTAATCGAGATCTAACAACGGTGAATGTCACAGCTCGCATCAAACCACAAGCAGAAAATTTACTGCGGCAAGACTCAAAATTTTGGGTGGTTAAACCCCGTATTGGCTCTAAGGGTGTGTCTGGTTTAACCACTATCCTCTCTGGTGCTTATATCGAACTTGAACCAGGTAAAGACTACCCAGGCAAAACTGATTTTATCGGCCTGGATAACCCACCATTAACCCGTACCAATAAGCAAGGACTTAACCTTTATTTGATTAGCGACAGTGTTAAGGCGTTAAATGCTGGTGATCCTGTCGTGCATAAAGGATTCGAAGTCGGTCAAATCACTCAAATTGAAGTGCTTAATTCCAACCGGATTAAAACCAATATTTTTATTGAGTCACCTTATGATCAAATGGTGACCAGTAATAGTCGATTTTATAATAGCAGTGGCATTAGTTTTGCTGTCAACGCCCAAGGTATTGAAGTTTTTTCTGATGCGATTGAAAGTACGTTAACTGGAGGCATTGCGTTTGATCTACCTAAAGGTGTCGCACCTGGCGAGGCCATTAATGATGGTGCTGAGTTTCAGTTATATCCAAATCAGTTGGCAATGGAGAAACATCCATTTAAACACAGCGTTGAGTTCTTATTATTGTTTAATCGCTCGATTCGAGGGTTGAACTTAGGTGAGTTTGTTGAGTACCGTGGTGTACCTGTCGGCACTGTGGTTGATATTGGATTTTCGTATTTGGCGAAAAATCGTTTTGAACAGGCGGATAAACCTCACGTTCCAGTGTTAATTCGCATTGATCCTGCACGTTTGATGGGGCATGACACACCGCAAGCACAACAAGATATGTTAACTGCGTTGGACAAGCACATAAATAACGGTCTGAAGGCAGCGTTAAAAACAGGCAGTTTAGTCACGGGGCAAAGTTACATTCAGCTAGACTTTTATCCAAATATTGAAGTGGAGCATTCAGCTTTAGCACAAATTTCAGGTTATCGTACCATCCCAACCACACATGATGATCTAGACTCAATGCTGTCAGATATCGGTGTGTTTGCCAATAAACTGGCTAATATTCCAGTCGGAAAAACCTTTGAGCAAATTGATTCGACTTTGCTGGGTGCACAGCAGTTGATAGCACAAGCTGAAGCTACACTGGCACAATTTCAACAGCTTTCACAATCGGCAGATGGGTATATGCAAAACCCCGAGATGCAGGCATTACCACAAAGGATATCTAATTTGCTAAATCAACTGACGACACTTGTTGATAGAATAGCCAAGTCTGATGGAACAATGGCAGGTGTAGAGCAGACAATATATAAATTGAACCAAACGCTTGATAGTGTAAAACAAGTAGCCGATACGCTAGAAAGTAAACCAGATTCGCTATTGTTTAGCCAACCAAAACAGTCAGATCCTATTCCAGGAGCAAGTAACCAATGATACGTAAGCTTTTTTCTATCGTAGCAGTTTTATCGGCAATGACAGCTTGCAGTTCAGCGCCCGAGTCTAGCATTCAACATTATATTTTGCCGATAAATAGCCAGCAACAATCACAATTAAAGACCGCAGCGGCAGGTATTCCACAGCCACCACAAGTTGAAGTGACATTAGCGCCATATTTGGCGAAAGAGAATGTAGTTGTAGTGCAAGGGCAGACCCAAGTCATTTATGCCCATTACCATAGATGGGCGCAGCCGCTAGACTATATGATTGAAGATTTTATGCGCAAAGCCATTGTACCCAATAGTCATGTTAAACAGTTAAAGCTCAAGTTTGATAAATTACATGCTAATTTGCAGGGGCAGGTGACTCTGCAGGGAGAATATTCATTAAATACAGGTTTGCAGCAGGTGTTTTTAATTGAGCTTGAGCAGCCTAGAGCAGGATACCCTGCTATGGTTGAAACCGTTGCGCAAGGTTTACAGCAGTTATCCGAGCAAATCTTAGCGCATCAATAAAGTGATTTTTACTATCGAAAATGCAATTAAGTTGTTAAACTTTATAGGTTTTATGAATAAACTTAGTTGCGGCTAGAGTTTCTTTATTGGTCTTCAATACTGGTAAAATGACACTGTATGTATCATGCTTAAGGCTGACATAATATTGTGGCCTAATTCACAAATTGCAGTATTCACCACTCATGGAGAAGGTGATAAGGGCTATGGACACTAAATGACTTTTACGAACAAATTAACTTGTCTACCGCTGTTGCTTGCTTGCATGCTGCTTTTGAGCGCGGGGTTGTATGTCAAACCTGCTGCTGCGCTAATGAATCAGCCAGACGAAGCGAGCTTGCGTGCAGCTGTAATAGTAGGGATTTTACGTTATACCAAAATACCCATTAAAGCCGCTACGAATGAAATTCGTTTATGCTCAGTGGGTAAACCTTACTCGGAAAATAAGTTGCAGCAAGTTTCTGCCAGCTTGAGAGTTCAGCAGAATACGCTCAACTTTTCTGTAATGGATAATTCAGACGTATCTTTACAGGCCATCAATTTATGTGATGTTTTGATCATTGGTGGTGCTTATAACCCGAGCAAAGCGCTGCTTGCTGATTATTCTGGGTTGAGTATATGTGATACTTGCACCGAGCTAAAATCAAGTTATGTGGTTGAGTTAATCAAAGCTGATAAACGCATCGGTTTTAACGTCAATCTGTTTTTGGCGGACAGTCGCAAGGTTAGTTTTAGTTCATCATTGCTTGAGTTGGCGAGTAACATCATTAGGTCTGAGCAATGAATTTGACCAAGCATTCGCTGAAATTTTCAATCATATCCAGACTACTGATTTTATTCGTTGCGACTTTAAGTATCATAGGTGTGACCATTTCGATAGTTGAGCGCAACCTAGCTCAAGAGAAATTAACCAATGACTTGAATGTTATTGGTGAAATTTTATCAAATAGAACGATTGCCGCATTGGTATTTAACGATGTATCTGCCGCAGCGACTAATTTATCAGCTGCACAATTTCATGAAAGCATCGAGGCCATCTGCCTATATAGCCAAGATAAACGCTTTTTTGCCAGCTACTATAAACAAGCTGAGCAGATCAAATGCCAAAACAGTATTGCAGCGTTATCTGAAGCTTCCACCTTATATTTCGACAACAGCATGGAAATTGTTAAACCTGTTGTTGATGGTAATGAGGTTATGGGCGCGCTGCGTATTTATTCAAACTTAGATTATGTTGAGAATACTCAACAGCACGTGATTTTGGTTATTGTATCTGCGATTCTCATTGCGATATTTGCCGTTTACATTATTGCCAATCATTTGTTGAAACGAGTATTGGCGCCACTGCAACATTTACATACAACTGCTAGACACATCACCCAGAATGTTTTTTCCGATATTAGGGCGTATAAAGCGAAAGACGATGAAGTTGGTCAACTGGTGGATGTGTTTAACAATATGTTAGATAGTTTGGCCGATGAGCACAATTTATTGCACTTGTCTGAACAAAGGTTTAGAACACTTGCTGACCAAGCGCCAATTGGGATTTTTTTACGCGATGAGAACGATAAATTTTTGTACGTAAATAACACATGGAAGGAAATGACGGGTTGTGGACTACCCATTAATTTAGACGAGTACAAACATCGAATTAGCCACTCGGATAAGTTACGAGTAATTCAGGTTTATGATGATGCCCGTGCTGACAACCGATCAAGTTCAGTTGAATACAGATTCGCGACACCTCAGGGAACTAGAAAAAACTTTTTAGAGAAAATGTCTCCTATAACCCTAGATGACGGACGTTTATCGGGTTATATCGGCTCAGTATTAGATATTACTGAGCTTAAAGATGCGCGGCATGAGTTAGAACGTATGGCTTTTCAAGATCCTTTAACTGGCCTTGCTAACAGGCGCTTTTTTAATGAACATTTAAAGTTAGAAATTGCCAATGCGCAAAAATTGCATCAACAGCTGGCGGTATTAATGATTGATCTCGATCACTTTAAGCGAGTCAATGATACCAAAGGACATGAATTTGGTGACGATTTACTGATATCTGTTGCGGAAAAACTCTCCAGCGTTGTTGACGACGATGATTTGGTTTCGCGTATGGGCGGAGACGAGTTTATGGTGCTAATTCGAGAGGTCGACTCGTCCGCAGAGTTAGACGCTGTAGTTAAAAAGCTATTAAATGCGGTACTTATGCCGTTAGAGCATCAATCTTTATTAGATGTGACTACGTCGATTGGAGTTGCAGTTTACCCTAAAGATGGCGAAAACGTTGGCGATTTAGTTCGAAATGCCGATATTGCTTTGTACAAAGCGAAAGATTTTGGCCGCAACCAGGCTGTCTATTTTAGCCAAACTTTGGATACTGAAATTAAGAATAAAGTTCGGCTTGAACATAAGTTACGAAATGCGATCGTAAACGAAGAGCTGAAAGTTTATTTACAGCCACAGTATGACGCGACCAAACAAAAATTTGTCTGGGCAGAAGCACTGGTTCGATGGATTGATAAAGATGAGGGTTTTATTCCACCTGATAAATTTATTGCAGTTGCTGAAGAAACAGGACTGATCCATGAGCTTGGTTTTGTTGTGTTGCGCAAAGTTTGTTGGTACATGCAAACATACCAAGAGCAACTATCGGCAATTGGCATTGAAGGAATAGCGGTTAATATTTCAGCTCGCCAGTTGTTTGCGAAAAACTTTTTTGAACAAGCCATGGCGATCATCGGTGAGTATCAGATTGAACCAAGGCAAATTGAATTTGAAGTGACAGAGTCATTATTGATGGAAAATGCCAAACAAGCTGTCGAGGTAATGGGGCAGTTTAAAAGGCAAGGAATCAAATTGGCTATGGATGATTTTGGTACTGGCTATTCTTCACTAGCCTATTTAAAACACTTTCCAATTGATTGCGTTAAAATTGACCGCAGCTTTATTAAGGATATTCCAGAAGATAAACTAGATATGGAGTTGTCGAGCGCAATTATTGCTATGGCATTGAAGCTGGGGTTAGAAATAGTTGCAGAGGGCGTTGAAACGCAAGAGCAAAGTGCATTTATCCATAGCCAAGGTTGCCGACTGATGCAAGGTTATTACTTCGCTAGGCCTATGCCCATTGAAGAAGTATTGTTATTGGCTAGCGTAAAAGCTTAAACAAAGTAAATAAAAAAAGCGACTCACTTGAGTCGCTTTTTTGTGCGCCTAAAATCTATCCTAAACCGTTACTGTCGAGCTTGTGTAGCCGGTGACGATGATTGGCTGCTTGGTCTGCTTGCACCGCCTTGTTTACCAGAAACCGTCAATGGAGTTCGGTTGGTTTGTGGAACCACATTTATTGATAACACACGCTGAACATCTATGCTTTCGGGGGTTGTCTGCGAAATTGGCGCAGAGGCAAAACCTTTAAGATGAGCTGCAACCATAGAGGCTTCTGTTAACGGTTGTTTAGTTTGTGCAGCATCTTCTTCAAGCGGCAATGAGTGTTGAACTTGACTTGATGACTCACCATCAACAGACTGTTCTGCTTCTGCTTCTGCTTCTGCTTCTGCTTCTGGTACATCACTGTTCACAACAGCATCCGATGTAGCTTGTGGTTCTGCACTATCTGAGCTTTCAGCTTGTGGCGCTGCAGCTGACGTTTCTTGTGTCTGCGCTTGCGCTTCATCAGTTTTATTCTCAGTCTCATCTGCGGCTTGAGTGCTTTGTTGCTTATCTATCTCTACAGCAGCATCAAGATTTTGCTTAGCTTCAGTTGTGTCAGACGCAGCTTGCTCGACTTCTGGGTAGCGGCTTTCTACTGGATCTTCAGTTACTTCAGCATGTTGCATAACCTCAAAAGCTAATTCGCTTTGTTTGGTCTCTTTTCGATAATATTTGTCATATCGATTGTTAGACTCCTGATTGTCGCTATCTTCTTGATTGCGACGACGACGTTGGCTATTTGCGCGTAAATGGCGCGTGCCGCGGCGTTGGCGAGGACGCTCTTCTGCTACTGGTTGTTCTGCAGGTTTGTCGCCAGGTTCTGTTGTGTCAGCTAGATTCACATCTTTGTTATTTGCTGGCGCTTCAGTTTCTGTTGCCGTTGGCGCGCTCTCAGTTGCAGGTGGTTCAACAGCAGCTTTCGGCTGAATTGATTTGTCAGTCTGCTTGGTTGGCTGTTCAACCTGGTTGCTAGATTGACTCTCTTGCTCTAACGTTTCAACTGCTGCTGCGTAAGGTGAGTGAGTTGCAGGTTCTTTTTTCGCTTTAGCAGCCTGTGGAGCGCTCTTGTCCTTTTGCGCTGCGGCTTTTTGCGCCTTTTGTTCTGTTGCTACAGCAGTGTCTTTTGGCTGCTCTACGCGCACTTTTTTACGTTGCTGACGTCTAGCTCTACGCTCTTGAACTTTTTCCTCACGTACAGGCTTAGCTGCTTTTTCAACCTTACGATTTGGTTGATTTGTTTCAGCTTTGTTTTTGTCTGAGCTTTTTTTATTACGCGGTTTGTTATTACGGCGGTTATTATTGCGTCGCTTGCCATTATTATTGCGTGGTGCGGATTTTTTAACCGGCGGCTTAACCTCTTCCTCAGGCTCAGTCGCAAATAACGATTTAATCCAACCAAACAGGCTTGCAATTAATCCTTTCGCTGGTTTTTGTGGTTTTTTAACAGCTGGTTTTGC
The DNA here is from genome assembly GCF_000568405.1 of Catenovulum agarivorans DS-2. Classification (GTDB taxonomy): domain Bacteria; phylum Pseudomonadota; class Gammaproteobacteria; order Enterobacterales; family Alteromonadaceae; genus Catenovulum; species Catenovulum agarivorans_A. The sequence goes on from NZ_ARZY01000020.1 coordinate 36,679, forward strand.
TACAGGCTCAGCAGCAACTGGCGCTGGCATATCTGGTGCAGCAAAGCCTTTCAATGCGGGCTCTTCTTTTTTCTCTAACGGCTTAATTGAAGGAGATATTGCAACCGTCATGTCTTGCTCAGGTGCGTTTACCAGCTTATAACTTAAATCATCACCCGTATCTTCAATTTTAATACGTGCAACGTCAAAGTTAGGACTTTCTATGTGTGGGTTAGGTACCACTACAATACGAACATCGTGTCCTTTTTCGATAAAGCGTACTGCGCCACGTTTTTCGTTTAATAAGAAAGTTGCAACTTCAATTGGTACTTGGGCTTGCACTTGAACCGTGTTTTCTTTAATCGCTTCTTCTTCTAATAGACGCAATACGGATAAAGCAAGAGATTCAGTTGAACGTACAACACCTGTACCCTGACAGCGCGGACAACTTTGGCTTGAACTTTCACCTAAAGACGGACGTAAGCGCTGACGTGACATTTCCAATAAACCAAAGCGAGAGATTCGCGCTAATTGGATACGAGCCCGATCTGAGCGCACTGCTTCACGTAAACGATTTTCGACTTCACGTTGATTACGAGCTGGTGTCATATCGATAAAGTCGATAACAACTAAACCACCTAAGTCACGTAAACGCAATTGGCGAGCAATTTCGTCGGCTGCTTCTAGGTTGGTGTTTAAAGCGGTTTCTTCAATGTCACCACCTTTGGTGGCTTTCGATGAGTTAATGTCTATCGAGGTTAAGGCTTCGGTTTGGTCAATAACAATTGAACCACCGGAAGGCAATCTCACTTCGCGTTTGAATGCAGATTCGATTTGGCTTTCAATTTGGAAGTGGGTGAATAAAGGCACCTCACCTTGGTACATCTTGACGCGGTTTACAAAATCAGGGCGCACAAGCGCAATATGTTGTTTAGCATCTTCGTAAACTGCAGGATGGTCAATTAAAATTTCACCAATATCACGACGCAAATAATCTCGAATTGCTCGTACGATTACATTGCTTTCTTGATGAATCAAAAAAGGTGCAGGGCGGCTGTCTGCTGCAGATTGAATGGATTGCCAATGTTTCAGTAATACATTTAAATCCCATTCAAGTTCTTCAAAGGCTTTGCCTACACCAGCAGTACGGACGATTAACCCCATACCGTTAGGTAGAGATAAACGTGAAAGTGATTCTTTCAATTCGGTGCGTTCATCACCTTCAATTCGACGAGAAATACCACCTGCTCTAGGGTTATTCGGCATTAAAACCAAATAACTCCCAGCTAAACTGATAAAGGTGGTAAGCGCAGCACCTTTTTGGCCACGTTCTTCTTTATCTATTTGAACTATGACTTCTTGGCCTTCTTTAACCACATCTTTGATGTTTGGTCGGCCTTGAAAGGTGTAACCTTCAGGGAAGTAAGTTTTAGCGATTTCTTTGAGCGGCAAAAAGCCGTGCCTTTCAGCGCCATAATCAACAAAGGCTGCTTCTAGGCTTGGTTCTACTCGGGTAATCGTACCTTTATAGATATTTGCTTTTTTTTGCTCGTGTCCGTGACTTTCAATGTCTAAATCATATAAACGTTGGCCATCTACCAGCGCAACGCGCAACTCTTCTTCTTGAGTTGCGTTAATTAACATACGTTTCATAGTTGTTCTTTTTCACCAATATGAAACGCCAAATTGTCTACCAATAGTCTCAGCTGAAGAGCCACTCTCACGAGTGTCTTTGCCTTTTATGCAGAAATCCTAATTAACCTTGTGTTTAAACACTGGGGAGCATGAACCTAGACTGAGCGATCGCAGCCAGACTCAACAAATCCTCTTTGATCTTCATATTGTCATTGCTCCTTTTGTTTGCAACTGGCAAGTTTGTGCAAACAAGGTTTGTCTTTCTGTTGTTTAGCCGAATGTGCATTACGGCTTAAACAGCTTATTTCAGTTTTATCTGTTAGCGTATTTGGCGTTTACTTTTCATAACCCGGCATTCGCTGTTGGGATAGTGTTTTGCAACCTTGACGAAAAATTACACACTTCGCTTGGTTCAAAAATGCGTAGACAAACTGTAATATGCTTAAAACGAATCAGTTTGTTGCTGCACTATGGCCTCTTACACAGTCCGAATGTCACCACCAATAATCGTGTATTTTTACACGTTTTCGAAAAATTCTGGCAATCATGCATGCCATCAGTGAAAATATAGCAAAGCTCTGCCCATAGCGGCAATCTAAATTCACTAATAATAGAAAGATATTTGCATATGAGTTCAAATGACCGCGGGTCGGTAAGTTATTTTGACATAGATTTGGATAATTCTGGTCAAAGAATAGACAATTGGCTAAAAAGAGAACTCAAAGGGGTTCCGACTTCACTTATTTATCGGATATTGAGAAAGGGCGAAGTTAGGGTTAACAAAAAGCGTGTAAAGCCTGAATACAAATTACAAGCGGGTGATGTGTTGCGCTTGCCACCGATTCGGCTTGACGCGAAAAAAACCAACGACTTTACCGTCGGCGATAAACTAAAAGCACTGGTCGAAAATGCCATTTTGTTTGAAGACAAACACCTAATTGTATTAAATAAACCTTCTGGTTTAGCTGTGCATGGTGGATCTGGATTGAATTATGGCGCGATAGAAGCGCTTCGACAGATTCGCCCCGAGCTAAAACAACTTGAGTTGGTTCATCGGCTAGACCGCGATACTTCAGGTTGTTTGGTAATTGCAAAAAAACGCTCGGTTTTACGGGCGCTTCACGAACAATTGCGCAATAAACAAGTAGATAAAAGATACTGGGCGCTGGTCAGTGGTGCTTGGCCTGCTAGACTGAAAGTTGTCGAAAAACCTCTATTTAAGAACGTGTTAGCTTCAGGTGAACGTATGGTTCGGGTGGATGCTAAACAAGGTAAACCAAGTGAAACCCGCTTTAAGATCATTCAGAAATACCAAGGTGCTACTTTGGTTGAAGCGTTTCCTGTAACGGGCCGCACGCATCAAATTCGTGTGCATGCAGCGGCCTCAGGTTTTCCAATTGCGTTGGATGACAAATATGGCGAAGCTGAGTTTGATAAAAGGATGAAGCCTCTTGGGATCAATCGATTATTTTTGCACGCAGCATCGATTAGTTTTATTCACCCCAAAGAGCAGTCCACTTTGCGAATTGAGGCACCATTGGACAACAACTTGTTACAGGCATTGGAGCGATTGAAACGTGCATAACTGTCGATACAAATTAGTTATTTTCGATTGGGACGGTACTTTAATGGATTCAATCGGGCGTATTGTCTCGAGTGTGCAAAATGCCGCGCGAAGTCTGGATATCGAAGTACCTGACGCAGAGTCTGCTAAATCCATTATTGGTTTGAGTTTGCCCAAAGCGATTGCTACTTTGTTTGACGACGTGGATGAAAGTTTACATCCTGAATTGGTAAAGCGTTATAGCCAGCAATATGTTCAGTTGGATACCACACCAACACCTATGTTTGAATGTGCAGAAGAATTGCTGATTAAACTTAAAAACGCTGGGTGTTTGTTAGCGGTAGCGACTGGTAAATCTCGCGCTGGATTGAACAGGGTGTTTAATTCAACTGGTTTAGCACATTTGTTTGATGCAAGTATTTGTGCTGATGAATCACAATCGAAACCTCATCCTGCTATGTTGGAAACTTTGTTGACTAAGTTGGATGTGTCGAAACAGCAAACTGTGATGATTGGAGATACAGTGCATGATTTACAAATGGCGCTAAACGCTGGTATTGATTCAATTGGTGTAACCTGTGGGGTTAATGATGCTGCGACACTAACCAAGTTATCGCCAATTGCCGTTGCGGATGATATGCGAGCATTAAGCTCTGTGTTGTTTCGCTGATTGTGTGATGCACAAGCCGAATTGAAGTGTAATTTTCTAAAATTCCTAAATTGCATTATGTAGCAGTCGCTGGGCTATTCGTCCATGAAGCTTGGTTCCTGTCGCTATCCATAGCTCCACCTCGCTTAGCTGCGAAGCGGTGCTTCGGTCTTCGCTCGCCCTATCTTGTGAAGTTTTAGAAAATCAGCATTCAATTCGGCTTTTTTAACATTGATTTTTTTCAAAAACAGAAAGTGCCGCAACTTTGCTGTTAGTGTAGGAGTATCCCATTTCCCTATACGGCTATTTGGCGAGAGCTAACAGCGATTTTCAGTTCAGGCTTTCTAGCAGTTAACGCTTCTGAATCAAAGGATCAAACCCAAAGGCTCGGAAAAACTCACACAACTTTATCAAAGGTAAACCAATCAAAGTATTTGGATCATCCCCCAGCAACTTATCAAACAAAGTTATACCTAAAGCCTCGCTCTTAAAACTGCCTGCGCAATTGTAAGGCTCTTCTAAGTGCAAATAGGCGGTTATCTCGTCAGAGGTTAAGTTGCGAAAATGTACTTCAAAAACCTCAACCGACGACTTTAACTGGCCTTCTGGATTAATTAATGCCAATCCTGTGTAAAACTTAACGGCTTTACCAGACAATTTACTCAACTGCGCAAACGCATTCTCAAAGTTACCTGGTTTTCCTAAAATTTCATCATTGCAAAACGCCACTTGATCAGAGCCAATAACAAAATTATTTGGATGAAGATTAAAACCAGCTCGTGCTTTTAACTGAGCTAACCGCTCAACCAACTCGATTGCCGATTCATTTTTTAATGGTGTTTCGTCTGTTTCAGGTTTGCAACAACTAAAAGGTAATTGTAACTTTTCCAAGATTGCTTTGCGAAAAGGAGAGGTTGAAGCTAATACAATTTGATGATTTGACATAAAAGTTCGCGCTTATTTTAAAATGTTATACTATTTTTCCTATTTTCATTTGACTAAGCAAGGGCAGATCGATAATATCCGCGCCCTATGCAAAAGGTAAAAATGCCAGTTGAGCTGGATCCAGTCAAAAGTGCCCAAAAGCGCTCTGACTATAACGGTATTTATCGACTGGAAGATTTAACGCGTTTGAGCGAGGCGGTATTGTCTGATTCTGGGCAAGTCGACGTCATGCTTAAATGTACCTATGATGAGCAAAAACTGCCTGTTATGCTCATCAATGCTGTGACGGATGTCGATGTGACATGTGAGCGCTGTGGTCAGCCAATGCCTTTACATATTGAGCTGGCAGCGACCTTCACGCCCAAAACAATGCGGTTAGAGGAAGACTTAGTTCCGAGCAACTATGCTATTGTTGAGGTAAATGATTATGGACTGGTGGACTTACGCGCATTAATTGAAGATGAATTAATGTTAGAAATTCCGTTGGTACCAAAACATGAAGTTGAAAACTGCGCAATCAAAGAACAAGACATGGTTTGGGGGGAGCTAGATAAAGCAGCTTACGAAAAACCATCGAATCCGTTTGACGTTTTGAAAAGTTTAAAGAATCCAAAATAACAGGAGATCTGTAATGGCTGTTCAACAGAACAAAAAATCTCGTTCTAAGCGTGACATGCGTCGTTCACACGATGCTTTAACTACGTCTACTCTTTCTATCGATAAAGAGACTGGTGAGACTCATCGTCGTCACCATGTAACTGCTGATGGTTACTATAAAGGCAAAAAAGTAGTTTAAGCTAGCAGGTCAGCTTTGACGAATCTAACCATAGCGTTAGATGCAATGGGAGGCGATAACGGGCCTCCCATTACCATTCCAGCTGCACTTGAAGTGCTGGCTGACAATCCCCAATTAACCATTATCGCCTGTGGCGACAAATATCAAATAAGCCCCTTATTGCAAAATGCTTCTGCTAGTTTAGCTGCAAGGTTGCAGGTGATTCACTGTCCCCAAGTTGTTTCTATGGGTGAAAAACCTTCACAAGCTTTACGCAGTAAAACACAAAGTTCAATGCGTATTGTGTTAGATTTACTTAAAGAAAATAAAGCGCAGGCTTGTGTCAGTGCGGGTAATACAGGTGCATTGTTAGCAATGGCGTATTATGTGCTAAAAATGTTGCCAGGTATCAAGCGGCCAGCGTTAGTGACTGCTATTCCTGGGAGTTTGGGCCATAAAACTTATGTGCTAGATTTGGGGGCGAATGTTGCCTGCGATGAGCATATACTGCATCAATTTGCGTTAATGGGCAGTGTGCTATCAGAAAAAAATGATTTAAAAAATCCTCGAATAGGCTTGCTTAACGTAGGTGAAGAAGAGATTAAGGGAAGCGACACAATTAAAAAAACCGCTCGTTTACTCAAAGAAGATAAATCGCTCAACTACATAGGTTATGTAGAGGGAAATGATATCTTCAATGACAAAGCTGATGTTATTGTCTGTGATGGATTTGTAGGAAATATTTCGATGAAGGCCTGCGAAGGTTTAGCAAAAGCCGTTATTGAAACAATAAAGTCCCTCGCAAGAGAAAATTGGTGGAGTAGATTGTTTGCCGCTATTGCCCTTCCTATGTTAAAAAAGCTCTATAGGCAAATGAACCCTGACCAGTATAATGGGGCAAGTTTGTTAGGATTGCGCGGAATTGTCATTAAGAGTCATGGTAATGCCTCAAAGGATGCTTTCAAATACGCGTTAGAGGAAGCGATTAACGAAATTCGCCATCAAGTACCAGAAAAAATTGGTAATCGAATTGAACGGGCGTTAACAGACAGGTCTCAATAAGTATGTATTCTAGAATTATCGGAACAGGTAGTTATTTTCCAGAACAAGTGCGTTCCAACGCTGACCTAGAAAAAATGGTCGAAACTAGCCATGATTGGATTGTAGAGCGTACAGGTATCCATGAACGTCGTATTGCTGGGGAACATGAAAATGTTGCCACCATGGGTTATGAAGCGTCAAAAAAAGCCATTGAAGCTGCTGGAATTCAGCCTTCTGATATCGACTTAATTTTGTGTGCAACCACAAGTTGGGAAAAAGCACTGCCAAGTGCAGCTTGCGAAATTCAAAATTTACTTGGTTTGCCAGGTGTACCAGCAATGGATATAGCTGCGGCTTGTGCTGGTTATTGTTATGCACTGAGTGTTGCTGACCAATTTATTAAAGCGGGAACAGCCAAACGTGTATTAGTGGTTGGTACCGACGCATTAACGCGTTTACTCGATCCCACAGATCGCACCATGATTGTTTTATTTGGTGATGCTGCCGGAGCCTGTGTATTAGAGGCGAGCGAAGAAGCGGGTATCTTATCGACACATATTCATGCTGATGGCCGCCATGCTGATTTGTTGGGTGCAGACCTGCCAAAACGCGGTGTTGAGGCTTCAGTTCATGAAGCTTATGGTTATATGAAAGGCAATGAAGTATTTAAAGTTGCGGTCACTAAGTTAAGCGAAATAGTTGAAGAGACTTTAGCAGCAAATAATTTACAGAAATCTGATGTTGACTGGCTAGTACCACATCAAGCGAATTATCGAATCATTAAAGCAACTGCGAAAAAACTAGACATGACCATGAATCGTGTCGTTGTTACTTTAGATAAACATGGCAATACGTCAGCTGCATCTGTGGCAACTGCACTTGACGAAGCGATTCGCGACGGTCGTATTCAACGCGGTCAAACTTTGTTGCTTGAAGCATTTGGTGGTGGTTTTGCATGGGCATCGGCCTTGATTAAGTATTAAATCACTACAAAATTATTTTTATTGGAAATTAGAAACAGAGATAGTGTATGTCTGAGAAAAAATTAGCCTTTGTATTTCCAGGGCAAGGCTCACAAGCCGTTGGCATGATTGCTGATTTATATGCTGAGTATCCGGTTGTTCAGCAAACTTTTGCGCAAGCGTCAAACGCTTTAGGATACGATTTAGCTGAGTTAGTGTTAAACGGTCCAGCTGAAAAATTGAATCAAACCCAGATCACCCAGCCAGCTTTGTTAACTGCGAGTGTAGCGATCTTTCGTTTATTGGAAGAAAAAGGGGTTGCTAAACCTGAATTTATGGCGGGGCATAGCTTAGGGGAATATTCTGCATTAACTGCAGCAGGCGTTTTAGCATTTGAAGACGCAGTTAAGCTTGTCGAATTGCGCGGACAAGCTATGCAACAAGCGGTACCTGAAGGCGTTGGTGCTATGGCTGCGATTATCGGATTAGCGGATGACGCAGTCAAAGAAGCGTGTGCAAAAGCGAGCAGTGATCAAGTTGTTGCCGCTGTTAATTTTAATTCGCCAGGTCAAGTGGTTATCGCAGGTCACAAAGAAGCTGTAGCTGCTGCCTCTGAGTTATGTAAAGAAGCTGGTGCAAAACGCGCATTGCCTTTACCTGTGAGTGTGCCATCACATTGTAGTTTGATGAAACCAGCGGCAGAAAAACTAGCTGCGGCATTGGAACAAATCAATGTTGCCCAGCCTCAGTATGCTGTGGTTAATAATGTTGACGTTGTTGCCGAAAACGATCCTAGTGCAATTAAACAAGCACTAGAACGCCAATTATATTGCCCTGTCCGTTGGACAGAGACAGTTGAGTTTTTAGCGGAACAAGGTGTCACACATTTAGTTGAAGTGGGTCCAGGTAAAGTACTAAATGGCTTAACCAAGCGTATTAATAAATCATTATCAGCTGTTTCAATCAATGATGCAGCTTCATTAGAATCATTTTTAAACGGGTAATTTATTTATGTTGTCAGGATTAGACGGACAAGTTGCATTGGTAACTGGTGCAAGCCGTGGTATCGGTAAAGCAATTGCACTTAAATTAGTTGCTGCGGGCGCTAAAGTAGTTGGTACCGCAACGTCAGAAAAAGGTGCTGCAGCCATTTCTGAGTATTTAGGTGAACACGGCAAAGGTATGGTGTTAAACGTAACGGATGATGCTTCAATCGCTTCAGTATTCGAGCAAATTAAAGCCGACTTTGGTGATGTAGATGTATTGGTTAACAATGCTGGCATTACCCGCGATAATCTACTAATGCGTATGAAAGAGGCTGAGTGGACTGATATCATTGATACAAACCTAACTTCAGTGTTTAAGTTATCAAAAGCCGTGACGCGAGCTATGATGAAAAAGCGCAATGGTCGCATTGTGAATATTGGCTCTGTGGTCGGTTCAACAGGCAACCCTGGCCAAGCAAACTACTGTGCTGCTAAAGCGGGTTTAATCGGCTTTACTAAAGCGATGGCAAAAGAAGTTGCGTCTCGTGGCATCACAGTTAACTCGGTTGCACCTGGTTTTATCGACACAGATATGACCAAAGAGTTGAATGATGACCAAAAAAATACTATCTTTGCGCAAATTCCAGCGGGTCGTTTAGGTCAGCCGGAAGAAATTGCCGCGGCAGTGCTATTTTTAGCCTCGCCTGAAGCAGCTTATATTACTGGCGAAACCATTCATGTGAATGGTGGTATGTATATGGCCTAATTGCGGGTAGATTCTTAACTCGAATAGGGTTATCATTCGCACGCGTTCGGATTTTACATTCGGTGACTGGTTAAACCGCTTGAGGTTAGACCAGTTGGCGAAAGCAAAGCATTAAGCTTGCAACCGATTTATTGACTTTAATAAACTACAGCAAAATTGTGCATGGTGCGCAATGTCTGAGGGAAACTTACATTATGAGTAACATCCAAGAAAGAGTATACAAAATCATCGTTGAACAGTTAGGCGTTAAAGAAGAAGAAATCACAAACGAAGCTTCTTTTGTTGACGATTTAGGTGCTGATTCTTTAGATACTGTTGAATTAGTTATGGCTCTTGAAGAAGAATTTGATACAGAAATTCCAGATGAAGAAGCTGAAAAAATTACAACTGTTCAAGCAGCTATTGACTACATTGTTGCTAACAAAGAATAATTTTATAGAGGCGGTGTAAACCGCCTTTTTTCATCACCCTTTCAAATTCACTCCTCCTGGGGGCAATCTAGTGTCAAAACGTCGTGTCGTTGTCACCGGACTAGGAATGTTATCTCCTGTCGGTAATACAGTAGACGATTCTTGGAAAGCATTATTAGCAGGTCAAAGTGGTATTCAAACTATTGATACTTTTGATACTAGCAGCTTTTCAACTCGTATCAGTGGTTTGGTTAATGGCTTTAACTTTGAAGACTATCTTCCAAAGAAAGAAGCCAAAAAAATGGATACTTTCATTCAATATGGTGTCGCAGCTGGCATCCAAGCGTTTAAAGATTCAGGCTTGGAAATAACAGCGGAAAATGCTCATCGTATTGGAGCAGCTGTTGGTTCTGGTATTGGTGGTTTAAGCTTAATTGAAGAAAACCATGCAAAGTTATTAGCCAATGGTCCAAAGCGTATGTCACCGTTTTTTGTGCCATCAACCATTATCAATATGATTTCAGGTCACCTTTCCATTTTATTTGGATTGCAAGGCCCTAATATCGCGATTACAACTGCTTGTACTACAGGTGTTCACAACATAGGTCACGCCGCGCGTATGATTGCATACGGCGATGCTGATGCTATATTGGCTGGGGGCGCTGAAGCGTGGCGCTGAAGCCGCTACAACACCTTTAGGCTTAGGTGGATTCGCAGCAGCTCGTGCTTTGTCATCTCGTAATGACGAACCAACCAAAGCAAGTCGTCCATGGGACAAAGACCGTGATGGTTTTGTTATGGGTGATGGTGCTGGCGTGATGATGTTGGAAGAATACGAACACGCAAAAGCCCGTGGTGCGAAAATTTATGCTGAGTTTACTGGCTTTGGTATGAGCGGCGATGCTCACCATATCACGTCACCACCAGAAGATGGTGCCGGTGGTCAGCAAGCTATGGCAAACGCAGTGAAAGATGCCGGTATTGCGCTTGAGCAAGTGGGTTATCTTAATGCTCATGGTACCTCTACGCCTGCTGGTGATATTGCTGAAACAAATGCAGTTAAGAACTTATTTAAAGACCATGCTAAAAAGGTGATGGTAAGTTCGACTAAGTCTATGACAGGTCACTTATTAGGTGCAGCTGGTGCAATAGAAGCAATTATCACGGTAAAAGCGTTGCAAGATCAGGCTATTCCACCAACAATTAACTTGGACAATCCAAGTGAAGGTTGTGATCTAGATTATGTACCGCATGAAGCTCGTCAAGCGTCGTTTGAATATGCATTGTGTAATTCATTCGGTTTTGGTGGCACCAACGGTTCATTATTGTTTCGCAAAATCTAACTAGCGTGCTGCAATAGGGCAAATGCACTGATGCAGATAATTCATGCTGACAATGGCCATTTACAAGTTTCTGCTTATAACAGAGCAGTACAATTTGGAGATGGCCATTTTACTACTTTAAAACTAATTAATAAGCAAGTCGTTGCTTGGCCATATCATAAAAATCGCTTAGTCGAAGCGAATAAACGATTAGCTTTTCCACAGATCCAGCTCGAAAAAATTTATCAATCTTTATTAGATATCGCCCATCAGCGCGATGCGGTCGTTAAGGTACTGGTTACTCGTGGTGAAAGCCAACGAGGATATGCTTATTCTCAAGACATCATTGCGCAAGTTTATCTTTATGTGAGTGATTGGAATCACGATGCTTTTAGTTACCCTCAAGGTGTTTGTTTGTCGATACTAGACACGCAAATTGCCCAGCAACCGTTACTTGCAGGGCTTAAACATACCAATAGATTAGAACAGGTGCTGTTAAAGCAAGAATTACTTGAAAAATCGCTGCAAGATGGCTTAGTGTTTGATACATCTAACAGGTTAATCGAAACATCAATGGCGAACATTATTGTTTATATCGATGGGCAATGGTGTACCCCTGATTTATCTTTGGCTGGTGTTGCTGGAACCAAGCGAGCTGAATTATTAGAACAGAATCCGCAGATCAAAATTCGCCATATCGATAAAACTGAAATATCGAATATTCACGCCGCAATCATGTGCAACGCACTCATTGATTATGTGGTGGTCGCTTCAATTGAAAATCGCGTGTTAGACCAAACCATAGCGCAACAGTTTATACGAGGGTATTAATGCTTAAGCTTGTCGCTCGACTGATTTTATTTGTCTGTGTGTCAATGCTGCTAGCTGGTGGATACTTGTACACGCAACTGGATCAATTAACCTCAAGTGAAGTAACAGCTGAACAGTTTATTGAAATCCCAGCTGGAGCTCATTTTGGCCAAGTTGTTGAACAATTGCAGCAGGCCAAACTCGTGCCTGAATCCGAATTACTCAATTTATATTTTCGAGTTCAAGCAAAATTGCATCCGCAGTTTGCCGTGATGCAACATGGTACTTATAAATTTTCGGGTCAATATACACCATTAGAGGTTTTAGCGGTTATTCGCCAGGGTAAACACCATTTATTCAGTATTACTTTAGCTGAAGGCAGTACATTTAAACAAATCCAACAACAACTAGCTGCGCATCCACAAATCCAGCAAACTCAGTACCAACAGTGGTTGCAACAGCTGATTCAACCCTATGAACATCCAGAGGGGTTATTTTTTCCCGATACCTACTTATTTGCTGCAAATACTACGGATAAAGCCTTATTGCGGCAAGCTTTCAATCAAATGCGTCAGTTAGAGCAGCAAGTTTATCAATCGGCAACTAAGCCGGCATTGTCTTGGTATCAAACATTAACTTTGGCATCTATTATCGAAAAAGAAACTGCTTTACTAGACGAAATGCCGATTGTTGCTTCGGTTTTTTACAATCGGCTGGCAAAAAATATGAGATTGCAAACAGATCCCACTGTTATATATGGTTTGGGTGATGACTACCAAGGCGACATTACGCGTGCGCATTTAAAGCAAGCAACAGCATACAATACCTATGTAATTAAAGGGCTACCACCAACACCCATTGCCATGCCAGGTTTAGCTGCGATTCAAGCGGCAATCGAACCTGCGCATACAGATTATCTATATTTTGTTGCCAGCGGTGATGGTGGTCATGTATTCTCTAAAACTTTACGTCAGCACAACGCGGCAGTGGCACAATATTTAAAGAAAATCAGAGCTAAGGCAAAATAATGAGTTCGGGCAAATTTATTGTTATAGAAGGGTTAGAAGGCGCGGGGAAAAGCAGTGCGATAACTGTTGTTACCCAGTTCTTAGAAGCAAACAACATCGATTTTGTGCAAACCCGAGAGCCCGGTGGCACACCCTTGGCGGAAAATTTGCGCACTCTAGTTAAGTCGGTGCAGCAAGAGCAGGTAACCGCTGAAACCGAATTGCTAATCATGTATGCGAGTCGCTCACAATTAATTCATAATGTCATGCGCCCAGCATTAGAAGCTGGTAAATGGGTCGTTGGCGATCGCCACGATATGTCATCACGTGCCTATCAAGGGGGTGGACGGCAAATATCTGCTGAGCTACTTGAACCTATTCGCCAATGTGTATTAAAAAACTTTAAGCCAGATTTGACTATATATTTAGATGTCAGCCCACAAGTGGGGTTAGCAAGGGCACAAGCACGTGGCGAGCTAGATCGAATTGAGCTTGAGCAAGTTGAATTCTTTCAGCGAACGCGTCAGGCATATTTAGACATAGCGCATTCAGAAGCAAATATTGAAATAGTTGACGCTGAACAATCAATGGATAAAGTTCACGCGGATATTCAAACTATCTTAGCGCAATATTTTTCATAAACTTCGAGTACTTCGATATGAAATACCCTTGGTTAAACGCGTTGACCACTCTATTGACAGAGCAGTATCAGCAAGCCAGATTACACCACGGATTACTGATTAGTGCGCCCGCAGGTTTTGCAAAGCGTGCGTTTGCAGTTGATCTTGCACAAAACTTGTTGTGCGAACAGGTAAAGCAAAATCAGGCAAAATCCGCTTGTGGTCAGTGTAAATCCTGTCATTTATTCATGACACAAGCGCATCCAGATTATCTTTTGGTTGAAGATGAAAATGCCAAGACGATAGGCGTTGATTTGATTCGCAGGTTAGTTGTGAAATCTCAGCAGAAAGCTCAACTTGGTGGCGCACAAGTCTATATAGTACCAGATTGCGAACGTATGACAGAGGCATCAGCCAACGCATTGCTAAAAACCCTTGAAGAGCCAGGGCTGCAAAAGTTTATTATTTTGACCTCATCACATCCGAGTCGGTTATTGCCGACAATTAAAAGCCGTTTGCAACAATACAAAGTTTCACCACCGCAGGTTTCAGAATTGACAGACTGGTTAAACCAAGCAGGGGTTGAGCCAACAAACTTTTCTCAAGTTTATCCAAAAGTAATCGCCTCACCTTTGTTAGCATTAGACTATGTAAAAAATGAAAAGCAGCAGGCTCAAAAGGCTTTTTTAGCTGAATTCAAAGCTTTATTAAGTGGCAAGATAACCGCAGTGCAATTTGCCCAACAATTTAATGAAGATGAAGTATTTCAACAGCTTGAATGGTTAGAGTTTGCGCTGGGCGCTTGGCTTGAGAGCAAACTCAAATCACAGGTCGAAAAAACTGATGCAGCGGTCATCCGTTTAAAAATTAGTGATCTCTATCAGCAAGTTACGCAGTGCAAACAGCTCATGTTACAATCGGGCATGAATAAAAAGTTACTCTTTAGTAGCTTATGTTCTAGAATGCGTCAAACATTGGTATCAGGTTAATCATTTACAACGGTTAAAAGCGAACATTTAATGGAAGAGTTGGTTTTAGAGTTCAATAATGTACATGCATTGTATAAATGTTATATGTCGTTTATTAAAGAAGGTGGTTTGTTCGTTGTTACCAACCGAAAATATGAAATGGGTCATTCGTTGGCACTTAACGTATTGCTGCCAAATGCGATTGAACCTATAGTGGTTACAGGACGAGTATGCTGGATCACACCACCTGCATCGCATAGCAGCGCGCCACAAGGTGTCGGCGTAGCTTTTATCGATGACAAACACCAACTTAAAGATAGGATAGAGACAATTTTAGGGCCAATGTTAAATTCATCGGAAACTACCTACACCTTATAATGAAGCAACTAGCTGGAGTTTAATTTGTTAGTCGATTCACACTGTCATTTGGACAGATTAAAACTAGAAGATGAGCAAAGTCTGTCAAGCATAGTCGAAGCTGCACGTCAGCGTAATATTGAACATTTTTTATGTGTTTGTGTGACGTTAGATGATTTCCCAACCATGTTAAAAACGGTTGAACCTTTTGCTGATGTTTCGGTATCTTGTGGGGTACACCCGCTCCATAACGAATGCCAATACGAATTGGCGCAATTGCGCTCTCTGGCTGCCGATCCGCGTGTTGTTGCAGTAGGAGAAACCGGTCTAGATTATTATTACTCCAATGAAACAAAAGATTGGCAGCAGCAATCTTTTGCCCAACACTGCCAAGTTGCACATGAGCTAGATAAACCACTTATTATTCATACGCGAGATGCACGTGAAGATACTATCGCCATTTTGCGAGAGCATAATGCGGAAAAACCGCGTGGTGTTTTACATTGTTTTACCGAATCGTTGGAAATGGCCAAAGCGGCAATTGATATGAATTTTCTGATCTCAATCTCTGGCATAGTTACGTTTGGCAATGCTAGCGAGTTAAGAGATGTTGTGCGAGCTTTGCCAATTGAAAATTTATTGGTTGAAACCGATTCTCCTTGGTTAGCGCCTAAGCCGTATCGAGGAAAACAAAATCAACCTGCTTACGTAAAAGAAGTGGCGCAGTTTGTGGCAGATTTAAAAGGTATTTCTCTTGAAGAGCTGGCGAAAGTAACGACAACAAACTTTTACAATTTGTTTAAAGGTGCCGCTTAACCCCTAACGTACAATAAGAAGAATTGATTATGTCGGATTTAATTGAAATTAGTGAAGATGGTGTTGAAAAAATAGCACTTAGAAAATTTACTGAAGATGCATATTTGAACTACTCAATGTACGTTATTATGGATCGTGCATTGCCGCATATTTCAGATGGCTTAAAACCCGTGCAGCGTCGCATTGTTTACGCAATGTCTGAGCTTGGTTTATCTGCACTCGCAAAGTATAAAAAATCCGCGCGTACCGTGGGTGACGTTCTGGGTAAATTTCACCCGCATGGTGATTCGGCCTGTTATGAAGCCATGGTACTTATGGCGCAGCCTTTTTCATACCGCTATCCGTTGATTGATGGTCAGGGCAACTGGGGGGCACCAGACGATCCTAAATCGTTCGCTGCAATGCGTTATACCGAAGCTCGGTTGTCTAAATTTTCGGAAGTGCTCCTCAGTGAATTGGGCATGGGAACCGTAGAGTGGGGACCAAACTTCGATGGTACGTTAAAAGAGCCGATTAACTTGCCCGCTAGATTGCCGCATATTTTGCTGAATGGCGTAACAGGCATTGCCGTTGGTATGGCAACGGATATTCCACCACACAATGTTAAAGAAGTGGTCAATGCTGCTCGGTATTTGCTGGATCATCCAAACGCGGGCCTTGAAAAAATCATGAGCTTTATCCCAGCGCCAGATTTTCCAACAGAAGCTGAAATTATTACCCCTCGTGCTGATATAGAAAAAATTTATCAAACGGGTCGAGGCTCGATAAAGATGCGTGCTGTATATGAGATAGAGCAGGGTGAAATAGTTATTAATGCATTACCACACCAAGCGTCGAGCGGTAAGGTAATTGAGCAGATTGCCCAGCAAATGCAGGCTAAAAAGCTGCCAATGGTCGCAGATATTCGTGACGAATCCGATCATGAAAACCCAGTACGTATGGTTGTTGTACCACGTTCTAATCGAGTCGATATTGACATGTTAATGCAGCATCTGTTCGCAACGACTGATTTAGAAAAAAGCTATCGTGTTAACTTAAATATGATTGGCCTGAATGGTCGCCCGCAGGTTAAAGCTTTACCACAAATCATTAATGAGTGGATTCAGTATCGTTTGGCAACTGTCACCAAGCGTCTGCAATTCCGCTTAGATAAAGTTTTAGCTAGATTACATATTTTGGAAGGTTTGTTAATTGCCTTCTTAAACATAGACGAAGTTATCCATATTATCCGTACCGAAGACAATCCAAAAGCTGAGTTGATCAGCCGCTTTGGTCTATCGGATAAACAAGCTGAAGCGATACTTGAATTAAAGCTAAGGCATCTTGCTAAACTTGAAGAAATTAAAATAAAAGCAGAGCAAGCTGAATTAGAGAAAGAGCGCGAATGGCTTGAAAGTATCTTAAATTCAGAAACTGAGTTGAAAAAGCTGGTTAAGAAAGAATTAGCAGAAGATGCAGAAAAATATGGTGATGAGCGTCGTTCGCCAATCGTTGAGCGTGGTGAAGCTAAAGCGTTAAGCGAAAAAGATTTGGTACCAAGTGAAGCTGTTACTGTAGTGGTATCGGATAAAGGTTGGGTGCGTTGTGCAAAAGGGCATGATGTTGATGTTGAAGGTTTGAATTACAAAGCTGGTGATAGCTATTTAGCCAGTGCCGCGGGTCGTTCAAATCAGCTGAGTGTGTTTATAGATTCAAGCGGTCGAGCGTTTTCTACGGATACCCATACGCTTCCATCCGCACGAGGGCAAGGGGAACCTTTGTCTGGACGTTTTACGGTTGCCGCTGGTGAGCGCGTTGAACAAGTTGTTATTGCTCAGCCTGAAGAGCTATTTTTAATGGCATCGGATGCAGGTTATGGGTTTGTCGCTAAATTTGCCGATCTTGTAAGTAAAAATAAGAACGGTAAAGCTGTGCTCACTCTGCCAGCTAATGCCAAAGTGATGCAGCCTTGCAAAGTCGGGTCAGCACAAGCGCAACTCATTGTTGCAATTACCAATGAAGGTCGAATGTTATTATTCCCTGTGGCAGATTTACCTTGCTTAGCAAAAGGTAAAGGCAACAAGATTATTAGTGTTCCTTCTGAGCGGGCGCGAAACCGAGAAGAGTTTGTTAAACACGTAGCCTTAATTGACCCAAGCGATTCGATTGTGTTGGTTGCTGGCAAACGTAAAATGTCGCTTAAACCTGATGATTGGTCGCATTACCGTGGAGAAAGAGGCCGTCGAGGTAATAAACTACCACGCGGTTTACAGCGTGTAGATGACTTGCTGATTGAGGCGTCATCGCAACCCAGTTCACAAGATAATTAATTCTAAAGGAAGTACAATTCGTGTTAGCTGTTATTCGAATTATTTTGCTTGGCATTTTTGTCATCTTTGCCAGCGTATTTGGTATTTTGTTTTGCCTGATTCGACCGTTTCATCGTAACAATGTCTATTGGTTGGGCAAAACATATTGTCAAGCAGCCAAGATATTGGGGATAAAATTAGATATTAGGACACACCCAGACGCTCGTAAAGCACAACCCGCGGTGTTTATCGCTAATCATCAAAATAGCTATGACATCTTTACCTTGTGTGGCAGTGTGCTACCCAGCACAGTGACGATCGGCAAAAAAAGCCTAAAATGGATACCCTTTTTTGGCCAGTTGTACTGGTTGTCGGGTAACATTTTGATCGACCGTGAAAATCGCAAAAAAGCGCTAGCCGCGTTAAAAACATCCAAAGATATCATTCAAAAACGTAAAGTTTCGGTTTGGATGTTTCCAGAAGGAACCCGTTCTTATGGACGTGGATTACTGCCCTTTAAGCGTGGTGCATTTCAGCTGGCTCAAGCCGCAGGTGTGCCAATTGTGCCTGTGTTAATGAGTACAACCTGTAATAAAATTAAGTTGAATCGCTGGTCGAATGGGACAGTGATCATTGAAGTCATGGCACCTACCAACATGACCGAGGCGCAGCAAAAAAATTTAAAGCAAACATGTGAAGACTATCACGCCATGATGTCAGCTAAATTGCAGCAACTAGACGCGGAAGCAGACCAGCTAAACGCCCATCTACTTGCATCGAACAATCATTCTAAAGAGGTGTAATCCAGATGGACTATATTGATGACCCAAGTGGCTTTACTCAAAATATAGTAGCTATGCTTATTGAAGATGGTAGTGATACAGAAGCTGTCTATACCATTGAGCATCACTTTTCTTCAACTAATTTCGATAAATTGGAAAAAGCCGCTGTTGCAGCTTTTAAACTCAATTATGATGTAACTGATGCAGAAGAATTTGAAACGGATGACGGTCAAGAAATTTTAGCATTTGACGTGATAGCCGAAAGTAAACTAGATGTGGCTAAAATACAAAATCAAGTTGAGCAAATGGAAAAGCTCGCCGCTGACTATCAGGTTGAATACGATGGTTGGGGCACTGAGTTTATTGAGCCTCAACAGCAGTAGATAAAATATATTGGTTGTTGGCACAGCCTGTGCATAACCCCACTTATCAGTTAACAGATTCAAATTTTTGACGACAGTGGGGTTTAGTATGAAAATTGGCGCGAATAATCTCTATGCGGAAATGCAAGCGCTCGCTACGCAAGCGCGTAAAGATGTTGCTGCAGACCAGCTACCCATCTCACCGAAAGTCGAAAACCCAACACCATCAACCTTTGGAAATATGCTGAATCAAGCTATTGATAACGTGAACGACTTACAGCATCACGCAAAAGCACAAACTATCAAGTTTGAGATGGGCGATCAAAATGTATCACTTGCAGATGTCATGATAGCGAAAGGCAAATCAAGTATTGCGTTTGAAGCAACGGTCCATGTACGAAACAAAGTAGTTGAAGCGTACGATAAAATTATGCAAATGCCTGTATAACAAGGCTAATCTTGCTTGGAGTAAATGACAGTGGCAGAACAGAATGCATCAACTGACATTATGGTAAACGACGGTGCTGGTGCAGATGCAGCATCAACAGATATTCCATCAGAAGAACAAAAATCCGGATTTTTGGGCGGCTTAGGTAGTGTTGATATACTCCGTCAAGTTACGCTTATTTTGGCTTTGGCTATCTGTTTAGCTATTGCTGTTTTCATTATTGTTTGGGCGCGAGAGCCTGACTTTCGCCCTTTAGGCAAAATGGAAACAGAAGAACTTATCCAAACCTTAGATTTTCTTGATCAGCAAAAAATTGAATATCGCCTTGAAGGTGATGTGGTTTATGTAATTGAAGACCAATATCAAGACATCAAATTACAAATGACCCGTTCCGGCATGACTTCTGGGCCAGCGACTGGTGACGACATTTTATTGACAGATATGGGCTTTGGTGTCAGTCAACGTGTTGAAATGGAGCGTCTTAAATATAGCCGTGAACAATCACTTGCTAGAGCAATTGAAGAATTACACTCAATCCAGCGCGCCAAAGTGTTGTTAGCAATACCAAAAGAAAATGTATTTGCCCGACACGAGAAAAAACCAAGTGCCACCGTGGTTTTAAACATGAAACGTGGCAAAGTTTTAAAGTCTGAAGAAATCGATTCTGTTGTTGATATGGTTGCATCGGCGGTACAAGGTCTTGAACCTACTCGAGTTACTGTGACAGATCAAAATGGCCGTCTATTAAATTCAGGCTCGCAAAACGATTTGTCGGCCCGCACTCGCAAAGAATATGAAATTGAACAAAAGCGTGAAGCAGAATATCTAGAAAAAATTGACTCAATTTTAATCCCAGTGGTGGGTTTGGGAAATTATACTGCGCAAGTTGACGTCACTATGGATTTTACCTCGGTTGAACAAACACAAAAGCGCTACAACCCTGATTTACCAGCAGTGCGCAGTGAAATGACAGTAGAAACCAACTCTTTAGGTGGCATAGTTGCAGGGATTCCAGGGGCGCTAACCAATCAACCCCCTTTAGACTCAAACATACCTGAAGAGGCGAACGGTGGTGACGGATCGGCAAATCCAAGTAAGAGCCATAGAGAAGCAACACGCAACTATGAATTAGATACGACCATTAGTCATACTCGCCAACAAACCGGAGTTATTCGACGCTTGAGTGTATCGGTTGCGGTGGACTATTTACCTGAAAGCAACGCGGAAACGGGCGAAACGAACTATCAACCTCGTACAACCGCAGAGCTGGCAAATATTCGACGTTTACTCCAAGGAGGAATCGGTTTTGACATCCAACGTGGTGATACGCTAGAAGTGGTAACAGTGCCATTTGTTCGAACTGATATGGGCGATCTAGAACAAACACCATTTTATGAACAAGCTTGGTTCGCAAAGTTGGTCAGATTAATATTAGGCACTATTATCATAATTGTTCTGATAGCCTTGGTTGTACGTCCGATGTTGCGTAAACTTATCTATCCAGAAGAAGTCGCGGATGATTTTGATGAATCGTCTCTTTCATCTGGTGTTGACCTAGGTGATGAAACGCTTGATATGTTGACGTCAGATTTTGATGCGAGTGCGGTTGGATTTAATCAAGACGGTACGCTAATGTTACCTGACTTGCATAAAGATGAAGATGTATTAAAAGCGGTTAGAGCCTTGGTTGCCAACGAACCAATTCTTTCAGCACAAGTCGTTAAAGCGTGGTTAAACGAAGATGCCTAATGAAAACGAAAATAACCAAGAATCCTATGATATCTCACGGCTAGATGGCATAGAAAAAGCGGCGGTTTTACTCCTGAGTTTGTCAGAAGAAGACGCAGCACAAATACTTAAGCACTTAGAGCCAAAGGAAGTGCAAAAAGTTGGTATGGCAATGGCATCTTTGGATGATTTTTCTCAAGCAAAAATTACCGCGATTCATAAGTTGTTTATTGATGAAATACAAAGATTTAGCACGATTGGATTCCAAAGTACTGAGTTCGTACGTAAAGCATTAACTGCAGCATTAGGTGAAGATAAAGCGGGTAACTTAATCGAACAGATTATCATGGGCAGCGGTGCTAAAGGCCTTGATTCACTTAAATGGATGGATTCGAAACAAGTTGCCAATATTATTCGTAACGAGCATCCGCAGATCCAAACGATTGTTATGGCATATTTAGAACCAGAGCAATCTGCTGAAATCATGAGTCAGTTCTCTGAAAAAGTTCGACTAGATTTGATGATGCGCATCGCCAACCTTGAAGAGGTTCAACCGGCGGCATTACAAGAATTAAATGAAATTATGGAAAAACAATTTGCAGGCCAAGCGGGTGCTCAAGCAGCTAAAATGGGTGGCTTAAAAGCGGCTGCAGATATTATGAACTACTTAGATACAAATATTGAAGGTCAGTTGATGGATTCAATTCGTGAACATGACGAAGAAATGAGCCAGCAAATTCAAGACCTTATGTTTGTATTTGATAACCTAGCCGACGTAGATGACAAAGGTATTCAGGCCATATTGCGCGAAGTCCAACAAGATGTGTTGATGCGTGCAATTAAAGGTGCAGACGAAAGCCTGAAAGACAAGATTCTTGGCAATATGTCGAAACGTGCTGCAGAAATGTTGGCAGACGATTTGGATGCAATGGGACCAATACGCATCAGTGAAGTTGAAGCTGCCCAGAAAGAAGTCTTGTCTATTGCTCGTAGGTTAGCCGATGCGGGTGAAATTATGCTTGGCGGCGGTGGCGGCGAAGAGTTCCTATAATGAGTAGTTTATGACAGAAGACCAACGAAAACTTAATAAAGCGGTATTAAGTGAACAAGCAAAGGCAGATGCAAAAGCTTGGCATATCCCAGTGGTTGAGGATGATGGAACTCACGTGCCAGAAGGTTACACCAATGCACTGGGCAAAAAGAAAGGTTGGGTATACGAAGAGCCTGAACCTGAACCTGAGCCACCCAAACCACCAACGATTGAAGAAATAGAAGCCATTCGTCAAGCAGCTTATGACGAAGGTTTTAATGAAGGTAAAGCTGAAGGGTTTGCCAAAGGTGAAGCCGAAGGCAAAGAGCAAGGATATCAAGAAGGGTTTGCTGCTGGGCAAGAGGCAGGCCATGCCGATGGGTTAGCCAGCGGTACAGGCTTAATGGAAGAAAAAGCACAAATTTGGAATCAGCTGATAAGTCAGTTGGACAACCCAATTGAGCAATTAGATGAACAAGTTGAAAGTGAGTTGATTGACCTAGCAGTTGCACTTGCTAAACAAGTGATACAAACAGAATTAACGACTAATCCAGATATTATTCAACAAAGCCTTAAGCAAGCAGCAGACAAGCTACCTTTTAATACTCAGCAATGTTTTATCCTAGTTAATCCAGAGGACTTTGAACAAGTTGTTAGTCAGTATGGTGAACAAGAGTTGGCTCGACGTAATTGGCATATTCAAACGGATCCTAACGTTTCGCGTGGCAGTGTTGAAATTAAGACCGAAACTTCCTCTATTTCTTTTGACATTAACCAACGGGTCAAAGAGGTTTTTGACCAGTTTTTATAACCATTCTAAACAGCTTCAATAATAAATTATAGTGTTGGCGTCAGAATTGCAGAGACTATACTTAAGCAAAAAGCAGTCAGAAAATTGACGGGCTAGTTTTAAGTAGGGCATGTATGAAACCAGCTTTAAGTGAACGTATTCATCAATATCAATCGCGCATTGGCACGAGTCGCCCCAAAGTGGCTGGGCGCTTGACCCGCGTGGTCGGTTTGACTTTAGAAGCTATTGGCTGCCAAGCCGCAGTGGGCAGTACCTGTTTGGTGGAAGCTCAGCAAGGTTATATTGAAGCTGAGGTCGTTGGTTTTGAAGGCGAAAAAATTTACCTCATGCCGAGTGAACAAATATCAGGCATTTTGCCAGGTGCAAAAGTAATTCCAATGCCAGCTCAACAAACATTGATTTATTCTATGGGGTTGTTAGGGCGGGTGGTTGATGCGCGAGGGGTACCGATTGACGGTAAAGGGAGAATCGAAGCGCAAGATCAGCAGTCTTATCAATCTAAACGAGTTAACCCTTTAGATAGAAAAGCCATCAATCAACCACTAGATGTTGGTATCAAAGCGATTAATTCTATACTCACCGTGGGAATGGGGCAAAGACTTGGTTTATTTGCTGGTTCTGGCGTGGGTAAAAGTGTATTGCTGGGCATGATGACAAGAGGCACCGCGGCTGATGTAATTGTAGTTGGTTTAATTGGTGAACGTGGTCGCGAAGTTAAAGAGTTTATTGATGATATTTTGGGTGAAGAAGGTCGTGCTCGCTCGGTAGTAGTAGCTGCGCCAGCGGATAACGCCCCGCTGATGCGATTAAAAGGCTGCGAAACCGCTTTGTCAGTCGCCGAGTATTTTCGTGATCAAGGGTTAAACGTATTATTGTTAGTGGATTCAATAACACGCTACGCTCAAGCACAGCGTGAAATAGCGCTAGCGGTGGGTGAGCCGCCAGCTACTAAAGGTTATCCACCCTCTGTGTTTGCTAAGTTACCCGCTTTAGTTGAGCGTGCAGGTAACGGTGGAACAGGGCAAGGCTCGATCACTGCGTTTTTTACCGTTCTATCTGAAGGTGATGATTTACAAGACCCAATTGCCGATGCGTCGCGGGCAATATTAGATGGTCACATTGTATTGTCGCGCGAATTGGCGGACCAAGGACATTACCCAGCAATCGACATCGCTAAATCTATCAGTCGTGTTATGCCTGCGGTAACCAGTGAAGATCACCAAATGCAAGCTCGTATCGTTAAGCAGCTGTATTCAGCCTATCAGAACAACCAAGATCTGATCACGATAGGCGCCTACACTAAAGGTAGCGATCCAATAGTGGATGCAGCCGTTAAACTCAAACCTAAAATGGATAAATTTTTGCAGCAGGGCATGAAAGACATTGTTAATTACGATGACTGTTTAGCCGCACTCGCCTCAATTACCAGTACGATGAGGGCTTAACATGAACAAACAACTTCAACTGGTTGCTGAAATCGAAAAAGGTAAAGAAGATGATTTGGCGCTGAAATTTGCTCAAGCAAAACAAGATTTGCAAAAGCAGCATGAGAAACTCGAGGGGCTGGAACAATTTCAACGCGACTATATGACTACAGTTATAGAGTCAGGCAAAAAAGGCCTCTCTAGCAGCGGCTTTCAAAGGTTACAGAGTTTTATCAGTCAGCTAGATTTAGCTTGTAGTCAGCAAAGGGAAAATATCCAAAAGGCAGAAAAAGTGGTTGAGCAAAGGCGAGCGCTTTGGCTACAACAACAGCGCAAACGAAAATCAATTGAAGCAGTTATAGACAAGCAGCAAAAAAAACATGCATTGCGCATGCAGCGCCAAGAGCAAGTTTTAGCTGACGAATTTGCCAATAATATTGCGGCACGGCGTTTGCAAAGTACTTAATACAAAACGTTTAACGTGAACACGTTCGTCATAAATACAGCGCTTTGTGCGCTTATTCAGTTTACAGCAAGGTGAAACAATGCAGTATATTGCCAATATACCAACAAATATTGCCGCCACTAAACCGGCTGAAAATAAACGCTCGGTCGATTCGTTGTTAGAGCCTAATGGTGATAGTAACAAAGAGCGCGACTTTTCACGTTATTTAACCGAAGAGAACCCAAACCGATCGATTGAAGACCGTGCGCGTGAAACTCTTAAAGCGGCAGATGAAGACAAACAACACCGTCAGCTAAAAGATAGTTCAGCTGCTGCGCAAAATAATTCGTCAGCTGCCACTACAGATGAATCGGTGCAAAGCAAAAAAAATGATGATCATGCTGCATCCAAAAAAACACCTCAATCTGAGCAGGCAACACACGCGCACAGCAAAAATGAACCAGAGTTAAACAAAACGGCTAAAGCTGTCAACAATGCGATTGGAGAAGACAGCAAGCCAGCTGAAGCAACAGCAAAAAAGGAAGCTGAACCTACGACATTTGATTTATTAAATTTATTAAATCAGTCAAGCAAAGCCAAAAATTCAATTGATGCGAGTGCACAAAAAAAATCTGTGGCTAAACAAGCAGAGCAAGTACAGACACAAGCGAATAAGTTAGCCAGCAAAAGCACTGAGACTGAAGAAGATGACGCGGATAAACTCACCAGCCAATCCAAAGAACAAGCTCAATTAACGACTAAATCGGCTGAACAATCAGCGGATAAAAAAACATCGGTAGATTTGCTGAGCAAACCGACGAAACATACTGTTGCAGAGGAAGGCAAGCAAGGTGTAGACGCTGTTAGGAAAAATGAATCAGTCCAAGCAAATTCACAAGAGCAGAAATTAGTCGGCACAGCTGCAGACAAGCACACTGTGAAACAGACTCACAAGCAAACATCTGAAAATATTGCAGAGCAGTCAGGCAAAGTAGCACAGTCAACAAAAGTATTGCAGCAAGCCGTTGATAAAACTGAACAACAGGTAACAAAAGAAGCCAAAACGGTCACTACACCGAAAACTCAAGATGCCAAAGGCAAAGAGTCGTTCGCACAAGTTGCCCATGACGCCAAAGTAACAGCTGAAGCCGAGCAGACTAAAACGACCAATCAAGATGGAGCACAACAGGGTGAACAAAACGCGGCTCCTCAAGTGGTGAGCTCCGCTCAGCATGGCGCTATAGCTGCTAAATCAAAAGCAGCTAAAAAAGAAGCATCTGAAAAAACAGCGAAAATATCAGCGCCATCAGACAAGCTAGCGCAAGTAAACAACACTGCTCACAAGCAGGTTGTCGACAGTAAAGTGAACTTAGCTGGGGAAGAAAATATATCGAAAAAAGCTGACAAAGCCGATGCGGCTGACAAGTTAGTAGGTGCATCTCACTCAAAATCAGCTCAAGCGCCTCAAAGTGTAAGCCAGGGTGACGAAGCCGCGACAAATGCTCAGTCAGCCGACCTAACTAAACCTGCTAAAAAGCAAACTATTAGCAAAGCAGAGAGTACAGTTGAAAAACAAAAAGCTGAAAATCAACAAGATGGCGTAGCCAATTCAGTTTCGCCAGAGCGCCAATTCGTATCTGAACCAAGCCAGCCGTTGTCTAGTGAACAAACCGCTGCGGTGACGTCTGCAAATACAGCGCAACAAAAGCAACAGTCAGAGCCAACGGCTACCAGCAAAAACCATAATAAAGATAAGTTGATAGAGCAAGCGACCGCCAAAGAATTTAAAGTTGCTGAAGACGGCAAAGTTAAACCAGAAGATGGCAAACTAACCGAGATGCCAATGCAACATCATCTTGAACAAGCCGCGCAACATGCACAGGTGGCCAACCAACATTCGGCTGAATCTCATCAAGACAGCAATAAGCAGCAGCTTGTACAGCAAGTTCAAACAAAGCATGAAGTACAGCAAGCAGAGCGCGCGGCTAAAAATCAGCAGCAAGTGGTACAGTTAAAAGAACACATTCAATTGCAAAAACCTGAATCCGCAACAGCATTAAACGACGCCGTACGATTTATGATGAATGGTCGGGTTCAAGCTGCAGAAATTCGTTTAGACCCGCCTGAACTTGGCAGTATGCAAATTAAGATTAGCTTAAATGGTGACGCGGCGAGTGTCAGTATGTTGGTACAAAACCCACAAGCAAAAGAGATGTTGGACCAATCTGTGCCAAGATTACGCGAAATGTTAGAGCAACAAGGACTAGAATTATCCGACTCGCATGTTGAACACCAACAAGCAAACTCAGGCCAAGGTTCAGGCAAAGATGGACAAGCTGGCAATGGCCGAGGTGACAGTGATACCGCAGAACATGAAGATTCAACGCAAGTGGTTGAACAGAAAATACATAATGGTCATGTCGGTGCAGTCGACTATTATGCATAAAATACTTACGCTCTGGATAAAATCCGTTAAACTTAAGCTAGTAAAAGCTTAACAGATAATTGATTGGAGAAAATAAATGGCTGCAGAAGAACAACCAGAATTAGAAGTAGAAGAAAGTGGTGGTGGAAAAAAGAAACTCATCATCATTATCGCTGTTGTTTTAGTTGTAGTTTTGGGAGCTGGTGGTTTCTTTTTAATGTCAGGTGGTGACGATGCGGCTTCAGAAGAAGTAAGCTTAGATGAAACTCCAGCGGCACAATCGGCCGGCTCAGGCGCATCGGTAGAACTTGGCGATGCAATGTATGTCGCTATGCCACGCCCATTTGTCTTTAATGTACCAGGAGCGAACCGAGATCGCCTAGTGCAAATTAAAGTTCAACTATTGGTACGAGGCGCTCAGAATGAAGAAACAGCAAAAAAACATATACCGTTAATTGAAGGAACTTTATTACGTGTATTCAGTGGTACAAGTGCCGACGAACTCGGTACCAGTGCTGGTAAAGATGCGTTAAAGAAAAACGCGCTCAAAGCAGTACAAGACGAATTGTTAAGCATCGCCGGTAGAACGGTTGTTGAAAGCGTGCTTTTCACTGGCTTTGTAATGCAATAACGTTTGGCGAACCAATGACTGATTTACTCTCGCAAGACGAAATTGACGCGCTACTCCACGGGGTAGACGACGTTGAGGAAGAAGATGTAGAAGCCAGTGCTTCCACCCCAGGTAGCGCTGTGTCTATGGCCTCGGAATACGACTTTTCATCGCAAGATCGAATTGTTCGTGGTCGTATGCCAACCTTAGAAATTGTCAACGAAAGGTTTGCGCGACATATGCGTATTTCGTTGTTTAACATGATGCGACGAACCGCCGAAGTATCGATAAACGGCGTACAAATGATTAAATTTGGTGAGTATATTCACACCTTGTTTGTACCGACAAGCTTAAACATGGTTAGATTCCGCCCTCTAAAAGGTACTGGTTTAATCACAATGGAAGCGCGTTTAGTCTTTATTTTAGTGGATAACTTTTTTGGTGGCGACGGCCGCTATCATGCCAAAATTGAAGGCCGTGAATTTACCCCGACGGAAAGGCGTATAATTCAAATGCTACTGAAATTAGTATTTGAAGATTATAAAGAAGCTTGGGCACCAGTCATGGATGTTTCATTTGAGTACTTGGATTCAGAAGTTAACCCAGCTATGGCAAATATTGTTAGTCCAACTGAAGTTGTGGTGATCAGTTCTTTCCACATTGAATTAGATGGCGGTGGTGGCGACTTCCATATTTGTTTACCGTACTCAATGCTTGAGCCGATCAGAGAGTTGCTCGATGCCGGTGTGCAAAGTGACAAAGAAGACACAGATTTGCGTTGGAGTAAAGCACTGCGCGATGAGATTATGGACGTTGAAGTGGATATCATGGCGAAGTTGCTAGATTTTGAACTCTCGTTAGAGCAAGTGATGAATTTAAAAGCTGGTGATGTGATTCCGGTCGAGATGCCTGAGCACTTAACTGTGTTTGTTGAAGATTTACCAACCTATCGGGGTAAAATGGGACGTTCTCGTGAAAACTTAGCGATTAAAGTGACTGAAAAAATCAAACGGCCAGCTTCAGTTAAGTCTGAATTGCAAATGGTCACGCGTGGTGGCAGACGTATAGACGCTGAAGCTGAACTACGTGAATTAGAAGATTTTGATTAAATTGAATGAAGTAATAAAGAGCAAAGATTATGAGTGAAGATATGGATGACTGGGCAGCGGCAATGGCTGAACAGGCTGAAGCAGAAGCTGAACAAGATGGTGATACCGCTGATGATGCTCAGGTAGCGGAGCTTGAAGACCTGAATGCTGAAAACCCGCCGATTACTGCTGAAGAAAAGCGCAAGCTAGACACTATTCTAGATATTCCTGTAACCATCTCTATGGAGGTGGGCCGCAGTAAATTGAGTATTCGTAACTTACTCCAACTAAACCAAGGTTCGGTAGTTGAGTTAGACCGTGTAGCAGGCGAACCATTAGACGTATTAGTAAATGGGACGTTAATTGCGCACGGTGAAGTTGTGGTCGTGAACGATAAATTTGGGATCAGATTGACAGATGTTATCAGTCAGATTGAGCGAATTAAAAAGCTTAAATAACGTGTGCAACCAGTTTACTAAACTGAGCCTGATTACAATGGGGCTATTGGTTAGCCCCTTGGCTTGCGCTCAAGCGCCAGAGTTAACCACCAGTATTCCGACTATGTTGTTTGGTTTAGTTGTTACTATTGCTGTCATCTACCTGCTGGCAGGTTTGGCGCGCAAAACGAATTTAGGCCAATTTAAAAATAGTACCATGCAAGTCTTGGCTGTACTGCCATTAAGTGCCAAAGAAAAGTTATTGCTAGTGCAGGTGGGGGAATGCCAACTGTTGTTGGGTGTGACTGGCCAATCTATTAATCTGCTCAAAGAATTTTCTCAACCGCTTGATATTAAAGCACCGGATTTTAAACAGTCTTTAACTCAATTCATCAATACGAATAAAAAAAATAATGATTAAATATTCTTGGCTGGCATTTGTAATTACCTTGTTTTCACCGGCTGTACTTGCCGACACAGGCATCCCTGCGCTAACGGTTTCCGACAACCCTGACGGCACTCAAGATTACACCATTACATTACAAGTTCTAGCATTGATGACAATGCTTAGCTTTATACCTGCCATTGTGGTGATGATGACTTCATTTACTCGCATCATTATTGTTCTGGGGATTCTACGACAAGCGATTGGTTTACAAAGTTCACCACCGAATCAGGTATTAGTTGGACTGGCATTGTTTCTGACGTTCTTTATTATGGCGCCTGTATTTGAAGAGATTAACGATACAGCGATTCAACCGTATATTGCCGAAGATATAACTGCCAGACAAGCATTTGATGTTGCACAACAGCCGCTAAAAGCATTTATGTTGCAACAAACTCGAGTAAAAGATATTGCAACCTTTGCTGAAATAGCTGGCTACGAAAGGTTAAATGGTCCAGAAGATGTTCCAATGCGGGTATTAATTCCAGCGTTTGTGACGTCGGAGCTTAAGACAGCCTTTCAAATCGGTTTTATGCTGTTTATTCCGTTTTTGATCTTAGACTTAGTTGTGGCTTCAGTGCTAATGGCTATGGGTATGATGATGTTATCGCCCATGATGGTTTCTTTACCCTTTAAGCTGATGTTGTTTGTTCTAGTTGATGGCTGGAATTTAACTATGGGTACACTAGCAACCAGTTTTGGTTTAGGTACTTAGCAACTTAAGGAGCATTACTATGCAACCAGAAGTATTTGTTGATATTTTACAAGAAGCCATGTTTATGGTTATTTTGTTGGTCAGCTTAGTGATAGTACCGAGCATGATAGTGGGTTTGATAGTGTCGATTTTTCAGGCGGCAACCTCTATCAATGAACAAACCTTAAGCTTTTTGCCGCGCTTGTTAGTCACTTTAGCTGCTATCATATATGGTGGTCATTGGGGCATGAATAAAGTGATGGATTACACCATAGGTATGTTTGCTCGTATTCCTCAAGTTGTGGGCTAGTCTGTGAGTTATACCACCGAACTGATAATGCAATACATTGCTGATTTGATGCTGCCGTTTGTGCGCATATCAGCTTTGTTGGTTGCTATGATAGGGTTTAGTGGTAAAACTGTACCAACCCGTGTTAAAGCACTATTGGCATTGTCTATTGCTTTTATCGTTAGCCCAATGGTTCCCTCTAGTGGCTTCACCAATCTGTTTTCGGTTGAAGGCTTTCTTATGGTGATACAGCAAATTCTGATTGGCGTGGCGATTGGGTTTATATCGCAAATGTTCTTAAATACCTTTGTTATGGCGGGTCAAACGATTGCGGTACAAAGTGGTTTGGGTTTTGCGACTCTGGTCGATCCGGTAAACGGTATTAATACGGCGGCAGTTGGGCAATTTTATATTATTCTCGCAACATTAGTCTTTTGGGCTATCGACGGTCATTTGGCTATGATCCAAATGTTGGTATACAGCTTTGAAGCTGTGCCAATTGGTTCGGGGTGGCTAGCAGCTGACAAAATTTACCAAATAGTCGAGTGGGGAAAATGGTTGTTTATAGCCACGATAACCATTGCACTAACGCCCATCACAGCTATGCTTATTATTAATTTAACCTTTGGTATTATGACCCGTGCCGCACCTCAGTTAAATATCTTTTCAATTGGTTTTCCGATTTCGCAAATTACCGGTTTAATTGTCGTTTGGATTAGTTTGTCGGCATTTATGTTGCACTTTGAAACCATTTGGGAAAGTGCGGCTTTTTTAATGTGTGAGATTGCGGGGTGCTAACTGATGGCTGCAGATGATCAAGATCGCACAGAGGAACCCACGGCGAAAAAAAAATCGGATGCGCGGAATAAAGGTCAAATCCCTCGTTCGCGCGAATTAGGCACCATGATGGTGCTGGTGGGTGGTGGTATTGGCTTTTTATTGTGGGGGCACTATGTTGCCGGTGCGTTATTTCGCATGTTTCAAGAAGGATTTATTTTGGAACGCGAAGATGCATTTGATATGAGCCGAATGCTGGTAAAACTAGAAGACATGATGTATGAAATCATGTGGCCGGTGCTGACCGTTTTAATTGTATTGGTGGTGTTTGCGGTTATTGGCAATATTGCAGTTGGTGGATATAACTTTTCGACCAAGGCGATGCAGCCTAAGTTAAGCAAAATGAATCCGATTAACGGCATTAAGCGTATTTTCGGTATGCAGGGCTTGATCGAACTGGTTAAGTCTATTGCTAAAGTCGCAGTGGTCATTGGCTCAGCGTATATGTGTTTTAATTTGTTTTACCAAGAGTTACTACACATAAATATCGAGAATATGCCTTCTGGTTTATTTAAAGCGTTAGAGATACTCATATGGGTGTTTTTAATTTTATCTTGTTCATTGATTATCATAACGCTCATTGATGTGCCATATCAGCTCTATAATCATAATGAACAGCTGAAAATGACCAAGCAGGAAGTTAAAGACGAACACAAAAATGCAGAGGGTGATCCGCAAGTAAAAGGTCGTATTCGCTCTGCTATGTTTAGGGCGCATCAACGAAGGATGTTGCAAGAAGTGCCAAAAGCAGACGTAGTGGTCACTAACCCAACGCACTTTGCTGTTGCTTTAAAGTACGATCCGCTTGGTACGGGAGCCCCTAGGCTGGTTGCAAAAGGCGCGGATGAAATGGCTGCGCATATTCGGAAAATCGCGGAGGCTCATCAAGTACCAATTTTAACCGCACCTTTATTAGCCCGGGCAATTTATTATACAACTGAATTTGAAGAAGAAATCCCAGAAAAGTTGTTCGCAGCGGTCGCTCAAGTTTTGGCTTACGTATTTGCGTTGCGTGATTATAAAAAGGGTAAAGTTAAGAAGCGGCCCAAACAGTTTACCCCGAGCAAATTACCCATACCACCTGATATGCAATACTAGTATTATTTTTGCAGCAGCATGCCATTAGGTCGATTGTGTGGTGCCAAAATTAATGGTTGAACGTTGCTAGGGCGCGCCATAGTCGCACTGCAGCTGTAGCCATTATTTAAATAGCCAATTGCTTTGGCAAATACCGGATCTTGTAGGCTGGTCCATGGATAAACCGTGTTACTCTCACTTACAAAACAATCAGGCGTCAGCCCATTTAAATAGTCGCCAAAACCTAATGCATTATTGGTTTGGAAATTAACCGCCAAAAGTGTTTCTTCGCAGTATTCATCCGGTAAAAATCCCACTGGTTTTCCATATGTTCGTTCGCCTATCATATGCACATTAATATAAGGTTCAAGGCTATTAATCAAAACCTCACTCGCCGAAGCTGATCGGCCATTGGTCAACACAATGAGGCTGTCTAAGTTTAGGCTATTGTTGCGAATATAATTTATTTGGTTGCGTATACTTCCGTTGAGTTGAGTGAATACCAACTCTTCGGTTTTTGCACTCCCGCCCTCTTGTTGGTTATTTTGATTAAATTCAAATTCTAAGAAGATTTGATTCTGGATTGCATCACTTGCTAAGTAGAGCGCTAACTCTGCTGCCACCGAAACTAAACCGCCGGTGTTGTCACGCAAATCTAGGACAAAATGGTCAAACGACTGTTGCTTAAAATAGCCAAACGCTTGTTTTAGCTCAGCAGGTGAGGGTTCTAAAAAACCATTTTGAAAACCTAAATAGGCCACTTTACCGGCATTACTGTCAACCACTTCTGTTTTAGTGACCGTGTTAACTTGGAATTGAGATTTTTTTAAAGTTGCGGTCTTTTCATCGCCATTGGCATTTATCCAACTAAATTCTAGTTCAAAGCCATTTTCATCTGGGCCAAACGCATTTGTATAAGCATTGTAGTTGCCTAAATTAAGATAAGTATGTAGCGTTGAGGCGCTAGTATTACCGACTGACGTGAGCGTATCTCCACGTTCGATACCCGCGAGTTGCGCTGCCGAACCGTTAAAAGTTTGCACAACGACCATTTGATTGTTAGCTGCGGCCGCCAATTCAACACCAAAACCAAAATTATTGCCAGCAATACTGTTTTGCCAGTCTTGGCTATTTATGACCAGACTAAACCTATCTTTGCCCGGCAATACATCATTGAGCAAATCATTACTATCGAGGTAATTGGCAAAATTTCGACTTGGACTCGCTAATTCATCATTCCATAAATAGTCTTGTTGCAAAGTACTGTACCAATGAGCATGTTTGTCTGCTAACGAACACTGTTTAACAGTGTTGTTGGTATCGTCATTTGAGCTAGAGCCACCACAAGCAGCGAGCAAAATTGAACAAGCTAAACCAATGCAAGTCGGCATTGTGTTGTGCATAAATAATCCCTTAAATAGAGGTGTACGTTAAATATTAAGCACTAAAGCATATGGATATGTTGCAAAAAACGCAAGACTATTATGTTAAAATGTTAACAATTTAACTTGTTTTTTGTGAGAGATTAAAAGTGGAAGCTGCCTTGCACACCATAAATTTTATTTTCTGCAATAATTTGCGCATGTATGCCTGCGGATACCGACTGGCTGAAAAAGTATTCACCAGATAACTTGATGCCAACTTCATCGGTTAATTTTGTTGAGTCGGCTTGTTGCGGCTTTTTGGGAACTCTGTAGATAATAGCACTATAGAGCTGAATCGCTTGATTAATTTTGTACTGGGTACCAGCCTCAATCGCTAGGTGTTTTATTGGACGCTGGTTGGAATTTTGTTGATTGTCTTCTTGGTACAACATAGTTGCCTTTAAATCCAGTTGTGCATTAACTGGTAGTGCGTAACCCGCACCTGCTTGTAAATTGAGCTGATTAATCGCGCTATTTTGTTGTGCGACTACGAATATTCGACTATTTGATGGTGTACTGGTGTTTAAGCTGAAACTTGCGGTATTTGCTGGATCTAATTGGAAATAGCTCATTGCCGATTGGTTTATATCGAATTTTCCGTCTAATGCAAAACAGTTAGTTGCAACAAGATATAAAGCTACGCATTGGGTGGTGAATATGCGCACGAGCAGATTGTGTAACTTTTCCATATATGTGCTCCACAAGTCTCAATTCTTTTTATATTTGATTCCGAACAAGCATATTAAGTGTAGATTAAAATGGTATTTTTGCAGAAAAAATAATCAATTATTTGTGGGTAGTTGGGTGGGCGATAGTAGACACAACGTCAACTCATTGAATTGACGTTGTTATTTGGTTTATTTTAGCCTAGTTTGAAAAAATCGCGCTTATACCGAGAAAGTTCTTCAATTGACTCATGAATGTCTTCGAGCGCTAAATGGGTGCCTTTCTTTTTATAATCACTTACCAGCTCTGGACGCCAGCGGCGGGCAAGTTCTTTTACTGTGCTGACATCTAAATTGCGATAGTGAAAGAAAGCTTCCAATTCTTGCATATGTACAAACATAAAGCGGCGGTCTTGGTTGATGCTATTTCCACACATAGGTGATTTACCTGCGGGTACATATTTTTGCAAAAACTCAATCGTGCGCTGTTGAGCCTCTTGCAAAGAGGTGGTGCTTTCACGACACCTTTGTGTCAGCCCGGACTTGCCATGTTGATTAATGCACCATTCATCCATATTATCTAAAACTTCGTCCGGTTGATGAATTGCGAACACTGGACCTTCAGCAATAATGTTTAAGTCACTGTCTGTGACAATAGTTGCTATTTCCAACACTTTATCTGTATCTGGGTCTAGACCTGTCATTTCAAGATCAAGCCAAACAAGATTATTTTCATTAAATGACATATAGTATTCCTACCAACCCCTAAAAAGGCACAACTTGCAATTAATCTGTATACATTCCTAAAACTTTATCGCCAAATTGGTGTAAAGTACGTTTCGATTTAAGTTTAACTGATTATTTATAAAAAGTAGCACCGTGACGAAAAAAAAGAAACTCACCAAACAACAACTTAGGCGTATGCGATCTAATCGTAGCAGAAAATTGGACCAAACTAGAAATAATCCGGAAAATTTATCCGAAGATTGTGTTTTGGGCCCAGCTTTAAATGGCGTGGTGATCAGTCGTTATGGCCAACAAGCCGATATCGAAAATGAACAAGGCGAGCTTGTTCGTTGTGATATGCGCAGAACTATCAATTCAATTGTTGCTGGCGACAAAGTAATTTGGCATGAAGTTCAATCAGATGGTGGCGCGCAGGGTGTGATAGAGGCGGTACAAGAGCGAGATTCGGTACTGACTCGTCCAGATTTTTATGATGGGGTTAAACCCGTCGCAGCAAATATCGAGCAGGTGGTTATTTTGTCGTCTATCTTGCCGGAGCTGTCTTGGCAGATTATCGACCGTTATTTGGTTGCTGTCGAGCAAATGGGGGCGACTCCCGTTATTGTTATCAATAAAATTGATTTGCTTGATGCGCAGCAACAAACGCAAATACAAACTATTGCGAATTACTATCAGTCAATTGGTTATCCTGTATATTTATTAAGCGTTAAAACTCAGCAAGGGTTTGATACGATTGCGGATATTCTACAAGACAAAGTGTCGATTGTTGTTGGGCAGTCGGGGGTAGGTAAATCGTCACTTGTAAATAAACTTTTACCCGACACTAATGCTACAACAGGCGATGTGTCTGATGTGTCAGGTTTAGGTATGCACACCACAACTGTGGCTAAATTGTATCATTTGCCGACTGGGGGAGATTTAATTGATTCTCCGGGTGTTCGTGAGTTTGCTTTGTGGCATCTAAGTGCAGAAGAAATTTTTGATGGATTTATTGAATTTGCTCAATACAGAGCACAGTGTAAATTTAGAGATTGCAAACATTTAGATGATCCGAAATGTGGCTTAAAAGCTGCAGTTGAGCAAGGTTTGATTTTGCCGTCTCGGCTAGAGAATTATCATAAAATTTTGCTGTCCATTGCAGAAAATAAGCCTGCCCACAGTAAACATTATTAACCTGAGATGCCGACAAATATTAGACCTAACTAAACATTGTCGGTATCATGAGCGCCATATAAACATCAGTGCGCAATCTAATATTCAAGGAATCATCGGTGTCGCTAGAAAAATTTAAAGTTGCACTTCAATATGTCGTGCCTCAACATCTCATTTCTAGGCTTGTTGGCAAACTCGCAGCTAGTCAAAACAAGTTCATTAGCCAAACTTTTATTCGTCTTTTTGCCAAAAATTACAATATTCAACTAAATGATACGCAGGTTCAGAACTTCTCTGAGTTTGCCAGTTTTAATGACTTTTTTACTCGGGCTTTACTGCCAGACGCAAGAGCAATCGCGGATAATGATATCGTTTCGCCAGTCGATGGTGAAGTTAGCCAGCTGGGTAAAATTGATGGTGATGCTATTTTTCAAGCAAAGGGACACAACTACAGTTTAGTTACTTTGTTAGGCGGAGATGAAGAAAACGCTAAACCCTATCAAAACGGATTGTTTAGCACCATTTATTTGTCGCCAAGTGATTACCATAGAATTCATATGCCTTGTACTGGCAAATTAAAACGTATGGTATATGTGCCAGGTAAGCTATTTTCTGTCAACCAAGCGACAACGCGTAATGTTGATGGTTTATTTGCGCGTAACGAGCGGGTTGTTTGTATTTTTGATACCGAATTTGGTGAGATGGCTTTGGTTTTAGTTGGGGCCATGATAGTTGCCAGTATCGAAACAACTTGGGCAGGTGTGATAACACCCCCAGGCGGTAAACGCCCGTTTACTTGGCATTACAATGACGACAATGCGCCTGTTATCGAAAAAGGCCAAGAGATGGGCCGCTTTAAATTAGGTTCTACTGTTGTATTAGCTTTTGAGCCTCAAGCTATTGAATTTGAAGACTCTGTTGCAGCGGCTTCTAAAGTTGTATTGGGCCAAGCTTTGGCTAACGCTTTGAAATAGACTTTATGCCATCAAAAAATTTAGCGGCAGTTGAGCGAAGTAGTGCGCTGCTGCAAGTACACTTGGGTGTGTTATTACTCGGTGGAACGGCGCTTTTTTCTAAAATAATTCCTTTAGATGGAGCGGCTATTTCGTTTGTACGGGCCTGCGTAGCAGCCGTTGTCCTGACTATCTTAGTTAAGGCGCGTGAAGGACGTATCCGCTTGAATAGCTTGCGCGATTATCGTAATGGCATGATTTTGGGTGTGTTGATGTCTGTGCATTGGGTCACATATTTTTATGCCATGCAACTATCCACTGTGGCAACAGGCATGATAGCGCTCTATACCTACCCAGTTATGATTGTTTTAATCGAGCCCTTGTTACACAAGCAGTTTCCCAACAAAATGGATTTTTTAATGGCACTGGTTGTGTTAACTGGTGTTGGTTTAATGGTTCCAGAGTTATCTCTTGAAAGCGAATACACCTTAGGGATCTTGTTGGGAGTGTTGTCTGCTGTGTTTTTTGCGGCTCGCAATATTATGAGCCACAAAGTATTTTCGCATTACTCGGGCATGAAAAATATGATGTTTCAATCGAGTATTATTGCATGTGTATTGTTGCCTTTTGAATATCAGGACTTGGCTGGGATCTCTCTATCGACATTGTTATGGATTCTGCTATTGGGGGTTATTTTTACCGCATTGCCTCATTCTCTTATTGTTAATGGACTTAGGTACTTAAAAGCCAAAACAATGAGTTTAGTCTCTTGTTTGTCACCTTTTTATGGGACGATATTTGCGGCGGTTTTGTTAGCTGAATACCCAAATTGGCAAACTTTAGTGGGTGGTTTACTTGTAGTTTCAGCCGCTGTATACGAGACTTTGACAGGGCATAAACGAGGATAATCACATGTTTGTTTGGGCGCATAGAGGAGCAAGTGGTGTTGCTCCGGAAAATACCTTACGAGCTTTTGAGCAGGCGATCGAGGCTGGAGCGGATGGAATTGAATTTGATGTTCACATGGTGGAACAAACGCCGATAGTTATCCACGATGCTTGGTTACAAAAAACAACCAATGGGCTAGGACTTGTCAGGCAAGCAACTTTAGCACAGATTCAAGCTTTAGATGCAGGAGATGGCCAAACCGTGCCAACTGTCCGTGAAACCTTGGCGATGATTCGTGGGCGTTGTCAAGTTAATCTAGAATTGAAAGCAGCAAACTGTGCCATGGTTGTCGCTGCGGAAGTTCGTTATGCAATTGAACAAGGTTGGTTTGGCCCTGAACAGATAATTGTTTCATCTTTTAATCATAAACAGTTACACATATTTGCCAAACAAATGCCAAACATTCGTGTTGGTGCGTTAACGGCAAATTTACCTGTAGATAATGCTGCCTTTGCGCTTGATTTAAATGCTTGGTCTTTGCATTGTAATCGCGACTTTGTTGATCAAGCACTCGTTGATGATGCTCATGAAAAGGGTTTAAAGGTATACGTTTATACGGTTAATCATATTGAAGATATTGATTATATGGTTAGTTTGCGGGTGGATGGAATCTTTACTGATTATCCTGCTCGAGCCATTCAATACCTGCAAGTTAAAACCAACTCCTGTTGATTTTTGTATTATTTTTAGTTTTGAGTCATAAACGCGCGCGAAAATGCTTGAACACTTTTTATTTTCTGTAGAGCTTGTTGCGCAGCTTCTACATCATTAAATGGGCCAGCTAAGATTTTTATCGCGAACATTTGCTCTATTTTATGTTTAATCACAAATTCGAGTTGGTTGGCAGGCAAGCTGTCGTCTTTAGCTAGATGAACGGCAAAATTTTTCAACCATTCTGCTTGCTGGGCATTGGCCTGCTCGCCCAAGTTTATATAGACACGATTATCAATTTGATGTAACTGCGCGGTTACCTGTACGCGTTTGTCTGCGTTGATAAGGTCGACATAAGCTTGTGCTGCGGTTTTATTTGCTGTCAGCCGAGATAAGACTCTAAACCTATCTTTGTTTTGTTGAGTGTATTTGACTTGGTTTGGAAATCCTAACTGTTCAATATATTCTAGGTATGTATTTACACATTTTTGTTTATGGCATGCCGCTGCTTGAATATAGTAAGTTGGATTGGCATAGGCTGCAAACGAGCATAGCCATGCCACGCCCATCAATAATATGTAGCGAAACGTCATTACACCGATTCCATTTGTTGTAAAAGTTGTTTAATTAACGCGCGCAGATACTTTACAAGTTGTTTTTGTCCAGTCAATTGATTTTGCACCGCCACCTGGTTTAACCCGCGTTGTTTTAACACAACCTCTGCGAGTATATGTTGTTGACGTTGATCGAGTTGTTGTCGAATAAGCCGAGCAGTTGCACGGCAATAGGCATTTAAATCAGGCAATGCAGCATATAAATTGGTACTGTGGTGGGCAAATCCCGCAACTAAATCAAAATTGTAGCTGATATTATTGTGTTCAAATTGTCCAAGCCACAACCAGATAAGCGCTGAATCTACATTTTGGTAATGGCTGGCTAAGTAAAAATTGAGCTGACGTAAGCCCTGTTGTGCGACTTGATCTAAGATTGCTTGGTTGTGCTGGTTTAAGAGTTTTATATAAACACTCGAAAATAAACCACTGTGGTGCTCGGCAGTGGTACTGACTCTGGCTAATGTAAACTTGTTCTTAATCCAAAAATTAGATACTTCAGCGTTAGCCGCAAAACTACTGGCAATATAGTCGGTGTCCGGACTATTACTTTCTAGCCATTTCAACATTTTTGTCGCTATGTTTTGCCGCCGTAACGATTCGACCACCGCAATGCGAACGACTCTGAGTCCTTTTAGCTGGGCAAACTCGGTTATGCCAGATTGTGCTGCGATAATTTGTGGGATTAAATGTCCATTTGGTCGACGTTTGCCAAATACTACTTGTGTGATTAAGTCGTGTTCAAGCGCACCTTCTGTCGACAGCAGCATCGCAGCGACAATTTGGCCGCGATTGTTTTGGCCAATACAGGTTTTTAATGCTGGGCTGTCTAACATATGTTTTAAATCACTGGGGGTTGTGCGGTAATGTGCTTGTGAGAGCAAAGCAAAAATATCAGCCCATACATCATGCTGTTGCTCGCATGGTTTTACTATAGCAAAGGTAATTTGCTCTGATTGAATTGCATTGGCATTAGTTGCCTCA
Organism: Catenovulum agarivorans DS-2; assembly: GCF_000568405.1. Lineage (GTDB taxonomy): Bacteria > Pseudomonadota > Gammaproteobacteria > Enterobacterales > Alteromonadaceae > Catenovulum > Catenovulum agarivorans_A. Next base: position 77,646 of record NZ_ARZY01000020.1, read on the forward strand.
TTTGGCAAACATACCCGATTTAACCAAGTTTCGAGTGGATCGTTTAACGCCCATCTAATTGGCAAGGTTAATTGATGAATTTGTTGCAATTGTTTGCTTTGGGCTAATTGTTTAATAAAGTGCTGACTTAATCCTTTGCCAGATCCTTCATAGCCTTGCTCAGTAGTTGCATAGATAACCGATTTGAACTGGTGACAGATAGACTTTAGCAATTGACTAGGCAGTGCAGCTGCTTCATCGACAATTAGAACCTGATTAATGAGTGAAGCTTTGTCTAGCAGTTGAGTGAGTTGGTCGGGGGCAACAAAACACACTTTGGCCAAATCTACTTGCCATTGCTTAAGCCAATAATAAAAAGTCGTCAAACACCTTTTTGCAGGGGCGGTTATCACCACCTGTGTATTGGTTTTTACGTATTCTGCTACAATTGCGGCTAATACGGTTGATTTACCACGACCTCGGTCAGCTTTGATAAAATAGTGCCCGTTCGTTTTCGGCTTTTTCAGTTTTTCTACCAGTGCTAGTTGATCTTGCGTTAACCCACTAGGCTGAACAAATGCAGTTTGTGGTAATTGTGGCACAGGATTAATCTGTAGCATTTGCTGATTTTGGATAATACAGCCTGCGGTTTTGCTCGTTAATTGCCATAATCGAGCAAAATAAACTGAGTAGAAGTTTTTTTGCTGATTGTAAGGGTGGGGCAGTGAATTGACTGACGTTGTATCTTGCTCGATAAAGTCGTCTGCTAAAGTTAAGATAAGTGCACCACCATGCTTGATACTACCAACGAGCGCGCACATAACATCAATATCTAAAAATTGTTGATTATCAAACCACACATAATCAACTTCTTGCCCCAAGTAGGCTTGAATGTGTTTATTGGTGTTTGAAAACGTGTCAGGGGTAATACCATTAGACCAAGCTTGTTGAGCAATGATATCTTGCGCCACTTGAAAGCGAAATGGTTGATCACCTTTGATTAAGATTGGGCAGCGCCAGCCCAGATGTTTTAGTTCCCTCAAGAAGGCGTTAATCGCGGTTGTGCTCATTTGGTTAAACTTCATATCCCAATTTAATCGGAGTATAACAGCTTTTTAGTTATCCCTTAATTGCCTCAGCAGCTTGCTGGCATAAAAGCTCACATCAGCGTGGTCAATGGTAAATCTGAATGTTTCGCTTGTTGATTGTTTTGCGTGAGCTTGGTGAGCAAAATTAGACTTAACAAATACATCAAGGTATTCAGTGTATTGTTCGAATCTGAAAATAATATCGAGCGATTTTCCGTTGATAAAATTCTCTTTGCGATATCTGAACTTTTGAATGTACTTTTCGGTCTGCATAGACGTTTTTACTGGCTGATTCCAATGAGATTCACGTTTAAACTGCAGGCTTTTTAATACCTGAAACCAAATAGATATTTGTTCCGACGGGCCAATGGTTAATGCTGCTGACAGACCATATTGAGGTGGGCTTGAAGTATTGAGTTCGATATTAAGTTTATACCGGCAGATATCGTTGCTTAGCGGAGATGTCGGTGGTAAGTGCAAGGAATAGAATTTTTGTAGCGTTTTTTTTGCTGGAATAAAAAAATTTCTATCAATGTCTGTACGTATAATTTCGTTGTGAATCGCTTGAGTGTCGCCTGATACGTCATCTAATAAACAAAGCAAGCTGGCTTGGACATTTGAGACGTGTTGCTCGACTGCTCCACCAATAAAGTCAACCGAAAAAGTGAGGTCGCTGCCAACTGTGAAAGTCTTGCCTTGCAACTGCCAATGCATGCTCGCGGCTGTTTCATTATGTGTGAAAGGGACTAGGATACGTTTTAAAAAACTCATAGGCAAACGTCCAGTGTTTAGCTAGTTCTCGTTCAAAGATTAGACAAGCCAACTATAGCATTAAGTCTGAATTAAGAGTAGAGGGCGGAGATAAACTCCGCTCTATTGGTTAGAGTCCAAGTTCATCTAATAAATCTTGGTCTGCATCTGGTCCTTTTTTATCTTTATTGTTATCACTTTCTTCCATTTGTACTGACGCGCCACGGATGATTTCGTCTGGGTCAAATTCTTCAGGAACAAAGTCATGCAATTTTATAAATTCGGTTCTATCCATTGCCATTTCTAAGTAAAAAATGTTGCCTTTTTGCGTGGTAAACGTGACTCGACGAGCTTGCGGTCTATCTAAATTGGTATCAATTGAGATAATCAGTTGTTTATTAACGGTCAACATTTTTGGTTGGCTTTGAGTAATTGAAGTTTGTAATTCTTTGTGTACTAAGCCTGTAAAATCTCCCAAAATCTGATTGAGCAGTTCACCCATAACATTCGCTACATCATCAGAGGTATGCTGGGATGAAAGCTCTTCAATTGGAATGCCCATATTGGTCATATATTTTTGGTAAATTTCTATAGCTGCAGCAGCACTAAAATTAATGACAACCAGCCCAGAAAAGCCACCATCAAACAACACAAATGAGCCAATATCTGGTTTTAGGCTGGTTTTAGTAATTTTTTGCACTAACGCAGAGTAGGTAACTTGATTGGCATTTGCACTTGCTAATACGTCAGTTACCGACTTGCATAACATGACTAATATGTCGTCAGTTGACACAAAAGTTGATTTTTTATTGGGCTTTATCGCCGGTTTGTTCATATAAGTTCCTGCCAACAGTTAATATATTTTAAATAGTATCTTTATGTAACTTATTAAAAGTAGGTGGAACTTGCAACATTGGCAAGCTGACTAACGGTTAATTTTATCCAAGTTAGTGATGCGCAATACGGTAGTTAGTTAACCAAACTGCTTGATAAGGCTTTAATGTTAAACAACCGCGTAAATCACCAACAGGTTGCTGCGCAATCAAATCAAACCAATGTTCTGTGTCAATTAAGTTTATTTCCGTCATTTCTATTTGTTGCTCTTGATCTGTGATATTAAATATACAGAAAATGCTTTGTTTTCTATTTTGGCTTTGTCGCCAAAAGCCGAGTATCTCTTCACCCAGTTGTAGGGTGAATTGAACTGCGTTGGGATGAAATGCTGGTTGTGCAATACGTTTCTCAATCAACTCACACATTCGGTTGAACACTTTATGGTGATGGCTGTATTTATCGTCTAGTACTTGCTCTAATGCGTCAATCGACCATTGGTGGCGATTTATGCTGCGGTTATGACTCGTATTATTAACTCGCTCATAGTCATTAGTTGTGCCCAATAGGCTATGGATATAGATACCCGGTATACCTTCTAGTGCTAACATGATCGCATGTGCACAGATAAATCTATCTATTTGATACTTGTCTGTGCCTTTGTATGTTCCTTGCAGTGCATCAAATAGGCTGATGTTAAGTTCATAAGGTTTGTTGGTGCCATTAGCCGTACGCCAAGACACTTTGCCGCCGAACATATTGACCGTATTGGCAAGGGTCGCTAGTTCGTCTTCGTTGAGTAAACCTTCAGCGGGTCGTAAACCTATACCATCATGAGATGCAATGAAATTGAAATAGGTTGTGCCGATTTGGGCTGGTGGCATGCTCATCATCCAGCGTTTTAAATGTTTGCAGTTACCAGTGAGCAGGGTGTTGACCAACAAAGGTGGTAACGAGAAATTATACACACAGTGTGCTTCGTTGCCATTACCAAAATAACTTAAGTTTTCGTGATTTGGCACATTGGTTTCGGTAATAATAATGGCATCAGGTACAGCATGTTCGACTAGGGTCCGCAGTAATCTAATCATTTCATGGGTCTGCGCCAAATGAATACAGTTGGTGCCGATTTCTTTCCACAAGAAGGCGACGGCATCAAATCTAAATATTTTTACCCCTCTGTCTAAATATAGTCGGGTAATTTTTACAAACTCGTATAAAACTTTTACTTGGCGGAAGTCAAAATCAACTTGGTCATGGCTAAATGTACACCAAACGTGTTTAGTGCCAGACGGCGTATTTACTTCGCGCAGCAGTGGACTGGTCCTTGGCCTAACGACTTGGCTGACATCGTCTTCCGGGCTTGCGGTAAAAAAGTAATCCTTGCCCGGCTCTTTGTCTTGTTTAAAATTTTCAAACCAAAGACTGCGGCTAGAGCAATGGTTAATAACTAGATCAGCCATGAGCCTAAAATCACTCGAGATGGTTTCAACATCTACCCAGTCACCAAGTGAATCACTCACCTTGGCATAATTCATAACCGCAAAACCATCATCACTACTGTAAGGATAAAAAGGCAAAATATGTACGCTGTTAATAATCCCATCAAGCTTACTTTTCATAAATTCATGTAAGGTATGCAATGGTTTTTCTTGTTCGCGCAGCAAGCTATTACCATAAGTAATAGCTATGATGTCTTTTTCCGTCCAATGATTTTGATGGTTGGGCGGGGTAGGGGTGTTTTTATCAAGCCGCATTAGCTCGAGCAGATGTTGGCACACTTCAGCTGCGTCTAGCTCTGGATAGATAAATTTCAAATGTGTTTGAACTTTGTGTTCTAACTCGGTTTCTATATTCATTCTCTTCACCCCTGTCTGATTAAACGTCTCAAATTGGCTTATTATTTAGCTGCCAAACTCCTCCATATCTTCTTCGACTGCTTGAATCATTTGCCCGTATACATCCGGTACCGCGCTTGAAACACGGTTCCAACTTGGAATAAATGGCGTTTCCATTGGATTATCTAGAAAATGAATGCCGGCCTTCAGTATGTTATGTGCAAACAGTTCTACCGCTTGTTCTTCACTGTGAATATCGAAATTTAAACCATTGATGATAGCGTCATTGCGGTAAGTTTCGACAAAGTCTAAAGCAATTCGGTAATAAGTTGCTTTGATTGATCTAAATGTTTCGGTGTTAAACACAACACCATTTGTTGCAAGTTTACGAAATATTGCTTTGGAGATGTCAATCGACATTTTTGATAGACCACCGTCATCATTGTCTACAGATAATGATTGATGCTTGTGATCATATGTATCTGCAATATCTACTTGGCATAGACGGTTTGTTGAATAATTGCGCTCCATTTCAGATAGAACACCGATTTCTAAACCCCAATCACTCGGGATTCTGATGTCATTTATTACGTCGGTTCTAAACGAAAATTCGCCAGCCAGCGGATAACGATAGCTGTCTAAGTATTCTAAGTATTCTAAATTACCAAAAATCTTTTTTAACGCACGCAGTAAGGGGGTTACTAGCAAACGGCTTACTCGGCCATTTATTTTACCGTCTGCGACGCGCGCATAATATCCTTTACAGAACTCGTAGTTAAAAGTTGGATTTGCTACCGGATAAATTAGCCGTGCAAGCAATTGGCGATCATAAGTTAGAATATCACAATCGTGTAGTGCAACCGATTCTGATTCACCAGAACCCAATACATACCCAAGGCAATACCATACGTTACGTCCTTTACCTAGCTCTTTCGGGGCAAGGCCTTCATTTTGCAGTAAGGCATCGATTTTCTTCAACCTTGGGCCATCATTCCACAAGACTTTTACATTTTGTGGCAACTTAGAAAAGAACTTTAAAGCATGTCTGTACTCGTCTTCAGTCGCTCTGTCTAAACCAATTACTATTTGGTTTAAATACGGAACCTTGGTCAAGTTCTCAACAATATTGGCTAATGCTGGTCCTTGTAGTTCAGAATAGAGAGACGGCAATACAAGTGATAGTGGCCGGACTTTGGCAAATTCAGTGAGTTGATGTTCCATTTGTTCAATCGAAACACTCTCTCGAGACAAATTGTGTAACGTTGTTATAACTCCGTTTTGATAAAAGTCACCCATACAGAATCCTCTTTTTGACTAAATTGTCTTAATAATGCCAACTAACTATCAGTTGGTTCGATTTGTTCTAGCTGGTTATTTGCATATAGTTGCAATATGTGAGCCATAGTTTCATTCCAACCAGCTGGGCCCAATAAATTACTGTAAAAAACTTGTTTGTTTTTTGACAAGGTCGGGAATGGTTTGTGGCTTTTTATCCACACTGAAATATCTGCTGCTTCTAACATTGCGGTATCATTTTGACTGTCGCCAAGCGCTATAGTTATCACTGGCATTTGCCAAAGGGTTTGATAATAGTCTTTTAACCATAGTAAGGCTTTGCCTTTATCGCACGAGCCTTGCACCGAGAGGAATCTTCCGCCTTGTAATGCCATTAAACCTTCTGCTTCAATGGACTGGATAAATGATTGTTTGTCTGTTTGATTGCCTTGATATAACAGTGGTTCTGAGTACTGACGTTGGCCACTCAATTTTGCGTCATCGGCAGATAGTCCTGTGTGTTCTACTATTTGTTGGACAGACCAATCATTAAAACCACTAAACTTATGACCAGCATCTCTCAGGCGCGCTAAAGTTTTGAGTATTGTAGAACGTTTTGCACCAATTGTGTGCATCGCTTCATCCGCTGATTCTGCATTGGACGGATAGATTGCTGAGCCATTTTCAACAATAAACGGATATTGCAGACAAAGTTGCTGATGTAACATTTTGACTTCTGAATAGGTTTTACTCGTATTGCAGATAATTGGGGTATCCATCTCTTGTAGTTGAGCAAGTGCGGGTTCAGCGGCATGCCAACTGTAGGTGTCATGGTCTAGCAGTGTGCCATCCATATCTGTAAAAACAATTAACTTATGAGATCTCATATTGCGGGCCTGTTGCTTGAATAAATTGTTGTTGTTCATTTAAGTGAATTACAAGTTGGGCATGTTCGGGCAAGGTGGCGAGAGCGTGTTCGGTTAATCTCTGATAGTGCTGTATAAATCGCTTCAATTCTGCTTCAGTCATGGTAAATCGAGTTGATTGTTTGGCTCTGAGTTTATCTTCTTGATTTTGACGCCAGCGATAAACGCACTCGAAAGAAGGTGCTTTGAGCATGATCAGTTGATCAAATAAGCTAAACAAATCCTGATAATGAACAGCTAACTGTTCGTTTACATAATTTCGCCATCGGCCGTTGCAATCTTCTTCCTGTTCAAGTTGATTGATTGGTGTGTATAAATCAGCAGAATCTTGTGCTTTTATTCCCATACACCACCCTTCTAAAATGACAATGTCTGCTGGCGAGGACATTTGGTCCCATAAATCGGCTTCTGCTCTATCATCGTATGCTTTATTAAATCGCACCAGTGGGACAGAATTGTGACGTTCACCGAGTTTTTTTAATGTATCTAAAGCAAGGTTGATGTCATGTGTGCCAGGCACGCCGCGTGTGGCGAGTAGCGGGTGAATATGTTTGGCTAAATGTTGGCGTTCTTTACGGGTTAGATAAAAATCGTCAATAGACAAGTTGGCGACTTTCATTGAAAACTGTTGCTGTAAAATGCATTGTAAAAAGGCTGCCATGGTAGATTTACCACTACCTTGGCTACCATTTATCGCCAGATAAAAAGTTTTACCTTTTGCTGCTTTTAGTTGGGCAAGTTTTTTTGCGATAGGCCAATACCACGTTTCTACCGTTTCAATAAAAGTTTGTGGAAGCTTATGTTCATTAATCAAACTCTGAACGTTTGCTGTGCATTCTTGAGACAACTGAGTTGAGTTGCATTGTGTTGCTATCGACATATTCTGCTCCATGTTAGTGCTGCGATTACCTCTCGATTAGTCCAAAGCAATTTCAACGCCAATCCTTTTTATAATCTGTAATTAAGCATAGCAAAAAATTTAAGTTACGCATTCGTGTAAATAATTTCGCCTAATACTTGAGTAAAAAACTAAATATATTGGCTCGCTTTGGGTATAATGCGCGGCTAACACAGATTATTGGGAAATTTCATGATCATTCAAACTGAGATTGTCGACCTTGCGACCCCGACAGGAACAATGAGAACTTATGTTTATCGACCACAAGCTGAAGGGGCCTATCCAGCAATTATTTATTATTCTGAGATATTTCAACAAACCGCACCAATCGCACGTTCGGCAGCGATTATGGCTGGGCATGGGTTTGTCGTTTTAGTCCCAGAAGTATTTCATGAACTTAATCCAATTGGGACTGTGCTCGCCTACGACGATGAAGGCAAAAACAAAGGAAATGCCGACAAATTTGCAAAGCCTTTGGAAAGCCATGATTCAGATGTTGTTGCTATGTATGAATTTTTGCAGCAACAAACTTATTGTACTGGTAATGTTGGCGCTATGGGTGTGTGCATTGGTGGGCATTTGGCGTATCGTGCAGCGATCAATCCTAATATAAAAGCCGCTTGCTGTTTGTATGCAACTGATATTCATTCGGGTACATTGCCAAGTCAGCCAGGTGGTGATTCATTAACTCGTACCAAAGAAATTAGCGGTGAGTTAATGATGATATGGGGCAAACAAGATCCGCATGTTCCCGATGAAGGGCGATTTTTAATTCATCAAAACTTAATTGATAGTAAGGTTCATTTTAGTTGGCATGAGTTTAATGCTGCACATGCGTTTATGCGTGATGAAGGGCTAGATAGATATGATCCCGAGCTTGCACTAACTGTGTATAAAATGGCCGTTGATTTATTTAGAAAAACTCTACTAGCTTAATTTTAAGACTAATTGATGCATAGTAGTTGTGAGGATATATGAATATTTCTTTTGAAGTTGTTCCAAGGACTGAAGAAGCGACGTTGGAACAATTAAGGTTTGTAGAAGAGAACCTTCCGTTTGTTGACACGATTAACATACCAGATTTGCTTCGCTTGCCGATTCGCAGTTGGGATGGCGCTCATTTAGTTAATCGTAACAAATATCGCTACATTCCACATGTTAGAGCAATAGACTTTGATCTAAAGTCGAATCGATTGCAGAAAATAATTGAAGCAAATGAGCTAGATAAAATTTTATTGGTTACAGGTGATCCACCACCGGACAGAACTCACTTGGTTTACTCAACAGATGTGGTTGATTTAATCAAAGCGATTCGACGCGATTTTCCTAATATTGAAATTTATGCTGGTTTTGACCCTTATCGATATGGCGTTAAACAAGAGAAAGACTATATCCTAGATAAGTTTGAAGCTGGCGCAGATTATATTTTATCTCAACCTTTTTTTGATACGCGTTTGTTAGATATCTACGCAGATTTTCTGCCAGCGGATAAAGTATATTGGGGCGTTTCCCCTGTGATTACCGAACGAAGTCAAGCGTATTGGGAAAACGTCAATAAAGTTGTGTTCCCGTCAGATTTTAAACCTGAATACCAGTGGAATATAGATTTTGCCGTTAAAGTACTCAAGCATTGTCAGCAAACTGGCTCACACTGTTATTTCATGCCAATCCGTATCGACTTACAAAAGTACTTTTTACCAATTCGTCAAGCAATCAATTGGTAAGTGAATCGTTAAGCAAATGCTTGCATTTCTGTCACTTTGGGTATGGTGATAGTGTAATGCAAGCCTTTGCCTAATTCACTCGAGGCGCTTATAGTGCCATTGAGTGTTTGGCGGACTAAGTTATATGTAATATGTGTGCCTAAACCTGAACCGCCTTTTTCTCGTTTAGTCGTGAAAAATGGGTCGAATAGTTTATTCAGGACTTCTTGTGTTACTCCTTTGCCATTGTCTTGATAGTCGATTTTGATTTCATCTCCTAAATCTTCAATTTTGATATCAATTCTACCTTGTTTGATCCGCTCAAAACCATGAATGACAGAGTTCATGATCAAGTTTGTGAAAATTTGCGAAATGGCGCCAGCAGGGCAGCGCATGTCTAGTTTGTCCGGACAGCTGACATTTATTTGGTGCTGAGTTTTTTTAAGTTGCGGATTTAACGATTTAATAATGTCGTGAACATAGTAGTTTAATTCAATATCACGAATGGCCTCACTTGCTTGGTCAACCGCTATTTGTTTAAAGCTTGCTACAAGATCAGACGCTCTTTTTAAATTTGAGGTAATTAACGCAATACTTTCATTAGCATCATTTAAGAATTTCTGTAGATGTTTGGGCGTGAGGGTTTTGTCTTCGAAATGCCTGTTTAAAAGTTTTACTTGCTCAGTTAAATAACTGCTTGCTGTGACACTGACGCCAATTGGTGTATTAACATCATGGGCAATCCCAGCCACTAAACCACCGAGTGATGCCATTTTTTCAGATTCAACCAACTGACCCTGGGCAGATTTGAGTTCATTGAGAGATGCTTCTAACTCTTTTTGTTTTGTTAATAACGCTTGTTCGGCACGTTTGCGTGTTTCTATACCTTGCCTTAATTCATTGCGACTGCCTTCTAGTTCTTTTTTCTGTTCTTCTAAATCAAGCATTACTCGGCTTAAGTTAGCGGTTTTGCGTGCAACTTCTTGTTCCAACATCAAATTTTGGTCGTCGAGTTTGCTGTTTGCTTCAATTAGTCGGTTGTGAGCAGTTTCAAGTTCTTCGTTATATTCAATTAGTCGGTCAATTAATCCGTTATAGGCGTCTTCTAATACAGATAATTCGTTATGCTCTGCTTGCTGTAAATTGATTTTGGATTTTGACAGGCGTTCAATATCAAAATCTTCTATTTGTTCGGTTAATTCGTACAAGGGCCGAGATAATAGCTTGCGAAAAGTAACCCAAATAATTAGAAAAAGACTTAAGGTAATAAATACCGCTTTGAACATTAATAAAAACAGTGGGATCTTAATCCGCTCGATTATAATGTCGCGAGAAGAAATGAGGGTAACATCGCCAACTTGAATAGGGCGCCCTGAAAATTCAAAAATAAGTGGATAGATATATCCGAACAAACCTTGCGGGTTTTTATTAATCAAAACTGAATCTTTGTCGTAGTTTATATCTAAATCCTCAAGTGTGATGGCGTCACCAAGTTTTGAAATAACTTGGCCGTTTTCATCACGTAGGATAATGCCTTCAATCGAAGGCATTGCTAGTAAGCCTTGTGCTATAGTGACTGATTGTTGGACATTTAACTCCCAAATGGCTCGAGTTAAACTACCACTAAAGGTTTTTTGTAAGGTTTTGAGCTCGTCTTCAATGTGGCTTTTAGTAATGTAATACTCACTCACAACTTGCACGGCAGTTACGATAACCGTCAAAAGTATATAAATAGTTAGTACTTTAGTTAAAAGCTTGCGTGAAATACTAAGTTGTTTCATCTATTTAGAAATAATTAAAAACGCCACATACACACTATAGGCGTAACTTTGCAAAAATGCCTAACTGGATCCTAGATTTTAATGTAGTTTAAATGTGCTAGGTGTTGTTGATTGATCAATATTTTGTAACCTGGATGTTTGTTTTGTACGTTAACTGAGCAATCGAAACTTTTATGCAAAAATATTCGAAAAACGTGTTGACGCCTAATTAAATCTCCCTATAATGCGCCCCCACAACGCAGCGACGCGGTGAAGTTCAACTCCTCCAAATCCTGCTAGCTTGAATCAAAAACTTGTTTTAAAAACTTTATCGAAAAGCTTAAAATAAAGGGTTGACAAGCGAAACGAGA
>NZ_ARZY01000021.1 GCF_000568405.1 Catenovulum agarivorans DS-2
AGAGTGTTTTCAGCTTAAGCTTCCAGTTAGAACTGCCTGAAAGCTAAATAAACACTATCTATTACAGCGTCAACCTCGGTTTTATAAAATCAATAAATGTAGTCACTCTCTCTGTAACTGACGAGGACTTATAGTAAACAGCATTTACTAATTCACGATCAGTGCCAGTTAGTCTATAAGGTTCAAGCAATGAAATTAGCCTGCCTGATTTAATATCTTTGCTAACCATAAAACCAGATAAACAAGTAATACCGTTGCCTGACAATGCGAGTTGCCTAATTGTTTCTCCATTGCTGGCCGTCATTGTCGGAGTCACACTATCTAAACCTTTAATAGGCCATTTGTTGAGTGATTTTATATTTGAGAAACCAATTAACTTGTGATTTTTAAGTTCGCTGGGCGTTTGAGCTAAACCATTCTGCGCAATATACTCTGGAGAGGCAACAATAAAGAGAGGGCTTCTGCCTAAAGCTCTCGCATGTAATGTAGAATCTTCCAGCTTTCCTATTCTTATTGCAACATCAGTGCGCTTCTCAATTAAATCAACGATCCCCTCGTTAGAGTTCAATTCAATTTGTATTTCGGGGAAAGCTTTATTAAATGCGTTTATGTGAGGTGTCAATTGGTGAAATATAAATGGACTAGCTGCATCAACACGCAATTTACCTTGAGGCATTTTACCTTTAGCAATAATGTCCTCCTCTGCTTTTTGTATGTGTTGCAAACCTATATTTACAGCATCAATAAACCTTTTTCCCTCATCTGTTAACATCACTCGCCTAGTTGTCCTAATCAGAATAGCGGTATTAAGCGCTTTTTCAATCTTAGTAACTGAACGGGATACACGAGCCACCTGAATGTTAAGAGCATCTGCTGCGGCAGAAAAACCTCCAAACTCAATGACCGCCAATAATACCTCTAAATCATCAGACCTTGTTTTGATCGCCATATTAACCCTATTTTTTACAAAAATTATTTGCCATAAGTGGCATTTATTACAAAATCCTATCAGTTAATAATTGCTTCAACAAATAACAAAGCGATTCGTTCATTCGTTGCTTTATATCTACTAAATAATTTAATTTGGAGACAATCATGCCACTTGCATTAATAGCGTTGGCGCTTAGCGCCTTTGCCATAGGAACGACAGAATTTGTTATTGTTGGTTTACTTCCAACAATGGCACAAGACCTTAATGTTTCAATACCCTCAGCAGGTTTATTGGTGAGCCTTTATGCTTTAGGAGTAGCCGTTGGTGCCCCAGTTTTAACAGCGTTAACCAGTAAATGGAATAGAAAACATGTTTTATTATCAGTTATGGGATTGTTTGTTATTGGAAACTTAGTTGCGTGGCAGGCACCAAGCTTTGAGGCATTAGTAATAGCTAGAATTTTAACTGGATTAGCGCATGGCGTTTTCTTTTCTATTGGGTCAACCATTGCGACAGGTTTAGTGCCTAAAGAAAAAGGAGCAAGTGCTATAGCTATCATGTTTACTGGGTTGACAGTTGCGTTAGTTACTGGAGTTCCTCTAGGTACTTATATTGGTCAAGTTTTTGGCTGGGAGGCAACTTTTTTAACTGTATCTATTTTGGGGCTACTAGCTATGATCGGCAGCGCCATTTTAGTACCTAATAATTTAAAACAAGTGAAGCCAACTAAAATTTCGTCACAACTAAAAGTATTAACGCACCCACGATTACTATTAGTTTATGCAATTACTGCGATTGGTTACGGTGGAACTTTTGTAGCCTTTACATACCTAGCCCCAATTCTTAATGAAGTGAGTGGCTTTGATTCTAGCTCTGTTGCTCTGTTACTTTTAGTTTACGGTGTATCAGTTGCAATCGGGAACATCTGGGGCGGGAAAATGGCTGATAATTTTGGCCCAATTAAAGCGTTAACTATCATTTTTTCTGGCCTTGCTGGGATACTATTAATGTTGAACTTTACCGCGTACAACCCTATTGCAGCCGCGCTTACTATTTTGATTTGGGGTGCATTTGCTTTTGGAAACGTACCGGGCCTACAAGTATATGTTGTAAAACTTGCAGAAAAATACACCCCTAATGCGGTTGATGTAGCATCCGGATTAAATATAGCGGCCTTTAATGTCGGAATTGCAATTGGAGCTTGGGGCGGTGGTAATATTGTTGCCGAACATGGCTTAATGAATACACCTTGGGTAGGGGCAATTGTTGTTTTAGGTGCTCTTGTTTTAACTCGATATAGCGGAATGCTTGATAAAAGAGGAGTACCTTTAAGTTTAAATTAAAGCTTAAGTCTATAAACTCTTTCCACGCAGGTAAAAACAGAATTTAAGAGCAGGCTTATTGACTAAAATGAGCCTGTGTTACTTTCTAAAGAGCTTAATTACAACTTAATTCAAAGTATAGATTATTAAGGTTCAAAGACTATATCTGGCACGTTGTCAACAGTCGGGTTTGATTGAGTTCTGTTAATCGAATCTGACAGATAAAGTTAAGACATATTCAAGTTAGTATGTTAACACCAAGCGACTTTGTCGTATCTTAATTACCAAGCGATTCTGTCGTAATCGCTAATTACCAAGGAAATTTGTCGGTCACTTTTTTACGTGTCTGTTAGTGTTTTGTTTTTGGAATACTAGAAGGCATGTTGAGGATGATTGTGATGGATTCTAAAGCTCAACTCACCGTTGATATCATAGCTAAAGTGGTTGAAGGCAGGATAACAATTGCCAATGCTGCTAAGTTACTCAGTAAGTCTCGACGCACTATTGAACGCTACGTAAAGCAATATCAGCAAGTCGGTATTAAATTCGCTGTTCATGGTAACAGTGGTAAAGCCCCACCCAACAAAACGCCGGTATCAATAAAAAAAGCGGTTCAAAAATTGATTCAGGAAAAATATTACGATTTGAATCTGTTGCACTTGGCTGAACAATTAGCTACGAATGAGAACATTGTTATTAAGCGTGAAACCCTTCGCGGTTGGGCACATGATATTCATCACGTTAAACGAGCCAAACGAAGACGTAGCAATGTTCGAAAGCGCAGAGAGCGCATGGAAGCACCGGGTCTAATGATGCAAATGGATGGCAGTCCACATCGTTGGTTTGGGGATAAAAAGCACTGTTTAATTGCCATGATTGATGATGCGACCAGTGAAGTTTATGCTGAGTTCTTCCCGTCAGAGACCACCGTTGGATGCCTGAAAGTCATGAGAGAATGTATCGAAACGAAAGGTGTGTTTAAAACGCTTTATGTGGACAGAGCCGGTATCTTCGGCGGCCCTAAACGCTGCAACTTCTCACAGATGCAGAGGGCTTGTGAGGAGCTGGGCATTGAAATCATCTTTGCCAATTCACCACAAGGCAAAGGCCGTATTGAGCGAGCATTCGATACCTTCCAAGACCGTCTTGTTCCCGAGCTTCGGTTGAACAATATTAACGATATTGCTGCTGCCAATGCCTACCTTAAGCATGTATTCATTCCGCAGTTCTGGCAGTCGAAAGTTCAAGTGAAATCAAAGCAAGCACCTGAATTTACGCCTCTGTCGAAACACATCAACCTTGATGATATCTGCGTCATTAAAGACCATCGTAAAATACGTAACGACCATACCTTCAGTTATGGCAACAAGTTCTACCTAATAGATTCACCGCTCAAGCACTCCATTGCCAATCAGAAAATCGAGATAAGGAACACGAGTAAAAAAGGTTTTACCGCTCACTTCGCTGGTCGCAAACTCAAGATCTCGGAAGTTAATGAACCAAGCAAACTGGCATCTGAAGACTTGGCAGTACAGAAGAAACTTGAAGTATTAGCGTTAATCGAAAAACTCGGAAGCGTCAGCGCTGCATCACGGCAAAGTGGCGTATCACGAGACACTATTCATCGGCACTTAAGACTGGTTAAGCAAGGTGGCCCTGAAGCATTAAAACGCCAAGAAACACCTAATCTACGGCACAAAAACTGCGTGGATAAGGCGATAGAAGACGCCGTTGTACAATTCTCAATTGAACACCCTCACCTGGGTCAGCAGAAAGTCGCGATAAAGCTCAGTGAAGCCCTAGGTGTTGATATTAGCGCGGGCGGTGTGCGCAACATGTGGCTAAGAAACAATATGAATACCACCGCATTGCGAGTCGAAAAATCTAATGCTCTGGCTGAAACGGCACAAAAGGTAGCCAGTTTAGCAACTGGCTGATATGCTATTTACGACAGAGTCGCTCGGCAATTAGACCGACATAATCCCTTGGTAATCACACATATTCAAGTTAGTATTTTAATACATTACCGAGGGGGAACTGCCCCTCGGCAAACATTGGCTGTTTAAAAGCTGCGAGTTAGTTGTTTACTGCTGTTAAATACTTGCAAACTGGCGCTAGCTACTCGGCCACCATCGTCCGCAAAAGTTAAGCTAATTTTGTTTGACGCTTGCAGCAATGCGTAATCAACGGGTATTTCTAATACACCAAAAAAGTTGTCACGACCTGTCATGGTTGAACCTTGTTGTTGGTTGTATCCTCTAAAGTCATTTGGTATTTCTACTTGGGTGCCGTTTACCTTAACGCTAGGCGTTAGCGATAAGCCATGGTCACGGCCAACGGCAATGCGCAATACCGCTTCACCATTTGTATCAATTGCGACATCATTGATCGTATATTCAATTTGAGTATCCGCTTCAATGGTTTTTAAATACTCTGTGGCGTAGTATTTTTTCTCTTCAACTTCTTCTGAAATCTGTACGTCTTGTGTGTAGGCTATTTCAATAATCATGGTGGCTTCTTTACCTAGTGTCACAGATTCTGGCAAAGTTTGGCTATCAAGGGTTGTTAGGTTTGATTGCATTTCAGCACCGGCTAAGGTTTCTAAGTGTTTAATTTTTACACTTGCTACTTGGTTGCCGTTTAAGCCAAGTGTGTTTAATTTGATGTTTGCATCGTCGAACTCTAAGTTATTTAGGATGACGTATGCTTTTTTACCTTCTACGTATGCGTCTACTTGAATATCTAAATCTGACGATTTGCTGTCTACTCGAGTGCCATTTACGTTTGACCACAATTGGTAGAATTTTACTAAATCAGAGTATACCCAGTCTGTTTGAGTTGGGTCGCCAGTTTTTTCAAATTCTTGAATCATTAAGCGTGGACCATAAGGGTAGTCAGTTCGTCCCCATTCAGCTTTTACGACAATAAATGGAATGGTTTTCGCGATGACGTCAGGTCGCTCTAAAAACTGCATCAACAACGAGTTTACCGCACGAAGTTGATATGTATTACGCTCAGGGCTCCAGCCTGCTTTATTTAAACAGTGAATAGCTGCACCGTATTCTGAAATTACATAAGGTTTCATGGTTCCAGTTGCTATGCGACTGTAGTGCTCCATCATATCCATCGTTGCTTCGGCGTTGGCACCTTTACGGTAGCGCTCGCTGTTTCTAAAACATGGAAAGTCGTATAAATGAATTGAATAGAAATCCATGTTTGCACCAGCAATATCTATAAATTGCTTGTCGCGGTCGAACCATCTTTGGAAGTTATCTTTGTCAAAATCAGGAAATGCAACCGTATAACCGCCTACCAATATGTCACTATTTTCTGGCAATTTTTTAATTTCAGCAGCGACTGTGTTATGAAATTCAAATATGGTTGCAGGGTCAACTCGGTCTGAGCCACTTCTAACTGTTGTTAGGTCATAAAGTGGTTCGTTCATTATTTCAAAATATTTTGGTTTTGGCTGACCTTGTGTATCGTTTTCTTGTTTAAAAAACTTAGCTAAGTAATGTGCTAAATAATGACCTGTTGCGGTACCCAAAGGCTCCGCTGATGTGTCGGTAGTTGAAAATGCCCAGTCGTTAGAGCCTATTGCATTAACTAGCGTGCCTTCTGGCCAATACGGGTGTTGTTGTGCGCCAATTATCAGATCAAGCCCTCGGTCTTCTGCAGCGCGAGCATCTTGGTTAATCTTTTTGCTAAAATTTGAATAGCCCCATTTGGTATCACTGCCTCGTTTGGCCATGGATGCTTCATCAACGAAACCAGGCTTGCTTGTGTCTTCTTGTACATTGCGTAGGTGCCACTTATTGCCACCTGTTTCACGACCATAATAAACGTCGTAGTTATTGACAAAGTTGAGCATTAAGTCCGGATCTTTATTGGCAGCATTCGCGCTATGTCCGTCGTTTTCACCCCAATCAGGTTCGGTTTGTGTCGCATGTATTGTGATGTATTTTTGTCTATCAAATGAATCAAAACCATTCAAACTGTGTTTTGTATCTAAGTTTATATCTACTTGAACGCCACCAAATTGCTCTGTGGTCACGTCAAATTTACTTGTAACCCCGCCAATCGTTACTGTGGCTGATGTTGTTTTGTTGTAGTGTTCGGCGCTGGTTAATCTTACTTTTATGCTTTGATTGTTTTCAATTTCGCCTTGAGCTGATGTAAAAGCACCATTGTCAATTGCGTATTCACCACCGCTAATGCTAATTGGTGTTTTTGTATTAATGCCTGTAATAGTAATTGACGCTGAAGTAATTTGTGTCGATAAAGCGACATTGTTTTGAGCCGAAAAGTTAAAAGTGTTTGGTGTTGTATCTGTTTGTTCAACCGGAGTTGTGGGCGAATCATTGCCATCATCCGATTCAGACGAGCCGCCACAGGCGGATAATGATAAAGCTAGTATAATCAAGCTGGCTAATTTCGTATGTTGAGTGCGAGTGGTATACATAAAAATTACCTAATGTTTTGTAAATGACTTGTGACTATGTTGCAGTATGTTAATTTAAATGTTGATTGTATACAATAGGTGCGAGTCGATATGTGGCAAATTGAGGTGATTTAATGATTCGATTTTATATTAATTTTCTTCTTGCCAGTCGTCTGCGAGTTGGATGCATTCATCTGATTGTGCGTTTGTTTTAGTTTCTACGCTTTCAACACGTTCGCTGAGCATGATTACTTCATCGTTTAGGTAATTAATTCGATCAACTAGGCTGTCTATCAGTTTGTCTTTAATTTGTTCGCGCATCTTAAGTGGCAGTCTAGCCATAATTTGCTGGTCAACACGGATTAACATAGACTTTTCGATAGCTTGAACATAGGCCGTTCTTGGTTGGTTAGTGATAAAACCAACTTCACCAACCAGTCCGCCAGGTTCGATATTGGCAATCACAGCGTGGTTGGCATTTTTGGTCACTTGTAGCGTGCCACTTAGCAGAATATAAAAGCAGTGATCATGGTCGTTTTGCTTTATGACATAGTCTTCTTTTTCGGCGATATAAAATTGCAACTCATCGGTGATTAAACAGGCTCGTTCTTGTGGGGTTAAGTGTTTAAACAAGGGGATGCGCGCAAGGATCTCCATTTCTTTTAATGTGTTGATGGTTTCAATTTTTTGCATGGCTTTTGGGGTCTATAATTTTTAGGCGACTCTGTACTAGAGTTTAGGCCAATTTAGTAACCAAGGTTGGTTTAATTGATTATCTTCGATAAATTGTGCTGAAATGTTTTGAAAATTAGTCTGTTTTGGTGGAAGGTAGTAGTTGAAATTTTGGCCCTGATAATTGAATTTCAAACAACTTGCGTGCAAGTGTAATTGCGTTGCCGCTGGGCCTTTATAGATATCGTCGCCAAGAATCGCAACCCCAATGGATTTTAGCGCCACACGTAGCTGATGAGTTTTGCCAGAGTAGGGGCGAAGTAAATAGAGGCGATGACCATCACCTAAGCCATATGAGTAAAAAAATGTTTTAGCTGGGTTGTTTTTACTTTTATTCAGTTTCCAAGCGCGATTACGACTTTTTTCCATATCACCAATAATGCGCCCTTGCTTCTGTTTGGGTTTATTCCCTGCAATGGCCCAATAATATTTTTCTATAGTATGGGTTAAAAACATTTGGTTAAAAGCGTGTTCGGCAGCTAGGTTTCTCGTGACCAAAATTAAACCAGAGGTTTGTTTGTCTAGTCTATGGGCGGGATATAAATTTTCGTTGGTTTGCGTTTTCAGTAGGCTAAAAAAACCAGCGTGGCCTTCATCGTCATGAAAATCTAATCCAGCTGGTTTTTCACAAATGTAGAAATCAGTATTCGTTGCAACTATGTTTATCAAATTTGCATAGCCTTTAGTTATTGCTGTTTGTCGGTGCCGCTTGAGGCGTTGTTAGGTTCAAACATGGCTTTTTCTTCAGCTTGCACTTGTTTGAGTTTTTTCAGTCCAATACCTAAATATTGTCCTTGCCAACGAGCATAATAACTACCTGCACAAAACCATGTGGTAACTAATAAAAATTCAATTATTGCCAAGAATCGTTCGGATTCAGACGCCCAAACCAATGTTAAACTATGTAAAAAATAGAACATGGCAATAAAATTAGCCCAAGCATAGGTGTATGGTTTGCCAGTGATTAAGCCTTTAAAAGGTATTAACAAAGGGGTTAACCATAATATAACTAGGAAGGTGGCTGATAATCCTTCCATAGGTGGCGCCAACCATAAATGCCATACAGGCACTAATACAATTAATCCTAAATATCCAAATAGTGCTATGTGCTTAGCACGGATAATTTTTTGTTCTTGGGTCATATCAGTACAACGCGTTAACTCAAAGGGCGTATAGTTTACCTGAGTCTGGTAGCAATATCAGCAACTCGATAACCTAAAGCTTGTGCAAGGTTAATTTCTGCTGATGATAGTTGTGTGTTTTGTTCTGCAGCTAGGTGGGTTGCGCCGTATGGTGTGCCACCGGTTGTGGTTGTGTGCAAATCCGCTTCGCTGTATGGCAGTCCTACAATTAACATACCATGATGGATGAGCGGTAGCATCATAGTTAACAAGGTACTTTCTTGGCCGCCATGCAAACTTGAAGTAGACGAAAATACCGCCGCAGGTTTGCCTGACAAACTACCTTTTAGCCAAAGTTTACTGGTGCTGTCTAAAAAATATTTGAGCGGCGCAGCCATATTGCCAAAGCGGGTAGGGGAACCAATTATTAAACCGTCACAATTGACTAAGTCTTGTTCGGTTGCATAGATGTCGCCGTCAGAAGGAATTTCTGGAGAAATTGCTTGGGTGTCTGCACTCACAGAAGGAACGGTTCGAATGATCGCTTGGGCACCTGTTTTTTCAACACCTTGCGCAATTTGATGCGCAAGGTTTTTGGTACTACCGTTTCGGCTATAGTATAAAACCAGTATATTAGTCATTAATTAAATCTAATACGTTTTCTGGTGGTCGGCCCAAAACTGCTTTATTGCCTTTTACAACAATTGGTCGTTCAATTAGTTTTGGGTATTCATTCATAAGCGGCAGTAGCTCTTCATCTAACATTAATTCGTCTAAATCTAATTCCTTGTAAATTGATTCTTTATCTCGGATTAATTGATGCGCGGTTTCTAATCCGAGCATGTCTACCAATTCTGCCAATCGAGCAACAGTTGGTGGGGTGTTTAAATACTCAACCACTTCTGGCTCAATGCCATTTTCTTGGAGAAGTGCTAGTGTTTCACGGCTCTTACTGCAACGTGGGTTGTGATAAATAATATATTCAGCCATATTTAAAGCCTTTTGATATTCTCTTGTTCTTCACGCAATTGTTTTATTCTGGCAGAAATTCGCCGTTTTTCAGTTTCAGACTGCCGTTCAATATAGTTAAACGCTGTGTGCAATTCGTCTATTGCTTTAGGATAAGCTAAGACTAAAGCATATAGTTCTGCCTGAGCTTGATGATACATTGAACGATTACCAAGCTGTTTATACGCTTGAGCCATCAGTTGCCACGCCAGATAGTGCTCGGGGTGCAGAATAATAAAATCTTTCAATATTTCAACTGCTTTCTGAGCTTGATTAGCTGTCAACAGAGCGTTTGCATAATTAAGCAGCAAAACTTGGTTTTTAGGCATCAATGCCAGCTTGCCGCTCAACAATTCAAGTATAGACGCATATTGTTTTAAGCCCAGTGCAATGTCGGTTTTTAAGTCCAAATAAAACAAATTGTTTGCATCAAGCTGTAATAACTCATTTATTAAAGGCTCTGCTTGTGCGTATTTTTCTTCTTTCATGAGCGCTAAAGCTAAGCCGTATTTGAGTAGTGGGTTGTTAGCTTGGCCCATGCTGTTTAGTTGCGATTGAAAGTATTCAATATGATAGCTTGGTACTTGGGTGTAAAAAACTGATGTTCTTATTTGGGCTAAATTAAAATATAAACTTTCGTCGGCGCGTACAGGTGGCAAGCCATCTATGCGTGCGCGTATATCACTGACTCGACTATCAGGCAATGGATGCGAATAAAGCATAGCGGGCAATTTACTTGAGTAGCGGCTTTGCTCGGCTAAGCGAACAAAAAAATCGCGTGCCCCTCTTGGGTCGAATCCGGCGTCGATTAAAATGCGTAGACCAATACGGTCGGCTTCTTTTTCATTTTGTCGGTTATAATTCAATGCCATTTGTTGGCTACCAGCTTGGGCGGTAGTAATGGCGGCTGCACCTGCGCTTGGGTCCGCCATCGCGATTAATATTGCACCTAATAATGAGGCAATGGTAAGCGGCGCATTGCGTTCGTTTTGTTCTATGGTTCTGGCGATATGCCGCTGAGTCACGTGAGCAATTTCATGGCCAATTACAGACGCCAGTTCACTTTCGGTTTTTGCTTCTAACAAGGTTCGGGTATGTATAGCAACAACACCACCAAAAGTTGCAAAGGCATTAATTTGTGGATTTTTAATTAGATAAAAATCAAATGGATAACGAACATCGGGCGCTTTCGAGACCAATTTATTGCCCAAATCATTTAGGTATTGGTCTAATAAAGGATCGGAAATCACCGGTGAGGTTGCTCGTAGTTGCCGCCGAATCACTTGGCCCAATACTTTTTCTTTTTCAATGGTTAAACTGCCAGCTGCAACTGTGCCTAACGTAGGTAATTTATGGTTATTCGCTATTGATGCATAACCTACAGGCGATGAAGTTGTAACAATACCGAGCGCAGCCGCAACTGTAATGCATTTCAGTTTATTGAACAAACAACTATCCTTACTTAATTGGTACTTGTGTTACTTAGAGCCAAAATCTGACAAATCGTTTCCTTTAAGATCACCTAATAACAAATCATCATAGTCATCTGATGCGATCGATTTTTCTTGTGCCTTAAAGTACTGTTCAATTGTTACGCCATCAACTTTTACTACATCTACATGTGATTTCATGTAACCTATCAATTTATCAACACATTGCATTGCATAAAAAATTAATGCTCGGTCAGCAATATCGCCGCGTTGAAAGTAATAATCGATAAATTTATGTAACGAGTTGACCCGACACAGCACTTTCATTGTGCCTGGATCCCAAGTGATAAACTCCATTAATTTGTGACCACGAACATATTGATCGATTTCTTTGTTTTTGGCGTAAGGGAAGCAATGCAGCTCAAACCCTCTGTCAGTAAACAATTGATAAATGGCCAATCGTGGTTTGCGCTCTACGTGAACTTGGTTATGGTCGTCAAAATAACCACCTAACAATTGCAAATTCCAGTTATTCGGTTTGCATATTTTGTTTAGTGCATTATCAAATCCCATGGTTTGAATACTTTCTAGTTCACTCACCGATGACGCTATCATATGGTAAAAAGGCGGTAAATCACCCCAGTTCAGTTGGCGTTTAAACTTATTAATGTCTTTAAGAGTCGGATTTTCCGGTAAGCCAGAGTTATTCATTGTAGAGCTCTCTAATCTTGCAAATATTTGTTAAACTTAAAGGCAAAGTAAATTTTATTATTTTTGCCTTGTCTTAGGCAGTTTTCATTCAGCTCAATTTATAAACAAAGATCAACAAGCCCGAATAATTTTACTATGTCTGAACCTATTGACTGCCGTAACATGTGTTGCCCAATGCCTTTGCTTACTTTAAAGCTTAGCCTAAAAAAAGCTCAAAAGGGTGAGCAAATTGAAGTTTTGTTACGTGATAAATCATCACTCAAAGATATCCCAGCTTGGTTAAAACTAAAAGCTTATCCGCATAAAATCTCACAACTTTCTGAAACTGACTATTTATTGCTCGTTACTAACTGCTATTGAGCAATCGTATCATCTATCTGCAAACTTTTGGGGCCTGTATCTTCAACTAGCTTGGGTATATAATTAAAAAATACCCAATGATTGCCGATATATAGGTGATTGGGTTAAATAAGTAGGAGGGCATGAAATGAACACAGATATGATTATCCCGTTTATGCCGCGTATTGTTCAAAACAAGCTGCAACCTCCAAAGCTGAATGTAAAAAGAGTTAAAGCTTCAGTCAAACAACACGAAGATGCTCCGCAGGACAGGTATTTAAATAATAGACTCGCTCACCATGCTGCCGATACTCGGTATCATGCTCCTGACGAGCAACAGCAATCTGAGTCGGGCGTTTATGTGGACGATAAGGGACAAAAGCATGTGGACATAGAAGTATAAACCGCAGCAACCGACTAAGTTTACCGTTAGAAAACTTTAAATACCCCTAAAAAACACGCATAATCCCACCCCAATTTATATCTTCACAAATTATCAGAGTTAAGTTTTGAGTCAGGTTGATAAGGTTTTTTCAAAAGATGGTGCGTTAGCAAAAGCAATTGATGGCTTTCAGCCGCGTGTACCTCAAGTAAAACTTGCGTTAGCTTTTGAAAAAGCGATTCAAGACAAAAGCTTATTAATTGCCGAGGCGGGGACTGGTACGGGCAAAACTTTCGCATATTTAATTCCTGCTTTGTTAAGTGACAAAAAAGTTATTATTTCTACCGGTACTAAAAACTTACAAGAGCAGTTGTTTCATCGTGATTTGCCTTTAGTTAAGCGTGCATTAAAAAGCCGCAGTAAAACCGCGTTACTCAAGGGACGAGCTAACTATTTGTGTTTACTTAGACATAGTCAACATAAAGCGCACCCAATGCTTGAAGATAAAAAACTGCTTAAAGATTTAAAAAATATCGACAAGTGGTTGCTATCGACTGAATCGGGCGATATTGGTGAAGTAACAACAATTACTGAAGATTCCAAAGCCATTCCGCTCGTTACCAGCACTATAGACAACTGTTTAGGTAAAGAATGTGAAAGCTACAATGATTGTTATTTAGTGCGTGCGCGTAAAAAGGCCGCCGAAGCCGATTTAGTGGTCATTAACCATCATTTATACTTTGCTGATATGGCGGTTAAAGATACTGGTTTTGGTGAAATTGTGCCAGATTCAGACGTAGTGGTATTTGATGAGGCGCATCAAATTCCTGATATTGCCTGTGAATATTTTGGCGATAGAATTTCTACCCGTATCTTAGTTGAGCTAGGCAAAGACATGGAGCTTGCTTATCGTACTGAGTTAAAAGATGCACAGCAATTAGGCAAGGCGGCCAAAAACCTAATGACCAACGCTCGACAATTCCGTTTATCTTTTCCTGAATTACCCGAAAAAGGTAATTGGCGAGACAAAGGCCAAACTGAACAATGTCAGCGTGAATTAGACGCTTTAGTTAAATCAATTGATTTTGCCTACGAGGTATTAAAAGAGCAGATTGGCCGCTCAAAATCAGCTGACAATTGTTTTGAACGTATTTTTGAAGCTAAACAGAAAATAGCCAAACTGACCACTTGGCAACAACCTGATGTTAGTTTGTGGTATGAAACAACCCCGCGGCATGCAAGTTTAAATTTAACGCCACTCTCAATTGCTGATAAATTTTCTAATTTACGTCAAGAGAAAAAACAAGCCTGGTTAATGACTTCGGCAACCTTATCGGTAGACGACCGTTTTGATCACTTTACCGATTTACTGGGGTTGGAGGAGTATACTTCTATTCAATTAGATAGCCCATTTAACTATAAAAAGCAGTCGCTGTTATGTATTCCAAGGTATTTCCCTGAACCGAATGACAGAGCTGCATTAAATGCGCTAGTCGACCTGTCATTAAAAATAATAGATGCGGCACAAGGCAGTTGTTTTTTGCTGTTTACCAGTTATCGAATGATGAATTTGGTTGCAGATAGACTTAAAAGCAAAATCGATAATCCACTGTTTATTCAAGGTGAAGTACCGAAGCGCGAATTATTAAAACAATATTTAGCAGCTAATAAACCTGTGTTGTTGGCCACAGGCGCGTTTTGGGAAGGCGTCGACGTTCGCGGTGATGCATTAAAGTGTGTAGTGATTGATAAACTACCATTTGCAGCACCTGACGACCCATTGATGCAAGCTCGTATAGAAAATTGCCGACGAAAAGGTGAAGATCCATTCAGTAAAATTCAAATTCCACAAGCTGTTATCACCCTAAAACAAGGGGCAGGGCGTTTAATTCGGGACGTAACTGATCACGGCGTATTAATAATTTGCGACCCAAGGTTAGTATCACGCCCATATGGTGAAACTTTTATTCAAAGTTTGCCTGATATGCAGCGTAGTCGTTCACTAGACAAAGCCTGTGAGTTTTTAAAGCAGCGTTAAGTGAAATTGATATACAGATTTAAAGAGTGATAGATATGAAGTACATTTTAGCCTTAGATACCTCAACTGAAGCTTGCTCTGCAGCTTTATTGTTGAATGACGGTGAGCAGTCAAAAGAGTTTGTTGAATTTGCTGTGTGTCCGCGAGAGCATAACAAACGAATATTGTCGATGACAGAGTCGGTATTAACCCAAGCTGGCATTCAACTAAGTGATGTTGACCTTATTGCTTATGGTAAAGGTCCTGGCAGTTTTACAGGTGTGCGCATTGCAACAGGTATAGTGCAAGGTTTAGCACTTGGTGCAGACAAACCCGCATATGGCGTTTCAACATTGGCTGCAATGGCACATTGTGTATACCGAACTCAATTAGCGCACTCTAAACCTGCATATGTGATTCCAGCTATTGATGCGCGTATGAACGAAATTTACCTTGCTGCATATAAAGTAACGGGCTTAGGTAAAGTTGAAAGCATTTTAAAAGAGCGTGTTTGTCCACCAGCCGGTGCTTTATTGGAGTTAGACAAACAACAAGCTTGGACTAGTGTTGGTACGGGGTGGCAAACCTATGAGCAAGAACTTACTGAGCAGTTGCCTACACAAATTTATAATCAACAACCTTTTCCAACCGCTTTAGATATAGCGCTAATTTCTGCGCAAAATGCCACAAAAGCTCAATTAGAAAAAGCAGCTGATATCTCACCTGTATATGTTAGAGATGAGGTTACTTGGCAAAAAATGCCAGGTAAATAAACCTAACCTATAGAACATTTATTCATAACGCTTTGAGTTGTTAAATCAAAGCGTTATGTATATGTCACAAAAGCATCTTTGAATAATGTAACACCTTGATCTGTATGTAAACTTGAATTGCTATGGTTAGCTCTTAGTATCTGTTTGAAAAATATACATGTGTATTTAACTTGTTACCCCTTACTAAACGCGCTATTACTTATAGTATTCACTAGGCTGAAGGATTATGGATTATGGCTAGAATACTGTTGGTTGAAGATGAATTAATTGCACGGGAGTTAATCAAAGCAACTCTCAAGGCTGATTCTACAATTGATTTAGACACGTGTGATACCGTTAAAAAGGCGCAAGCACTTCTTTCAAACAATCAATATGATTTAGTGATACTAGATATTAGTTTACCTGACGGTTCGGGTGTAACCATACTTGAATTAATTCGCAGTACTGAATCAGCAATCAGTTTGCCTGTTGTGATGGTCAGCGCGCATAGAAATAACCGTAGAATTGTTTCGTGTTTGCGTTTAGGCGCAAATGATTACATCACTAAACCCATAGATGTACAGATTTTATTAGCACGAATTCAAAACTTATTATTGATTAAAAGGTTAGATTCAGACAGACGCCAAGCAAACGAACGGTTTAGTTTAGCAGCAATGGGCGCCAATGATGGTTTGTGGGATTGGTTAATTAGTTCGGACGAGGCATTTTTTTCATCTAGGTGGAAAAAAATGCTTGGTTATGATGAACAGGATTTTCCGAATCAATTTAATGCGTTTGTCGAGCGCATTCATCCAAATGATACTTTTGAGTTTAATCGTAGTTTACGCCATCACTTAGAGGGAATATCAGAGCATTTTTGTCAAGAATGCCGTATTCAGCATGCGGATGGAACCTATAGATGGATGATGGTGCGCGGCGCAGCGATCCGGCATAAAAATGGTAAAGCCTATCGAATGGCTGGTTCAATGACAGATTTTACTAATCGGAAGATAATTGATCCAATAGCAGATGTATTGAATCGCTCTGCGTTTATTGACCGAATGGAATTATTATTACAGGCAGTACAAGCGCAACAAATTACCAATTTTACCGTTATTTTAATTTCACTAAATCGGTATAAATTAATTCGAGATAGTTACGGACACCATTTTTGTGATCGGCTCATTTTTGAAGTTGCAAGCACTTTATCCGCAATTGTACCGCCGCAAGAAAGCCTGGCTAGGGTTGATGACGAAAAGTTTGCTTTAACAGTACAAAATGCCAGCAGCGTCGAGTCGTGCGTTGACATTATTGAACAGAAAATTATTCCAGCGCTTAAAACGCCATTAATGATTGAACACAAAGAAATTCATCTAACTTTTTCAACTGCAATAGTGGCTCAAACAGCCAGTTATATTAATGCGGCAGATATTTTGCGCGATGCTGATATTGCATTAAACGACGCTTGGTTATTACGCAATCAACAAATTGCCATTTTTCAACCCAAGTTACAAACTAGCCTTAAAGACAAAGCTCAATTAGAAGAAGATTTACACAAGGCGTTAGAGTCAAATAGTTTTGATGTGTTTTATCAAGCGAAGGTGGATAGCAAGGGGCAAATTGTTGGTGCTGAGGCACTTGCGCGTTGGTTTCACCCTACAAGAGGTTTGATTTCACCAGCGGATTTTATCCCGATAGCAGAAGAAACGGGTTTAATTATTGAGCTTGGCAAAATCGTACTAACAAAAGTTTGCAAACAATTGCAGCTTTGGTTTGAAAAAGGCATCAAAATTCCAGTCGCAGTGAATTTATCCGCACGACAGTTAATTAATCAAAACTTGCAAGATGACATACTCAATTTGCTTCATCAGCACAGGTTACCAAACGAATTGCTTGAACTAGAAGTAACGGAAACCCTGTTGCTGGAAAATTTAGATGCCGCCTTACCAATTTTAAATGCGTTTCATCGCAATGGCATCAAAGTATCGATTGACGATTTTGGAACAGGTTATTCATCTTTGGCCTACCTAAAATCGCTTCCATTGAATACGTTAAAAATTGATAAGTCGTTTATCAAAGAATTACCAAATAACGAAAATGATAAAGCAATCGTTGAAGCAATTGCCTATATCGCTAAAGCCCTTGGCCTCTCTACTATAGCAGAAGGGGTTGAAACTAAGGCGCAACTAAACTTTTTGCAGAGCTTGAATGTATGTTGTTTTCAAGGTTTTTATTTCTATAAGCCTTTGCCCGTAGAAGCATTTGAAGACGTGATGAACCAACAGATAACGCATGAATATATTGACTAAGCTGTTATACTTAAACTAATCGAGTTGTTATGGTTGATTAGATTTATGTTATTACTTAACAAAAGCTTAGCGAAAGTTGTCACGAGTATAAGCTTACTTGTAGGACTAGCCGCTTGTAGTACGGTACCAGAAAATTTACGTGTTGCCGACAATGTACGCCTTGTTAATTACGACCAAGCTAATAAACAAGCTCAAGCTGTGGTTGGAGAGCAAGCGCGTTGGGGCGGCGTTATTGTAGCGGTTAAAAATTTACCTAAGCAAACCATGTTGGAACTGGTGCACTATGATGCCTATAGCAGTAGTAAGCCCAAAGTGACGGATAAATCTAAAGGACGTTTTCGCGTCTATGTTGAGCAGTTTTTAGAGCCCGGTATTTATAAATCGGGCCGTTTGGTTAGTGCGTTGGGGACTATATCTAAGCCTGAGCAAGGCAAAGTGGGTGATTACGAAATAAGCTATCCAGTGTTAAAACAAGCTCAGGTTTACATATGGCCTGAAGCTAAAGAAACTGATAATCGAGCAGACTTATGGCGCGATCCATTTTGGCCATATTCTAGTCGTTGGTATTGGCAGCGTTATCACTATTTGCACCCATATTATATCCCAGTTGATAAACGTAAACGTACAAGAACTAAAAAGTCGTCGACACGAGACTAATCGCTAATGCAAAGAAGCTTATTTCAAAGGTCTTGCACGCTTAATCATGGCAAGTCTATGTGTTATCTAACTAACTTTAGCTGGGATGAATACCAGCAAAACGTGCCGACTTTATTATGTATACACGGTTGGTTAGATAATTCTGAAAGCTTTGTACCATTGGCAAAATATCTCGATGACTATCAATTAATCATAGTTGAACTGATGGGGCATGGGCATAGTGATCATCGTAGTCTCGATGCTCATTACCATTTAATTGATTGGGTTTACGACCTCAAACTATTTTGCCAGCAGGTACAAATATCTGAGCTCTATTTGATTGGGCATTCGCTTGGAGGGGCAATTTCAGCGGTGCTAGCAGCTAGTGAACCCCAGCTCGTTAAAGCTTTAATATTATTAGAGTCGCCTGGTGCATTTACTCAGCCCGAACACGAGTTGGCCACAAATGTACACCTCGCTTTTGAAAGTCGGATAAAAATGGCTGACAAGCGCGTTAAATCGGCAACCAAGCGACCCAAAAATTTATTGCCAGCATTGGTACAAATGCGTGTTGAAAAAAATCACCTAGCAGCTGAGTATGCTGAGGCATTAATTAAACGCAACCTTTATATTGAAGCAAATTCGTTTAGTTGGAGAAGTGATGCAAGGTTACAGACTTTATCGCCGATACGTTTAACACCTGGCCAAGCTCAAGAAATTTTGGCAGCAATACAAAGTCCAGTGACCATTTGTTTAGCTGGCAATGGCTATCAGGTGATAAAAAACACGATAGAAAAACATTTAGACTATTTTACTAAGTGCCAAGTTAAATATTTTGATGGCGCTCATCACTTCCATATGCCGCAAGCTCAACCATTGGCTCAATACATTCAACGGCAGGTGATAGAAATCTTGGAAACTAGGCAAATATAAAGACATCAATTGAATTAAGCTGTTCAAGCGATAATTAGCTGATGGCTATTTAGCGAATTATGTTAGAATCCTCCGCCGTTTTGTGGCATTAAATAAAGAGGAATAAGCATGGCGGGTTGGCAGTTTTGGGTTGATAGAGGTGGCACTTTTACCGATATTGTTGCGGTTAAACCCGACGGTACACTCACTACCCATAAACTATTGTCTGAAAATCCAGAACGCTACCAGAATTCTGCAATTCAAGGTATTCGTGAGCTATTGCAATTAAGCTACGAACAAGCCATTCCTGTTGAGTTGATTGATAGTGTTAAAGTTGGTACAACGGTTGCTACCAATGCGTTACTCGAACGTAAAGGCGAAAAAACAGCACTGGTGACAACTCAAGGTTTTAAAGACTGTTTAAAAATTGCCTATCAAAATAGACCGGATATTTTTGCCCAACAAATTAACTTACCAGATACTTTGTTCACTGAAGCGTTTGAAATTTCCGAGCGAATTTGTGCAAATGGACAGGTTGAACAACCACTAGACATTCAAGATGCACGTACACAATTACAACAAATTAAACAGCGTGGATATAATGCAATTGCTGTTGTACTTTTGCATAGTTGGATAAACCCTCAGCATGAACAAGCACTAGAGTTAGTCGCAAAAGAGGTTGGATTCAGCCAAGTTTCATTGTCACATAAAGCAAGTCAAACGATTAAATTGATCCCGCGTGGTGACACTTGTGTTGCTGATGCTTATTTAACACCTGTTATGCAAAATTATGTTCGCCAAATTGCAGATGCATTGCATGGGGTAGACTTATATTTTATGCAATCAAACGGCGCATTAACCCAAGCGGACAGTTTCAAAGGCAAAGATGCAATTTTGTCTGGTCCAGCTGGTGGTATTGTAGGTGCGGTTAAAACAGCTAAGCATAGCCAACATAACAAAATTATTGGCTTTGATATGGGGGGCACGTCTACTGACGTATCGCATTACGCAGACCAATACGAATTTAGTTATTGTACTGAAGTGGCAGGTGTGCGTTTAGCAACGCCTATGTTAAATATTCATACTGTCGCAGCGGGTGGAGGCTCTGTTTGTATTTATGCAGACGGACGTTTTCAAGTTGGCCCTGAATCTGCTGGCTCGAATCCTGGCCCAGCTTGTTATCGAAAAGGTGGCCCTTTGACGGTAACAGATTGTAATTTGGTCCTAGGAAAATTAAATGAACAGCTATTTCCAGCTGTATTTGGCCACAATGGTGATTTACCGCTAGATAAACAAGCGTCCATCAACAAACTTGAGCAGGTACAAAAAGCATTAAAACTAGATGACGTTGAACTAACCATTGAACAAATCGCAAATGGTTTCATTGAAGTTGCGGTAGACAATATGGCGCATGCTGTCCGTCATATATCGACCAAACGTGGCTATGACCTAGCCGATTATACTTTAAGTTGTTTTGGTGGAGCAGGTGGTCAGCACGCTTGTTTGATGGCTGAGGCGCTTGGCATGTCTAAAGTGATTATTCATCCCTATGCTGGTGTATTGTCTGCTTTTGGTATTGGTTTGTCCGATCAAGGTATGGGTGCTGAGTTTAGCTTCCAGCAAGTGCTGAGTTTTAACCAACTTCAACAGTTAAAACAACAAATACAAACGAAACAACAGCAGTTTGTTGAACAATTGACTCAGCAAACAGGCGTAAAAACAACTGCAGCTATCGAAACCAAGGCAAAGTTATTAGTTAAATATCAAGGTGCAGAAGTGCGCTTTGAGGTTGATTATTCAGATGATTTAGACTCCATTATTCAAGACTTTGAAGCGCAGCATGTTAAACAATTTGGTTATATTCAACAATCGGACATTTTGATAGATGCATATGTAGTTGAGGTGCATTTAAATTCACAAGTCGACCTGACTGCTACTGACATTCGTGTCGAACCACTGCTCGCGCAAGTTGAACTAACACACTCGAATCATTTTAGTGTTTATCAAAGAGAACAATTAACGGAGAATCAGGTCATTGTTGGCCCG
Source organism: Catenovulum agarivorans DS-2 (assembly GCF_000568405.1). Taxonomy (GTDB): domain Bacteria; phylum Pseudomonadota; class Gammaproteobacteria; order Enterobacterales; family Alteromonadaceae; genus Catenovulum; species Catenovulum agarivorans_A. Next base: position 21,090 of record NZ_ARZY01000021.1, read on the forward strand.
GCGTTGGTGGTAGAAAAGACTGGATGCAATGTTGTTGAAGCTGGTTGGCAAGTCACCCAGCTAGCAGACAAAACTTTGTTATGTGAAAAAACACGTCATGACAACAAATTACCAACGCCAGTTTGCCCGCAGCAACTCGATATCAGCCCTGTTAAGCTAGAAATCTACAACAATTTGTTTATGTCGTTTGCTGAACAAATGGGCGAAGTGTTAGCGCGAACAGCTCACTCTGTTAATATTCGAGAACGACTCGATTTTTCCTGTGCTATTTTTAACGAGTACGGAGAGCTAATTGCTAACGCACCTCATGTTCCGGTCCACCTTGGCTCAATGTCTCATAGTGTGTTGAGTGTAATCCAACAGCACAAAACGACGATGCAGGCGGGTGATAGCTATTTAATTAATTCACCATTTCTTGGCGGTACGCATTTACCCGATCTAACCCTTGTGACGCCGATTTTTTATCAGTCGCAAACACCTGTTTTATATGTAGCATCCCGTGCGCATCATGCTGATGTAGGTGGCATCACTCCTGGGTCTATGCCAGCCGATAGTTGTGTAATTGAGCAAGAAGGTTTGTTATTTGAAGGGCTTAAAGTCGCAGAGCAAGATAACTTGCAAGTTGAATTAATAACGCAGGCATTTAGTTGCAGTAAATATCCCGCGCGAAATGTTCAACAAAACATTGCGGATTTATCTGCGCAGCTTGCTGCAAACAAGGTGGGGCAACAGGCGCTTAATCAATTGTTAAAACAGTATGGCGTAGATAATTGCCGACGAATTCTTAACGCAATTTTAGACAATGGTGAGCTAGCGGTTAAAAATGCTCTTAAGAATCTTAATTCGGGCGCGGCTGAACTCACTATGGATTGTGGTGCCCGCATATGTGTGAACATCACTATTGAAGGGGAAACTGCGCTGATTGATTTTGCTGGTACCAGCGCGCAGCAGCCAACTAATTTTAATGCGCCGCGTTCGATTACCGATGCGGCAGTTATTTATGTATTCAGGTGTTTGGTTGAAAATTCAATTCCACTTAACGCAGGTTGCATGCGACCACTGTCGGTTAAGGTGCCTAAACAATCTATGTTGAACCCAGAATATCCTGCTGCTGTGGTAGCTGGCAATGTTGAGGTCTCTCAAGCAGTGGTATCAACGTTATTTTTGGCTTTAGGTAAACAAGCTTGTTCGCAAACAACGATGAATAATCTTTCATTTGGTAATGCTGAATATCAGTATTATGAAACTTTAGCGGGTGGAACTGGCGCAGGTATTACGCCAACCGGTTGCTGTTACGCTGGCCAACATGCTGTTCACAGCCATATGACTAATTCGCGGTTAACCGACCCCGAAATATTAGAGCAAAGGTACCCAGTTAAACTGAAAAAATTCTCCATTAGAGAAAACTCTGGTGGTCGGGGGCAATACCCGGGTGGTAATGGGCTCGTCCGTTCGATTGAGTTTTTACAACCCATGCAAATCAACATACTAGCAAATGCTAGAGTCAATGCACCTAAGGGATTGTCTGGTGGTGGTAATGGCTTGTGTGGACGTAATTATCTGGTTAAATCTACTCAAACTAACCCAATTGAACTTGCCTATAATGCTAATGTTGCGGTCTCTGCGGGCGATATTCTAACGATTGAAACGCCAGGCGGAGGCGGATTTGGCAAGCAATAGTTTTAAATGTAAGCAATTTTCCGTGACCCAGCTCCATAGTGCGATGAAAGTGGGTACAGATAGTTTAATCTTGGGAAGCTGGGCAATTGCAAGTGTCAATAAAGAGAACACAAAACTGAATGTCTTAGATATTGGCTGTGGAACAGGTTTATTAACTTTAATGCTGGCACAGAAATTAGCTGAGGTGAACGGTCAATTCACCGCGGTAGAATTGGATGCTGGCGCATGTGTCGATGCACAATACAATTTTTCTCAAAGCCCTTGGTCACAGTGTATTCAATTATTTAACTGCGATATTCAATCTTACCCAGATATAACACGATTTCAGCGTATTATTTGTAATCCGCCATATTTTACTGCTGGGCAAACAATTGAACAGAGTAGAGCGGTGGCTCGGCTGCAAACCCATTTGAATTGGCACATATTGGCTGAGCAAATCAGCCTACGTTTAAGCTATGGTGGGTTTGCAGAACTGGTTTTTCCTTTTAGCGATTTAGTTGAAGTTAAACAAATATTTAGCCAAGTAAATTTATTTAGTGTTGCTGAACTGCATATTTACCCTAAAGAATCAGATACAAGCGCGAAGCGGGTATGCGTTCGCTTTGAGAAAACAGCGCAAAATCGTACGAAAATGACTATTCCTGAAGTAAACCAATTGGTTATTTACAACCAACAAAACCACTATACGACTGACTACAGAAATTTATGCCGCGACTATTATTTAAACTTTTAACTCACAAAACCTGAGCTTTGAATAAAAATTACTTTTTGCAGCTCAGGTTAATAATGAATTTCTGGATTTAAATGTCGCTTTAAAATGGTTGCCTTTTCTGGAGAGCAGTTGAGCTCGTCATAGTTATAAATAACCAAACCGTGTTTACTCAGAGCAAGGTTTTGTTTTAATTCGGCTTCAAATTGATTATTGCTTATTTGGTTTTTCGCTCGCCAATGAGAAACTTGCAAACCATAAAATATAGGTAAGTGAGTTTCATCACTAATGGTTTGCATGACTCGTGCTTTTTCTTGCATATCCTGAGGCATTAAGTGGGTAAAAGCGACGGGACACATAGCATCAAACAAGAGTGCTAGTTCAGTTTTATTTTGTCCAGCTAACTGGGTGCTGGCATGATTAAGTACACCGTCAGGCCAAGGTAAGGTATTCAATACTAGCTTACTCTTTGGCGAAAGTTTGCGGATTAATTGGGTTAGGTGCTGCGCAATATCAAGGATTTTTTGACTGCGCCAGTTGGCGTAATCAGACGATAGTTCGCCCGCTTCAATTTGTGCTTGCGCTTGATTCGTGTAATGGTCGGAAATGCTGAAATTTTGTAGACAATTAGAGCAAAAACAGCCGTACTCTAAATCTTGTGCTTCTATTTGTTCAAAAGCTTTGCCTTGCCAACTAACAAATTGTCTTAAAAAATCTAAACTAACAATGGTTGGAGACATTTCTTCCAAATACTGTTCAATTTCGCTTTCCAGGTGATTTAGATAGACGCGATCGCTCGGACAAACAAAGTGACACCAATCTGTTTTAGCAGGGCGTTTTAAATTGGTAATGGCCTGACGGCTTGGCTCACCAATTAAATAGTCAGGATTATTTAATACTGAGATATTTAACCAAAGCGATAAATTGTACTTTTCTAATAAACTTGGTAATTCAGGTTCATTGTATAAATCTGGCGAGAGAATAAGCGTATTCGCTCCCCAGTAGTTAGCGTTTTGGCAGCATTCTTCTATATCAAGGTTGGCATCAAGCGCATAAAGTGCGATAGGCTTGCTCATAAATAGCTTCCTTTTTATTGTTTTTCTAACAAGATGATCGCAGGTGCTTAAGATTAACCAGATTTTAATCTAATTTAAAGGTTAAATGTTTACCTATGTAAATTATTTTTGCCATTGCTTGGCAGTAGGCACGTTAAGGAATGGGGTTGTCGGTTAGCTGTGCATACATAATTGCCGATGGCCTTAAAGAACTTTCAGTTACTTTTATCCCTATCGATAAATACTTGCCGTGTTTTGGGTTTGGGTACTCGATAAACATATCACGGCTGTTATGTGAGTAGTGTAAATGTAGAATAGCACCGTCGGTAGGAATTCCGAAACTCGATTCGTCTTGAGATACATCATATTCGCCAAAACCAAACTGGTTTTGCCAGTCGTTACTAGCAATTTTAAAGCGGCTACCTACATCATCAACTTGCGGTTTAGTGATATCAATATTCTTAAGCCAATAGGTGTTGGTTTGACTATCAAATGTCATTAATGTTTTTTTATTGTGTGTCCAACCTAAATAAGAATTGGGCAGGTATAAGTCATACCTCAGCTGGTAACCTTGCGATTGCTCAAAGTCACTTAAACTAAACACTTTTGGACGGTGTTTTTCTAATGTATAAAAACGATCACAGCCAACTAATAAAGTTATTAAGCTAATAAAAATAATGATTTTTTGGGTTTGACGCATAGCCAAGATAATTCCAGTGTTAATAGAAAATTTACAATTTTCAGTTATTCAGTGTGTAAATTAACCGCTGCTAATGCAAGAAAATTCCTTTGCATACGAATGCATATTGCAACATATTTTTCTAGGTATATATTAAAACAATTATTTAACAAATTAATTGTTTTAATTTGTTCAATAGTATCTCGTTTGATTATTTATGTATTGCATTGGGGGATGGTTCCATGGGTAATCGAGTTTTATTGATTGAGGATGATCAAAATTTAGCTGCTACTGTTATGCACTATTTGGAATTAAATCAGATAGATTGTGATCATTGTGGCAACGGTGTGCATGGGGTAAATTTGGTTAACGAAAATACCTATGATGTGGTTGTTACTGATGTAAATATGCCAATGATGTCTGGGTTGCAAATGTGCAATACACTTCGTGAAGATGGCAAAGAAGTGCCAATATTGATGGTGTCTGCACTAGACGAAATTGATGATAAGTTAGCCGGGTTCGATAGTGGCGCGGATGATTATCTCGTTAAACCATTTGAACTCAGAGAGTTGCTTGCTCGTATTAAAGTGTTGTCGACACGCAAAAGTGGTATGGTTAAATGCTTAAAGATTGAAGACTTGGGCTTAACGCTTGATTTAAAGAATAAATCGGCTAAGCGTGATGGAGAGGTTTTAAAATTGACCCCTTCTGGTTGGTCTATTCTTGCAGCATTGGCGAAGGCTTATCCAAATGCAGTGAGTAAACAAGATTTGGAGTATGCAATTTGGGGCGAAGATGTCCCTGATAGCAGTGCGCTAAAAGTTCATATTCATAGGCTACGTCAAAGCTTAGATAAAGCTTACTCGGTGCCGCTATTACACATAGTGCATGGATTTGGTTTTGAACTAAAGAAAAAATTGCATGACTAAATGATCAAAAATACCGCGTTACAAATTCGCAGTACATTAGTGGGAACCGCTTTTATAGCGGTTTTCGTGCTTATTTATGTCATCTATGTGGCGATCCAGTTTCATATAGAACACGCCACAAAACAAAGCCATTTTTTAGTTGATTACACTGAACGTGCTATTACTCGGATTAAAACTAATCCTGACAAATATTTAACCGCACCACACTACCCAATTGGTAGTGATGAATTGCAATTAGTAACTTCATATACCAGCCTTAAAGCCAGCATTCCAAAGGTGGCAGAGCAATCGGAATTAACCACCAACAAAATTACGCTAGCCATTTCTAATTTTCGAGGCGTTTTCTCCGTTGCAGAGCTTATTCTCATTTATCCTATAGAGTTTCAACAACGCACTTTATATACCTATTATCGGGTCACACCGCAAAATCAATCTCTATTAGACGCAATGCTTGCCGGACGTATGCAACCCGCAGTGTTTATTGCGGTTGTTATTATCGCGATAATCTTTATCGTACAACTCTATTATATCAATCATGTAAATTTAACTGTGCGTCAGTTGGCTAACTGGGCTGATAATTTGTCCGCGTCGAAAAAAGTTGACCCGCCACCTAAGCTAAAAGTTGATGGGTTAACTTCGCTTGCATACACAGTTAATAACAGCATTAATAAATTTACTGAGCTATTAGAAAAAGAGCATTCGTTTGCCAGATTTACTAGCCACGAATTACGCACGCAAGTTGCAGTATTATCAACTAATATGGAAATACTTGAAGCTATGATGCGTGATTTGTCTCCAGATGAAAGGAGAGTTTTGCAGCGAATGGAAATCGCCGTTGCTGACATGAAGTATCAAATAGAGGCACTGCTTTGGATTAGTCGAGAGGGACAAAACAACACTGGGTTTAGCAGTTGTGAGCCGGCTAAAATGATCGAAAAGTCGATTGAAGACAATCAATCAATTATTGAAGGGAAGAATGTAAGACTGATTGTCAGTGGTGATGCGCTCTGCGTAAATACGCATCCGACCTTGTTACAAATTGTGTTAAATAATTTGGTTCGAAACGCATTTCAAAATACGCTTCAAGGGCTAGTTCATATCGCTGTGATGCGCAATGGTTTAACAATTTTGAATCAAAATACAGTTGAAAATAAACTAGTGCAACAACACAAAGAGCCAGGTTTTGGTATTGGTTTAGTTTTGATTGAAAAAATTGTTAACAAGATAAACCTTTCTTATGAAGTTGAAACTTTTGAAAACGGCCGCTCAGTTAGCTTAACCTTCCCAGAAAAAGATATAGAAAACAATCACTCATCTACAAATGTAGTCAACATACCTAATCGAAAACACTCATAGTTACCCATTTAGTCGAATTAATACTATTAAAACCACTTTGTCATACAATGTGGTTTTATACATTCTTAAACGATTTACATGCCTTTTTATCAAACCTGACAGTTTTATTGTAAAACTATATTAAATAACAATACCAATAAAAAAATTAATAAATGTTTTACATTTATGTTGCTAAAATTATATTTGTATGCAAGTATTGTATTACACCTGTGGTTTTTGGTGTTAAACAATAATCATACACATGGTCTAACCAACATAAGATATGTAACAAGGGGTTATACAAATGCAATTTAAATTATCAAAAGTTGCTTGTTCGTTGATTTCAGCGGGTGCATTAAGCATGGTCGCAAATGCATACGCAGCAGAAGAAACGGAAGATACAGAGGTTATTCAGGTTCAAGGTATTCGTGCTTCATTAACTAGCGCGCTTAATCAAAAACGCGATGCTAATAACTTAATTGAAGTTATTCAATCGGAAGACATTGGTAAATTGCCTGACCAAAACTTAGCTGAAGTGTTAGAAAACGTAACAGGTATTCAAATTACCCGTACTGCAGGTGTAGGTACTGGCGTACAAATTCGTGGTAGTAATGCAAACATTGTTCAAGTCAATGGTATGCAAACTGTCGGTACTGGTGATGGCCGTACCGGTATGAAATTTGAAGATTTAGCTGCTGGCATTATTGCTGGTGTGGAAGTAATCAAAGCACCTACTGCGCAACAGATAGAAGGCTCTATTGGTGGTACTGTTAATTTAAAAACAATTCGACCGTTAGCTTTATCTGATACTTTAGCAACAGTACGTGTTCAAGGTGAGGATAGCAGCCTTACAACTGATGGTATTATGCCTAGAATTTCTGGTGCATTCGGTGACAACTGGGAAAATAGTTCAGGTCGTTTCGGTTTTGTTGTAAGTGGTGCATTCTCTAAGCAAGAAGCTACTTCTTTCCGTCCTCGTGTAGACCGTGATGGTGGTTTGGTTGAAAACAAAAATGCTCAGGTCGCAAATGAATGGGACGATGATGATAATGCAATTGGTTGGGAAGATGCCTCAACAGTCCGTCCTGTTGCTCAAGATTTTGATTTTGTGGGCATTCAATTCCTAAACCAAGAAACTGAAAACTTCGAATATAACACTAAAAATCTTGCTAGTTCATTCGAGTATGCGCCAAACGATGATATGAGATTCTTCTTTGATGCAGTAGTTACCGATCAAGAAGTAAGACAAGAAAGTACTCGTGTTCAAGGTTCTGGCGTTAGTTCTGTATTAAATCAGAATTTACCAGAGCAATTTGAGACAGTTAATTTTGGCTCTTTAGGTGGCCAAGACCTAGGTAGCATTCAAGTCGCAACAAAAGGGACAATCCAACCGTTTTTATCAAAAGACGATGATGATCCAAACTTGCGTTTTAATAGTGACACTGGTGCTCGTGTAACCAAAACTAAATTATTTAGATTAGGTGGACAGTGGCAAGTTACTGATAACCTTAAAGTAAAAGCTGAGTTATCTAGTGCTAGCTCAGATACAGAAACACCAAAACTAGACACTCAGTTAAACTTTATCAACCCTAATCCTAATACACCGTTAGATGGGTTAGATGACAACGGCGAGATTACCAGCAGTACCAGTAACGATAACGCTGTACCATTTGCGTACGACTTAAGAGGCGGTGCGCTTACTTTTGGTATTGATTTCGCTTCTCCATATGCACCAACTGTAGCTCAATTACTTGACCCTAATAACGTCGTACTTGATCAAGTTGATTTTAGTCATGGTAAGACAGAAAACAGCGATACCGCATTTAGAGTAGATGCAACTTACTACTTTGACGATGGTATTATATCTTCAATTGACGCAGGCTTTAGAATTAATCAAGCAAGCCATGAATCACTTTCTGTTTCTGATAGAGTGGGCGGCTTCAGTAAAATGATTGATAGCCCAAGCGGTAGTTTATTTAAAGATATTTTAGTTGAAGGACCTGATAACTTTGGTGATGCTGATGGCCGTGAGCTGGCTCTTAGAAACTATGTAATAGTTGATCCAGAGCTTGCATTTTCTAACCCAACAAAAGTAATGGATACTCTGTATGGTGCGTTGGAAACCCACCGTGCAAATATGGAAAGCAAAGGCTTTACGTTTAGTAATGAAATTGATTATCTTAATACCGATCCACAATCTACCGCTGGTTTTAAAGTAGAAGAAGATACTACGGCTGTCTATGCACAAGCTAATTTTTCTTACGAAATGTTACGTGGTAACTTTGGTGTTCGATATATCGAGAGTGAAGTAAACTCTATTGGTAATACGGAAATTAATGGCGAAGTTAAGCAAATTACTTATAGTGATGATTATAACTATACGCTACCTCGATTAAATCTAATTGCTGAAGTTACCGACGATTTAATTGTTCGTGCAGCATGGGGTAAAGACATTACACGTCCTGAATTCGGTAACATGAATACCTCAGTTACTTTTGGTACTAACGAAAATGCGTCTGTAGAAATTGGTAATCCTGGCTTGCTTCCAATGGAAGTTACTAGCTATGACATTTCTGCTGAATGGTACTTTGCAGAAGCTGCTGTATTAAGTGTAGGGTACTTCGAAAAGGATATGTCAAACTTATTCGTGACAGGTACTGAAAGTGCAGCAACATTCCCAAGACCGGATGGTGGGAAATGGCGAGAAACCGATCCAAATTGTCCTGGTGGTGGTGTATACAACCCAGCAGTACAACCTGGAATCTTAGGTGATCCATCTAAAGAAGGTATGTGTGTTGATATTGAAACTTCTCTAAATGATCCAGCGACTGTAACTCAGTCAGGTATCGAGATGGCTTTCCAATATGATTTATCGCAATTCGAAGGTGAATTAGGTTGGGCCTCTGGTTTTGGTATTCAAGCTAACTACACAATTCAAGAGTATAAAGGTGGTTCTGTAGAAAACGAATCTGCGACTCGAGGTACAGATATCTTTAACGCTATTCAAGGTGTGTATGACCAAAGACAATTCACCAAAGTTAAAGCGGTACAAGGTTTGCTAGATTTCTCAGAAAATGCATATAACATTACTGCATATTATGAGAAACATGGTTTATCAGCTCGCGTTCGCTATACATGGCGTGAAGCATTTCGTACCGACGACACAGCAGCAGGCGCGTCGCGTAACTCAACTTTAGGTTTCCCTGTATACACACATGACCGCGGTCAGGTGAATGCAAGTGTATCTTACGATGTTAACGACAACTTAAACTTAGGTATAGAAGCGGTTAACTTAACTAAGTCTGAAATTCAGCAGTCTTGTGTAAACGAAGGTGCATTATTGTGTTTCCAAGGTTTAGCGGACCGTCGTATTACTGCGGGTGTTACTTATAAGTTTTAATCCCAGTTAAATCTTATTTGTTTGCTTATTAAAAGCGGGTTGTTTTGGCAATCCGCTTTTTTCGTTTAAACATAATGGACATAATATAATTATAAGCAATATGTTGGTTTACTTGTTACTTGTCACAAATGAAAAAAGCCTCAGGTTTTCACCGGAGGCTTTTGTTTAAATAAAACTATTAATCTCTATTTATGTTTATTGAAGCAAACTAGTTAAATACTAATTATTTATGACGCTCTTTTAGTTTATTAATAACGTCATTCATTTCTAAATCCATTGACTGTAATAACACAGTTAAGTGGTATAACAAATCAGCTGATTCGCAAATTAATTCTTCTTTATCACCAGCGGTTGCAGCCAACGCACATTCAACACCTTCTTCACCTACTTTTTGTGCAATGCGTTTTACGCCTTTTGCGTATAAGCGAGCTGTGTAGCTTGATTCTGGTTCTGCACCTTTGCGGCTCGCAATGACTTGTTCTAAATCAGATAAGAATGCAAGTTGTGGTTGACCTTCTTCATCCCAACAGGTTTCGTTACCTAAATGACAGGTTGGGCCATTTGGTTTAGCCAAGGCGATTAAGCTGTCGCTGTCACAATCAGTTGATAACTCAACTAGATCTAATGTGTGGTTAGATGTTTCACCTTTAGTCCATAAACGTTGTTTACTACGACTGAAAAAGGTAACAAAGCCAGTTTCAAAGGTTTTTATTAATGCTGCTTGATTTACAAAACCTTGCATTAATATTTTTCCTGAGTAGGCATTTTGTACAATTAACGGCAATAAACCGCTTTCTGCTTTATCCCAAGCAAGTTGGTCAATGGTTTCGGCCGTAACTAACAAGGTCTTATCTCCACTTTTTCATTGATTAAGGTTTGTTTTAACTCGTCCATTGCGATAACTGCTTTGTGGAATACACTAGCAGCCAATGCACCGTCTACGTCGGCAATTTTGAATACATCGGTAAAATGTTCAATTGCGCCAGCACCGCCAGATGCAATTAAAGGAACATTACACACTTCGCGTGCCAGTTTTAGTTGGTCAATGTCATAACCTTGGCGCACACCGTCTTGGTTCATACAGTTTAAAACTATTTCACCAGCACCCTTTTCTTGCACTTTTTTAATCCAGTCGAATGTTGTCCAGCTGGTTTTTTGTGTGCGTTTTTCGTCACCAGTAAATTGGTAAACTTCATATTGGTTGGTTTCTTTGTTGTAGAAAGAATCTATACCAACCACCACACACTGTTGACCAAACCTTTGGTTTAAATCAGTAATCAATTGTGGGTTAGCGAGTGCAGGGGAGTTAATTGAAATTTTGTCTGCACCCATTTCTAAAATTATACGTGCGTCTTCAATTGTTTTTATTCCGCCTGCAACACAAAATGGAATGTCAATTTGTTCAGCAATGCGTGACACCCAAGCTTTGTCGACTACGCGGCTGTCGCTTGATGCTGTGATATCGTAAAATACCAACTCGTCTGCACCCATTTCTGCGTATTTTTCAGCAAGTGGTACTATGTCACCAATAATTTCGTGGTTACGGAATTTTACGCCTTTAACCACTTTGCCGTCTCTAACATCCAAACAAGGAATTATTCGCCTTGCCAGCATTGGATTGCCTCCTCGATGGTAAATTTACCTTCTAATAAAGAGCGACCCAAAATAACACCGCTGACTTTTGTTGGTTTTAACGCTTTGATATCGTCTAATTGACCAATACCACCTGACGCTTGCCAGTGAATATGTGGGAATTGTTCAACAACTTCGCTGTATAGATCAACATTAGAACCGGTTAAGGTGCCGTCTTTGCTGATGTCGGTACACAATACGTGTTTAACACCAACTGATTTGTAATCAGCCAATAAGTCTTCAAGTTTTACACCAGAGTTTTCTTGCCAACCGTGGGTTGCAATGCATTTGTGGCCATCTTCATCAATGTTGATATCTAGTGCTAATACAATTGCATTTGGGCCGTAAGTGTCAATCCAGCTTTTAACTAATTCTGGTTGTTTAACTGCTAGTGAGCCGATAACCACACGTTCAACACCGGCTTCTAACAATTGCTCAACATCACGTTTGCGACGAATACCACCGCCAGCTTGAAAGCGCATTAAACCAGTATCGACCATGGATTTTATTAGTTCTATTTGACGCTTGTCAGTATCTTTTGCTCCGGTTAAATCAACTATATGTAACCATTTTGCACCACCTTTCGCATAGGTGGTGAGCACGTCAATTGGATCAAGTTTATATTCAGTTTTTTGATTGTAATCGCCTTGGTATAAGCGAACGACTTTGCCGTCGATTAAATCTATCGCAGGGATGATCATTGTTTCATCTCCAAAAAGTTTTGGATTACGCGTGCGCCTGATTTACCTGAGCGTTCAGGGTGAAATTGCACGCCGTAAAAATTCTTGTGGTGAATGCTGGCTGAAAAGGTTTGACCATAATCGCAGGTCGCCAGCGTGTATTCTGAAGGTGCTACACATAAGCTGTGCACAAAATAAAAATAATCTTGTTGGTTAATACCTTCAAACAGTGGGGAATCTTTAATTTCCGTTAGGGTATTCCAGCCCATATGTGGTAAGCGTAACCCTTCTGCTTTGATTGGTTTTACCGTACCTGGGATTAATCCTAAACAATCCACGTTACCTTCGGCTGAATGTTCAGTCATTAGTTGCATGCCTAAACAAATACCTAATACTGGTTGTTGTAAACCTTGTACTATTTCTGGTATGCCTTTTTCTTTAATAATTCGCATTGCAGCACCAGCTGCACCAACGCCTGGTAAAAACACTTTATCGGCATTTTTAATTTGTTCTGCGTTGTCGGTTACTGCAACTTTATAACCTAATCTTTCAACACCAAATTTAAGGGAAGATAAGTTTGCACACGAAGTGTCGATGATAACTACATCCATTACAATACACCTTTGCTACTTGGCAGCTCTGTGCCTTCAATACGAATGGCTTGACGAAGTGCACGTCCAAATACTTTAAATAAGCTTTCAACCTTATGATGATCATTGTCGCCATCAGTTGAAAGGTGCAAGGTAATGCCCATGCTATCGGCTAATGAACGGAAGAAATGTGGAACCATTTCTGTACCTAATTCGCCAACTTTTGCGTGGGTGAATTCTGCATCAAATTTACAGAAAGGGCGGCCAGAAATATCTAACACACATTGAGCTAAACATTCATCCATTGGCAAACTAAAGCCAAAACGACCAATACCACGTTTTGTACCTAATGCTTCTTTTAGCGCCAAACCAAGTGCAAGCGCAGTGTCTTCAACAGAGTGATGGTCGTCTATATGTAAATCACCATTCACAGCAATATTCATGTAAAAACCGCCATGTGTTGAGATTTGGTCCAACATGTGGTCAAAAAAACCAACACCAGTTTGAATGTCTGCTTTTTGCTGTTTGTCTAAATTCACACTAACTTTAATTTGCGTTTCACTGGTATTTCGTTCAATTGTTGCTGTACGGGCTTTTACCGTTAACGCTTCAACAATATGATCCCAGTCGATACTAGGTTGGCCATATTGGAAGCCTCTAATACCCATGTTGGCCGCAAGCTGCATATCAGTTTCACGATCACCAATTACATAAGAGTCAGTAAAGTCTACTTTGCCTTGTTGTAAATACTCAGCAACTAAACCTAATTTAGGTTTACGGCAGCTGCAGTTGTCATCCGGAAAATGAGGACAAATTAAGATATCGTCAAACTTGATGCCTTGTGAAGTAAACACCTGCATCATCTTTTCATGCGGTGCATCAAAATCTGCTTGCGGGAAGCTAGCGGTTCCTAAACCGTCTTGATTCGTTACCATGACTAATCGATAACCATGGGCTTGCAATGTTAATAAAGCAGGGACGACATTTTTTTCAAAAACAAGTTTTTCCAATGAGTCCAATTGATAATCTACTGGTGGTTCAGTGACTAATGTACCGTCACGGTCGATAAATAAAATACGTTGTTTGCTCATTGTTTAACCTTTAAATTCATCCATAACAGCTAATAGAGCGTCGGTTTCTTCTTTAGAACCCACTGAAATACGTAAGCTGTTATCTAATAAAACTTGACTAGAATAATCGCGAATTAAAATGCCTGCTTGCACTAGAGTATCAAATAATGCTTTTTTCTGCTCGCTGCGGAACATAATAAAATTAGAATGGCTTTCAATTTGTTCGTACACATAATCATAACGCGCGAGCGCATCGACTATACGTTGCTTTTGTTCTAGCACTTGTGCTTTTTGTTGTTGCATAAGAGCAAGACCAGATTCCGACAGCGCTTGTGTTGCAATTTGTGCAACAGGCCAGCTAACAGGATAGGGTGGAATTACTTTGCTCATAGCTTGTATGATATTTTCATTTGCTAAAGTGTACCCACAACGCAAACCTGCTAACCCAAATGCTTTAGACATGGTGCGCAAAACTGCTAAGTTGTCGTATTTTTCTATCCAGCTAGCAACAGAAGTATCCATTGCGTACTCAATGTAAGCTTCGTCTACTGCGACAATCGCTTGGTCTTTAAAGATTTCTAATACTTGCTCAATTTGTTGGTGCGAAACTAAAGTACCAGTTGGATTATTTGGCGAGCAAATAAATACCACTTTCACATTGTCTTTTGCCGCTTGAATGGCGTCAATATCTAACGAAAAGTCGGCTTTAGTCGGCACTTTTTTGCAGTCAATATTGCAGGTTTGTGCACTGATTGCATACATGCCATAGGTTGGTGGGCAAATTAGAATCTGTTCGTCATCTTCGCAAAAAGTACGGATTAGCAATTCGATAGCTTCGTCTGCACCGCGGCCTGCCAATACTTGGCTTGGTTTTACCCCAGCATATGCAGCATAGCTTTGAATAAGCCCTTTAGGCTGAAAGTCTGGATATCTATTTAATACAGAACAGTCTAATTCGTACTCATTTGCGTACGGAGATTCGTTGGCATTTAACCATATATTACCACCAGTCATACTGCGGCGTGCTGACGCGTATGGCACTAGCTGTTGAATATTTTCTCTTGTAAGTTTGTCCGCTAAGCTCATTTATTTATTCACTTATCAATTAATTTTGTACTGTTGGCCGTTATTGTTTTAGTGCGTCAAGTCGAACGGCTACCGCATTTTTATGCGCATCTAAGCTTTCTGCTTCGGCTAATGCCATAATGGCAGGGCCAATTGCTTGAATGCCTTGTGCGGTTAATTCTTGCACAGTGTAGCGTTTACCAAAGTCTGCCAAACTTAAACTGCTGTAGGTTTTGGTATAACCATACGTTGGTAATACGTGATTTGTACCACTGGCGTAGTCGCCTGCTGATTCTGGTGAATATGCACCAAGGAATATTGACCCTGCGTTTTCTAATTTTGGCAAAATGCCACGTGGGTCTTTGGTTTGAACAATTAAATGCTCAGGTGCGTATTCATTACTTACTTGAATAGATTGCTCAAGCGAATCTGTCACTATAGTGCGGCTGTGTGATAACGCAGCTGCGGCAATATCTTCACGTGGCAATACTGCAAGTTGTTTAAACACCGCTTTTTCACAAGCTTTTGCCATGTTTTCACAATTGGTCAATAAAATTACTTGTGAGTCTTTACCATGCTCAGCTTGAGACAACAAATCAGCTGCAACAAATTCTGGGTTGGCGCTACTATCTGCGATCACTAATACTTCGCTTGGGCCTGCGGGCATGTCAATTGCGGCACCTAAATGGTCTTGGCTAACTTGCTGTTTCGCTTCAGTGACAAAACTATTGCCAGGGCCAAATATTTTATTCACTTTTTTGATGCTTTCAGTGCCGTAGGCGAGTGCAGCGATTGCTTGGGCGCCACCTGCTAAATATAACTCATCAACTCCACATATTTTTGCAGCGTAGCGTATTTCAGCTTTTACCGTACCGTCTTTTCCCGGAGGCGTAGCCAATACTAAACGCTTACAACCAGCTATACGAGCAGGTGTTGCCAACATTAAAACCGTTGAAGGCAAGGGCGCAGTGCCACCAGGAATATATAGCCCAACAGCTTCGATTGGTTGAGTATGCAATTCACATACAACGCCTGGGGTTGTTTCAACTGTGATAACTTCCGCTTTCTGCGCAACGTGAAACTTATGTATTTGCTGATGTGCCAGCTCAATCGCACTTTTGACTTCTGCGGATAGTTCGTTTTCAGATGCGTCGATATCGGCTTGTGATACGCGCAATGAATCTAGCTTTAAGCCGTCAAATTTTTCGGTTAAGTCAAATAAAGCTTTGTCACCATGTTCACGAACCTGAGCAATGATGTCTTGTACAAGCGTTTTTAGTTTTGCGCTGTCACCCAATGCAGGGCGAGCTAATACTTGTTGTTGCTCTTGTTGGCTTAATTCGTTCCAAACTAAGGTTTTCATGCTTTAACTCCGAAAATATAGCCGAGTTTTATATGCGGCCATTTAATACTTGATTATATACTTCTTGCAATTCTGCTAACGAATTATCGACAAACCTAAATGCGTCATCGCGTTTGTAGCTGTCGGATGGCGTCCAATATCGAGTTTTTAAACTATATGGACGCAAACCGCGTAATGCATCTTGTTGACTACAAAAGATATCTAGAATGTCTGGTTTATTGATCCAATTATCACCAAGGTTTTCTTGCAGTGCGTGATACCAATAAGCAAATTGGACTAGTCGCTCCTGCTCAAAATAGCCGACTGGGGTTAACTCATCGAGTAACTGAATTAAGCCTTCATCACTTTTCTTATTATATTTGTAGTAGTCAACAACATATAAACTTTCAGATAAGAATAGTGGTGCACCTAATAAAACTAGGTTTTTGCGGCGTAGCGTCGAACCCGTTTGCACTATTTCTAAACCGACATCACCAGTATTACTGTCGTTAACGGCATCTTCTACATCATGCACTGGCTCTATATTCAGCTTTGGGTACGATTTATGTACTTTTTCAGCATACCGACCTTTTACAAACACACGGTTTTTGTGGTGTTCTAAGTGTTGTAAGTAGTCTTTTGGATAACCAGTTCCGACATCGTCTTTTGGTCGTTGTTTAGCAATTAAGAAAAAGCCGACCATATCTTGCACGTCACGTGAAACAACATCGTTGTAGCGGGTTAACATTGCAGAGCCGGCAATTCTAACCTTGTGCTCTTTTTTGAGGTTGTAATTGTACATCCCCCATTTGGTCGCTGATGCATTCAGTGAATTGTGCGTAACTGCGAGTAATTCATCTAAACCTGCCACGGCAATATCTGCTTCACCTAAACCAACCAAAGAAGAACAATTGTGTGGTTCGTCGCCTTCAACCCGTACCTTAAGGTCGTTTACTTGAATATCTGCACCTAAAAAGCCAACACGGTAAGGTCTTTCTTCACGCTTGCGGTCGATAAACAAGCCTAAATGATTGGCTATTTGTTGGCCTTGCAACTCATCTAAATAAGTTTTTGCTTGTGCGTAGTCAGGACTTTTACGCTTTTTGCCACCTTTAACTGCGCTAATTAATTCGTTTGGGGCGGTTAAACCTGTCGCTTGGTTGCCGATTTTTTTTATAAAATTTTCAAAAGTACGACCACTTCTTGGTATAGCCATAACAGCGTCGTAAATTGACATCTGCGCGTATCCTTTTGGGTAAATTTAATTAATGTGCTACTGCTTTATTGTATAGCGCTCAATTCGGGGCGGCTAATTATAAGGTATTTTTGCGGCCTTATAAAAGCAAAAACCCCCGAAAGACTCCTTTCGGGGGTAATATTTTCCAATCCGAAAGGCAAATCTTAGCCTTCGGGTACACCAAAGGCTAACTCAAATCATGAAGTCCATGTAAACAATGGTTAAAAAATAACATACTCGCCTTGGTGTATATAAATCGATAATTGCGATTAAAGTAACTGATTCATTTATTTAAATCAAGCATCAGCTAATATTATCTAATTCGATAGGTAACCTGATATAGGCTTCAAAACCGCTGTGTTTTTGTGAATTAATGACGATCTCGCCACCCAGCTTTTCCACCATGTTTTTGCAAATTGCCATACCAAGTCCTGTATTACCATTTTCTCTATTTGTGGTGTAGTAGGGGGTAAACAGTTTTTCTAGTTGCTCAGCCGTCACGCCAACTCCATTATCGGCGTATATTATCAGTACACTTGGATCGCCCGTGGTATAATCAAAAGTTGATATTTTAATGGTTCCCGTGTCTAGGTCTGTAAATGCGTGGGTTAAGCTGTTATTAATCAAATTAATCAGTATTTGGCTCAATGGACCCGGGTAAGAGTACATTTCGATTGTTTCAGACGTGTTGAGTTCGATTGTATGCGGTGAGTTTTTGAGTTTTGGGCGTAGTGTATTGAGCGTGTCGTTAATCAACACATTTAAGTTGAAATGACGCTGTTGTTCACTGGTTTGGTCTGCGGTTATTTGTTTAAAACTTTGAATTAAATCGGCCGCTCTTTCGATATTTTGCTGCATTAACTTTAATGTGTTGGATGTTTCATCTTGGTATTTTTCTAGGGCTTTTTTCGATAGTGTGTTTGATGAAATCTTATTATTAATGCTAAGCATGGCTTCTTGCATATGACTGGTCGCCGTTACACATATACCAATTGGTGTGTTTATTTCATGGGCAAATTCAGGCACTCTTTCTGCTATGTCGACCATCTGTCTGTGTGCAAGCAACTCTTCTTGATAGGTTGCTACTTCGCTTAATGCGTCTTGGGTTAAATCTGAGGTTTGATCAAGTTCAGATTGTGTTTCTATTAGTTTAGATTGGCTTTGTGCTAGTTCGTTTTTAGTCGCGACTAGGTTTTCAATATTCTGTAGTAATCCGTACATATAAATGTCATTGCGGCTATTGTCTAAACATTGGCCTTTTAGCTGGACCCATCTAAATGAGCCTTTGCCTGTCATTAACCTGAATTCTGCTGTAAATGCTTGGTTGCGATTGTTTAAAAAGTCTTTGAATTTCTCTCTAACTTTTTCTATGTCGTCGCGATGAAGCCAAGTTTGTAGATGTTGAGGGTTATCCCAATCTAATAGGGTAATTTCAGTTAGTTCGAGTGTATTGGGGTGGTAATAATATAGGTATTGAGTTTTAAGATTTAGAATCCAAATCTGACCATCATCTTGACTGAGTGTTTGTAATAGGCTTTGGGTAAGCTTTTCAAATTGCTTTAAAGGTTTAATCCGAACATGCCAAACTAACCAATTTGCTATAACAAAAAGGAACACAATCAACGCGACAACGAGCATGATTGACCAAGGCATATCAACTGTCTTATTTGGTTAACATAATGTTACAGTGTAGACAGTGTATATGCATTTAGGCAAGTTTTGTCAGGTTGTTTTTATGCTAATTTGGAGCTGGGCTGAGTTGCTTAATTACCTTGATGCGCTCATCATAGATTTTTTGTTTTATTTGCAAGCCTTTATAGCCCTGTTGCAAGAATGGCTGCGCTTTTATCGACAAACACGCGTCAGCAATTTTTCTCACATGCTCAAATTGGGGATAATCTCTATTTTCAAAATCTTTTCTGCCTTTAAAGTCGGCTAAACAACAAAGTAAAAATTGTTTGAATCTTTCAGGCTTGCGCCACAAGTCGGTTTTATCAAACATTTTTAGATAGGTTGTTGATTTTAACTCGTATGCCTTATGGATATGACAATGAAATTCACTGGTAATGCAGGCTAAATCTCTAAAGTGATTAGGGATACGCAATCTACTACAAACATCTTTAACGAGTTGAACACCAGCTTTTTCATGGCCGTGGTGACGAGGCCACATTTCAGGTGGGGTTAACCCTTTACCCAAATCATGACATAAGGCTGCGAATCTAACTTCAGTTGATTCACTAAGCTTGCTTGCCTGTTCTACAACCATCATGCAATGAATACCCGTGTCGATTTCTGGATGCCATTTCTCAGGATTTGGGATCCCCCACAAACAATCTAACTCAGGCATAATTACTTTAAGTGCGCCAACTTGTTTGAGTATTTTGAAATAGATTTGCGGGGCACCAGTCATCAGTGCTTTTTCAGTTTCAAGCCAAATTCGCTCGGGTTGCAAATGATTAAGCTCGCCGTGGTTAACCATTTGCTGCATTAATTCAATGGTTTCTGCTGCAATGGTGAAACCAAGAGAATGATACCTAGCGGCAAACCGTGCAACTCGCAGTACTCTTAATGGGTCTTCAACAAAAGCTGGTGACACATGGCGCAACAATTTGGCTTGGATATCGGCCAGGCCATTGTGGGGGTCAATTAATTGGCCGTTATCATCTTCTGCTATTGCATTAATGGTTAAATCTCTGCGGATTAAATCTTGTTCCAAACTGACATCTGTGCCAAATTGGCATTCAAACCCAGTGTAACCGCCAGCAATTTTTCTTTCTGTTCTTGCCAATGCGTATTCTTGTTTGCTTTTAGGGTGCAAAAAAACCGGAAAATCTTTTCCAACTTGCTGGTAACCTAAATCAAGCATTTGTTTTGGGGTTGCGCCAACAACCACCCAGTCTTTATCTTTTACTTTTAAATTTAAAAGTTTATCTCTTACTGCGCCACCAACTAAATAGACTTGCATTAACACCTCTTGGAATTTTCCCTTCGACCCACTACTATAACGCGTCTTGCATTTAAACAGTTTGGGGTATTATGTATAAAGGATTTTTTGGTCTCAAGGAAATTCCATTTTCAATTGCGCCGAATCCAGAATATTTGTACATGAGCGAACGCCACAAAGAGGCTCTTGCTCACTTATTATTTGGATTAAATGAAACTGGCGGTTTTGTACTGCTGACTGGCGAAGTTGGAACTGGCAAAACGACCGTTTCTCGCTGTCTTTTGTCACAAATTCCAGACAACACTCAAATTGCATTTATTTTAAACCCAACACTGACTGAATGGGAGTTGCTCGCAACTACATGTGATGAATTCAACATTCACTATAACCCTGATACAGCAACAATAAAAACGTTAACAGATGCGATTAAAAGTTTTTTGCAACAACAGCATGAATTAGATAACAAATGTTTATTGATAATTGATGAAGCCCAACATTTAAAACCAGAAGTTTTAGAGCAGTTGCGCTTATTAACTAATTTGGAAACCAATACAAAAAAGCTCCTGCAAGTTATTTTAATTGGCCAACCCGAATTACAAACCCTGTTAAAGCGCCAAGAGTTACGTCAGTTAGCTCAACGAATTACCGCAAGATATCACTTATTGCCGCTGACTGAATCGCAAATTGCATTTTATATCAATCATCGTATGAAAGTAGCGGGCTGTGATAAGCCTATTTTTACCAAGGCAGCAGTCACCAGTATTTTTAAAATTAGCAAAGGCATACCGCGTATTATTAATTTATTGTGCGATCGAGCTTTGATGGGCGCATATGCAGCGAATAAATTGCAAGTAGATAAAGCAATAGTATTGGCCGCTGCTAAAGAAGTTGGTGACTACGAAGTAGATGACTCGAATGCGTTTGTTGTGTGGGCAAAACGCAATTCTATTTATTTTGCTGTTGTTATTTTTGCGTTGATTGCCGCTGCTGCATATACCTACAATGTGCAAAGTTTTAAAGTGGGTACTACAGATGAACCTGAACTAGAGCCCCTAGTTATTTCCGAGAAACAGCAATATAGTCATATTGTTGAGCAAATTGCGCAAACGCAAGGTAGCTTAAATGCTCAGTTTTCTACTTTGGCCAAGCTATGGCAGTTGCCTGCAGACGGGCAAATGGCAATCGATAATACATCTTTTATACAAAAGCAGTGTTCAGAGTATCATAACTATCAATTGAGTTGTTCTAATTGGACAGGCCCCTTGGAGCAACTGCTGGCGTTAAATGTTCCTGCGGTGATCGAGTTGTATTTGCCCCAAGAAAATATTCGCTATGCTGTTTTAAAGGCTGTAGAAAGCGCTGATATGGGCTGGCAAAGCAGTTCGTTTATTTTACAGGTAGATAACGCTGAAATTAAAGTTGATTACGCGCAATTAAGCAGTATGTGGCGTGGCCAGGCACTGTACATATGGCAGCCTCCATTTATCGACAGGGTCGCCAGCATTTCGGCTGATAGCCCACAAGCACACATTCAGTGGTTGGATAACCAGCTTAGTTTTATCCTTGGCAAACCAAGACGTTTGCTCGATTCTTTTGACGAAACTTTACTAAGCAAGTTGAATATTGTGCAAACCAACAATGGTTTAGCAACTAAGAGCTCAGCAGACTTGCCGATGCAAACATTCATTCAGCAAAATACCCTTAATCAAGTTGCTAAAGTTTATTAGGAATATTTTATGTCGATACTTTTAGAGGCACAAAAACGACAACAGCAAGACCCAAATTATCTTGCTGAAAATCTTTACGCTGAATCTGCCTCAGGTGAATCAAGCAATCGATTAGTATTGCTATTGCTGGTTGCTATTTTGGTTGCGATGATTTTTGGCGCGTTCTTACTGCTGTTTAATCAACCAGAAAGCTTACCCACAGTGACGCAAGTCAAACCTGAACAACCACGAATAGAGAGTCAGACGCAAACTGTCATTAATCATGTTCGCCAACCCGTTTTATTAGGCGATATTAATTTAACCACAACAACCAAAGATAAAGCTCAAGTTAAACCTGAAGCGACGCCGCCAGTAAATGCTCCGCAACAAAACCGAGCACAAGTTGAAGCTGAAATCGACACAGATGTCGTGCAGCCAGTAGCACAACAAGCGAACGATACACAAACAATAGCGCCGATAAAAACAGAGCAGCTACAAGAGATGGATATTGATCCGAGTCTTTTGGCTAAGTTTAACGCAGCAATAGAGCAAACGATGGCTGGAAGCGCTGATTCAACTGCAAATACAGTGAGTCCAGCATTGTTTAAGGTAAAACCTTTAGTTGATTTCCCTGATGCTTTTCAAGCGCGTATTCCAGCATTAGATTTCCAAACGCACATATACTCATCTGAACCTGAGCAGCGTTGGGTTAAAGTCAATGGCAAAATTATTAGGGAGCAACAACAAATAGTTACAGGCGTAGTATTAGAAGAAATTAGTCAGCAACGCGTAATCATTAAAGCTCATGGTGAGCGGTTTAGCTTGCCAGCACTAACGAGCTGGCAATACTAAAATTGTACACGAAAGTTCAACACGGCCTAGTTTTATTTAATCAGTTCAGAGCGAATTTGTTCCAACCTTGCTTGTACTTTTAACTGATTTTTGGGGCCCATGCGGATAAGCAGTTTTTGAATGCCTGACAATGATTCTAATTCTGGATCTGCAAATTTATACATGGCTGAAGGAGCAACCAGTTTAATTTCTTTTTCGATTACAGGGGTTGCCAAAGCAACATCTATTGCATCAATTAGTTTATTGACGAAGCCTTGATCTGTGTAGCCAATTTCTTGGTAAGCTTCATCTAATAGAGGTTGGTACTTATTCATCATATCCAGCAATGTGTCAGTGCTTATCATACTGAATAGCGAGACATAAGGGTCATAACGTTTAAAAGAACTTGCATCTAAAGTATAAGTATTGTCTTCACCAGCAACGACTTTGATATTGTCCGACGGCGCTGAAACTGGCGCATGGCTTTGCATCAAATCACCGTTTGCTGCGTTGTCGACAAAAACAACAAACTTTCTGATCAAATCTTGGTTTACAAACAAGTTAGAAGCCTGCGTACCTGAATATACTTGTGACAAATCTGTTTGGACCAAGTTATCACTCATATTCAAATCAGGTAGCTCTGGTTTGGGCGGCTTCGCGGGTTCAGGCTCTGGGATGTCTGCAGTATCTGGAGGAGATACTTCAGCTACAGGCTCGATTGGTGCGACTGGTTTTGCTGGTTGAACAACCGGAGGCGGTGTGTAAGTTGGTTTTGGCGTTTCGACTACGACAGGTGCCGGCTGAGGTTTTTCTTGCTCGTCGCCAGAAAAAGCAAGGTATCCGACACCGACAGCTAATATTGCTATGCCGGCGCCTACAAGGACGAGCGGGGTTGATGAATTCTTATTGATAGCTTCAGACATGAATGCCCCCTAAATAAAAAGAGTCTTAAAGATTAAGAACTTTACAGTGTAGTATAAGTTCCAATTTATTTTTACAGATATAATGGAGCCATTCGACGCCAATAATATCCTCTGTGTGCCCGTTCTCCCCAAACATATAATTTATGCTCGATGTTTTGCTTGCGTAAAATATCACTCAGCGCGCGGTTATTATCATAAAAAGGGTCTTCTTCACCTATGACCAAGGTTATATCCATAGCTCTGAGTTGTTTGAGAATTTTTTTACATTGTAAGTTTGGTAAAAAGTGCGTCGGTGTATTGAAATAAACGTCCTCGCTATAGTAACCATCAAATAAATCTTTAAAATATTCAACGTTTAAAGTTAAGTCGAACCTGCCACTAAATGCGACTAATTTATTAAATTTATTTGGATGGCGAAACGCAATATTAGCCGCATGGAAAGCGCCTAAGCTGCAACCATGCGATACCACAACGGGGTTTTTATTCTTCTTTTTCATAAAGGGCAATACTTCTTTGAGTATGTACTGCTCATATGCTAGATACCTTTGAATGCGTCCAGATGGATGTGCCCAAAAGCAATAAAATGATTCGCCATCAATACCATCTACACAATATAGCTGTAATTTTCCTTGTTCTATTTTATCTGCCAGCTGTTTGGGCATGCGAAGATCTTCGTACTCAAAGAAGCGTCCACCTCGAGTTGGAAAAACCAAGACTTTCTCACCAGAGTGACCAAATACGAGCAACTCCATATCTCGGTCCAAGTTTTTACTCCACCACTTGTGGTACTCTCGATTCATCTTCCTTTGTCCTAACAATTATAAGTCGGCGAAAAACTCACTTAGTTCGGTGAGTAATATTTGTGATTCTTGTTCCTGCTCTGGGTAGTCGTAATGCCCCGCAGTTAATACATTTAACTGCTTTTGATGATTCAACGCATTGTATATAGCAAATTGACCGGGTGGGGCGACCATAGGATCAAATTTTGCTGCCGCAATATGTACCGGCACCTTGATATATCTAGCTGCTATTGCAGCATCGTAGTATGACAATGTGGTTAAAACCGCCTCAGGATGTTTTTTACAGTAGATTTGGACCGCAGCACCACTACCTGTGGTTTTTAGCGCGAGTCTGAGCAAGTGGTTACCAAAACTTGGGACGTTAAAATGGGCTTTTTTGATTCGAGAATCCCAGGCGAGCGCCATTGCGCCTATTCCACCAGAAAAACTAATGCCCAACAAACCCAAGTGGCCTGAAAGGTGAGGAAATAACCTTAGCAGGCAGCTGACAGATACCCAGACGTCTTCAACACAACCTCTAAAAATATAGTGTTTGGGTTTATCTATATCATGCAAAACGTGCCAGTGAGGCTGTGAAGATACCCCAGGGTGATGACTGAGGCTTAAGCCTCTATGACAAATAAATAATAATGCGCTGTCGTGGTTAAAAGGTAGGTGGAAATCCGGTTCGGTGCGGCCGCCATAGCCATGGCCAATAACAAAACCACGTTTTATCTCTCCGGATGCTGGTAAACATAACCAACCTTTTACTTTAGCGTTGTCGGTCGAGCGAAAAGTTATATCGAATACACGCAAATTATCTCGCGTTATACCCGTGTCCGAAAGTTCAGGGTGTGGCGCAATACTGAGAGATTCACTTAACTTATGTCGCCAAAATGACTCGTAATCATCAGGTGCTTCAGGAGAACTGACCCTAAGTAATTGGTCTAAAGAATAACCATAAGTTGGGTCAAACTCGAATTGATGCATTAAAACTTTCCTAAATTTATAGGCTTACAGTTTCGGTAAGGTTTTAAACTACCATAGATAATCCAGATAAAAAATACTCAATAAGGTTAATATATCAACCGCTTTGCTTAAATTGCGCAGTTTTTATCCGCCTGAACAAAAAGTTGTAAAAATAAGGTTGCTTAATTGCAAAATGTGACCAAAACTAGATGTATAAATATTTAATTTTCCTAAATACATAAGAAACAAACAGTA
This sequence comes from Catenovulum agarivorans DS-2, assembly GCF_000568405.1. Taxonomy (GTDB): domain Bacteria; phylum Pseudomonadota; class Gammaproteobacteria; order Enterobacterales; family Alteromonadaceae; genus Catenovulum; species Catenovulum agarivorans_A. Next base: position 46,900 of record NZ_ARZY01000021.1, read on the forward strand.
TGTCGATACCGGTTTTAATTTGTGATGACTCAAGTTTTGCTCGAAAACAGATGGCACGAGCTTTACCCGACGGATGGGATGTCGAAATTAGCTTTGCCTGTAATGGTGAAGAAGCCATCCAAGCTATTAAAGAGGGCAAAGGCGAGATTGTATTTTTAGATTTAACCATGCCTGTACTCGATGGATTTGGCACATTAGCCCAAATCAAACAACAAGATTTAAATGCGATGGTGATAGTTGTCTCTGGAGACATCCAGCCTGAAGCACATGCCGAAGTGATGGGATTGGGGGCTATGGAATTCATTAAAAAGCCAGCTTCTAAAGATAAAGTATTAGAAGTCTTAAAACGTTTTGGCGTTATTTAACATAGAAAACAGAGAAAGTATTTGTGACTCAAACCCCGAAAGTATCAATAACAGAAGATCAGAGAGACTGCTATCAAGAGATTAGCAACGTTGCCATGGGGCAAGCGGCCGATCTTTTGGCTAGGTTGTTGGATGTAAAAGTTATACTGCCTATTCCTGTCGTAAATTTGATTGAAGTCAATGAACTAAGAATGGCGTTGAGCGGCATTGAAAACAGTGAAACTGTGTCTGGTGTGTGCCAAGGGTTTATCGGCAATGGCATATCAGGCGAAGCACTGCTGATTTTTAATGATACCAGCTTTAACGATATTTCTGACTTATTGAAATATGGCGGCGCTGCTGACAAGTCTTTGGAATTAGAGCTGTTAATGGACGTTGCCAATATTTTAATTGGAGCATGCTTAAGAGGAATTGGTGAACAATTGGATGTTGGTTTTAGCCAAGGGCACCCAGTTGTGTTGGGTCAACACGTCAATTTGAATGATTTAGTTGCAGCAAACAATTATCGGTGGACTAAAACGCTAGCCATCGAGATAAACTACAAAATTGAAGGTTATAATATTAATTGTGATTTGTTGCTGCTATTTGCAGAAGATGCAATTGAAGTTTTAAATAGAAAAGTTAACTACTTACTGGAAGATTAATGGCTGATAATTCGTCTGACAACTTTAAAGAATTTCATTCCTACATGGGGATGCTACAAAACTTGGACGTAGGTCTAGTGGTACTTGATAGAGAGTACCGCATTCAGTTATGGAACAACTTTATGGAAAGCCACAGTGGCTTACACCCATATGAAGTGAGAGAGAAGAACCTATTTGAAACCTTTCCTGAAATCAACGAAGAGTGGTTTAGGCACAAAGCTGAATGTGTATTTCAGTTAAATACCCGAGCTTTTACAACTTGGGAACAACGACCGTACTTATTTAAGTTTAAAAATTACCGTCCGATTACTGGCTCTGCCGAATTTATGTATCAAAACATCACCATTATTCCACTTGATTCATCTGTTGGAGTTGTCGAACGTATCGGTATTATTGTTTATGATGTGACTGATGTAGCCGTTAACAGAATTGAACTTAAAGCTGTTAACGATGAACTAAAACGTTTGTCGCGTACAGATAGGTTAACAGGGTTATATAACCGAGGGTACTGGCAAGAGTGTGCGGAAAGAGAGTTCAAACGCGCTCAAAGAAGTGGCAGTCCAATCTCTTTGTTAATGTTCGACATTGATCACTTTAAACGGGTCAATGATGAGTTTGGTCACCCTGCAGGTGATGCGGCTATTAAAAATACAGCTGACCAGTTAGTGATGAATATGCGTGAAACCGATATCGCAGGTCGATATGGCGGTGAAGAATATACCATGCTGTTGGTTGATACCTCTGCCGAAAATGCAAAAGTATTTGCCGACAGGCTACGAGAGCACATTGCAAGCTCTACTGTGCATTATCAAGATGCAAGCTTCCAATATACCGTCAGTATGGGAATTGCAGAACTGAACGACGACATTAAAAATGTTGATGAATGGATTGATGCTGCAGACCACGCGCTTTACGAATCTAAAGAAGGTGGCAGAAATACAGTAAGCATCTTTAAAAAATCTTAATTCCTGAATGTTAACTATTAATCTCTAGTTTCCTTCGGCCAATTGTTATAGCAACAATTGGCCTCATTAGTTGCTTTTTCTAACATTATCTCTGTTAACCGCCTATAAAGTATAAAAACATTTACTGATCCCTTGATATTAGCCTTGCAAGTTCATATGTAAGTTGAGTTTAATAAACTCTAATTAAAAATGGAGAGCAAGCGCTTATGATCCAAATAAAAAGTCTAATAAAACGTTTTGGTGACTTTGTAGCTGTTGATGGCTTACAGCTGGAAGTCAAACCAGGGGACATAGTCGGATTTCTCGGTCCAAATGGCGCGGGTAAATCAACTACGATGAAGATGATCACCGGTTTTTTGCCGCCTAGTAGTGGTGAAATCTTAATTGATGGGGAATCGCTGGCCAAAGCACCGATAAATATTAAAAAGAAAATTGGCTACCTGCCTGAAGGGGCACCAGCATATGCCGACATGACGGTGTTGCAATTTTTGCATTTTATTGCGCAAGTTAGGGGCTTTAAAGGCAAAGAAAAAAATCAACGTATCAAAGACGTTGTAGAAAAAGTAGAATTACAACAAGTTCTTAATCGACCTATTGAAAACTTATCTAAAGGTTTTAAACGCCGAGTTGGCTTAGCTCAAGCCATTATTCATGACCCACTTATTTTGATTTTAGACGAACCGACTGATGGCTTAGATCCCAATCAAAAACACCAAGTTCGCAAGTTAATTCAAAACTTATCTAAAGATAAGATTGTGATCATTTCAACTCACATTCTTGAGGAAGTGACAGCGGTTTGTAACCGAGCAGTTATTATTGCAAATGGGAAAAAAGTATTTGATGGCACACCAAAAGAATTGCAACAAAGCTCACAATTCCATAATGCGGTAACCATTGAGTTTGAAGGCGACAAACCTGATATTTCTCAGTTAAAACTGGCGCCAGGTGTTACTGAAATTATTGAACGCGATTCGCATACTGTATCTGTCATCGGCCACGAATCTTATGAGAGTTTATTCCCTCAAATTATGGATTTAGTTCATCTTCAAGGCTGGCATATTAAAGCTATGTACAACGAAGTAGGTCAATTAGATGATGTGTTTAGAAGTCTAACTAAAGAGGAGGCAGCATAAACATGGTTGGCGTTATTTTTAAACGTGAATTTTCGAGCTTTTTTGCAACGCCTGTTGCATACGTCTTTATATTCATGTTCTTGATGTTAAGTGGTGTTTTCACTTTCTTTTTTGGAAACTTTTATGAACGCGGCCAAGCAGACTTGCAACCTTTCTTTAATTTCTTACCTTGGTTGTACCTGTTTTTAGTACCTGCCATCGCAATGAAAAGTTGGGCTGAGGAGCGCAAATCAGGCTCTATTGAACTGCTTATGACATTACCGGTAACAACAGGTCAAGCTGTTATGGGTAAATTTTTAGCGTCTTGGTTAGTATTGGGCTTAGCCTTACTGTTAACTTTTCCTCTTTGGATTACGGTGAATTATTTAGGTCAACCGGACAACGGCACTATTTTAGCCGCGTATTTAGGTGGCTGGTTGTTAGCGGGCGCATTCCTTGCTGTTGGCCATTGCATGTCCGCTTTAAGTAAAAACCAAATAATTGCATTTATATTAACCGTGGTTGTTTGTTTTGCTTTTGTACTAAGCGGAACCTCTATTGTTTTAAATGCTTTAAAAGGTTTTGTTCCGACTTTGGTATTAGATATGGTCGCGTCGTTTAGCTTTATGTTGCATTTTGAAGCCATTAGTAAAGGCGTGCTAAGCCTAACGGACATAATCTATTTTATCTTGAGCATGTTTGCTTGGTTAGCAGCATGTCTATTAATTGTTGAATACAAAAAAGCGGACTAAAAGGATAAATAATAATGAAAAAAATGAGTTTATCTGTCGGTTTAACCGCGATTTTAGTTTTATTTGTTGCGGTTACTTTATTAAACAATTCCTATCTAAATCCATATCGTTTGGATTTAACTGAAAATAAAGTCTACAGCTTATCGCAAGGGTCTAAGAACATCTTGGACAAAATTGATGAGCCTGTGCATTTGTACTTTTTCTTTTCGGACAAAACCTCAGAAGGGTTAACACAAATTCGCAGTTATGCTGAGCGGGTTAAAAACTTGCTTGAAGAATATGAGCTGTATAGTAAAGGAAAGTTAAAACTTCATATTATCGACCCAGAGCCTTTTTCAGAGGAGGAAGACAAAGCAGCTGAGTTTGGTTTAACTGCCGCACCAGTAGGTGGTTTGGGTGAGAACTTATATTTCGGCTTAGGTGGTCGCAATGCTTTAGATGCACAAGAAATTATAGCGTTTTTTGACCCGAACAAAGAGGAATTTCTTGAATACGACATCAGTAAACTATTGCAAAACCTTATCGAACCAAACTCAATAAAAGTTAGCATTATTACTGATTTGCCAATTGCTGGTGAACCGCAACAACCAATGAACCCAATGATGATGCAGCAACAAAGACCTCAGCCTTGGGTTTTCTTTGAGCAATTAAGACAAATGTACGAAGTTGAAATGGTCGCATCTGATGCAGAATCATTACCAGCGGATACTGATGTTTTGATGCTAATAAACCCAGCAGAATTATCCGATGAATTAGCATATTCAATCGACCAGTATATTATTAATGACGGCAGTGTATTAGCGTTTGTTGATCCACACGCAGAACAGCAAATGAATCCAATGATGGCAGCTAATTCAAGCAATATTGCTCTATCAGAGTTTTTGGCGGCCTGGGGACTGGAATTTGAGAGCGACAATATCGTGTTAGATTCTATGTCGGCACTTGAAATTAGAATGCCATCTGGTGGTGTGGGTAAACATTTAGCTTACTTGGGTTTACCAAACCAAATGATCAATAAATCAGATCCTGTTACTAGTCAGCTAGAAAGTATTAACGGCGCATCGTTTGGTGTATTGAGCGCTAAAGAAGATGCTAGCGCATCCATCGAAGTGTTACTTTCTTCAAGTGAGAACGCAGGGTTAACTTCTAGCGCGGTATACTCCACATTATCTGATCCCAAAACGCTATTTAATCATTACCAAAGTACAGGCGAGCAATATCAACTAGCATTGCGTGTAACTGGTGAAGTTAACTCGCGCTTTAAAGATGACGAATCTAAACAACAAAATGGATACAAGTCTCGCAGTACTCAAGCAAACATCATTGTGATTGCGGATACAGACTTACTTGCAGACCGTTTTTGGGTGCAAAAAAGCAACTTTTTTGGACAAACTGTTGCCTCAGCATTTGCCAATAACGGCGACTTAGTTGCAAATGCGGTGGAAAACTTAGGTGGCAGTAATGATTTAATCAGCATCCGTGCTAGAGGTAAATTTACTCGTCCATTTATTAAGGTTAAAGAAATTGAAGTCGCCGCTGAAGCTAAATTCCGTACTCAAGAGCAACAGTTGCAAGCACGTTTGCAAGAAACAGAATCACAACTGGCACAACTACAAAACCAGCAAGGTGAGGGCGGTGCACTGGTTATTACACCTGAGCAAGAAGCTGCAATTAATAACTTTATTCAAGAAAAGTTATCCATTCGTAAAGCGCTTCGTAATGTTCAGCACCAGTTAAACCAAGACATTGAGCGCTTGGGCACACAATTGAAATTTGCCAATATTATTGTGGCTCCATTATTACTTACGTTCTTGTTATGGCTATTCAGCTTAGCATTTAAACGCAAAAAGTTAGCTTAATTGCTTCACCTTTGGAGGTAAATAATGACAAATAAAACCATTACCTTGTTGTCACTAACCGCAGCCATTGCAATGGCTGCTGCTTTATTCGTATCGCAACAAGAACAAGTAGAGCAAAATTCACAAGTCGAGCATTGGATTCAAAGTGTACTCGACAACAAAACTCAGTTGACAGGTGTAAAGATTTATTCACCTGAAAATAAGTTAGTTATTGATGCGCAACAGGCTAATGATACTTGGTTAATGGCCAATTCAGCCAACTACCAAATAGACACAAGTAAATTGTCTAAGTGGTACAACCAAGTTATTGGCGCGAAAAATATAGAACCTAAAACAGCCAAGCCAGAAAACTTTGAACTATTAGGTTTAGTTAACCCCAATTCGATAGATCAAAGTGAAACGGAAAATGCAAATGCTGGTCACTTAGTGATTTTAACGCTTGCTGGAAATGAGCATGAATTAGTGTTTGGAAACCCTGCTAGTAGTGGTCAATTTGCACGGTTAGCTTCAGAAAACCAGACATGGTTGTTGGATGATTATATCAGTATGCCAAATCAAGCCTCTGATTGGATCAATACAAAGTTATTTGACTTTAAGTTGGACGATATCCAAAGTTTGCAGTCGTTTAGTGCTTCAGACCCAGAGTTAAATTGGACGATTGAAAGGACTGAGACCGAACAAGAGGGTCAACAAGAGGTTCAAGAATATGTTTTATTGGACACACCTGAAGAGCGCGAGCTAACTTACGCAGGCGTGGCACGTTCTCATATTAGCTCAATCGCCAATTTAAACTTTGCTAAAGTAGAAAACTTTTCTGCTGAAATTTGGCAAGACAAAGAAAGTTTAAATAAGTTGACTGTTACCTTGGTTGACGATAAATCAATTGAGGTGTTTATTCATCAAGCAGGGGAACAAACCTTATTGATGGTCGACAATAAGCAACAAATGCAGCCTAAATGGCAATTTGCCCTCGAGACTTATCAAACATCTTTGGTTAACAAATCACTTAGTTCTTTTTTAAAGCCGCTTGAAGACGACAACCAACAAAGCGAAAGCGAATAAACTTAAAACCAGCTATGCCGACCTCACTTTTGGTTGGCATAGCTTTATTTAAAAACAAACCTTCAAAACCTCCTTTGATGTCACAAAATTGACCTAAACTTATGCTGCAATCTATGGTTAGGCAAGTCAAAAGGGAACAATGTGAATTTGAAGTTTGTAGACAGTGCATTACCTGAATTACGACAACTTGAACACCTATTAGAACTCGCTTCTCCACTGATAAAAAGCCAAGTTTTAGCAAACGTCAGTTATCAAGACCATTTGTTGCCGATCCATGCGATTAGTATGGGCAGTACCGATACCTCTAAACCTGTCATGACATTTGTCGGTGGTGTACATGGGTTAGAGCGCATTGGCAGCCAAGTATTATTAGCGTTTTTAGAAGGCATTATTGGTCGACTTGCATGGGATGTATCACTGCACCATTTATTAGAGCAAGTTAGATTAAACTTTATTCCGTTGTTAAACCCTGTCGGCATGGCTACGCACAGGCGTTCAAATGGCAACAGTGTCGATTTAATGCGTAACGCTCCGGTTAATAGCCAAGAAAAAACATCATTTTTAGTCGGCGGACATCGAATTAGCCCCCGAATTCCATGGTATAGGGGCAAAGCCGGTGAAACAATGCAGCCTGAAGCTCAAGCTTTGGTAAACTTTATTCAGCAACAAACCTTTAATTCTCCTTTTTCATTGGTGCTTGATTGCCACTCTGGATTCGGCTTACACGACCGAATTTGGTTTCCGTACGCACGTAGTCGCTTTCAACCTATTCAACATTTAGGTGAAGTTTTTCATTTGCGCGATTTATTATTTCAAGCTTACCCATACCATTCTTATAAGTTTGAGCCACAAGCCAAACATTATTTGTGTCATGGTGATTTGTGGGACTATTTATACGATTTGTCATTGGAAAAACCAACAACCTTTTTGCCACTAACACTTGAAATGGGCTCGTGGCGTTGGGTGCGCAAAAACCCAGCCCAGCTATTACGTGCGGTTGGCTTGTTTCATCCGATTAAACCGCACCGAGTGAAGCGAGTATTGCGCTCGCACTTGGTGTTGATGGAGTTTTTAATTAGAGCAAGTGCTTCGTATCAGAATTGGTTGTACGATGGTAAAAGTCTCAATATGGATCAAAAGGCTACGATGCTATGGTACGACAATTAAACGTATTGTTATTGCTGCGCGGGTTAATTAGAGAGCAGCGCCACTGGGGCGATTTTATCGCTAAACTGCAACATGCCTTTCCAGAACATCAAATTGTTTGTATTGATTTGCCGGGCAACGGGCAAAACAATACGTTGAAATCACTGACAACTATTGGAGCCAATGCAGAGTTTGTAAATGCTGAACTGAGCCGTTTGAACTTGTCAGACGCCAATATTCATGTCGTTGCAATAAGCTTGGGGGCAATGGTGGCAATTGAGTTGGCTTTACTCAGGCCTATTAGCTCAATGACATTAATAAACACAAGTGTATCTGGGTTAATTCCTTTTTATAAAAGACTGCGCAGCGACAACTACACCAATATTATAAAAGCTGTCATCAATGAACCTTGTGAACGTGAAAAGCTAATTTTAAAAATGACCAGTGAGCGTTTCAATGAGTCTGCAATTATTCAACAAAGGCAATATATTGCGCTTGATGCGCCCGTTAGTATTAAAAATTTTTTAATACAACTTAAAGCCGCAGCAAAGTTTAAACTACCTGATAAACCAAACTGCCCAATACAGCTGCTGGCTTCAAAAACAGATAAATTGGTTAGTTATCAATGTTCAACCGCACTTGCAGAAAAATGGCAAATACCAATTTATTTAAGCGGGTATGGCGGGCACGATTTAACGCTAGATAACGCTGAATGGGTGGTGGAAAAACTAAAATGCCTTGTGTTTAACAAGGCATTTTAAAGCTACTTTATTGAGGTGTTTAGTAGAAAAATTCCACTCTTGCTGGCGGCAAAACTGTTGTGATGCGGTTTTCAAGTAAGCTATTATCATCTACTGAATAAACATCAACGCCTGGTGCTACAGCATGTTGCACAGAAATCCACATTCTATTTTCAGAGTCTAATGCAATATCTGCAACACCTTCTGCGTTTGTAACAGTCGCAGCAACATCACTGGAGGTAATGACCCCAGTTGATGGGTTAAACTGATACACACCCGAAATATTGGTAGATGTATTTGTTGTAAAGAAATAGCCTTTTGTGTCGCTGATTATAATAGATTCATTTAGTGTACTTGAGGTGTTGCCAGTAATATCAGCAGCGGTTAAAACCACATCTAATGAATAGGTTGCCAAATCAATTTTTTCAATTTTACTGAGCAATATATTTTGTGACGCATCCGCTGGGTAGCTTTCTGCATGAGTTGTTACATACAAGTCATCGGCATAAATCTTCAAACTATCCTGAATCGGATTGGTGCCAGTTAGCGGAATGCCCTTAACTGTATCTGTTGTACTGGCATTCGTTTCAATTTCTACGCCTGTTTCTACATCAAATACCGCCACATAAGCCGTTTCAGGAGTCCACAAAGCATTTAGGCGCTGCATCGCAACAAATAACTTACCATCGTGAATTAAACCGTCTGCGGCCGTTGGCTCACCTTTGTTTGTGTTGTAAGCTGAAATGTCAATGCTACCAGTAACGAAGTCGGATGCTTGAGTGGCACTTGGGTTGATAATCAATATTTCATCTAAGCCGTAACGAATTACAAATGCTTTTTGTTCATTTAAAAATACGATGTCGTAAGGATTGCCAGACGCTTCTTCACCTGCTTGTTGAGTCGAGAACTTGTATGAAGAGCTTTGTAGAGCATCAGCGCTAAATTTTTCAATTGTATCAATATTCCATCTACCAATGTGGTACAAGTCATCTTGATAAGTTCTAATTGTATAGTCAGTCGCTGAGTCTGTTACTGCAACACCTGTATTGGTTAGTTGATATGTGTCTTTATCTGCAATGACTACTTGTTGACCACTAACATAATCAGTTGCAACTGTATGGATAGCAACCCCTGATATTGCTGCTACCTCTTGTGGTTCGTTGTTATTGTCTGAAGAACATGCTGCCAATAACAGGGCAGATGAAATTAAGCTAACTTTAAAAAAAGCGGAAGTCATTAGTTTATATCCTCAAAAGTAAAACTAAGTTTAAAAGATCGTCCAATCGCAGGGCGATTTGCTAAGTCTTGATAGGTCTTGTCAAATAAATTCAGCGCTTGAAAAGCGATTCGCCAATTGCCGAACTTATAGTTGGCATTAAAATCAACTAGCGTGCGTTCTGCCTTACCTTTTTCGGTAAGTATATTGGCGCGGGAAAAATACAGGTCTTGTTCGTGAGAGGCGCTTAAAGACAGGGTCGTTAATTGGTTAATTTTATAGTTCAATTCTGCCTGGTATTGTTGATGATAAATGCCGGGCAACATTTTATTATTGAATTGTGTTTTGTCTGATTGGGTATTTGAGTCAATTAGTGCCAAATTGAAAGCTAAATCTAGATTATTCGATAGGGAATAATGTGTTATTAATTCAACACCCATAATAGTGGATTTGGCAATGTTTTCGTATGACCCAACACCACTTGTATTAAATATTGCAACAATCGCATTTTCTTGTTCGGTTAAATAAATACTGGGAGTAAATTGCCAATCTTTAGTAGCGTAATCATAACTTAGTGCCAGTGTTTGCGACTCCTCTGGCATTAAATCATCGTTACCTTTGAACATGCCTCTGTCACCATAACGCTCGAACAAAGTGGGAATTCGAACGCCTTTAGCCGCGTTTAAACTAGCTTGCTGCGAAGAATTAATTTGATAACGCACACTAGAATCAAAGGTAAAATAACTGTAGTTGCTATGCTTGTGAACGAATGGGTAACTCGTCAATTGGTTAATTTTATTGCGGCTAGAATCCCATAGCTGGTTTATTAATATGTGACCTGCCCATGCATCACTTTCAACTTCAAATCGACTTCCCAGATGATATTGGGTCTGCTCAGCAATAATGTCACAACCATTTGAACCTGAGCAGCCTTCGCCTTTTTTTCCTGATGTAGATTGTGATTGAAATTCGCTGTATGACGTTTTTGAATAGGGCGTAATTGATATTTCACCAATGTTTAATAATGTACTTAAATTTATTGAGCCAGAATTTGTCTGGTAATCATGGCGCTCGTGAGTGCTGGTATCTGATTCAAATTTATTTAAGAAAATTTCATTTTTTGATTCTGCATTTAATTCGAAATATAAGCTCTCGAAATAACCATTTCCTAATAACCAGTCGTCAGATATATTCATACGTCTTGTATAAGTATCCAATGAAGCACGATTCTTATCACTATTGTTGTTATAACGCGGCAAGTTTTTATTTTGTTCAATAAATTGTAGTGAAGCTTTAATTTTGTGATTACCCATAACAAAGCTGTCATTCAGATATGCGTTGATTTTTTGGTAATCATTATTGCGTAAGTTTTCAACTTGCGGATTATTTGGTGAATTTAACGGCGTATTCACCAAATAAGGGTAGTTATTACTTGTGGTTAAATACGATAAGTTTGCAGAAATTTGATGTGCATTTAAATGAGTACTCTTTAGTATTGAAAAGTCTGCCATATCGAAGCTACCAATAGACCCACTGAAACGTGTTTGAGCCTTTTCTGGATCAAAGGTATTAATTTTAATCACACCACCAATTGGGGTTATGCCTGTACCGACAGCCTGACTTTTACTAATTTCAATACTTTGAATTTGATCAAGTGGTAATTGGTTTAAATCGAAACTGCCGAATTGTCCGGAGTTTATCAGTTGTCCATCTATATAAAATTGAACTTGTTTATCTGTGCTTCCACGAATAGAAATAGAAACTTGATTACCTAAACCACCTACTTGACGAATTTGAATACCCGCTTGCTTTTGTAAAATGTCAGATAAATTGGTATTTCTACCTAAAAAATCGTCTCGTTTGAGTAAAGTATAGTTGGTTGTAAAGCTAGTTTTTTCACCCACAATTTCGATAATATCTTTCGTTTTGTCATTGGCGAATGTATGGGTATTTAGGGTTGTTACTATTCCAAAGATAAATAGACAGTATTTTGCTATTACCGCTAAATGGATGGACATTAATAAAAACCTCTAAATGCTTTGTTGTTATAAAAAATTATTGTTACTGAAGCAGAGGTGAGGGCATTGCAGTATTCTCCATACTGCACAAATAGCAGAAATATTCCTTTGCCCTAGACAGCCCACCGCTCTCTGGTTAGATCAAAAATAGGCCGGTATCCGGGCTGACAATGTGATAAGCCAAAAGGCTATCAGTAATTAATCCCTTCCCATACTTATACCAAGTTACTTGAAGATAAATGCTTCAGTACCTGGTTATATCGTACAGTGGATTGATCAACTACACATTGCTCACCGTTGCGGGGGCAGCGTTGGACTCATCTATAAGATTCACCAAACTTCCCGTTTAACTTAAGGTTTTGATTATTAATCATTACCTTTGAGCACCTAAATTTGTCGCGCACTCTAATCATTTTGTAGGCATAGGTCAAATCTATTTAAATTTTTTCGCAATAGATGGTGCATATATATTCACATTTAATAGATATATACCCATTTATTTGGCATTTTTTTACCTGAAAAGTATTAAGTTATAAAATAGTGGTGTATCATAATCGCAACTTATTTTTTAATTTTTACATCAACTAGGAAGCGATCTACATGTTTAAACATATGACTGCGTTACCACCAGATCCGCTATTGGGCATTGCTGCTGCGTTTAAAGCAGACTCTAACCCTAAAAAGGTAGATTTAGGTGTAGGTGTTTATAAAACTGAAGATGGTAAAACGCCAATTTTAACTTCGGTCCAAAAAGCGTTACAAATTTTATCTAATACCGAAGATTCAAAGTCTTATATTCAAGCTCGTGGTAATCAAGCTTTCTTAGATGGCATGGAAAAGCTTGTATTAGGTGCTGGCAATGCATTATTAGATTCTGGACGTGTTGAAAGTGTTCAATGCCCAGGTGGAACAGGTTCTTTGCGCATTGGCTTCGAATTAATCAAACGTGGTAATCCAAATGCAAAAGTTTGGGTGAGTGGTCCAACTTGGGCTAACCATGTTGCTGTAATTAAAGCAGCAGGCTTAGAAACAGCTGAATATCCTTATTACGACAAAGCAAATAACCAGCTTAAAGCGGATGAAATGTTAGAAGCTTTAGCGCAATTAGGCCCTAACGATGTGGTGTTATTACACGGTTGTTGTCATAACCCAACAGGTGAAGATTTAACACCTGAGTTATGGACGAAAATTTCTGATCTAGCGGTAGAAAAGGGGTTCTTACCTTTCATCGACATTGCTTATCAAGGCTTTGGTGTTGATTTAGAAACTGACGTAGCTGGTGTACGTGAATTATTAAGCAAAGTACCTGAAGCTTTAATTGCAACATCATGCTCTAAAAACTTTGGTTTATACCGTGAGCGCACAGGTTTATTAACTAGTATTAGTGAAACTAGCGTTTTAGCAGGTGCTGCTTTATCTCACATGTTAAACATTGCGCGCGAAATATACTCAATGCCGCCGTCATACGGTGGTGCAACTGTCGGTATTCTATTAGCCGACGAAGCATTAACAGCTGAATGGAAAGCTGAATTAGCTGGCATGTGTGCTCGAATGATTGATTTGCGTGCATTATTGGTGAACAAAATTCACGAACGTGGCGTTGAAGAAGACTTTAGTTTTATCAATCGTCAAAAAGGTATGTTTACATTCTTAGGTATTACGCCTGAGCAAGTTAAAGCCATTCGTGATGAATATGCTATTTATATGGCTGGTAGCAGCCGTATCAATATTGCGGGTGTTTCATCAAGCAATGTTGACTATTTAGCGGACGCGTTAGCTGCGATTTTGAAAAAATAAAATCTGTAAGCTGTTATGCTTAGTGATTATTTTAAATAGACTAAAAAAACCAGATAGTGTTTATTATCTGGTTTTTTTGTATCAAAAATTCGTGCAAACTACTAAACCTAAACTTTGAATCACAATAAGTTAGCGTTCTTGTGTTACCCAGAATTCAAGTTTGTTAGACGCAAAGACGTTAAATATAAGGAAAATACGTGAACAAAAGCAAAATCATACTTTTACTAACTGTGTTGTTGTATATCACCGGTTGCAGTACACGCGAAGCAGGCAAACAGTTTTCAGGTTCGACTGAGCAACGCTTAATTACTTACAGCATCAATAAAATTGCTGCTGATTTTGCTAACCAGCCTTTGCAGGCGATACAGGGCCAAACAATCCAAATAGAAAGTCATTTTGTCGTAAAAAATAATGTTGTTGATTACGCAACCGCAAAAATAAAAAGCCAATTAACCGAAACCTTCGGGACACGTTTTGTTGAGGCAAGCGAGTTACCCCTTGCACCGGCACAATATACTTTAAAGCTGTTTTTCACATCATTAGGTACAGACCGTGACAGTGCTGGCTTCTCGTTCCCGATTATAAACTTGTCAGAGCCAGAGCGTAGTACCTCCATCAGTGTTTTAGCTGTTGATATGTATCATGGTATTTCCGAATGTAATTATGTATTAGTGGATACACGCAGCAATCAAATTGTTTCGAAAGGACAAGTTAGTGCTCGAGTAAAAACAGACAACTTTACAACCCCATTATTCAGTGTGCCAATTTCAGACATCGACTGATACTTTAGGTAAGTACCAATGTTTTATGAAGATTTAGTTAAACTGACTAAGTTTCAACTGTCTGTAATATAAACGCATTTTTTGTCCTGCAGCATATGTGTTGATTTTTATAACACTTGCTACGGGAAAAACTATGTATAACAAATCTAAACTTAGTAAAGCTGTTTTAGCAGCACTTTTCGCTACATCTTTTATAACGGGTTGCACTTTAGAGGCTGACACTGATTCAGACGAGGTTGTTGAAGGTCCACAAGGCCCGCAAGGCCCAAAAGGTGAACCTGGTGAAAATGGCCAAGATGGCGAAAACGGACAAGACGGTACAAATGGTGAAGACGGACTTCCTGGTGTTGGAAGCTCAACAATTGGTCTGACTCGTTTTGCTACCGTGCCTTTAGGGGCTGAAGTGACAGGTGCATATGTAACTGCCGAAGGTGATCTGTTTTTCAACGCCCAACATCCTGATGATACAAACACAACAGAAGACAAAAATGGTGATGTAATCAACAAAGGTACTGTTGGTGCTGTTTATGGTGTCAATATCCATAAATTGCCTAAGTCTTTCCCATCGTTACCAGTTGCACAAACTCAAGAAGAAATGGAGAGCGTACGTGTAGCGGCTGGTGAATATCATGTACTGGGCCAAAATGGTGACACATTTGACGGTGACTTACCAAATGGCTTGGGTGTTATTATGGATATTCAAAATCAACAAGCAGTGGTTGAAACCGATATGCCTGATTTCAACGGTTTTATTACCATTGATGAGGGTGAAGGTTATTTATACACAAACTGGGAATACATTCCTGGTGGTATGAGCCGCATGCACTTGAAGAAAAATGATCAACATCAATGGGACATTTTAGATGTTGAAATGATCGATTTTTCTTCTGTGTATGGCACAGCTGCAAACTGTTTTGGTTCTGTGACCCCGTGGAATACACCTTTAACATCTGAAGAGTGGACCATAGATGATGATCGAAATCGCACTTCAGCTGGTTGGAATACTCGTACAGACGGTTTCCAACAATCAGGCTTAAATGCATATTTAAATGGCGACCAAGTGTTTCCAAACCCTTATCGTTACGGCTATATCATTGAAATTGAAGATGCGGCATCTGAAACACCAACACCGGTTAAACACTTCACCATTGGTCGTGTAGAGCATGAAAACTCGGTTGTTATGCCTGACGAAAAAACCGTATATACCACACAAGATGACACTGGCGGTTTATTGCTGAAGTTTGTCGCTGACCAAGCAGGCGATTTATCATCAGGTACATTATATGCGGCCAAATTAACGCAAGATCCTTCGACTGATCCACTTGTTACAGGTTTTGATGTTAGCTGGGTTGAATTAGCGCATGGCAATAACAGCCAGATCGAAGCTTGGGTTGCTGAATTTGATAATATTGCAGCAGAAACACCAGCTGCTGACGGTTCTTACACTGAGCGTTATTTAACTGTGAAGGACGTTACAGCATGGGCCAACGGCGAAGTAACTTACCCAAGCTTAGCGGATGGCGGTAATGCCACAACCGCAGGTAAAAACATGGATGATAGAGCTGCATTTATCGAAACGCGTCAGGCTGCGAAAGCTAAAGGTGCAACTGCTGAGTTCAGAAAGTTAGAAGGTATTAACGTAAACCACAATCGTGCAATAGAAGCGGTTGAAGGGACAGACATGGTTGCAGATGAAGTGGTTTCAACTGCATATGTATATTTTGCGATTTCAGATATTGATAGCACAATGACTGATGGACAAGGCGACATTCAATTAAACACCCGAGTAAAAGATTGTGGTGGTGTTTATCGCATGCCGTTGGAAGCAAATTATAATGTTTCTCGCATTGAACCAGTATTAATGGGTGCAACCATGACATCTGGGGTAAGTGGCGCACAGAAATGTAATGTCAATGAAATTGCTCAACCTGACAACGTTTTAGTGTTAGATGATGGTCGTATCATGATTGGTGAAGACGGCTCTCAAACCAATAACACTTTGTGGTTATATAACCCTAAAGCTGCTCAATAGTTTTATCATTTCAAAAAAAGCCTCAACTGAATATTCAGTTGGGGCTTTTCTGCCTATTAGATATAAAGTAATTGAAGTATATGCTGCAAATAAAAAAAAACTATTCACTGGTTGTCATTCTTGCTGGACTTACCAGCGTTACAGCCTGTTCAGAAAAAACACAACAAACAAGTCAATTAAGCGATAGTTCTCAGTCCCAGATAACTGCACAAGCTTATCTTGATGCAAATGAAATATATAACCCTGAGTCTGTAATACCGCCACAATGTTATACAGATACACAAGGTAAAAATAACCCGTGTTATGTGTGTCATCAAAGCTATTCAGATGGTCGACCTAATGTAATGAACGATGGCGCATTGCAAGGCACTTATGCTTTTTCTGAGGTGGGTGAAAGCAATAGTTGGCAAAATTTGTTTGTCGATAGACAAAAACAAATCAATCAGATTAAAGATGGTTTTATCGCTAATTATGTCAATCAAGATAATTACACGCCATTTATTGAAAGTCTCAAATCACAAAACTGGCAAGGCATAATACCCGAAATTAAAAATTTACCTGCTGCTGACAAAGCATTTGCAAAACACGGTATCGCCAAAGACGGCAGTCACTGGGTCGCATACAACTATAAGCCATTCCCAAGCACGTTTTGGCCAACAAATGGCTCTACTGGCGACGCGATGATCCGCCTACCTAAGATATTCCGAGAGTTAAATGGTCAATACAATGAAACGATTTATCTTATTAATTTAGCCTTGGTGGAATTGGCAATAAAAGGGGCTGAACAGGTTTCAATAATCCCTGTTGATGAAAATAGCCTAGCGGTTGATTTAGATAATAATGGAAATCTAACAATTGCAGACAAAGTTGTTAAGCGCAGTCATTACATTGGCGATGCAAAACACATAGAGCTGGCTGATATGTTATATCCACAAGACACCGAATTTTTGCACACAGTTCGATACATTGGTTTAGATGAAAGCGGCCAGCTCGGGATGTCAAAACGAATGAAAGAAGTACGCTACATGCGTAAATATAGATTTAGAGACCCTATTTCGTTAAAAAGTGCTTACTATAAAGAAGTGAAAGAAAAGCACTTTGAAAATTTACCATTAACAGCAAATGCTGGTTATAAAGGCATAGGCAACGGGTTTGGTTGGGCGTTGCAAGCATTTATCGAAGACAAGCAGGGAAAACTTAGACAACAAACTCATGAAGAATTAAGCTTTTGTAATGGCTGCCATAAAACGGTTGGCACCACGATAGATCAAGTCTTTTCGTTTGCCCGCAAGGTTGATGGAGTTGACGGTTGGGGTTATTTAGATTTAAAGAAAATTAAAGATGTGCCAAACTTTGGTCAAGCTAGCCAAGTAAACCCAAGTGATATTGATGGTGAATATTTAACCTACATGCAAAGAGTAGGTGGTGGTGATGAATTTAGGCAAAATGAAGAAATGCTAGATTTATGGTTTGACCAAAATGGTCACCCTGATCGTAAAAAAATTGCTAGCCTAGACAATATTTACCAGCTTATTATGCCAAGTAAACGTCGAGCGCTTGATTTGAACAAAGCGTATTACACTATTGTGCAAGAGCAGAGTTATATATATGGCCGAGATGCAACCATAAAGCCTGCAAGGAATGTCATTCAACAAGTCAACCCGGCTAAAGTACCGCTAGATTCTGACTACAGATATCAGTGGGACATTCGATTAGATTGGACAAACTAATTGGAAAGGCACAACTGGTAAAAACCATACTATTTTGTGGCTGTTTCTTATTAGAAAATACGTATAATCAAAGTCTTCTAGTTACACTGTTAAAGTAGTAAGAGGATGGAATGGCTTTAGATAACGTTAAAGTGTACCGAAAAAAACTGTGTCCTTATGGTCAGCATGCAGTTGATCTATTGCGTAAGAAAGGGATAGCGTTTGAAGATCACTTGTTTGCTGACACAAATGAAGAACAAGCGTTTAAAATTAACCACCAAGTTCAAACAACACCACAAATTTTTATAGATGGGGAACGAATTGGTGGTTATAGCGACTTAGCGAACAAACTACAGGTTGCCCCACAAAATGCCAAAAAATCTTCTTCTAGCTATTGGCCGGTTATAACGGTTTTTGCTGTATGTTTATTAATGGCGATCGCAACTCAAACCGAACTCCGTGGCTTTATGGGTTTTAGTTTATGTGTATTGGCCTGTTTAAAAATTATGGATTTGACCGCCTTTATAAAAGGCTTTGTTCAATACGATTTATTAGCGAAAAAACTGCCCGTTTATGCAAAAGTTTATCCGCTCGTTGAATTGCTAGTTGGACTGTCATTGTTAGCTAAACAACTGCCTATTGTATTTGGCGCTATGGCGTTAGTGGTTGGTTTTATAGGCGCGGTATCAATCATCAAATCTGTCTATATTGATAAGCTCAACTTAAATTGTGCATGTGTAGGTGGCAATAGCAAAGTGCCATTAGGTTTTTTAAGCTTAACTGAAAATTTAGCCATGATTTTTATGGGGACAATAATGCTGTTGTAAGCAATTGCTAAAATACCCTGCATTGGGCTAGGTCGCTTAACCTAGGCTTAAACTAATAAGCCCCAATGCAGGGTATGGCAGGAAACTATGAATTAGTCTTTTTTCATTTGATATCTCTCATCATCAAACTCACCAGCAAAACGTTTTTCATACACGGTCGACATAAACGACTTAATTGCATCTACCATTTCAGGATAGGGAATGTCGGTACCAGAGACGAAGCCAACATTATAAGGTTCGCCATCAAAAGCCCGCCCAGTAAGTGGCGAATCAATATATTGGAACCAATGTGCCCCAACCATATTTGGATGCGCAGCAACACTGGTTATGTAATCTAAATACATTTTCGCTCTGTCTTTATGATCGTGCGCCTGCACTAAACCAGCATGAAACACACCAGTATCAGTAGTAGAGCCGATGTGGAATTCACCAATTGCCACTGGTAAATCAAACTCAGTTAAAAAGCCCCATTCTTCTGGTTGTACACCTTCTTCATATATATTGAATGACAACACATCTGAGTATTTAACCGATGCTTTAATAGTTTCTTTTGGCATACCAAAGTTTGCCATACGCGCGCCCATATATAAGTGGTTTGGTAATGCTTCAGCTAAAGTGTCGTGCACTACTTTAAAGTAACGATCAGACACGGCTTCTAGCATATAAGATAAATCGGCAACCGCATCAGCTGAGTAAGGTTCGTGTAAATGCACACCTTGTTCGATACTCGCCCAGTTATCAGCATTAAAATTCCATGCTTGGTTTAACTTGGCAATGCTGCCATATTTACCTTTTAAATATTCAGTGAAATACGTTTTAGCTGGGCTATCTGCATCTTTGGCGGTTAAGGTTGATAAAATCACCCCATATTTCTGTTCAACTGTGCCTTCTGGTAAACCCCAGCTTTTTTCGTTATCAACAAAAATACCTGCACACCAAGGTGAGCCTTTAATTTCTTCTGCTATTACATCAATAGTGATTTTTGCACGGCGAACAAATTCAGGATCGAATGGATCAGGCAAAGGCGCCCAAACATCATGCTCTGATTTTAACGTTTTAAAGTCACCAATAATCCAACCATTGGCAAAGTAGGGCACTTGTTCGTTCGGGTAAAACGCAGGGTCAACCCAGTTACCAAATGAAGTAAAGCCCCAATTGTTCATTCTATCAAGTGTGACTTGTTGCCAAGTTTCTTCAAAATTTTCACCGTAACGTCTTTCTAAATTCGCGCGATAAAAACTAAAAGTTTCACCTGAGGTTAGTGGCCCTTTATGCACTTCACGGCGATAGCTATAGTGCTTAGCCATAGGGTCGTCATAGCTTGGTAACCAAGTAAACATGTTATTGCGTAGTTCAGAGGCTATGTAGCGTGTCTTTCTGACTTCATCTGATACTCGGACTATGCCCATTGAATCTTCAGGGGTAACACGAGTTGGGTCAATATAACGTACAGAATCATCTTTAAAATCGACGCCTGTTAACGTGGTTAAGTTAGCCATACGTACGTTGGCAGGGCCGTGTGAGAAAAAGATATACCCTTCAGGGTCAACCATCCACCAGCGACCATCAATTTTTTCAGTTCTAAAATAACCTGTCGCTTTCAATTTTGGACCGTCTTTCCAACCGCCGTATTTAGAACGATTGGCCATTAAACCGCCTTTGGCCAGCTCTGCTAACTCTTTATCCGCAGCCGCTTTTAGTTCTTCAACTGATTTAACTTTGATCGGGAAATCTTGCTTAGCGTTTTGGCCAAATTCATCAGCTAAAGCTGTAAGGTAGCTATTATCATATTCAGGGTTTTTACGTATGCGTAAATTCGACACTTCTATTTGTTTATCGTGTAAATTACCGCGAACAAATATCGCAACTTCAGTAATGCGGCTTAAATCGAGCTTTTTACCAAAGCGGGTGACAAACATTTCTTCGTCAGTTTTCCATGGGTATGGCTTTTCGCGCACACCCGCATTGGTATCAACAAACTTGCCTTTGATAATTAGGAAATAAGTGCCTTGTTCGCCTTTGGCTAAGTTAGCTGCTCGGTTTAAAGAACGCGCGCGACTACCGGTAATTTCCATATCCTCTTTAACGCCCGCTTCATCGGTTAAAGACAGATAAACCTGAATGGATTCATCCGATAGGTTTTTAATATCAACCGCTAAGTTAAATTCATCAAATTTAGACCAATCCCATGGCTTTTCAGGGTGAAACTTAACAGAAGGGCGGTAGTGATCACTCTGATAACTGACCTTAACTGACTTGTCCAATAGCTGGGTTTCAGCCCCCCAACTTTCAATATCCACTTTGGAATTATCACTACCATTCCAGATAACGGCTAATGGTTGCTCTGATTGGACTTGGGTAGTTGGTGTATCAGGTTTACCGCTGTCACAGCCCGACAGCAGTATTGCAGATATGACGGCTGCAACTGGGAGTTTACGCATTTTTGACCTCTTGTAATTTATATTGTTTTAAATAATCGGTTAATTAATTGCGATTTAGCTTAATCGTTGTACCAATTAATCAACTTTTTGAAATTCTCTTGCGAAGCCAACAGTAAATAACAGGCTTGCAGCGCACCAGATTGATGAAGTTTAACCACGTCTTGGTCGGATAAAGTTGAGAGTTTCTGCTGGCTCACTTGGTACAAACCATCAATTTTTTTTGATTGACCATCAGTTTGTTGAAATTTAAGTTGATTGTGATCAATTAGGTTTGCATCAA
Source organism: Catenovulum agarivorans DS-2 (assembly GCF_000568405.1). Classification (GTDB taxonomy): domain Bacteria; phylum Pseudomonadota; class Gammaproteobacteria; order Enterobacterales; family Alteromonadaceae; genus Catenovulum; species Catenovulum agarivorans_A. The sequence goes on from NZ_ARZY01000021.1 coordinate 68,647, forward strand.
GCAATGTCTGAATAAATGCTTGGTTACTGGCTAAACTAGAATGTAAAAATTCAACTATCTTTGCCATGTTTTTTAAATAACCACTGGGTTGTTGATTATCATCAAATAAGTTTTCGCCTGTTTGTTTATTGACCCTTGGGTTGTCTACATTTATTGCAAGGTTTAAACCTACTGAATGATTATTTGGCTGATAAATAAATGGTTGCCTTTGAATATGCAAAGGTAAGTAGCCTTGCCCCCAATGTCCGCTTTTAATGTATAAATTTTGGTTTGGTTCAAAACCTAATAATGCATATAAACCAAATTGACCCGTTTCTGTGTCTTTTAGTAAGCATACGGGATAATGGGGAATTAGCTGATTGAGTTCATTGGCCACGACAGGTACACAATGAATATTTTCGCCAAATTTTTCACTGTGGCCAGTCTCAATTGTCAAATCATGGTGACGGATAGGGTCTAATGTTTCGATTGTTTGCATAACAACACCTAAATTTTTTGAAGTCCGTATCGTTTAATTTTTTCGAGTAAATGGCGGTTGGGTTCCAACACTCTTTCAAGTTGACTAAAATTAGACTTAATTTCTGCGTATTGCCTAGAAAGCAAGTCTGACTGCAACTGAGAAACTTTAAACGGGTATTGGGTTTTAAAGCCCATCCCATACAAGACATATAAATAACTATCGATAGGGAAAACTTCGATTGCTTGTTCAAAATCATGCATACATGGATATTGATGCTGCCAGAGGTTCAGATTTGCCTGTAAAGAATCTGGGATTGATTGTGGTTGTTTAATGTCCTGCCAAAAAGCCTGGCCATCGCGTTGATTCAAAATGTAATGCAATTTGAGAAAATCAATAATGCGCTGCCAACGATACAAAAATGTTTGGTTAAATTTATCCGCAACTAAATTCATAGCAGCCTGATTTGCTGGGAAGTGCTCAGCTAAAGTATTTGCTGACATTTCTATAAGTAATAACGCGGAGGCTTCGAGTGGCTCTATAAAACCGGCAGACAAGCCAATAGCTAGACAGTTTTTATGCCAAAACTTGCTCAAATGCCCAGGTTCAAATCTTATTGTTTTGAAAGTGCATTTTTCGACATCACCACCTGTATTTTTTATATATTTTGTCAATTGTGCTTCAGCATCGTAGTCTGATAGATAATCACTTGCAAATACATGACCTGTACCTCGACGGTTTTGCAAGCCTATATCCCAAATCCAACCCGCAGTTTGTGCTGTTGAGATTGTATGTGAAGTAATAGGGCTTTCAGTTGAAGGATAGGGGACTTGACAAGCAATGGCAGAATCGGCGGCAAGTACGTGTTTGCATGACTGAAACGGTATTTGATAATGTTTATTAATAAGGAGCCGGTTAAAGCCAGTACAGTCGATAAAAATATCGCCTGTTATATAGCCGCAATTGCGAGTTAACACCTTGTCAATAGCACCATTAATTGAGGAATTGACATCAATTACATCATCCGCGACAAATTTAACCCCTAGTTTTTCGATACAATGCTTTTTCAAGAAATTTGTAAACAAGCCCGCATCCAAATGATAGGCGTAGTTAGTCACAGCAGCATATTCGGGTGAAGTAATACTCTTAGGTGCTAGCCCGTTGTCGCAGGTGTAATCTTGAACACAAAATGCTTTTGAGAAATCGATATGCTCAAAATGTTGATGCCAAGCATGTAGAACGTCAGTTTGCTCGGCATTATCAGCCAGCATGAGCGGATGATAGTAGCTATCATTCTTAGCGCCTGTTACCCAGCCAACAAATTTTGCACCTTGTTTAAACGTAGCATTACAGCTAACGATAAAGTCACTTTCGCTAATCCCTATGCTTTTTAAAGTTCGGCGCATACTTGGCCAAGTGCCTTCGCCTACACCAATCGTTTTAATGTTGGGAGATTCAATTAAAGTAATTGAAACACTTTCAGCACATTTGCTTTTAAGTTTGCTGGCTAATATCGCAGCTGTCAGCCAGCCTGCATTACCACCACCGACAATAACGACTGATGAAATAGGACTATTCATATACCTAACCTATAAAGCGGTAAACGTTAGTTTACCGCTTGTATTAAACATCAAATTTAAAATTTGGCTGTAATGCCGATGTTGTATCGCGCACCATAATCTTCAAAATCAACGATTTGATTTTGGAATCGGTTATGACGGCGAGTCGTTTCGTCAGTTATATTAAGTCCTTCAATTACCAAGCTTAAGCTGTCTGATAATTCAACACTTGCTGAAATATCAATTTGTTGGTAAGCCTCGGTAAAGGTCGGTTCGTTTCCACCTTTAAGTAAAAATTTATCTCGCCAGTTGTATGCAACTCGTAGTGAGAATAAATCTTGTTCATAAAAGCCGACTAAATTAGCAGAATCACTTAAACCAGTTAAAGCAAAGTCATTGTTCAAATTATAAATATCGTAATTATCTGAACTATCAACTAAGGTGTAATTAGCTATAGTGCCAAATCCGCTATCACCAAACATATGCTGAATATTGAATTCCCAACCTCTAACCTCAGTTGAATCTAAGTTTTTAGGTGTTGTAACCGTCCATAAAATAGCCGGGTCTGTATTTTGTGATGTACAAGCACTAACTGGGTTAGTTGGGCTACCTTCAGGGCAGTTTCCACGAGGATTCACACTTGGGTTTGTCAGCGCTCCGTTTGGTCCTTCAATAACTCGCTCATCTTCACCCGTTGCAATAAAATTGTCTACTTGTTTACGGAAGTAGCCTGCTGACATATAGCTAGTGTCGCCGTAATACCACTCTAACGATAAATCGAAGTTACGGGACTCATAAGGCAATAAGTTTGGATTACCTTGATTCGCTTTAAATGGACCCGTTGAAAGATGGGTTGTCAACTCGGTAGCTGGAAACATGGCGCTAATATCACTGCGTGAAATTGTAGTGCTGTATGACATGCGGGTGATAATGTCGTCAGTAATATTTAGACTGAAATCCATGTTTGGTAAAAAGTAATTATAGTCGCCGTATAAAGTACTTGATGTTTCTTCGTCAGCGTACATTTTTGACATTTCCAAAGCCGATACCCAGTTAAAACCAATAACAGGCTTTTCTATAGAGTATGAGGAAACATCTGTATCTTCATAGCGAACCCCAATATTGGCATTAAAGTCCATACCGTTAAATTCTGTCTCAAAGTCAAACGATACATAGTAAGCAAGTGTTTCTTCTTCAATGCCGTTTAAATTTGTATTGGTATCAACAAATAAATCTTGTTCTTTTACCATGTCGATAAACTGAATGGCTGAATAATTCGGTATTTTCTCAAATCCGATTCCGCCTGGTTTTAAGCTAAGGTCAAGGCTCGAGATATCCATGTCTCCACCTAGCGCAAAATTAGCACTATATATTTTAGTTGTATCGACTTTATAGTTAGTCGTTGCTATACCAAAATCGATGGCACTTAAACCACCACTACCTGAGTTTTCCCAGTTACCATGCAGTTGAATTTGCTGAATATTATTTTTAATTTCGTAACCGCGCTCCTGATACAAGTCAGCCCGCATGTTAGAAAGTTCGTATGCTCCGCCAGTTAGGACAGAGTCGTCATACGAGACGCTTGGCATGTTTGAACTGAAGTCAGCTTGAATAGTTACACCTTGGCCATCTGGTGTTTTAATGTTGGCTAAATTTGCTAAACGTTCAGCGGGTAAAGCCCCTGGGTTTGCATGAGAAGTTGAATCGTGTATATCGAGTTCAAATTTTAGGTTGTCGCTTGCAAACCACTCAAAGTTTAAGCCATATGAATCATTTTCCGTTTCAAATGCATATTCCCACGCCCAAAAATTAAGTTCATCATTTGTACGGCGCGGATCAATAATGGTTCCATTTACATCTGCTTTGCCTGATTCTAGGTTGTCAAACCAAAAACTCATACGGTTCATTTTGGTTTTTTCATCATGGCGTGACATTGTATAGTCTGCAGTAGCCGTTAAGTTATCGCTTATTGCGTATTGGAACACCAGTTGCGCATTTTGTCTGGTGCGCTCTGTGTTTGAGTCGTCTAAGTCGACGGTTGGAACTTTCCATGTTTCTAAAGTCGGGTTTTTATTTGTATCGATTGCGCTGGTATCTGGAGTTTTCCCTTCTGCAAAACCAGGATAGCCTCGAGACCAAGAATTTTGTGTGCCAACTCTATCTTTATGACTGTCACGTTCTGCATGTGACAAAGATAACATAACACCTACAGTATCATCTAAAAAAGTATTGCTTATTGTGCCGGACAGTTCGGGGGTTATAGTTCGACCAGTTCCATCACTAGTACTGGTATCCATTACTGCTTTAGCACTTGCGTGCGCGTTAAATCCAGGGCGGTCAAAAGGTTTAGCTGTTTTTATATTTATTGTTGCACCAATGCCGCCAGAGCTAACATTTGCTTTTCCCGTTTTATAAACCTCAACTGCAGAAACTGTGTCAGCGCCAACTTCCTTAAAGTTAAAACTTCTGGAAATGCCTTCACCGTCAAGTGCTGATGAATTAGGCATTTGCCGACCATTTAGTGTCACTAAGTTAAAACTCGGTCCAAAACCACGAACGGTAACTTGGTTGCCTTCGTTATTCGATCTATCGATAGATACACCAGTAATACGCTGTAACGATTCAGCTAGGTTAGTATCGGGAAATTTACCAATATCTTCAGCAGATATTGCGTCTATCACACCAGACGCATCACGTTTCAACGCAGCTGATTTATTTAATGAACTACGAATGCCTTTTACGTGTATAACTTCAGCTTCGTCTGCTGCGTTAGTTTGAGCTTGAGCAACCGTTGTCATACCTGATGCGGCTAACATAGATAGTAAGACGGTATTGAGTTTAAACATGCTGTTACGCATTATGTTGTCCTCTTGTTTATATTATGTTTTGAGTGTTTAACTTCCCAGCTGTACTGCTTGTAATTTGTCAGCTTTACAAACATCTCGATAACATTTTTACTTTTTAATTGGTGCTAATGTCAAGTGTTTGTTGTATACAATTAAATATATTTGCAATATCTCCTTAACGAATCATTTATGACTTTTAATGAAAAAGGGGCGCGTATACCGCATTGCTCCCATGTGAGAGTAGACTTAAAATTTAGAATTTTGCTCGAATGCCCAAAGCATAGCGGCTACCAAAATCTTCAGCTGCTAAAAACTGATTTTCAAATCGGCCATGTCTATGTGCGGTTTCTTCGGTTAAATTTAATCCTTCAAACACAAGTGTTAAATATTGATTAATTTCATAACTAGCACTCATATCTAACTGACCATAGGCTTTCGTGAACACAGGTTCGTCAGGGCTATGAAATTGGTTGGTATTTAACAAAAAATCATCACGCCAGTTGTAAGCAAAACGTACTTGAATACCGTCTTTGTCATAAAAGGCGACTAAATTAGCTGAGTCACTTAACCCAGTTAAAGCAACGGTTTGTTCAAACGAATAAATGTCATATTCAACACTACCATCTACTTTTGTAAAGTTGAATTGACCACCAAAACCGCTATCACCAAATAGATGTTGTAAGGCTAATTCCCAGCCATAAACCTCGGCACTTTCTAAGTTTTTTGGCACCTTAACGTTAAACATAATCTCGGGATCGCTGGGTTTAGATAAACAATCTGCGTTGTAGGGCTCGACCGAGCTATCAGGGCAACCAGCTCTAGGATTTGCAGATGGATCGGTTAATGGGTTGCCATTTGCATCATTTATTGTGCGTTTTTCATTGGTGATACCAATAAAGTTATCTACGTACTTTCTAAAGTAGCCAATCGATGCATAACTGCCTTCGTCGTAATACCATTCAAAAGACAAGTCGATATTATTTGATGAATAAGGCAATAAGTTTGGATCACCTTGGCTTGCATCAAATGGCCCACCAGGGCGTGTGCCAGTAATTTTAGTTGCAGGTACAATGGCGGTTACATCACTGCGGGTTAATGTTCGGCTATAGGAAAAACGTGCTATAAAGTCATCCGTTAGTTCTGCACTTATATCAAAATTGGGTAAAAACTCAGTATAATCACCCGTCAAAGTGTCAATAGTTGCTGTGGCGTTGTCTGGATAGACTTGGCGAATTTCTTCATCCGACAAATATACCAAGTTAGTAGGCAAAGTCGCGCTTGATGAACCTGTGACATCAGTACTTTCGTAGCGCAAACCTAAATTAATATTGAGCGGAATTTGGTTAATTTCATCGGCGATATCAACACTAACATAAGCAGCTGTAGTGTCTTCTTGCACGCTATCCATTCTGGGCGGTGCTTCAGTGATAAACCCGCCACTGAGTACTTTCTGGTTGATTAAACTTGGGTTAGCATTAAATTGTTTTGCGAACAGTTTATCTGAACCACTAAAATTGCTGCCAACGTTTGCTGGAGTAAAAGTAATTCCCAATTCTTGCATGTTTAAATCGTCATACAAAAAGTCGAAACCAAAACGTGTGGTGGTATCAAATTGATAATCCGTTTGGCCTAAACCAAAGCTGACTTTTTCAATTGCGCCGTTGCCTTGATTAACCCATTGTGCACCTAAATCCCATTGTTTAATGTTGTTTTTAATTGCATGACCACGTACAACTACAACGTCACCATCAATATGATCGGTTGAAAATGGATCATAATTGTCAGGAATTGGTCCAGGTGCTGTGTCGGCTTCCAGTGTTTGGGTTGTGTTGGTTGTTACTGCTGGTACATCTGCACCGGTAAAATCTAAACCTATATCAACATATCGCGCATCTGGTGGAGTACTGATCACTGAAGAGAACTCACTAATTTGACCACCTGGCTGAGTTTCAGAAGTTGAATCGTGCATATCGAATGTGAGTTTTAATGCATCGGTTGCTTGCCATTTAACATTAAAACCAATTGAGTCGTTTTCAGTTTCAACCAACTGATTTGTAACTGTGTAATTTAATCTATGATTATTATGGCGTGGGTTAACCACTGTACCATTTTTATCTACTTTGCCTGTGGTGTTTTGATCTGAATCGAACCAAAAGCCAGTTAATACCCGCTCAATTTTTTCTTCAAACTCCGAAGTTGTATAGTCTAAAACAACCTCAACGTCTTCGATGGGGGTTGCTTGCAACACAACTTGCAGATTGTCGCGCTTGCGCTGGTGGTCGCCATATTCAACTGCGAAGTTACGTGGAACCCAAAACACACCTTCAGGGTTATTATTTAGATCGATACCTGACTTATCAATTGCTGAATAAGCTGAGCCATCGTCTTTGATCCACCCATCATTCACTACGGCTTCCTTGCGACTATCGCGCTCTGAATGAGAGTATGAAACTAACACACCAAAGGTGTCATCCATAAAAGTGTCGCTATACAAAGCACTGTATTCTGGGGTGATATCACTCCCTTTAACATTGCTGGTATCCATTATCCCTTTAGCACCTAAACTGAACTGACGTTCTTTGTAATCAAAAGGTTTGGCCGTGCGTAAATTAATGGTTGCGCCGATTCCCCCTGTGGGCGAGTGAGCTTTACCAGACTTATAAACGTCTACTCCAGATACAACTTCTGCGGCAATATGCTGGAAATTAAATGAGCGATTGATACCAACATCGGTTGATAGGGTAGATGAGGTCGGCATAGAACGACCGTTTAGCGTAACTAAATTAAACGTTGGGCCAAAACCCCGCACCGAAACTTTGTTACCTTCGTTGTTTGAACGGTCAATTGAAACGCCCGTAATACGTTGTAAAGACTCGGCTAAATTTGAATCTGGAAACTTGCCAATGTCTTCTGCTGAAATGGCGTCCATCACGCCTGAGGCGTCACGTTTAATTGCGGCTGAGTTACTTAAAGCACTGCGAATGCCTTTAACTTGAATGATTTCTGTCGCTTGTGTGTTCGTTTGAGTCGATTGCTCTGCGATTGTTGAGGTTGAGTAGCCAGTGCTCGCCAAAACCGCCAAAGCAATGCCGTTAAATCTAAAATTTTTAGTCACCATTTTGTCCTAACCTTTTGTCGTTGTTTAAGTCGTCAAGCCCGTACACCCATAAAAATTGCGACTACTTTGTTTTATTTTTAAACAGGTGAATCCGTCCTCTTTTTTATTTTTACGTTTAATTAACATTAAAAGTCAAGCGTTAATTGTTAACCAAAAGGTTGGTGGTTACAGTTTTACCTCAAGTTCGCATACCGAGGGATTTGTCGTAACTAACTGTAATTTATATTAATTTGTGGTTTTTTTTGTGTTTTTTAATATTTGCTATTCCATTAAAAAATAATTTAAACCCCATTTAATTAATAATTATCTATTGTTAACAGTATAATTTAAGTGTAATCTTTGCATGAATTATGTGTAATCTAGGTTGAGTTGTGAGCAATATGGCAACAAGCGAATATTTCAAAGACTTCTTTGAACATGACAATAAAGTTTACGCACAAATTTTGGCAGATATAGCGCAAGGTGTGTATGTCAGTGGAGACCGTTTAGTCACCACTGCTTTAGCTAAACGGTACAACACTTCAATTAACCCAATTCGTGAGGCAATCAAGCAATTGGAGGGTGAAGGTTTTGTTAGCTCGCAAAAAAATAGCGGTGCTCGAGTGGCGAATTTTAGCCAAGCAACTATTAGAGATGTCTTTGAAATTTTGCAACTGTTAGAACCGTATTTGTTTGAATGGTACACACAAAGATATACCCAAGAATGTTTGCTCAAACTCAATGAGGTATTGCACCAGATGCGTTCGCTTGATGCGGACGAGCATATGCGCTTTCGTGAATTAGACACTGAATTTCATTGGCTTATGTACAAGCACCACTACAACAAAAGTGCAGTAAAGCTTTGGAAAAAAAACAAACTAATATTGCAAGCACTTCACGGCAATATTCCCGTAAGTTTGGCGCGTAGAGAGCATGCTATCGATGAACACGAGAAAATTTTATCAGCGCTAGTTAATAAGAAACCGCAAGATGCATTGCAAGCGCTGCAAGACCACATTGCTCAAGGTGGGCAATATTGGTCGAAAGTTTTAGTTCAGCAAGGAGATTAAGTAGATTAATGAAAATAACCAATATTAAAACATACGTATTTTGGCTGGGCTTTCGCAACGTTTGTTTAGTTAAAGTTGAAACAGACCAAGGCATTTATGGTTGGGGCGAATCTGGATTATCTGGTCGAGAAAAAGCCGTAGTCGGTGCGATAGAGCACTTTAAACAATTTTTGCTCGGGCAAGATGCATTGAATATCTCTGCTATGTGGCAAGAAATGTATCGTAGCCAATATTTTGAAGGTGGTCGTGTTTTGGCTGCCGCCATTTCGTCGATTGATATTGCGTTGCATGATATTGCAGGTAAATACTTAAACCAACCCGTTTATCAATTGTTAGGGGGTAAACAGCGTAATCACATACCTTTGTTTGCAACCTCAGTTAAAGATTTCAATCAAGGTTTGATTGACGATTTACTCAATTTGAAAGAGCAAGGTTGGCAGTCTATTCGGGTGACCACAGGCGAGCATGGCAATGCTGAGCGTAAAACTGTTTTTGATACCAGAAAATCTTTAGCTAAAACCGCTCATTGGTTAACTCAAGCACGTGAAGCCATTGGTAGTGAAATTATGCTTGGAATAGATTATCACCACAGACTCACGGTTGGAGAAACCGCATCTTTTTGTCAACGCATGCCAAGTGGCACTTTAGATTATTTAGAAGAGCCAATACGAGACCAGTCTATTCAGGCCTACCAAAATTTGCGCTCAATGGTGGATATTCCGTTTGCGATAGGTGAGGAGCTCACCAGTAAATGGGATTTTGCCCCTTATGTTGACAGCGCTTTAACTAATTATGCACGTATAGATATTTGTAACGCGGGTGGTTTTACCGAAGCAATGAAAATTGCCGCCATGTGTGAAACTAAATATATAGACATGATGCCGCACAATCCCCTTAGCCCAATTTGCACTGCTGCATCGGTACATTATTGTGCTGCCATTGCCAATATGAGCTGGTTAGAGCTTGCGCCTTACGATGGCGATTTATCTGAATACGATGAAATATTTACCAATCGACCACGTGTAGAGAACAACAGTTTTACAGTAACTAACTGTGTCGGTTTAGGTATAGATGTAAATGAAGAAAAACTAAAAAACCAAGAGTTCAAATTTTGGGAACCACCCAGATTAATTAAACCAGACGGCAGCTATACCAACTGGTAACAAGGGGGATAAGATGAAAAAAGGTGGCATTTTGGCGCTGATATTTATTAGCGTGGTAATTAACTACATGGACAGAACCAATATATCTGTCGCGGCGGCTGCAATATCCGCTGATTTAAACATTAGCAAAGTAGAAATGGGCTTGATCTTTTCTGCATTTGCTTGGACTTATTCAATTATGCAAATTCCAGGTGGCATGCTGGTTGATGCGGTGCGAATTCGTTTTTTGTACCCCTTTATTTTGGTCGCTTGGAGTTTAGTGACTTTAGTACAAGGATTGGTTAGCTCAGTTGCGGCACTGATTGGTTGTCGTATGGCGATAGGCTTTTTTGAGGCACCAAGTTATCCAGCCAACAACAAAATAGTCACCCAATGGTTTGCTGAGCAAGAAAGAGCAGGGGCGATTGCAATATATACTTCTGGGCAATTTATCGGTTTGGCGTTTTTAATGCCCGTATTGGCGGTTATTCAAGACTGGTTTGGCTGGCGAGGCTTGTTTATTGTTTCCGGTTTAATTGGCATAGTTTGGGCGGTTATTTGGTATATTTTTTACCAAGAAAAGTCAAATGAGCAGCCAAATAACCCGCAAGCTAATAGCGAAAATGCTAATCAGTCGTCATCTCCCAATACCACACCTGTTAGTTGGCAAAACCTCAAACTGGCGTTTTCAAGCAAAAAGCTATGGGGCATTTATATTGGCCAATTTTGTTTAGGCGGAACACTGATATTTTTCTTAACTTGGTTTCCAACTTATTTAGCTGAATATCGAGGGTTTAGTGATCTACAAACCGGCTTTTTAGCTTCGGTTCCATTTTTAGCGGCATTCTGTGGTGTGTTGTTGTCAGGTTTTGTTTCTGATTTATTGGTACGTAAAGGTTTCTCAAACGAATTTGCGCGTAAAACGCCGATTATATTAGGTTTGTTTTTATCTAGTTCAGTAATTTTTGCTAACTATACCGACAGCACTTTATGGGTAACTTTCTTCTTGTCTCTAACCTTCTTTGGCAACGGCTTGGCATCTATCAACTGGGTGTTTGTATCTTTAATTGCGCCTAAACATATGGTTGGCCTGGTCGGAGGGTGTTTCAATTTTATTGGAGGTCTATCCGCTGTAATCGTACCGGTCCTGATTGGCTTTTTAGTCCAAGATGGTGATTTTAGACCAGCACTAGCGTTAATCGCTATATTGGCTTTTACAGGATTATTTTCTTATTTATTTCTAGTTGGCAAAGTTGAAACCATAGAAATGCCTGTTGCCGAAAATGAATTGGAGGCAAAAGCGTGAGCATTGTTTTTTTCGGCGAAATTATGCAAAGGTTAACCCCTGCATTACCACAACAAAAACTGGTGGTTGCGAAAAACCTAGCGGTCGATTTTGCAGGCGCGGAAGCGAACGTGGCAAGCTCGTTAGCAAGGTTAGGGCATCAAAGTTATTTCGCCACACGTTTACCAGATAATCCTATTGGCGATCACTGTATCGCAACGCTCAAGCAATATGGCATCAACACAGATTATTGTGTGCGTGGTGGCAACCGCATTGGTAGTTATTTTATCGAGCTAGGTGCATCAATTCGCCCATCACGTGTGGTATACGATCGCGCTGATTCCGCATTTGCTTGTTTACAATCAGAGCAATTTGATTGGGAAAATATATTAGCCGGTAAAGATTGGTTGTTTTTAGGTGGCATCACACCGGCGCTTTCAACCAATTGTGCCAGCGAAATAGTAAAAGCAGCTCGAATTGCCCAGAATATGGGGGTAAAAGTTGCTTTCGATATAAACTACCGCCGCAGTTTATGGTCAGCAGAACAGCAACAAAATGGGGTTGCCGAGCTGATTTTTAGCCAAATTTTACACTACTGTGATTTAGCTTTTGCCAATGCAGGTGCGGTTGCTGATGTGTTTGGTAAAACTTTTGACGAAGGAGATGCAATTGAACAAGCCAAGCTTGTTGCTACCTATTTAACCAATGCTTTTACTGTAGACGCGGCAGTAACCGCACGACTACATAACAGTGCATCAAGCAACCAATTGGCGGCGATTTACCGTACCCAGGGTAACAATTATCAGAGTAATTGGTTAGACGTAGAGATACTCGACCGATTAGGTACAGGGGATGCTTTTGCCGCTGGTTTATTTAATGGATTACTAAAAGGTCAGCCCCCACAACAATGTATTGATTTTGCCAATGCTGCATTTGCGCTGGCGCATACTTGTTATGGCGATCAACATTGGTCTGACGAAGATGAAATTAACGCGGTTGTACAAGGATTTACCAGTGGCCATGTTATTCGCTAATTTTTTGCCACTTTTAAAATAGTCAACAGTTAACGTTTAGAATAAAGATATAGAGTGTGGAAAGACCCAATGAACAAACAACAGATAGTTGAACAAATGTTTAAACAAAAACTGGTTGTCATTATACGAGTAGAACAACCAGAACAAATAGACGCCATAGTTGAAAACTTAATAACCGCAGGAGTCGGTATTTTAGAAATAACCAGCAACACTCCCGGCTATGCGAGCAAAATTACTCAATTACGCGAGCAATATCCAAACTTAATTGTTGGTGCTGGCACAATCACGACAGTGGAAATTGCTGAGCAAGCTAAAGCTGCAGGCGCGCAATTTTTAGTTACGCCAAATACCTGCAAACAAGTTGGTAAATTTGCTCATGAACACAATTTACCCGTATTGATGGGCGCATTTACCCCTACTGATGTAGTGGAAGCGAAAAAAGCAGGCGCTGACGTTGTTAAGTTATTTCCAGCAGAACCAATCGGTCCTGAATATTTAAAAGCTTTAGCCAAAGGCCCTTTTTTAGACACTGCATTTTTCCCAGTTGGTGGCATTGATGAAAACAACTTTGAGCAATGGCTACAAGCTGGCGCAAAAGGTTTAGGCATAGGCGGCGCACTGGCAAGACCTGTAGAAACTGAAGCTGAGAAACAACAACTCATTGCCGGTGTCAGTAAAATAGTTAATCGATTGAAAGAGATGGAGTAACAACCATGCAAAAAGTGAATAAAAATATTCTATATGCATTGGGCATGAGTGGCATTTTGACTGCATGTAGTCAAACGAGTAACCATGCTAGTAGCGAAAGTATGCTGTGGGATTTTGAACAAGCAGAACACCTCAAACATATACAAACTGAAAATGCCAAACTAACGAGCGTTAAGCAAGGTGACAATAGCGCCGTTAAAATTAGCTTTGACTCGAAAAATAATCATGTATCAGGGTTCGAATTTAAATCAGACAATGGTTGGGATTGGTCAAATGATAGCTCATTTGCTTTTGCATTAGATATTCAAAACCCGAAAAACACCTCTGTTCATATGTATGTAACCGCCAAAGATAAAGCGGGTAAAACGCACAATCGAAGTTTTGTTGTACCAGCAAATTCAGCAGAGACCTATTTTATTGAACTTAAAGGATTAGATTTAAACCAAGAGACAGGCATTCGCTCAAATCCCCCAAGCTGGCAGAGTGATTATGTACCTATTATTTGGCGACATGGCAGCAAAAATATTGATATCAGCCAAATCACCAGTATCAAATTTAATATACGTGGGGTGTTAGAAGATAAACAACTGGTGATTGATAACGCACGTTTAATCTATCCAAAAGCACTAGATAAGAACTATCTAACAAAATTGGTTGATAAATTTGGTCAGAGTACTCGGATAGATTTTCCAAATAAGGTGAACTCGACCGCTGAGTTAATCGAAAGACATCAACAAGAGCAAGCGGAGTTAACCGGCAAAAACTTTGCTGATCGCTCAAAATATAATGGCTGGAAACATGGGCCTAAACTTGAAGCGACGGGTTATTACCGCACTGAAAAGTATCAAGGTAAGTGGACATTAGTTGACCCAGAAGGTTATCTATTTTTCTCAAATGGGATTGCGAATGTACGTTTAGCCAATACCTCAACTATCACAGGTTATGACTTTGATCACTCTAAGATAAAAGCGCGAGCGCCAGGTGATTTAACGCCAGAAGATTCGTTAGGTCTAAACCCAGCCCCGCAGCAAGCTTGGCCGACTCGCCATGTTAGCTCAGAATTAAGAGCCAATATGTTTAGCTGGTTGCCTGAATATGGCAGTGAATTAGCTGATAATTTTGGCTATAGAAGAGAGGTTCATACTGGCGCTATTGAAAGGGGCGAAACTTTCAGTTTTTATCGAGCCAATTTGCAACGTAAATATCAAATCAATGATGATGCAGAGTTAATGCAAAAATGGCGTGAAACCACGGTTAAACGTATGCAGTCGTGGGGTTTTACTTCATTCGGAAATTGGATTGACTCGAAATATTACGATATGCAGCAATACCCATATTTTGCCAATGGTTGGATTATCGGCAACTTTAAAACTGTTAGCAGTGGCAATGACTATTGGAGCCCGCTACCAGATCCGTTTGATCCTCTATTTAAAGAACGTACCGATATTACGATAAAACAAATAGCCGACGAGGTTAACAACAGCCCATGGTGCGTAGGGGTATTTGTTGATAATGAGAAAAGCTGGGGCATGATGGGGTCGGTAGCAAGTCAGTATGGTATTGTTATTAATACCCTGTCACGGCCTGCGATAGAAAGCCCGACTAAACAAGTATTTGTAGATGAACTAACAAAAAAGTATCGCACAATCGAGCAGCTCAATATTGCTTGGCATACCAACATTTCAAGTTGGGATGAACTGACTCAAGGGGTAAAACTTACTCAGTATCCAGCTGGTATGCTGGCAGATTTTTCACACCTGTTGTTTGTATATGCTGAGCAGTATTTCAAAATTGTTAGCCAATCTGTTGAACGTTATATGCCTAATCATATGTATATGGGGGCACGTTTTGCTGACTGGGGCATGACACCAGAGATACGCGCTGCCGCAGCCAAGCATGC
The DNA here is from genome assembly GCF_000568405.1 of Catenovulum agarivorans DS-2. Lineage (GTDB taxonomy): Bacteria > Pseudomonadota > Gammaproteobacteria > Enterobacterales > Alteromonadaceae > Catenovulum > Catenovulum agarivorans_A. Next base: position 83,745 of record NZ_ARZY01000021.1, read on the forward strand.
TGATGTTGTAAGCTACAACTATTACAAAGAGGGCATTAATGATGACTTCTGGAATTTCTTAGCGGAAATTGATAAACCTAGCATTATTGGTGAATTCCATAATGGTGCGTTAGATTCAGGTTTGTTAAACCCTGGGTTGATTCATGCTGAATCACAAGCTGATCGTGGGCGTAAATATCAAGAATATTTGTACAGTGTAATCGACAACCCATATTTAGTCGGCGCACACTGGTTTCAATATATAGACTCGCCATTAACCGGCCGTGCATACGATGGTGAAAACTACAACGTAGGTTTTGTGTCGGTTACCGATATTCCTTATCAGCCATTAGTGGATGCTGTTAAAGAGGTTAACAAAAATATTTACCCACGCCGATTTAGCCAAGATATATATCAAATCCACGCGCCTGAAGCGTTAAATTATTTAGATGTTAATTATGGGTATGAAGAACTAGCAGATGGTTTTAAATGGGCTGAAGGGCCGGTGTGGGTTGACGACTCGTCCAGTAAAAATGGTGGATATTTGATTTTTTCAGACATCCCAAATAACAAGATTATCAAGTACCAAGCTGGAGAGGGCATCTCAACCTATTTAGCACCGAGTGGTTATTCTAATGGGTTAGCTATCGGTAACAATAAGCAATTGTTGATCGCTCAGTCGCGTAGCCGACAACTTGCGATTATGAATGCGCCAACTAACAAGGCCAAGGCACAGTATTCAGCGCTTGCAACACACTACCAGGGCAAGCGTTTAAATAGCCCTAACGATTTAACCGTGCATACCAATGGAACTGTATTTTTTACCGATCCTCCATATGGTTTACCTAAACAAATGGACGATCCAGCCAAAGAATTAGACTTTCAAGGTGTGTATAAACTAAGCCCGCAAGGTGAATTGAAACTAATAGACAAGTCTCTAACTGCGCCCAATGGCATAGCTTTATCGCCAGATAACCAATTTTTGTATGTAGCGGTTTCAGATCCAAATGAGCCTGCTTGGTATCAATACAAATTAAATAGCCAAGGTGATCTAGTTTCGAAAAAACTATTTTACAAACCTAAAGCAACTGGTACTAACGCGCACGGCGCTCCGGATGGGTTAAAAGTACATAGCTCAGGTACCGTTTTTGCAACAGGCCCACACGGTATATGGTTGTTTTCACCTTCAGGTAAAGTATTAGCGCAAATAAACATTCCATACTTTAGCGCCAATTTGGCGTTCGACAGTAATGAAGATTATTTGTATATCACTGCGCACGAGAAATTATTGCGGGTTAAATTGAAGTAACTGTTATGCGAAACCAGTTTGTGTGAGTGCAATGCCTACACTGTTATTTTTGTGTGAATAGCCCTCACACCAAAATAGCAGCGTAGGCATTTTTTCATGCTTTTCAATAACTTTTGATATTTAATGAGCTCTGGTGAGTGTTGTTGAAATCATATGATGTAAACTTTTTGTAAATTTGGTTTGTAATTTTTCAATCCAACCTATAATCCAAAATAAATAATTAGATTGGATTATGCTATGACCATATCAACTGAAACCGCCATTGCTTACCAAAGGTTTGGATACGGGGTAAACCCAAACCAAACACTGGTCGAGTCAAATCATAAAACTTGGCTAATTAACCAGTTAAAACCAATTTTCCCCGATTCCAGTATTTGGAGCTTAGCTAAAGCATACGAATATCAAGCCCAATACCGAAAAATGCGAATGGAAGAAAGAAAGGGCAATCAGTCAGAAGCGCAAATGCAACAATCCGATAAATTTAAGAAAAAATTCTATCAGCAATCCAAGCTAGCTTCTTACTACTCAGCTCAATTTGCCATAGAAACCGAAAATGGATTACAAGCAAGATTGCTTGATTTTTTCTCAAACCATTTCAGTGTAACAGCCAGTGGCAATGTAATGCGTGCACTTGCACCTTTATTGGAAATTGAAGCGATTGCACCAAACTTAACTGGTAAATTTTCTGATCTTTTACTGGCAGTTGAATCGCACCCAGCCATGTTGGTTTATTTAAATAATGAACAATCTGTAGGCCCTGATTCTCAGTTAGCGAAAAAGCGTAAAAACAAAGGCTTAAATGAAAACTTAGCCCGTGAGATTTTAGAGCTACATACTTTAGGTGTTGATGGTGGGTATAACCAACAAGATGTTATAGAGTTAGCTAAAGCCATTACGGGTTGGAGTGTCGCCAACCCAATTAGAGAAGATACCATTGGTTTTATTTACCGACAAAGGACCCATCAACCGGGCAAGCGCAAAGTATTAGGTAAAACCTATAGTCAAAAAGGTATGGAGCAGGGCAAAGCTATTTTGCAAGATTTAGCTGTACATCCAGCAACCGCTAAATTTGTTTGTACTAAACTGGTTCGACATTTTATCAGTGACCAGCCAAATCAACAAATTGTGCAAACCATGCAAGCAGCTTGGAAAAAAACAGATGGTGACATTAAAGCGGTAATAACCGCCATGATAGAACACCCTGAAAGCTGGCGTGAAGATAGACAAAAATTTAAAACGCCTCGTGAATTTTTAATCTCTAGTTATCGTCTAAGCGACATTCAATATAAAGGAAAACAACAAAGAGCCTTTATGAATAGTTTAGAAATGATGGGACAAAAGCCTTTTTCCGCTGGCTCTCCAGCTGGCTTCAAAGATGAACGTAACGCCTGGGATGGTCCAGATGCGCTGTTAAACAGAATTGATTGGGCTAACGCCTATGCAAAACAAGTAAAAAAAGACCCGCTTGAATTAGCCAAAGCTGCGTTTGGTGAATCGCTAAGTGCCAACACTTACACATTTTTAAAACGTGCTGAAAGCCGCCAACAAGCATTAGCAATGTTATTAATGAGCCCAGAGTTTCAATTTAGTTAAGAGGCAACGAAATGAAAAGACGTGATTTTTTACAAGGCGTAGGCGCTGGTTTTGTTTTGTTGTCAGCTTCTAAAGCTAGCTTGGCTGCAACCAATTCTGCAACTAACAAAAAGAAAATTGTTTGGGTTATGCTGCGCGGTGCATTGGATTCATTGCATACTATAGTGCCAACCTTTGATAAACATTTAGTCGAACACAGAGCGAATTTAGTTAAACCTATCGCCGATAAATTGCAGCCTATGGATAATGGTTTTGCCATGCATCCAGCGTTAGTGAACATGCATGCGTGGTATAAACAAAAACAAATGTTTCCTGTAGTTGCAGTTGCATCCCCATATCGCGAACGCTCGCATTTTTCAGCACAAGATTTACTCGAAAGTGGCTTAACAGAAATTGATCACGAAAGTGGTTGGTTAGCTCGCGCCATTCAACAAAAATCAGCGAATGGTTTAGCTGTAGCACACACAGTACCTTTGAGTATGCGTGGTATAGATAGTGTAAGCACTTGGTATCCATCAAACTTACCGGATGCTGAAGATGATTTGTACAATCGTTTAATGCAACTACATGAAAAAGACGACAAATTCGTCGCCAATATTCAGCAAGGTTTAAATCTGCGCGAGCAAGCCAACAATATGATGCAACAGAAAAAACGCAAAGCGGCTTTTAAACAACTTGCGAGAAATTGCGGTGAACTTATGGCAAGCACGCAAGCCGATTGCGCCATGTTAGAAATGGGTGGCTGGGATACCCATAACAATCAAGTAGGGCGCTTAGACCGTCAACTAAAAGAATTAGACCAAGGCTTAGGTGAACTAAAAAATGCATTAGCAGATGATTGGCAAAACACAGTTGTAATTATTGCCACTGAATTTGGCCGCACAGTCAGAATAAACGGCACCAATGGCACAGACCACGGCACTGGCAGCGCATTACTGGTCACAGGTGGCGCGGTTAAGGTGGGTAAAGTTTTAGGTCAATGGCCAGGACTTGCACCAGAAAACTTATATCAAAACCGCGATTTGCAACCTACAACCGATTCACGCAGCTGGTTTGCTGGCTTATTGCATCAACACTGGGGTTTAAACGCGGCGCAACTAGACAAGGTTTTTCCAGGTGTTGTGCCAGTGACAGAGCGTTTGGTGTAGTACAGGTTTTGAATTACAATAATCGGCAACTGCTGATTATTGTAATGTCCCATGAAATTTTTAGACCCATTAGATAAAGACTTAAACGTTTTACGACGGTAATGGTCGAATAGCGAGAATAGTTGCCAACATTCCATTATTGAAAAATGGATATCCACCAATTTTTATTCCGAATAGTAAGCGCCAACAATATAATGCTTGTTATGCAACAACCCAAGAGATAATTAAGAGGTATATCAGCTGCAGGCTAAGAGGTAAGTATTATGCTTTTAATCCCTCACATGCAATTTAACATAATATACATTATCGGCTGTTGTGGGTTTGTA
>NZ_ARZY01000022.1 GCF_000568405.1 Catenovulum agarivorans DS-2
CAATACGATCAAGAGCAAAAATTCAATCGCCACGAGTACATAACCAACAAAGCACAATGTTTAACCAGAACAAGTGTAAGGGATATAATTTAGAGCAAAACCTCTTTTTCATGGAAGAAAAAGCGGAGCGTACGCGGATGTATTCACAGCGTTTTTTGCGAAAATCATACCCTTGGACTTGTTCGACAACTCCCATCGCGATAATCATGTTCTAGTGCTTATCCAACAGCACCAAGCCAAAAATCGATAACAACTCAATAGCTCAGAGTTGAATCACACTAGATTCCAACAATAAAAATTGTTTTTAGGTTAGTTGATATTCAAATAAGATGCTAGCAAACTAATTCACAAATTTGCCAACTAAGTCAAAATAATTTTCCATAACTAAGCTACACTTAAGTAACAATAACATCAAACAACAACTGAAAAACGTAGTTTCTACCGTCACGGAGACAATAGAATGTTTAACAAAGGTCTAAGGACACGGTTCGCCATAGCTCTGGTTGCTTTTGCTCATCTGCCTTCCCCAGTCTACGCAGGTTCGCTAGAACAAGCACAATACATACACAACCGTCTCGCAGGCGTTCCAGCCTCAGCCGAAACTCTGCTGAAAATGCAAAGTTTAATCGAACAAGATGACGTGCAAGGGGCTGCATACTTAGCGGTAGAACACCCAGATTTTTATCGAGTTACACTTAAATTATTTGCATCCCCTTGGACCAATATCGACCAAGACGTATATGAACCATTAAACGACTACAGTGCAACTGTCATCGGCATGGTAAGAGACGATGTCGATTTTCGCCAAGTACTCCAGGCCGACCTAGTATATACGGCAGATACAACTAAAGTTTCCGTGCCCGCTTATCAAGTCAATAACAACAACCACTACCAAACACTTGATGAACAAGCCATTGACCTAAAAGCAAACCTAGTTGCCCGTACCCAGTCAGAATTAACCGACTTACCCAGCGAAGCAACTGCAGGCATATTAACCTCGCGTGCAGCCGCTAAAGCCTATTTTTACTTGGGTACAAACCGAGCTATGTTGCGCTTTACCCTAATGAATCATTTATGTACTGATTTAGAAGCGTTAAAAGACAATACTCGCCCTGCCGACAGAATTCGCCAAGATGTTAGCCGCAGCCCTGGTGGTGACAGCCGCTTATTTTTAAACAACTGCTTAGCTTGTCATTCAGGAATGGATCCACTTGCACAAGCCTTTGCCCGCTACGATTATCAATTTAATAGCGACACAGATCCTGAAGGCGAAAACGGCCAAATAATTTATAGCGACACAGTAGTTAGCAAATACCATATCAACGCCACCACATTCCCATACGGCTACCGCACAGAAAACGACAACTGGGATAATTTTTGGCGCCAAGGCATTAATCAAAAACTTGGCTGGTCACCTGCGCTGTCTGGCTCTGGCCAAGGTGCAAAATCGTTAGGTGAAGAGTTATCAAATAGCCGCGCATTTGCAACTTGCCAAGTAAAAAAAGTATTTAATTCTGTATGCTTGCGTCCACCAGCGACCGAAACAGACAATAGCCAAGTAACTAGCTTAACCGACAGTTTTATTAATAACGGATACAAACTCAAACAAACCTTTGTTGAAGTAGCCGAATATTGTTCCAAGGAGAGTGAATAATGTTGTCTCGGGATTATAAAAATGTGCTCTGCGCGGCCAGCTTAGTCTTGTTGGCCGCTTGTGGTGGCGGAGAAGTAGAAGAAAATCCACCACCAATTAAACAGCCAGACACTACAACCTACCAAGGTCCTGCTCCAATAAATCAAGAAGTGCAAAACTTTAAGATTGCTGTTTGGGATAATATCTCCAGCGAAAACCGCTGCGGTGGTTGCCATACCCCAGAAACGCAGCAGCCTTATTTTGCAAGCCGTGAAGATATCAATCAAGCATTTACCCAAGCAAGTTTATTGGTAGATTTAGCCAAACCAGAAGATTCACGACTGGTCGCCAAAGTATCGAACGGTCACCATTGTTGGTTAAGTTCAGATCAAGCTTGTGGCGAAACTATGACCCAATGGATTAAACTGTGGTCGGACGATAGAGTTGAACAAAACAACCAGCTAGACTTAACCGCACCAGCTGAAAAACTTCCAGGTAGCAGCCTAGCGTTCCCTGACGATGAAACCCTATTTGTTGAACATATTTACCCACTCACCAGCCAATTTTGTTCAAACTGCCATAGTCCAAGCGCACAATTTCCAGTTTCACCATTTTTTGCCAGTAGTGATGAAACTCAAGCGTATCAAGCAGCACAAAAAGTCATTAATTTAGACCAAATAAATCAATCTCGTTTAGTTGTGCGTTTAAGCCAAGAATTCCACAACTGTTGGAGCAACTGTGGTGATAATGCCAATCAAATGCGCAGTGCAATTGAACAATTTGTTGCCGAACTAGACAGCAATGAAATAGATGAAAACCTGTTAGCTTCACGCGCACTTGCTATGACAGACGGTATAGTGTCAGCTGCAGAAGGTCGATACGAATCAGACCTTATCGCCTTATACGAATTTAAAGCAGGTGAAGGTTTGCAAGCTTTTGATACCTCAGGCATTGAACCTGCAGCCAATTTAACCTTTTATGGTCCAGTTGAATGGCTTGGTGGATGGGGCATAAATTTACAAGGCGGCCGCGCGCAAGCAAGCACTGCAGGCAGTAAAAAATTCCACCAGCTTATATCCCTAACTGGTGAGTTTTCAATTGAAACTTGGGTTACCCCAGCGAATGTTGTGCAAGAAGGCCCTGCCCGAATTATTAGCTATTCTGCCAATGATGACGAGCGCAATATTAGCCTTGGGCAAACCCAATACAATTACGATTTTATGTTGCGCCACAGCGAATCAGATAACAATGGCTCACCAGCTTTAAGCACGCCAGACGCTGATGAAATACTGCAAGCAAGCTTGCAGCATGTGGTATTAACTTTTGACCCAATAAACGGGCAAAAAATATACGTTAACAGCCAATTAGTCGCCGATGGCCATGCCGAACAATTGGCTTTAGGCACATTGTCTAACTGGGATTCAAGTTACGCGCTAATGCTAGGTAATGAAGCGACTAATAATCACCCTTGGTTAGGACAAGTGCGATTGTTAGCTGTATATAACCGTGCGCTATCAGAAGAAAACATAACAAAAAATTATGATGCAGGCGTTGGTGAAAAATTTGTCTTGCTGTTTTCAGTCGGCCATTTAATAGATTTAGCCGACAGCTATATTATGTTTGAAGTTAGCCAATTTGATAACTACAGCTACCTGTTTGCTACACCTAAATTAGTAAATTTATCAGGCGCGAGTTTAACAACCGACCTCAACATACAAGGTTTACGTTTAGCCATAAACGGCCGCGACACCTCAGTTGGGCAAAGCTTTATAAACTTAGATGTAAACCTAGCTAGTGGCACTAATTTAACTGAACCTGTGAGCTTATCTGGGCAAGCCAGTTTATTGGCTATCGAAAAAGGATTTACTCAAGATGAGTTTTTCTTAACTTTCGATAAAATTGCTGAGCATACGTATGCCCGCAGCGAACCTGCAATTACTGAAGAACAAGCAAACACAAGTTCAACCGAATATTCAAAAATTGCCCTGCGGAATTTCGCTGAAATCAGTGCAAGCATGAGCCAATTAACTGGCGTAAGTGAAAGCACAAGCTCAGTCGCTAATTTGTACCAAACCATCAAGCGTCAACTGCCCAATATAGAATCAATTGATATTTTTGTTTCCGCGCAACAAATGGCAATCACTCAATTAGGTATAGCTTACTGTGATACTGCATTAAATGATGAACAAATTCGCAGCAATTGGTTTGGCACATTCGATTTTACTCAATCTCCTACTGCAACTTATGCTGACGCAAATAGAACAAACTTTATTGATAATTTATTAAGTAAATTAATGCCACTTGCGAATGCAGACCCGCAACCGCTCGACCAACCAAGCAAAAGCGAAGTGGCGGCGGAAATAAATAATCTAATCGACAGATTAAGCCAATGTGCAACCAATGGCGCAAACGGCAGCAGCACTTGTGCGGCTGACAGAAGTTTAACCATAGCAAAAGCCAGTTGTACCTCTGTGCTTGCTAGTGCAGCGACCTTGCTGCAATAAGCCTGAAGGATAAGGACAAGCAAAATGAAAAAAAGACCCTTTCATGTAGATGCACCCATTTTACATTCTAACCATAGCAAACCCGTTTCGCGCCGCGATTTTATCGCCTCAGGGTTAAAAACCGGTGCACATGTTATTGGTGGTCTATCTGTATTTAGTTTATTTGCCAACCCAACCAAAGCATTTGCGGAGCTGTCAGGCGATTTACAAACCTTGCGTCAATCGTGCGGCATCAATGTGCAAGGCGCAGGTAAAATTCCGTTTATCGCATTTGATTTAGCTGGCGGTGCCAATATTGCAGGCTCAAATGTATTAGTTGGCGGATTGCGCGGCCAGCAAGATTTTTTATCAACCGCAGGTTATAACAAATTAGGATTACCGGGTGATATGCTGCCAGGGCAAAACCTAACCAACACGGATTTAGGTCTAGCTTTTCATTCAGACTCACAATTTTTACGCGGTATTTTAGAACGCTGCAACACCACTACAGTTGAAAATATTAATGGTGCGGTAATCGCAGCGCGCTCAGAAAACGATACCGCGAATAATCCACATAACCCTATGTATGCAATAGCCAAAGCAGGTGCGGATGGCTCATTATTGTCACTGATTGGCTCGCGCAATACAGATTCTGGCGCAAACTCTATGGCACCGCTTGATTTTATCGACCCAAATAAACGGCCAACTAAAGTAGACAGACCGTCAGATGTGACAGGTTTAGTTGATATTGGTGATTTATTTGCCTTACTCGACCAACAAGATGCTGTGGCGGTAATGGAAAGTATTCAGCGCATCAGCGCACAAAAACTCAATAAAGTGTCTACTGGTATTAGCCGAGATGAAGTGATTAAAGATCTAATCAACTGTGGATATGTAAAAAGCGCTGATTTAGCTGACAGATTTGGCGACAGCTCGACCTTAGATCCAGCAGCCGACCCAGATATTGTTGGCACTGCTGGTGTATTTAGTAGTGATGAATTTTTAAATGACAGAGAATTTCAAAAAACCGCCTCTATTATGAAGCTAGTTGTAAATGGTTATGCTGGCGCAGGCACAGTGACTATGGGTGGATTTGATTACCACACAGGCGAGCGAGGTACAGGTGAGCTAAGAGATTTACGCGCAGGCCGATGCATGGGCGCATGTTTAGAATATGCCGCACGTAAAGGCAAACCTTTGATGTTATATGTATACTCTGACGGCTCAGTTGCGAGTAATGGCCGCATAGACGATTCAGAAGAAGGACGCGGCAAAGGCGAATGGACTGGCGATAACTCATCAACTGGCGCGGCATTCTTTTTGGTATACAACCCAACAGGCCGTGCAAATTTAATGGGGTCAAGCATTGAAGATCAGTTAAGGCACCAACAAATTGGTTTTATGCGCCCTGATGCCTCAGTAGAAACCGCATCAAGCCCAGCTGCCAACAATGTAAATTTATTAGTACAAACTGTATTGCTTAATTACATGGCACTGCATGGCGAACAAGCTAATTTTGCTAATGTGGTGACGAATCAAGGTTTAGGCAACGCGGCTATGTTAGATAGATTAACCGTGTTTCAGCCGTTGGATTTTGGTACCGATGTACAAGGCTAAATATTTCACATAACTCTGTTAACTTTTACATAAATTCGGCTATTTTTAATACAGTGTTAGGCTTAGTTACACAACAAGCCTGAAGTTTGGATAACAAGGAATAAAAAATGGCTAAACGAATTCTGCTCGGAACACGAAAAGGTACAGTAATTGTTGAACAGAAAGATGGGCATTGGAGCGCAAAAAATATTGCCCATGCCGGCATTCCAGTCTGTTATGTAGCTTGTGACAAACGCGACGGCACATTGTGGGCATCGCTTGACCACGGCCACTGGGGGCCAAAACTATCCCGCTCGAAAGATGGCGGAGAGACATGGCAAGATGTGCTCAGCCTTAAATACCCAGAAGGCGCCAGATACATAGTGAAATACCTACCCACTGAAGATTTTGACCCAGACGCCCCAGCAAAAGATCCCGAATATAAAGACGCAACCGTATATAAAATATGGAACTTAACTTTTGGAACGGCCGAGCAACCAGGCAGAATATACGCTGGTACAATTCCAGGTGGATTATTTGTAAGTGACGATGCAGGTGAAAGTTGGCAACTAAACCGCTCCCTGTGGAACCATGAAAGCCGCGGCGGTAATTTATTTGACGGCGATGCAACTAGCGAAAATAAGTGGTTTGGCACACCTGCCAGTATAAATTATGGCGTGTTTGAACCTGGTATTCATTCCATTATTATTAATCCACAAAATCCTGACCGCCTATATATGGCAGCGTCCTCTGTCGGCGTAATGCAGTCAACCGATGGTGGGAAATCTTGGACTAGCGCAAACAAAGGTATGTTAATGGATTATTTGCCCAACCCAGAAGCTGAGTGGGGACATGATCCACACTATGTAACCGCCTGCGCTAGCCAACCAGAACACATGTGGCAACAAAACCACTGTGGCGTATTTTACAGCGATAATGGCGCAAAAAATTGGCGCAAAGTTAGTAGTGTAAAAGATGGTGTTCATTTTGGTTTTCCGATAGCCGCTGATAATAAAAATGGTTTATGTGCATGGGTAGTGCCAGCACGCGCTGATTCGGAACGTATGGCGCTAGATGGCGGTTTATTTGTTGCCCGCACCGAAGACGGTGGCCAAACCTGGCAAAAATTTAATCAGGGTTTACCACAACAAAATGCTTACGATATTGTCTACCGCCATGCGTTAGACGCAGCAGACGATATGGTTTGTTTTGCCAGCACCACAGGCAACCTGTATCTGTCTGAAGACAGAGGCGAAACATGGCAATGTTTGGGCAATAACTTCCCGCCGGTTTATTCAGTTAGATTTGCTTAAAGGTAAAGCTAGTGCCAAAGGTAAAAATAACCTCAAATCTGCATAGGTTTTTCCCAATACTCGCAGACGATAACTTAAACCTTGCAGGCCAATCAGTTAGTGAGGTTATTCAAAATATAGAAAAGCTCGCACCGGGTTTTACAAATTACATTATGGACGAGCGCGGAGCTGTGCGCCGCCATGTTGTTATTTGTATCGACGAAGAATTTATAGTCGACCGGAAAAACTTATCAGATAAAATAACCGAAGCAAATACACTTTATGTATTTCAAGCACTGACTGGTGGGTAGGTTTGTTTTTTCTTTTTTCTTTTTGCCCTAGATGAACTTTTTTCTCAGTAGCAGGTAAAATGTCTATTACACCTTCGGGTTGGGGTTATGGTTTTTGCGGCTGGCGATGGTGCTCACTCATTTTCTGTCTAAAGCTAATATTTTTCGACCAATGCTCTGAGGTCTTTAATTGATACATCCGCTTGTTCGCTTTTGCTGTAGACCGTCAAATTGTCTAATTAAACATAACTATAAAAGCTAGGTCAAATAACTAATTCGCTACTAACCCAGTTGAAAAATGCATGTTTAGTTCGTTATCAATGACTATGGCTTCATAACCACTAAATTGTTCTAGTAACTTAAATCCGGCGCTTCTACCGAGTATAAATACAGTAGTTGATAACGCATCCGTCATCATTGCGTCAGGGCCAATCACAGAGACACTGACCAATTTTTTGGCAGATTTCCCTGTTCTGGGGTTGAGTATATGGTGGTACCTTTGGCCATCCTCAATAAAGTAGCGTTCGTAGTCTCCTGAGGTTGAAATTGCTTCATTCGCTAAGGGTAATAAAGCAGCCTGTTTATCAGGCTGCCTTGGGTGTTTAATTGCGACCATCCAATTTTTTCCAAGTTTATCTCCTAACAACCCAGTGTCACCGCCGGCGTTTACCAAAGCATGCTCTACTCCTGCTTGCTCAAGTATTGTTAAACATTTTTGTACCGCAAAACCTTTGGCGATACCGCCTAAATCTATCTTTGTGCCTTGTTTTAAAAAGTGGATAGTCGAGTTTTTTTCATCCAGTGCAATATCTTGATAATTGATAAACTTGCTCGCTTGCGCTAGTTGTAACTCAGTAGGTCTAATGTGCTCACGGTATTGGTATAAGTGTCCTGCGCTAGCAAAGGTAATATCAAAAATGCCGCCGCTTAATTTGGCAATATATTGCGCTTTGTTAATAACACTCAACAAATCAGCGGATACTTTCAGCGGTTTAGCATGGGCTTCTTGATTAACCTGTGACAACTCACTGTTGGATTTATATGGACTCATGCTTTCGTCAATCTGGTGCATTACATCAACCAGCTTAACTAACAAACGCTGAGCTTGTTGCTCAGACATTAGTGCAGGCTGATAAAAGCGAATTTCTGCTGCTGTTCCCATCACGTTAAAATTATGCGCCATCCATTTAGCTTGCAGTGGGCTGGTTAATAAACAATAGATACAGCAAAGAGATATGGTAAAAAACTGGACAAAATTATTCATAAATTATTTGCGCTACCTTGCTACGTAACTGTGGTAAACAGTTGTGCTCAAACCAAGTATTTTTATGCAGCCAAATATTATTCCGCGGACTAGGATGTGGCAAATTAAACAGTTCAACCGCTGGCATTTTTTCTTCCAACACAAGATGCGACATACCGCATTTAACATTTTCTGTGACGCCCAAGTCAGCTTGCTGTAAATAGTATTTTTGTGCGTACTGGCCAACCAATAGTACCAGTTGCAAGTGCTCAAATGTCGGTATAATTGTTTGGTGCCAAGTCGGTGTGCACGTTTTTAACGGCGCTTTATCACCAGAGCCATTTGCCTGTTTGCCCGGGTAACAAAAGGCCATTGGCATAATCGCAAAGTTTTCTGCTTGATAAAATTGCGCATCTGTTACACCTAACCACTCGCGTAAACGCTTGCCACTGGCATCCGCAAATGCTTTGCGCTGTTTATGTGCTTGCAAACCAGGCGCTTGACCTATGATAAGTATTTTTGCCATTGCTGATAATTGCACAATCGGCTTGGGCTCTAACGGCAAATTTGCATGACACAAAGTACATTGACTTACTTGTTGATATACTTTTGCTGTGGAGATGTTTGACTGCAATGCGACTCCCGTAAACGAACAAAGCGGCTGTTTGCCGCTTTGCTGCTAAAACCTGAGTGATATAAGCTCAACTTAACATTAAATCAGTTTTTATTGTATGGTTGTGCAATGCAATGTTACTTTTGCTATGACAAAAAGCTCGATGATTTTTAGGATAACGAACAACTAACTCTGTTGCGTGGTTTATCAGCCCAAGTTGGCCTGATTCATTCAACCTATAATGTCCCTTAGCTAAAACATGCTCTGTTTGCTGCTGGCAAAATACGATTTCTTGAGCACACAGCTCCCTACCGTTAATAAAAACGCCACTGCCACCATTGGAAGCCTTGGCTGCTAATTTGCTGTTTTTAATAAGTCCTTTTTGCGTTTGCCCTAAGGCGGGTCCGTTTGCTATACCCCACAACCCAGATTCTGCATCATACCAATAATGGCCCGACTGTATGTCGTAACCGAGTTTCATTTCTAACTGCTCAATCTGTTGTGCCGACAACACTTTTTGGTTGATCACAATTTCCTTGCTTACACTGTAAAAACTCAATAAACAAAAAAAGATAAAAAATACACGTTTGAAAATAATCATAAGAACCTCTACTACTGGAAAATACTGCATAACGTTGCAGCTGTTGGGAGATTAGGAAAGAGCTTGATTCAAGAAAGGGTTGATTAAATTGTAAGCAACTGCAGGCTAATTACAAGCCTGCGGTAAGTTTGTTTAGTTATATATCAATAACTACTAATTCAAAGCTTTTAGCTAGAGCGTGTTGATCTTTGTGGGATATTTTTGCAGCTATTTGCTCTTTGTTGCGGCATTTTGACTTAGCCCACTAGGCCTACAATGCCACGCCGCGATCAAATAGCTTTGGATTTGAACAAAATTTATACCAAAAAGATCAACACGCTCTAGGTTACTGTAAGCTAAAAACAACTTCTACGCTGGCATTCACATCCGTTGTTCCTGGCTGACTTGCACTATCGCTGCGCATCAACTTCATTTCGGCTGCCGCATAAGGTCGATAGCCACCCTGTTCGATGATTTGCTTAACCTGATCCAGTTCAGCACCTGCGGATTCTGCCAATAATTGTGCTTTCTTACGCGCTTGCTCAACGGCGGCGGCTAAAGCTTGATTATATAAAGCTTGGTGATTAGACACGCCAGCCTGTACATTGCCAACTCGAGTCGCCCCTAAAGCGAGTGCGCTATCAATTAACTGATCAAAAGAATCCCAATTCTCAATTTCAACCGATAAAGTGCGGCTAACTAAAAATCCATCTTGAACTTGTTTGCGAGTTTGTTTTTCATATTCATAAACTGGCTGAATGGACAGATTAAAACTGCTTACTTGGCTTTCTTTAATCCCTAAGTTAAACCAGCGTTTAAGAATTTTGTCAGTGTTTAAATCAACAATGCGTTTAGCTTGGCTGACACTATTGTTTTTTTCTTCAACATAAACTTTTAGTGATAGTTTATCCGGGACGGCAGGTACACTGGCGCTGGCATTTACGCGTACCCAATTTTCAGATTGGGCAGATGTGTGATTTTGCGCATTACAAGCTATTAAAAAAGCAGGTAAAACGAGCATTGAGATCCAGTTAAGTGCACATTTCTTGTAAGTTCTGATAACCATAAATTTATTTATCCTGTAAATAGAGCAAGCAACACAAAAGCTGATTTTGGGAGATGGATTGGGATAATTACCTCAAGCCTTCGACCGTACACATTGACCTGCACGGGACAGATTACTGCTCACGATCTTGTTAATAAGTCCCCATTAAATCATGCAAAGTTCCATATCCCCCAGCTTAAGTTTGTTATCAATTGTAAATCACACGGTTTTATACTAACCGCTAAGCAAAAAACCAATAACACACTAAAATTGCGCTAGTGATCCCAGCAACATCAGCGATCAAACCACAGCTTATTGCATGACGCGTGTATTTAATACCAACACTACCAAAATAAACAGCTAAAACGTAAAAGGTGGTCTCGGTAGAGCCTTGCATAACACTGCTAAGGCGACCCGAAAAAGAATCCGCACCATGCGTATTCATGGTTTCAACCATCATGGCTCGAGCACCGCTGCCGGATAATGGTTTTAACAAACCGGTTGGCAATGCATCAACAAACTGACTATCACCACCAAATAAAACAACCAGCCAGCGAATGGCCGACAAAATACCATCTAACATACCGCTGGCTCTAACTGCAGCTATCGCCACCAACATCGCGACCAAATAAGGAATAATCTGCACTGCCACAGTAAAACCTTCTTTAGCACCTTCAACAAAATAATCAAACGCGGCCAACTTTTTTACACCAGCAACTGCTAATACCAAACAGATAAAAGCCAAAAGTAAAAAATTAGCCCAAAAAGACGAAATATCAGCTAATTGAGTTGCGGACATTGTAAGTAGGTAGCTGACAGCCGCAGCAGCTAGTGCAAAACCACCAGCAAATATCAACAATGGCTTAAGTTTAAACAGCGGCAACTTTTGTACGGTCGCAACAGCAAGTATACCAGCGAGTGTCGAAGCTAAGGTTGCCAATAAAATAGGTATAAACACATCCGTTGCCATCGCGGCACCAGCTTGTGCCCGATACATAAAGACTGTAACTGGAAAAATGGTCACTGATGATGTATTCAACACCAAAAACATAATTTGTGCATCACTCGCTGTGTCTTTATGCGGGTTATGTTGCTGCAAACTCTCCATTGCTTTTAGTCCCAGTGGTGTGGCGGCATTATCTAACCCCATCATATTGGCAGCTAGATTCATAGAAACATGCCCTTGTGCAGGGCTATTGGCCGGAATGCTCGGCATTAAAACTCTAAATACCGGCGACATTAAACGCGCGAGCTTTGTTATTAACCCTGCTTTTTCGGCAATTTTGCTTATCCCTAACCAAAAAGCTAGCAACCCAATTAACCCTAAGGCGATATCAACACTCAGTTTCGCCATATCAAAAATCGCTTCAATTATGCGTTGAAAAATCGCTATGTCCTGACCAAATACAGTACCAACGCATGCATAGATAAAAGCAGATAAAATAAATGCCAGCCAAATTCTATTTAACAATCATGACTCCTTGTTAGGATCAAAAGACAAATTGCGCTATATTTAAGCCACAACAGACTAACCGAAAGCTTCTAGTGAACAAAGCGCTATTACCCGAACACTTTATCAATTTTATTACCCCATGTTTACCCAGCCACCTGAATTTACAAGATTTTATTGACTATTGTGCCAAACCGCTGCGCAAGAGCATTCGCGTAAACACACTAAAAGTTTCAACCGAAGATTTCGTTGAAAAAGCGACTCAGCAAGGTTGGCGACTAACCCCTATCCCTTGGTGTAAAGACGGATTTTGGTTACAAAGACCTGATGAACAAGAACAGCAAATACAACTTGGCAATACACTTTCGCACCTAACCGGTGAGTTTTATATTCAAGAAGCGAGCTCAATGCTGCCACCCGTTGCGTTGTTGTATAAACAAACAGACACATTAGATTTAGCTTGTTTAGATGTCGCTGCCGCGCCTGGTTCAAAAACAACTCAGTTAGCCGCGTTAATGAATAATCAGGGGGTGATAGTCGCTAATGAATTTTCATCTAGCCGGGTCAAAGTTTTATCTGCCAATATACAGCGCTGCTCGGTCACTAATACAGCACTCACTCATATGGATGGAAGAATGTTTATCCACCTTAAAGAGCAGTTTGGTGCCATTCTATTAGATGCGCCCTGTTCAGGCGAAGGTACGGTGCGCAAAGATGTTGATTCAATGAAAAACTGGACCGAACAAAGCGTACACGATATTGCCTCTGTACAGCGCGATTTGATCGATGCTGCATTTCACGCATTAAAACCCAACGGCGTAATGATTTATTCAACTTGCACATTAAACCAAATTGAAAATCAGCAAGTTTGTTTGTGGTTAAAAGAAAAGTATGGAGACGCTGTTGAATTTGAAAGTTTAGCCGATTTATTTGCAGGCGCTGAAAACAGCACCACAACTGAAGGCTTTTTACATGTGTGGCCACAAATCTACGATTCAGAAGGATTTTTTGTTGCACGTATCCGCAAAAAAGCTTCGGTTGACCACCAACTTGAGAATCCATTTACTAAACTGGGTCAGTTTCCATTTAAACCGTTAAGTAAAAAAAATAGCCAACAACTACAAAGTTTTTTAGCTTCACAGTTTGGCATGAATGACTTTCCACTGGCAGCTTGTAGCCAGCGCGAAACGAAAAAAGCGCTAGAGGTCTGGTACTTTCCGCCAAAACTAGAAGCACTTAAAGGTAAAGTAAAATTTGCTCGCGTTGGGATTAAGCTAGCGGAACTCGCTAAACATGGTTTTAAGCTAGAGCACAATTTAGCCATAAACTTTGCCCAATTAGCTAAACAACAAACTCAGGAGCTTAGCGCTCATCAATGCCAAGCCTATTGGCAAGGTAAAGATATCGATGGCGACTTCAACAAGCTTAATAAAGGTGAAGTGATTGTTTGTTACCAAGGGCAAGCGCTCGGTTTTGCCAAAAAACTGCCCGACAGACTAAAAAACCAATTACCTCGAGAATTAGTCAGAGACAACTTAGACTTTAGCGACCAATATAACCAGTAGTTATAAAAATATCCTGTTTAAAGTTAAATGTTCCTTCATTTGGCTAATTCTTGTCTACACTTATTAATACTAAGCTTAAGTGCCATTGCAGTGCGCACTGAGTTAGTTAGCGCAAAAAGGCTCAATCCCTTTGAGCCCTTCCCCTGTACCCGGACAGCCGTTTGTCCGGGCTTTTTTATGTTCGATATTTGGCTTTCAAACGCACGTATAGAGTCCTCTCAACTTTAGCGACAAGTTTGTGCTGCTTATCAAACACCTGCAAATTGAAAACAGGCAGATGCTTTTCACCAAACTGAGTTCGGTCGAGAATCAAATCGATATCTTGTTGCGACAATTCTGCACAAGTATATAAAGTGGATTGCCCAGGCGATATAAAATCAATATATGCCGATTTATCCCACACATGGTACTTTTCACCTAAATTAGCCATTAACATTAAGCTATATATAGGGTCTGTCATACTAAAGATACTGCCACCATATTGAGTCCTGTTTGCGTTTAAGTTTAATTTGCGATATTTCAACTCGACTCTAGTTCTACGGTAATCAGCAGATAATTCAGTTATCTTAATACCTGAATATCTAAACGGAGGCCATATATTCATACCTCGCCTAATTAAGTTAGGAAATTTAAACAACTTTTGCATCATATTTTCCACTAATAAATGTTATAGTGAGGCGTTTTTCGTATCTGGTGGCTTTTTTATTTTAATTTTAACCACTGGCTTATATAATCTACACAAACTTAATAAATATTCATCATTATGTCGGATCAAAACACAGAGCTCAAAAAAGCAGGTTTAAAAGTTACTCTGCCTAGAATTAAGATATTAGAGATTTTGCAACAACCAGAAAACCAACATATTAGCGCAGAAGATTTATACAAACTATTGTTAGATATGGGCGAAGAGATCGGGTTGGCGACTGTGTACAGAGTATTAAACCAATTTGACGACGCTGGTATTGTAAATCGACACCATTTTGAAGGCGGCAAGTCTGTTTTTGAATTGAGTCAGAAAAAACATCATGATCACTTGGTTTGTTTAAAGTGCGGTAAAGTTGTCGAATTTATTGATGACACAATTGAAGATCGCCAAGAAAAAGTCGCTGAAGAGCAAGGTATGCGCCTGACCAACCACAGTTTGTATTTGTATGGATACTGTGTCGACGAAGAGAAATGTGGCAACGAATAAGTAGCGACTTATTTACTGCCAAATATAAAAAAGCCACACTTTGAGTGTGGCTTTTTTAATGCTAGGAAACAAACTTATTTTAAGCCAAGTCTAGCTAATTCTTTCTCAGCTACCACTGCTGGTACAGGAATGTAACCGTCTTTTTCAACTATGTACTGACCTGTTTTTGATAGTACCATCTTCAAAAATTCTGCAGTTAATGGATCTAAAGGTTTGTTTGGGTGCTTGTTGATATAAACATACAAGAAACGTGCTAATGGATATTTACCTCTAACTGCGTTTTCCATTGTTGCTTCAACATATTGAGTACCACTTTTTGATAAAGGCACAGCTTTAACACCAGACGTGCGATAACCAATACCCGAATAACCAATTGCATTTAACGAAGAAGAGACAGACTGTACGACAGAAGCTGAACCAGGTTGCTCATTCACGTTATTTTTAAAATCACCTTTACACAAGCCAACCTTTTTGAAATATCCATAAGTACCTGATACAGAGTTACGGCCAAATAATTGCACGTCTTTACGAGCCCATTCACCCGTTAAACCAAGGTCGCCCCAGCGTTGAATATCTCTTTCCGCACCACACTTCAAAGTTGAAGAAAAAATTGCGTCAACTTGCTGAATTGATAAACCTTGAATTGGATTATCTTTATTAACAAAAACCGCTAATGCGTCAATGGCTACACGCACAGCTGTTGGTTTGTAACCAAAACGTTCTTCAAAAGACTCAATCTCTTTTGATTTCATTTTGCGGCTCATTGGGCCAAATTGCGCTGTGCCTTCAGTTAAAGCTGGTGGCGCAGTTGATGAACCTGCAGCTTGAACCTGAATTGTTACGTTTGGATATACACGCTTGTATTCTTCTGCCCAAAAGGTCATCATATTTGCTAGAGTGTCTGAACCGACAGAAGAAATTTTACCCGATACACCACTGGTTTTTTGATATTCAGGTAAGTCTTTATCTATTGCAGAAACATTTGCGCTTAGCAAAACGCCAGCTGCCAAACCAATTACCTGAGAGATACGTTTTAACATCATATTCAGCTCCAAAAGCTTATTTCTTGATTACTTTATTTCAATGCCGACAAGGTTATTACACATTTATGTCAATAATATTACAAAGGTGACATTTGCGCTTTTTATAATTTTTTATTGCTTTAAAGTTATTTTTGGCAAAAAAAAGCCCTCAACCAAATACGTGAGGGCTTAAGAAGTTAAACTGTTTTATCGATTAGAATTTGTGTTCAATACCAACAGCTAATGTATTTTTATCACCACCCTTTTCTTCAGAGGTGTACCAAGTAAATAGTTTTGTAGCACTACCTAATTTGTAGTCAACGCCAACTGATACTGTGTCTAGGGTCTGATCATTGGTTTTATCATCAAACGTTTGATATTGCAGTTTGTAAGTGAGTTTCCCTGCAAAATATGCACCATTCACCATAACGCCTGTATCTGCTTTACCTGTACCATCAGCACTCTCTTCACGCTGGACAAGCGCGCCGAGTTTAAACGCACCAAACTTTTGGTTATAAACAGCGCGAATAACGTCGTGATTATCCACATCACTGTCTAACGCTATTGCCGCGTATAAATTCGATTTTTTCAGCTTAGCATCACCATACATAACCGATGCAGAAACACCAGCGCTGTCAGCTTCTGCGGTATCATTTTCATCATGGGTAATGTAAGTCGCACCGAAAGCAAACCCCGAGAAACTTGGGGAAATATAAGTTACAGAATCACTCTCGCGGTTGTCACCTTCGAATAACCTTTTAATATCTGCGTTATAGTCATTAAACAGGTCCACCTTGCCTTGAGCTAACTTTAATGCAGTGTCCATTCGCCCCAATCTGACTTGACCAAATTCACCTTTCAAGCCAACAAATTGATTACGAGCGGTAACGTTCTTTTCCTTAGACTCATCAGCAAAATCAACACCAAATTCCGCTTGGTAAATAGCAGTCAATCCATTATCTAATTCAACTTCACCTTTTACACCAAAGCGTGAGGAGTTACTTTTTAAGTCCGTTGCAGTTTCAACAGCATCTACATACTGCAAGCTCAAGTTAGCCTTGCCATAAACTTTCAATGGCTCAGCGGCAAACGCGCTTGCAGATAGACCCAAAGCAGACAAAACAAAAATGCCCTTAGATAGTGTTTTCATGGAATGTTCCTGTATTAACATCTCAGCTTTTAAAGCCTAGATACAACTGGCAAAATATCAAGCTGAGATCAGAGTAAAATTAAAGCTTCATTAAAGTGATGAGTCTATTGTATGAATGTTTTATTACATTTTTATTTCAATGAAATATTTTTGCAGTAAAAGTGAAATATAAGAATAATCAGAGGGAGTTGAGGCAAGTCTTGCGCAGGTGCGAAACAAACTATTTCGCACCTATTGTAGTCATGCAAGTTTTATTTTTTGGCAGCGAGAATAGCTTCAATACGCTCTGTTGGCGCATGTCGTACATCTTTACCTTTAATTAAATAAATTACATGTTCACTAATATTTTGACATCGATCACCAATACGCTCCAACGAACGTGTTGCCCACATGACATCCATGATTTTTGGAATTGAACGAGGGTCTTCCATCATATAGGTCATTAACTGACGAGTGATACCTTCATAAGCTTTATCAATTTTTTTATCAAGCTTATAAACATCGTAAGCAGCTTCGCTATCCATTCTAGCTAACGCATCGAGAACAGCTTTAAACATTTGCAATACTTGCTGTCCCATATGGTCTAAATCAACCAAAAATTGACGTTCGGTCTTATTGAAATGTTCTTGTGCAGCACGCACCATTCGGCAAGTTTCATCACCAATACGTTCTAGATCAGCAATAATTTTTGCAATAGCTAAAATAATTCTTAAGTCTATTGCAGCAGGCTGCCGCTTAGCGATGACTCGGGCACATTCTTCATCAATTAATACTTCATAAGCATTAATTTTTTCGTCTTCTTTAATAATTTTTTGCGCCAACTTTGAGTCAAACTGGCCTATCGCTTCAAGCGCTTGAGCAATTTGCTGTTCTACAATGCCACCCATGTCTAAAACATGGCTCAACATACCTTCCAATTCTTTGCTAAACTGGCCAGATATATGTTTATCTATTTTTAAATCCATACTAACTCCTTAAGCTTTAAAATAAGTATAGACACGAGTTAACCGTATCGACCAGTAATATAATCTTCGGTTTTCTTTTTCTCAGGTGCAGTAAACAGCTGGTTTGTATCTGTGTATTCGACTAACTCACCCATAAACATAAACGCCGCATAGTTAGACACACGCGCAGCCTGCTGCATGTTATGTGTAACGATAACAACAGTATAAGTTTCTTTTAGATCGTTTATTAGCTCTTCTATAGTTAAAGTAGAAATCGGGTCAAGCGCTGACGTTGGCTCATCCAATAACAAGACCTTTGGCTCAATCGCAATAGCGCGGGCGATGACTAAACGTTGTTGCTGACCACCTGACAAACCAAACGCACTATCATGCAATCGGTCTTTAACTTCATCCCATAAAGCGGCTTTGCGCAATGAGGTTTCAACCACTTCATCTAAGCGACGTTTATCATTGATACCCTGAATACGTAAACCATATACGACATTTTCATAAATTGACTTTGGAAATGGATTTGGGCGCTGGAACACCATGCCCACATTTTGCCGCAAGCTTGCTACGTCAACATCTTTATCGTAAATATTTTTGCCTTCTAGTAAAATTTCACCCTCGACACGGCAAATATCAACTAAGTCATTCATACGGTTGATACAACGTAACAAAGTTGACTTACCACAACCCGATGGGCCAATAAACGCAGTAACCTTTCCTTTAGGTATCTTCATATCAATATTGTACAAAGCTTGTTTATCGCCGTAGAACAAACTTAAGTCATTCATTTGTAGTGCAGTTTGCTCTGCAGTTAAGTCAGCAGGTGCGACTACATTTTTTATTTTGGCTATATCTGGAGATACTGAAATCATCTTGTAAACCTTAAATCTTAATGTTCTAACGACTTATACTTTTCACGTAAATGGTTACGAATACCAATTGCGGTAATATTCAATGCCACAATAACTGTAACCAATAGGAATGCTGTTGCATAAACTAACGGTCTAGCAGCTTCTACATTTGGACTTTGGAAACCCACATCATAAATATGGAAACCAAGGTGCATAAATTTTCTATCAACATGTACAAATGGAAAGTTTCCATCTATTGGTAGTGTTGGTGCCATCTTAACAACACCAACCAACATAAGTGGTGCAACTTCACCAGCAGCGCGAGCGACTGCTAAAATCAAACCAGTCATGATAGCTGGGCTTGCCATTGGAAGAATAATTCGCCACAAAGTCTCAGCTTTGGTCGCGCCCAAGGCCAAACTCCCTTGGCGTAACGAGCTTGGAATGCGCGACATACCTTCCTCAGTGGAGACAATCACAACAGGTAAAGTTAATATTGCTAAGGTCAATGCCGACCAAATCACCCCTGGCGTACCAAAGGTTGGATTAGGCAAAGCCTCTGGGTAGAATAGTTCATCTATGCTGCCACCCAACATATATACGAAGAAACCTAAACCAAATACACCATAAACAATTGACGGCACACCTGCTAAGTTAATTACTGCGATGCGAATAACCTTGGTCACTGTATTTTTAGCGGCATACTCATGTAAATAAATAGCGGCAACCACACCGAATGGCGTCACAATAACAGCCATTAGCATAACCATAAACACAGTACCAAATATTGCAGGGAAAACACCACCTTCGGTATTAGCTTCACGCGGATCATCTGAAACGAATTTGCCCAACTGAATGAAAAAACGACCTAATTTATCCAAGGTGCTCATATCATTTGGGAAATGCACATCTATTACTTCAGCAATACGTAAAGTGACCATTTCCCCACGCATATCTCTCACGACAACTTCGTCACGATCTAATGCTCGTCTTAGTTGAAACAGCTCTTTTTCAAATTCTTTATAAGCAGCTTTTAATTCCTCTCGCTCTTGGTCAAATTCGGCGATGCGTTCTTCAGTCAGCTTGTTTTCAAGCTCAAGCGCACGCTGCTCCAAACGCATTTTTTCAAGGCGATAATTTATTGAACCAATTTCACCATTTTGTAAATCAACAGCTTTTTCGGAAATATCAACCGCCCGATTAATCAGCTCTTCGAGTCGCTGCGAGTCAACAATTTCGCCATCTTGAATCACCTGTTCTACATAACCGTAAAAATTACCGTTGCGGCTGCGCTCAAACACACCTATACCAGCAGGCTTTTCAGTTTTATCTATGTCGGTTTGTAACAACCAACGGAAGTCCAACTCTACAAATTCTCGGTTACCTGTTTTAACCAATATGCGCTCAACCATTTCTTCTTGGTGATCGCCAAGATCAATGCCCATATTACGCAATCGCTTAGCTGGTACTTGTTCGCGATCGTAAATTTCACCAATAATAGTTTGAGTTTTACCTTCTTGAGTTACATCAAACTCATACACATCAGCTGGCCAAAAGAAACCTAAACCTCTAGCCGCTATCATGACTAACAAGCCAATAACAGAAATCAAGCTGATACTTACTGCTCCGGCAGTCATCCAGATCCACGGAGAACCCGATTTAAACCAATCTTTCATGAACAATATTCCCGCCGTTATAATGAACTATATTTATCACGCAAACGCTGACGCACAAACTCAGCAATGGTGTTAAATACAAATGTGAAAATAAACAATACAAACGCTGCTAAGAATAGAATGCGATAGTGAGTACTCCCCACTTCAGATTCTGGCATCTCAACCGCAATATTTGCAGATAATGTCCGCATACCTTGGAAAACTGACCAGTCCATAATCGGTGTGTTACCTGTGGCCATCAGTACGATCATAGTTTCGCCAACTGCACGACCTAACCCCATCATCACTGCAGAGAATATCCCTGGGCTAGCAGTTAACAAGACCACACGCACCAAAGTTTGCCATTGGCTTGCGCCTAAAGCTAAAGAGCCGTGCGACAAGTGTTTTGGCACGGAAAAGACCGCATCTTCAGCGATAGAGAAAATAGTTGGAATAACCGCAAAGCCCATCGCAATCCCGACAACTAGCGAGTTACGTTGGTCAAACGATATACCTAAACTATCCGTAATGAATAAACGGACGTCGCCATCAAAAAATACATCATTAAACCAAGGACTTAATTCAATTAGAACATACGCCATAATTAAAATAACTGGAATCAACAACAGTGAGTCCATACCTGTTGGCAGTCGGTTGAGTATTTTTCGCGGTAAACTGTGCCACATAAATGCAAAGGCAATAATCGCAACTGGCATCAATATAATTAGAATAGCAATAGCTGCTAAATGCTCTTCGATAATCGGCGCTAACCATAAACCTGCTAAAAAACCGAGTATTACCGTAGGCAAAGCTTCCATAATCTCAACGGTCGGTTTAACTACGGTTCTAATTTTGGCGGGCATAAAGTATGCGGTATAAATGGCCGCGGCAAGTGCAATAGGCACAGAAAAAAGCATTGCATAAAAAGCGGCTTTAATGGTACCAAAAGTAATAGGTACTAAAGAGAATTTAGACTCAAAATCGTCAGAAGCAGAGGTTGATTGCCAAATATAATCTGGCTCACTATACCCCTCATACCAAGTTTCCTGCCAAAGCGCAGACCAAGTAACTTCTGGATGCTCGTTTTCTACATCAAATAAGTGAATACCTTGAGAAGTTAACGAAATATATGCGTTAGCTCTTGGAGAAATTGCTAAGTCTAAAATCGCTTGATCCAATAACTGTTCAGCATAGAGATGTGCTTCACTTGTCGTATAGAATACATCTAACGCGCCTGATTGACTGGTTGCAACAAAACTTCTTCGGAAGAATTCTGGGTACAAGCCATTAATATCTTTGTTATCACTCTTAAAAGCACGAATTTTAGTAAACTCTCGACCCTGCTCTGTATTAACTTCAAACCACTGCGCGATGTTTCCTTGATTGTCGGCTATGACAATTGAACTTGCACCCGCTAATAAAGTTGATGCAGTTACTTGAGTACCGTATTCAACTACTCTATTTTGCGAAACTAATTTCACCTTGTTTGCGTTTCGAACATCAAACACGTACATATAGCCATTTTGCAAAACAAACGCACGTGACAAATCAGCAGTAAGATGCAATTGATCAACTGCGCCTGTGATATTTGGCAGTTCAACATTTGATTGAGACCACTCAATCTCATCTGTCATAAAGTTAATTTCACCTAGCAAACGAGAGTAATAGACAGCTTGTTGGGTCTGAGATTGATAAACAACCCCTGCGCCATCGTTTTCAGGTGTCGTGGCAAACGCAAATTTATCAATTGGAGCATCACTGTCAATTGATAAGCCCGCCTTGCCAAACGGAAAATCAATTCTTGGCTCTATTGTGCGACGATTATTAGCGAAGCCAATTTTAAAACTCGGCTTGATAATCACCACCGAATTATTAGCGAATGCATAAGCAAACTGCTTAACGTGCGGCATTGCTTTAGCAAACGCGGTAATTTCACTATCATTGTTGATTTCAAACTGCTTAATCAACTTTGTTTTATCAGCACCATGCAATTGGTAATACTCCAAAGCTGGTTCACTGGTTAAACGATAAGCGGTTTCTACATGATCATCTGTACCTAAAGCAAGCGTTTTATGCTCATCATCAAGTGCGATGGTTAAAGTTGGTTCGATAGAGACATCTTCGAATATAGGTTGTACAACATACAACAAATAGAAAAAGATCATCAAAAGTGCGACTAACACCATGATACCGCCGGTAGCGACACCATACTTGGCAAAGCGATCTTTAAACTTTCTTATCGCATGCTGTTTGTTTGGTAAAGTGTTTGACTGATACATTGAAAGCCTTAGCCTAATTGAATTGCGCGCAGTATATGATATTTTTATGACAGTTATGTTACAC
Organism: Catenovulum agarivorans DS-2; assembly: GCF_000568405.1. GTDB lineage: Bacteria > Pseudomonadota > Gammaproteobacteria > Enterobacterales > Alteromonadaceae > Catenovulum > Catenovulum agarivorans_A. Next base: position 22,957 of record NZ_ARZY01000022.1, read on the forward strand.
AGGTCGTAATATTACAAAACTGTCATTTATGCAATTTTCGCGTACAAAAAAGGCTTCCGAAGAAGCCTTTTACAGTTCGAAATTCTCAGCGAATTATAGAAGGATACTGGTTAGAATCAAGTAAGCGATTATCGCTAAACCAGCACCGGCAGGAAGGGTAACAACCCAAGAAACAACAATATTTCTAACAGTCCCTAAATTCAATGCAGCAATACCACGTGCAAAACCAACACCTAATACAGCGCCAACTAATGTCTGCGTAGTTGAAATAGGTAAACCTGTGCCCGAAGCGATAACAACGGTAGTCGCCGCTGCTAATTCTGCAGCAAAACCACGGCTAGGTGTTAAGTGAGTGATACCCTTACCTATGGTTGCCATAACTCGATGACCAAACAAAGCTAAACCAGCAACAATACCAACTGCACCTAAAGGCAATATCCACCATGCTAGCGCTGCTTTAGCACCTATCACACCATCATTGTCTACCACACTAACAACAGCAGCTAACGGACCAATGGCGTTAGCGACATCATTTGAACCATGTGCAAAAGCCATACAACACGCTGTCACAATCATCAAAATTGCAAATATTTTTTCTACATTGTTGAACTGCATTTCTTTGTCTGCTTGCTCATCAATTTTTAAACGAGCAATAAAGAAACTCCCGATAAACGCAACGATTATTCCAACCAATGCCGCATACATATAAGCTTCGGTTGTGCTTAAGCTAATTGAAGCATCTTTAAAAACGTGTTTTAACCCTTTTTTAATGGTAACAAGAGCTAAAACAAAACCGCCTAATGCCATATAAACTGGCACATATCTTTTGGCGTTTTTAATCGGGTTATCTGTGTCAAATATAAACCGCTGCGCGCTCATAAAGATAATATACGCTAGCACACCAGATAGGAGCGGCGTGACCACCCAACTACCAACAATACCACCTACTTTTGCCCAGTTAATTGCTTCGGTACCTGCTGCGATCACTGCAAAACCGATAATAGCCCCAACAATCGAGTGCGTTGTTGATACCGGCCAGCCCATGTATGAAGCTACAGCTAACCAAGTACCTGCTGCAATCAATGACGAAATCATACCAATTACAAACAATTCTGGAACTTGCATAAAGGGTTCTGAATCGATTATCCCCTTACGAATAGTAGAAGTTACTTCGCCACCGGCAAGATACGCACCAGCAAACTCAAAAATCATCGCAATGATAATTGCTTGTTTAATTGTTAAAGCTTTCGATCCAACTGAAGTGCCCATTGCATTTGCAACGTCGTTGGCGCCAATCCCCCACGCCATAAAAAAGCCGACAACGGCCGCAAAAATAACCAGCATTACGCCGTAAGTAGTTAAAATATCCATTGGATTTCCTGGTATTTATCTGAGTAATTTATTTAGCTAAAAGAAGTTCTAATCGACCACCAACAGACTCAGCACGGTCTGCCAAATCGCCTACCCACTCGATTACGTCATACAAGAATATTGCATCAATCGGATTCATTTCTGATTCAGCTGTTCTGACAGATTGACGCAAACCAACTTGTAGTTTGTCAGTATCTTCTTCGATTTCTGCTACTTTAGAGATGATTTTTTCGACTAAATCGACTTCACGACCTCTAAATCCAGTTTCGAGCAACTCGTCCAATTCGTTAATTGCCTTTGCAGCCAAATCGACAGCGTCGATGCAGCGATTAAGGTAGACCATAAAATCGGTCTGTAACTTTCGCGGAATTGCTAGCTCTCGTCCTATCACTCGGCCGGCGATATCTTTGGCCTTGTTAGCAATCTTGTCCTGCTGAACTAACAGCTCTAACAAGTCAGCACGATCAACTGGTAAGAATAGCCCCTTAGGCAACTGAGTACGCAAATCACGCTTAATTGCGTCGGCTTGCTTCTCAGACTTAGAAATTTCATCACGAACCTGCTGAGCAGTTGTCCAATCTGAATTAAACACAGCTTCAAAGAATACTGGAAGCTTGTCGGCTGTTGCTTTTACAACATCGATATGTGTTTCAAGCGCTTTAAATGGCGACTTACCGAATACACCTAAAAAAGAATTTCCTGACATAAATAAACCTATTAATTTACTTTGCTGGCGCGCGGATTCTACACTAAATCACAGCTATGTGACCAAGTTTCCATAAATTTTCTCGACATAAATCATAACCGTGCATCTAGTAAGCCATCTGTATGTCATTATTGCTCGCAAGCGTCTTCATTATGTTTGATGCTTGCAGCTGAGTACTTTGGCTGACTTTATTGGTTTTTTCTCGGGTCTGCTCTATCTGCAATTGAACTTGAGCAATCGCTTTTTCAAACGCATCAATATGCTGTAGCTGGTCGCTTGCGTTGTGGACACTCTGCAGGGCTGCACTGGCAGATTCTTGCGCTTGTGCTCTAACCACTTGGGCATTTTCGTAAAGATCTATCGCGGTCTGTTTTTGGTCACTCGACAAACTGTCTATTTGTTTAACCACATCGACCAGTTCATCAGATGATGAACGCAGCAGTTCTAATATAGAAGAAATATCAGATAAAGATTCTTGCGTGCGCTGAGACAGATTGCGAACTTCATCCGCAACCACGGCAAACCCTCGGCCATGCTCACCAGCTCTTGCGGCTTCAATTGCGGCATTTAACGCCAATAAATTAGTTTGCTCAGCAACACTGCCGATGGTGTCGACAATCGTGCTCGCTTTGTCTACCGAGTTCAGTAACAACTCAACAGACTTGTAACTTGTTTGTGTTGCACTAAAAATTTTCTCGGCGCTGTCGGTCACCAAATTAATTTTCTTGTTACTGTCGGCGATAAAGGTCTCAGTTTGTTGTGCATTTTTTTGCACTGTCTCAGCACCGGTATAAACTTCTTGAGCTAAGTCAACTAGTTCTTTCATTATGTGTAATTGACCTTGCATCTTGCCGTGAACTTCACCCGTTTTCGATTCAATATCTTTGCTCTCATGTACTAGGCCATCAAGCGTATTGGAGATTTGCGACAAGGTCTGGTTTTTGTTTTCGTTTTCTTGTTCAATTTGATCTATCAATTGATTAAAACATTGAGCCACTTGGTCTATTTCAGTGTTGCTTTTCGAAACAATCAAACGCTCAACTTCACCAGTGGTAACCAAACGACGAAAACTCTTGCGTAATTTGCGCACTGGTTTAACTATCCAAGCATATTGAAATACCATCAGTACAATCGCCACCAGCATTAGCACAATGGCAGCGCTGTACAATACAGTTTTGGTTTGGCTGTCGACTTGGTGTTGATGATCGAGCAACGCCGATTCTAAACGCAGGTAATCTGCCTCAAAATTTTCAACCTGGCGACGCAAGTCTTGGTATGAGTTTTCAACAAGTCTTAATGAGTTTTGCGTATTGGCAACTTCTTTTGGGTAGCGGTTGATCAGGTTTCGAATTGAAGCAATCACTTCATCACCGACTTCATCGTCCGCCACTTCAAGGCCTAATGAAAATTCGTACTCTTCCTCTTCTGATTCTGGATAAATCTCAAAGCGAGGCAATTGATTGAGCTGCTCAGCAACAGACTTAATTTCTTCAACTTTGCTGTATAGTAAATTTGCATCTGAGCCGCCGTCAGCGCCAAATGTGCGCTCTCGACGATAAGATAATTCGGCAACAAGATTTGCCAATTCAATTGACAACGGATAATACTGGTTTGCAAGTTCGCCGCGTGTTGAAGCACCTTCATTGATATACTCAGCTAAACTTTGGCTATCTGACTGTAAGCTTTTTTCCGCAAACTGCAGCAGCGCTTCACTATTGGCCCCAAGCTTACCTGCGGCCCGAACATCTTCTTCAATAAACTGAACCAACTGTTCGATTTGACCAACCAAAGCATTATAAGAAGGATTGCTGCTGTTGCGCAGTGTTGTACCGATTGCTTGCAACGTTTCTTTCGAGGCACTCAACTCTAAAGAGTCGCTGGTCATTAAATAACGATTGACTTGATTCTTGAATATTTGAGTAAGCTGATTCTTAGTCTTTTGGTATTCAGCTAGGTCCTGTTTAACCTGTTGTTGTTGAACATTAGACCAAATTAAAAGAGAAATAAGCCCTAACCCAATTAATATCAGTACAACAGAGGAAAGAATAGAAAAACGCGAAATGTTCATTGCAACTTAAATATGTCAATATCTTTGAGCGTCAAGCTAACAGCTTTTGATGACATTTTTGTTACAGCTGTCATATTTGTTGTTTTTCCGCACGCCCTCATTCAATATGTAACGAAAACCACCAGCAAGGGTAAACAAGTCTTGGGGTCGGTTGATCTTTGTAAGATCTGTACCCTATACTGACAATTAACCAGCAAGCAACTGATATAGCGATTATTTTTATGCAAAACCAACTTATTATTTCGATTATTTCCGCTGACAAGCCAGGCATCATTGAATTGCTATCTAAAACCATAAGAGCAAACCATGGTAACTGGTTGGGCAGTAATTTTTGCCGTTTATCAGGCCAATTCGCAGGTATTGTTGAAATAGGTGTTGTACATGAACATCAACAAAACCTAATTGCAGCAATCAAAAACTTAACGCAACACAATATCCAATTGCACATTGCCGAAGGCACCAAAGATAAAGAGCAACAATGTAAGTTAGCCACATTAACCGTTGTTGGCAACGACAAGGCTGGCATAATAAATCAAATTTCAACTCGGCTTGCTGAACATCAAGTTAATTTACTTAACTTAAAATCAAGTTGTGAAAGCGCCCCTAATTGGGGAAGCTTGCTATTTAAAGCTGAAGCCACTTTGGAGCTACCTACCAATATCGATATTGACGACATTCAAGAGGCGCTTGAAGACATAGCTAACGACCTAGTGGTTGAGATTAACCTTGAATAATCTATGAATTAAATATGACAACTGTAATATTAATGTCATAGATAAATTATCTAATGACTTTAGATCAGTATAATAAAGAACTCTAATTTCATGGCAAAAGACAAATTATTTGTTGAAAAAGAACTCAGCTGGCTTTCTTTTAACGAGCGAGTTCTTCAAGAAGCTGCAGACAAAACCGTTCCTGTTGTTGAACGCGTGCGCTTTTTAGGTATATTTTCCAATAATCAGGATGAGTTTTTTAGAGTGCGCGTAGCAGATGTTCGACGCAGATCTTTGCTTGAAAAAGAACACAATGATGAACGCGCCACTAAATTACTCGCGAACATTCAAGAAAAGGTTATTGCACTTCAAACTAAATTTGACGCTATATACAAAGAAGTTGTACGTGAACTAGCTCGACATAAAATATATTTTGTTGACCATACTAATTTATCCAAGTTTCACGATGAGTGGTTAACCAATTTTTTTCAACAGCAAGTCATTAAACATGTTAGGCCGCTTATACCGTCTAAAACACGTAAATTGATCGATTTAATCGAAGACAACACAACTTACTTTGCAGTACAAATGATTAAAGGCGACTCAGTCGAGTATGCTGTTGTTGAAGTACCAACAAATGAAGTCTCACGCTTTATTTTGCTGCCGCCAGAAAAAAGTAAAGTCAAAAAAGAAGTCATTCTGCTAGACGACGTCATGCTGCACAATTTGTCAGCCATTTTCAGAGGTTTTTTCGAATTTGACGAAATCAATGCCTATAGCTTCAAAATGACCCGAGATGCCGAGTATTACGTCGAAGATGAAATCGATCAAAGCTTGGTTGAGCAAATGTCAGAAAGTTTAAAACAGCGCTTCACAGCCGATCCTACTCGCGTTGTTTACGACCGAGACATGCCAAGTGCAATGCTGAAGTTTTTAAAGAAACATCTACAAATATCTGATACCAACGAAGCGCTGCTACCTGGTGGTAAATACAGAAACTTTAAAGACTTTATTGGCTTTCCAAATTTTGGCAGAAAATACCTAGAAAACCCCAAACTACCTGCGCTGTTTAATGCACAGTTTTCCTCCTTTGATAGCGCATTTGAAGCGATCCGCCATCAAGATATATTGTTATATTATCCGTACCATACATTTGATCACTTTACTGAGTTGGTCAGACAAGCTGCGTTTGACCCAGCCGTTACCAGTATTCGTTTAAACATTTATCGAGTAGCAAAAAATTCCCGCATCATCCACTCGTTAATTGACGCGGTAAAAAATGGTAAAAACGTTCACGTTGTGGTGGAGCTGAAAGCACGTTTTGACGAAGAAAATAACATCGAGTGGTCGCGAGTAATGACGGACGCTGGCATTCGCGTTTCTTTTGGCATTCCAACCTTAAAAATTCACTCTAAACTGTGTCTCATTCATCGCAAAGAAGGCGATGTCATCAATAGATATGCGCACTTAGGCACAGGTAATTTCCACGAAAAAACCGCCAAAATATACACTGATTTTAGTTTATTTACCTGTCATCCAGAAATTACCCGCGAAGTTGAAAACGTATTTGATTTCATAGAGTACAGCTACAAGCGCTACAAGTTTTACCATTTACTGGTGTCGCCAATTAATACACGTCTGTCTATTACACAAATGATAGACCAAGAAATTCAAAACGCCCGCTCTGGCCAACCAAGCGGTATCGCAGTTAAAGTAAACAACTTGGTGGATGAGCCTATAATCCAAAAACTTTACGAAGCAAGTCAGGCTGGTGTAAAAATCCGCTTAATAATTCGTGGCATGTGTAGCTTGGTGCCCGGTATAAAAGGTGTCAGTGAAAACATTAAAATTATCAGCATTGTCGATCGATTTTTAGAGCACCCAAGGGTAATGGTGTTTGAAAATGGTGGTGACAAAAAAGTATATATTTCATCTGCTGACTGGATGACTCGCAACATTGAGCATAGAATTGAAGTAACTTGTCCAATTTACGACGAAAAGTTAAAACAAAGAATCGTTGACATTTTTGAATTACAATTCAAAGATACAACTAAAGCACGTGTTATCGATGCAGAGCAGAAAAACGACTACGTCCCGCGTGGTAACCGTAAAAAACTACGCTCACAAGTTGAAACATATAATTATATTAAAAAGTTAGAGGAAAACTATATTCCCTAACCTATTTAGAAGGTCTATTTATGAATCAAGCCTCAACAAATGAACGTGAAGTAATAGCCGCGTTAGATATAGGCTCAAACAGTTTTCATTTGATTGTGGCTCGCATTGTCGATGGCTCTTTACAAACCCTGCACAAAGTTAAACAGAGAGTTAGACTCGCGCAGGGATTGTCTGCCGATGGTACCCTGAACCAAGCGGCAATTGATCGAGCCAAAGACACCCTCAAACAAATGGCGCAAACGCTGCAAGATGTTCCTGAATCAAACGTGCGAGTAGTTGCCACCTATACCCTGCGTAAAGCCAAAAACGTCCAAGATTTTCTTAACCAAGTCGAAAGTGTTTTTCCCTACCCGATTGAAATCATTCCAGGCAAAGAAGAAGCGCGTTTAATCTACCAAGGTATCGCACATACTGTCGCTGGAGATGACAATAGACTTGTGGTTGATATTGGTGGTGGTAGTACCGAATTTATTATAGGCCACCATTTTACACCGCTTAAACTCAACTCCAGATCTATGGGGTGTGTGAGTTTTACCGAACAATACTTTCCGCAAGGTAAAATTACCGAACGTCACTTTCAAAAAGCAATACTGGCAGCAGAGCAAGAGCTTGAGCATATTGCCGATGAATACAAAGCTGTAGGTTGGAAGCAAGCACATGGCACTTCAGGTACCATCAAGGCGATAAGAGAAGCCATCATCCAAAATGGCTGGAGTGACGGTGATATTCACGCAAAACACTTAGAAAAACTAAAACAAACACTGATTACATTTGAAAATATTAACAACATTAATATTCCAGGCGTGAGCGAGCACCGCCGACCCGTTTTAGCAGGCGGTCTAGCAGTGTTAATTGCCGCATTTGACAGTTTAAATATCCGTAGTATGCGTTACGAAGATGCAGCACTGCGCGAAGGTGTACTGTACGAAATGGAAGATAGATTTCAACACGAAGATATCAGAGAACGTACAGTGGAAAGCCTTAGTCAAAGATATGCAATAGACACACAGCAAGCGGCACGAGTGCATACTTCGGCAAATTATATATTTGAACAAGTTGCCAATGAGTGGCAGCTCAACAAAAAGGATTTTCAACAACTATTAGGTTGGGCTGCGCAATTGCACGAAGTTGGATTACACATTCATTCAACCGGTTACCATAAACACAGTGCATACATTCTAGAACATACTGATATGCCAGGGTTTAATGTTGAGCAACAACAGGCAGTCGCGACCCTAGTCCGTTACCATAGAAAAAAATTAAAACCGACTGAATTAACAAACTTTAATTACTACAAAACGCAGAAAATCTTACGCTTGGTCCGTATTTTACGTATTGCAACTATGCTTAATTTACGTCGTATTGAAGGGTATTTGCCTAAATATAAAGTCGCTGTGACCAACGAAGCTTTATCGATTGATTTTCCAAAAGCATTTTTACAACAACACCCTCTACTAGAAGCTGATTTGATGACAGAAGCAACCATGCAAACAGATGCTGGTTTCGAGTTTACATTTAGCTAGGCGGGTATTTACGCAATCTGCTGAGATTTTCGAGCTCGTCGTTGGCGGGCAACGACTAATTCTGACGGGAAGCTAAACGAAAAACAGCTTCCTTCATCCACCTTGCTCTGAATTTCAAGTTGGCTATTGTGATGGGCCAATACATGTTTGACAATTGATAAACCTAAACCAGATCCACCTGTAGTACGCGAGCGAGCTTTATCAACTCGGTAGAAACGCTCAGTCAATCGTGATAAATGTTGTGGTTCAATACCGTCACCATCGTCAGTCACACTGAATACAGCACAACCACTACGTTTAAACCATTTAACGTCTATAATACCACCCGCGGGTGTGTAACGAATGGCATTTTTAACTAAATTGGTAAAGGCACTGCGCAGTTCATCCTCTATCCCATGCATCAGTAAATCATGATCGATGTCAAACCGAATAGTATGATTCACTTGTACATTCAACTGTTCAGCTTCTTTTTCAATAACCAACATTATCGCTGGTACATCAACAATGTGATCGTAAATATTTTCTTGATTTGCTTCAATGCGAGACAATACCAATAGCTGATTGACTAAACTGAACATACGTTCACACTGCTCAGACATCATCCCAACGGCTTTAGTGTTGGGCACAGCTTGGGCCATATCAGGATCTTGCATCATTTCTAAATATCCCTGCAACACGGTCAATGGCGTGCGCAGTTCATGCGAAACATTAGCAATAAAGTCTTTGCGCATTTGATTTAAACGCTGAGTTTGTGTGACATCTCGACCCAAAATTAGAACCTGCCCCAATGCATAAGGCACCATTCTAATTTCGATAATGCTATCGCGTTCAACAGGTGACGGGATCAAAATATAATCGCCCGTCGACTCCTTGTCTTTGGCGTGTTGGCCGAAATGCTCAATAAAAGCGGGATAACGAATAAGGTTGGTTATCAGCAGGCCTGAATCTTCAGGCCATTTAAGCCCAAACACAAACAATGCAAGCTTGTTACACCAGATTATTTGCCCAGTATCTTCAACCACAACAGCAGCATCTGGTAGGGCTTCGGCACCGTCCCTAAAGCGTTTTAACACCTGACCCAACTCTTTTCGGCGTTGGCGGTTTTTTCTTTGTAGTCGATATATCCCATCAAATATTTCAGACCATAAGCCATTACTTGACGGTGGGTATAGATTCTTCTTTGAGGTCAACCAATCATTGAGTCGGTTTAGATTGTAGGTATACCAAACCAGCAAAGAAAGTAATAAAAGAACAACACATACCGCGATTTCATCAATTAGATATCCTATCAAAACAGCAACCGACAACAGCAAGATAAATCGACTAATAGCTCTAATGTATTGTTCTTGGATCATATATTAAACTTTTGCTGAGAATCGGTAGCCCGCACCACGTACGGTTTGGATCATTTTGTCATGTCCATGCAACGAAATCGCTTTACGCAAACGACGAATGTGTACGTCAACGGTGCGATCTTCTACATAAACGTTGGTCCCCCAAACGTGATCAAGCAATTGCTCTCGACTGTATACACGCTCTGGGTGTGACATGAAAAAATGCAGCAATTTAAACTCAGTTGGCCCCATATCTAGGCCTTCTTCATTTGCAGTCACTCTGTGCGATACAGGATCGAGCTTAAGCCCTTGAACCTGAATCATTTCTTCAACACTCGTTGGTGCTGAGCGACGCATTACAGCTTTAATCCGCGCTAATAATTCTTTTGGTGAAAAAGGCTTAGTCATATAGTCGTCGGCGCCAACTTCTAAACCACGAATTTTATCTTCTTCTTCACCACGCGCTGTTAGCATAATAATTGGAATTTGGCGAGTGTATTCATTTTGTTTCAGCTGTTTAGCTAATTGAATACCACTACCACCTGGTAACATCCAATCTAAAAGGATTAAGTCTGGGTAAGGCTCAACAATTTTTTCAATCGCTTCGCCAAAAGTTTCTGCTTCTAAGGTGTAATAACCTTTTTGCTCTAAAGCAAATACCAACATATCGCGAATTGGCATTTCGTCTTCAACAACAAGTATACGGCTTGACATATTTTTGGTTCTCATCTTACTGTCCACTGTAATTGATTATCTTGCTTTAATTTGACATTTTTATGAACGTCATGCCAAATATAAGACAAATTTGCAATATTTTTGTCACCCAGAAACTTTAAAGCCATTCCAACCCCTAGAATTACATGACTTTTTAATCGATTAAGCAAAAACACGATTATTACACCAAAACTCATACCGTCACATACTTGTAATAATAGGCTATTTTTTCCCTTTGTAGTACTTCATCATGCGACGACGGTTTCGAACTTGGCTTAGTGTTAATTTATTTCTTCGACCCGCATATGGATTACCACCTTCTCTAAATTCGATTCGAATTGGCGTCCCCATCATATCTAACGCTTTGCGGTAATAGTTCATTAAATAACGTTTGTATGAATCTGGTAGGTCATCTACTTGATTACCATGGATTACGATAATCGGCGGGTTATGTCCACCTGCGTGAGCATATTTTAGTTTAACGCGGCGACCTTTTACTAATGGCGGCTGATGGTCATCTTGCGCAGCTTCCATAATACGTGTCAACAATGCTGTAGATAATTTGCGTGTCGCTGATTCAAATGCTTCTGTTACAGATTCAAATAAATGGCCAACACCCGTACCGTGTAAAGCAGAAATAAAATGTAAACGGGCAAAATCTAAAAAGCCTAAACGACGATCAATTTCAGACTTAATGCGGTCTTTAACATCTGTATCTAGACCGTCCCATTTATTAACAGCTAACACAATTGAACGACCTGCATTCAGGGTAAAGCCTAATAAACTTAGATCTTGGTCACTCAAGCCTTCACGTGCATCAATTACAATTAACACAACATGCGCATCTTCGATTGCTTTTAGTGTTTTAATAACCGAGAATTTTTCAACTGTTTCATTGACCTTTTTACGACGACGCACACCAGCTGTATCTATTAATACATATTCTTGGCCATCGCGTTCCATAGGGATATAAATACTGTCACGCGTTGTCCCGGGCATGTCATAAACTATTACCCTGTCTTCGCCTAAAATACGATTGGTTAGGGTTGATTTACCCACATTCGGTTTACCAACAATAGCTAACTTAATTTTGTCGGCATATTCATCTGGCGCTTGTTCTTCAGCTTCCGCTTCTTGTGCTCTTTCTTTTGCTAATAAAGCTTCGTAGTCAAGGTCATCTGTATCATCAACTTCTGCTTCTTGCTCAACGACTGCATCAGGAAATTCAGCTAAAATGGGTTCGAAGGTTAAATCTAACAATGCACTAACACCACGCCCATGCGCAGCAGCTATTTGATACACAGGCCCTAGTGCTAAACTGTAAAATTCCGCAGTTGCAGAATCAGCGTCAATGCCGTCAGTTTTATTCGCAACTAAATAAACTGGTTTAGTCAATCGGCGTAAATGGTCCGCCAGTAATTGGTCAGCAGCACATACACCATCACGAGCATCAACCAAAAACATGACAATATCAGCTTCTTCTATTGCCTGCATAGACTGTTGAGCCATTTCAGCATCTATGCCTTGCTCGTCGCCAGTAATACCGCCAGTGTCAATTACGATAAATTGATAACGACCATACGCAGCTTGGCCATATTGCCTATCTCGAGTTAAACCTGGAAAGTTCGCCACTAACGCATCGCGACTACGTGTAAAACGGTTGAATAAGGTTGATTTACCAACATTCGGTCTGCCCACAAGAGCTACCACTGGCATCATAATTTTGTACTCCACTTAAGTGCGTTAACGACGGCTGCTAGCATAAAGGGGACTGACTAAACCCTAACTCGGCGCTAGCGGGCGCGGATTATAACACAGCTTTCTTAAAGCTTAATGCTTTATGTTAATACGACTAACTTGTAACTAATGGAAAAGAATTCAGTAAAAAGCCATCTTGATTCACTTCCAATACACTGCCCTGTGTATACCAGTCGCCCAACACAATGCGCGTGCCTCTGTGCAACCTTCGTGCATTTCTATGGATATTCGGTCTATGGGTATGACCATGTATCATTAAATCCACTTGGTAGGCATCCATCAGTTGACTAACCGCAGTTTGCGTTACATCCAAAATTTGCATATCCATCACTTGCTGCTGTTTATGTTTACTTTGCTCACGCCCTTTAGCAAAAATATTAAAACGCATTTTTAGCGGCAAACATAAGAACACAAATTGCACAAACTTATTACGGACAATTTTTCTAAACTTCTGATAACCTTCATCCTGCGTGCACAAGCTGTCACCATGTAAAATCACCACACGCTGGTTATTCAATTCAATCACACTGGGTTCTTCTAGAAGCATAACGCCCGTTTCCCGCGCAAACCTTTGACCAATCAAAAAATCGCGGTTGCCATGAATAAAGTATATTGGGCAAATATTGTGGCTCGTATTTTTTAATGCAGACTTTATTGGCAAGAGCCACGAAGAGGGGTCATCATCTCCCACCCAATACTCAAAGAAATCACCCAAAATATATAAAGCGGTCGTTTGTTCACTTAATGACTGAATAAAGTCGAGAAACGCTTGGGTAATATCGGGCCGACTTTCACTTAAATGCAAATCAGCAATAAAAAATACAGACATCAAATTAGGCTATGGTTGAGGTTTTCAAGATTGAGGTTGGATTTGCTGTAACAAGCGACAACAAATCCAAATAATTCAGCCAGCAGAAAATTATTCTTCTACTTTAGTCGCTGTAATCACGATATCTTCAACAGGAACATCTTGATGCATACCATGATTACCTGTTTTAACTTCTTTGATTTTGTTAACTACATCCATGCCTTCAACAACTTCACCAAATACACAATAGCCCCACCCGTCCATCGACTCACCGCGGAAATCTAAAAAGGTGTTGTCAGCGACATTGATAAAAAATTGTGCAGTTGCTGAGTGCGGGTCCATCGTACGTGCCATTGCAAGCGTACCCACTTTATTACTGACACCATTGTTCGCTTCATTCTTGATTGGCGCACGTGTTTGTTTTTCAGCCATACCTGCTTCCATACCGCCGCCTTGGATCATAAAACCATTAATCACTCGATGGAAAATAGTATTGTTGTAAAAACCATCTTTAGCGTACTGAAGAAAATTTGCTGCGGTTTCTGGTGCTTTGTCAGTTAAAAGATTAATTTTAATGTCACCAAAATTCGTCGTAAAAGTAATCATAATAAATATCTCAATGTGTTGGGATAAAAGATTATTCTATTGTATACCCAGAAGGCCAAGGTATAAAACAAAAACAAAAGTTTTAACTTTTTCGGCAACAACAGGTAAAATGCCGCCTCAATTTAGATTGTTAACCTCTAAAACGGATAATTAAACGACCTATGATACAGATATATAATACGCTCAGTCGCGAAAAACAAACCTTCACACCAATTACTCCAGGAAAAATTGGTTTATATGTCTGCGGCGTAACTGTATATGATCTGTGCCACATTGGTCATGCCCGAACCTACTTAGCCTTCGACAATATGGTGCGCTATTTTCGCTTCAAGGGTTTTGATGTCAATTATGTGCGCAATATTACCGATGTTGACGATAAAATTATTGCAAGAGCATTAGAGAATGGTGAATCTTGTGCCGACTTAACCGAACGAACAATAGCAGACATGCATCAAGATTTTGATGCACTTAATTTATTGCGCCCTGACGTTGAACCACGCGTTACGGCTCATATGCAAGATGTGATCGCTATGGTCGAAAGGTTAATTGAAAAACAACACGCATATGTTGCCGAAAATGGCGATGTGATGTTTGATGTTGCCAGCTACCCAGATTACGGCAAGCTAAGCAAACAAGACTTAAGCCAATTGCAAGCGGGAGCTCGCGTTGAGTTAGACAATAATAAACGCAACCCACTCGACTTCGTATTATGGAAAATGGCTAAATCAGGCGAGCCAAGTTGGTCGTCACCTTGGGGTGAAGGTCGTCCAGGCTGGCATATTGAATGTTCAGCAATGAACAGCCAAGTATTAGGCGCCCATTTCGACATTCACGGTGGCGGCTCTGACTTAGCGTTTCCACACCATGAAAACGAAATTGCGCAGTCGTGCTGCGCACTTGATACGCCATACGTTAACTACTGGATGCACTCTGGTATGGTTCAAGTTGACCAAGTAAAAATGAGTAAATCATTGGGTAACTTTTTTACTATACGTGATGTGCTAGAAAAATATTCTGGCGAAACCGTTCGTTACTTCTTGGTTTCTGGCCATTATCGCAGCCAATTAAATTATTCAGATGAGAACTTAAATCAAGCGCATGCAGCATTAGAGCGTTTATATACTGCTCTGCGTGGTTTAGATGCACAAGCAACCACCGAACTTGATTTACAAGATGAAAAAGTTGCCGCTTTCTGCCAAGCAATGGACGATGACTTTAATACGCCCGTTGCATTGTCTGTATTGTTTGAATTGGCGAAAGAAATTAACGCGATAAAAAATACAGACACTACAGCCGCCAAAGCCAAAGCTCAAGTGCTGGTTAGCCTTGCCAATTTATTAGGTATTTTGCAGCAATCACCTGAAGATTTCTTCAAAGGCGGTGTAGATGCTCAAGATGATGAAGTTGCTGAAATCGAAGCACTCATCGAACAAAGACTACAAGCCAGGAAAGACAAGAACTGGGCGCTTGCCGATGAAGCGCGTGACAAATTAACCGCGATGGGCATTGTATTGGAAGACGGACCATCAGGAACTCAGTGGCGTCGAAAATAACCAAACTACGGCGCACAGTACATTTGTGCAATTAAATCAAATACTCTGCGCACTCTTAAACTAGTGCGCAGTTCTTGATGGCATACTAACCATACGTCCAATGTCATTATCGGCCCCATATCTGCAAATGCTTTAACCAGCTCAGTTTCCCGTTGAGCTATATCTTCCGGCATAAACATTAGTCCTAGCCCTTGTTTGCATAACTCCAATTGCAAAGGTTGAAATGAACTAACCAAGGCAAAATTTTTTGCACTGAGTGACCAGCCCTGGGCATTAAGAATATCGATAACTGTAGTCGAACTATCAAAGCCGATAATCTGAATATCCGTTAACTGAGCCAACTTATCAAACCGCGCAAACTGCTGGAGATAATCGGCGGTTCCATATAACCAAATAACTTCTTCGGTGAGCTTTTTAACAATTAAATCAGGCTGTTTTGGACAAAAACTTCGAATGGCGATATCAGCTTCACGTTTTTTCAAGTCACTCGACTCATTGGTGACGACAACTTCAATATGTATACCCGGCTCGGCCGTTCGAATTTTTGCAAGTATTTTTGGTAATACATGGGTTGCCGTTAGCTCACTAACTGATAAGGTCACTGTCCCTTCAAGTTGCTGTGACTGCCCGGTTGCTGCCAATGAAAGATTAAAAGCTTGATCGCCCATGGCTCTAGCATGTTGTAACAATTCAACGCCACTAGCAGTGAGAACTAACCGCTGGCCAACACGCTCAAACAGTTTGACCTTAAGTCCTGATTCTAATGCCTGAATTTGCCGACTTAACGTAGGTTGCGTTAAACCCAAAACGTGAGCCGCAGCTGACAGCGAGCCTTCTTCGGCCGTTGCTAAAAACGAGCGTATATGATTCCAGTCAAACTTTATGGCATTCCAATTCATACGTTTTTGTATACCTAACATGCATTTTTAAGCGTATTAATTACATTATTGTATAGGTAAAGTATCCGAAGTAAACAATATAGAGAGACGAATATGACCACATTAGTTGTTGGTGCAAGCGGGGCGACCGGCAGATTAGTCGTAGAAAAATTGTTGGCTGACGGTGAAGCAGTTCGAATTATCGTTCGCTCAACAGAGTATCTACCAAACAAACTAAAAACGCACCCTAAGTTAAGCATCACACAAGCAAGTTTGCTTGATTTAACCGATAAAGAATTACAGTCACAAGTACTGGGTTGCCGAGCAATCGTTTGTTGCCTAGGACACAACATGACTTTAAAAGGTATATACGGTCAGCCACGTAAATTGGTTACAGACGCGGTAGCACGCTTGTGCACAGCAATAGAACGCTGTGACAAAAGCAATCACGACCATACAACAAAATTTATCCTAATGAGCTCATCTGGCGTGCAAAACCCGCAAACAAACGAAAAAGTGCCACTATCTCAAAAAATTGCGGTCAAGCTGATTCGCTGCTTAGTGCCGCCCCATAAAGATAATGAAACGGCTGCTGAGTATTTACAATCAAATTACCCAGACCACCAAGATACAATAGAATGGGTTGCAGTTCGTCCTGATTCACTCACAAATGAAATTAAAGCCAGTGCGTACGATGTATCGCCAACGCCCGTGCGAAATGTTATTTTTGATGCTGGCGCTAGCAGCAGAATTAATGTAGCGTATTTTATCGCGTCATTAGTTAACCAAGCAGACCTTTGGAACCACTGGAAAATGCGCATGCCGGTCATCTATAACCGCTAAATCTATAAATGTGAATGGAGAATTCTTTTGAATAAAATTATCATTTTTGGCAACTCTGGCTCTGGCAAATCAACGCTTGCTAAACGCTTGTCCAATTTACATGGCCTAGCAAATTTAGATTTAGACACAATTGCTTGGTTAGATACAAACCCGCCACAGCGTATGCCATTGGAGCAATCAGTTAAAGTTATCGATGATTTTTTACAGCAAAATACCCATTGGGTTATTGAAGGCTGCTACGCTGATTTACTTGAATATGTAGCGCCGAAAGCCAGCAAGCTGATATTTTTGAATTTACCCGTTAATATGTGTATTGATAATGCTAAAAAGCGCCCGTGGGAGCCACATAAATACCCGAGCAAACAAGCACAAGACCAAAATTTATCCATGCTAATTGATTGGATAAAACAATATCCAACACGTAATGATACATTTTCGCAAAAAGCACACGAAAAACTATATCAAGAGTTTGAAGGCCATAAAGAAATTCTGGCCGAAAATGCTAGGTTGGAATAAGCCTAGGTGAATCCCAACGTGGTTAAACTTCGGTGCTCATAAGTTTGTTGCTGCCTGAAAAACCAAACTTTTCATACAAACCATGTGCGTCGTCTGTCACTAAAAACTGAAATTTAGTGCGCCAGCGAGCATCACAATGGATAATTTCAAACATCCATTTTCCAATGCCTGCTCCACGATGATCTGGATGAATGATTAAATCTGCGATATAAGCGACTGACGCAAAATCTGTGACCACTCTGGCAAATCCAACCTGTACATTTTGATAGAAAAGACCAAAACACACGCTGTTATCAATGGATTGCTTAATTGTGTCTACAGGTCTTTCCTTGGCCCAATAAGACAACCTTAAAAGCGCTACGACTTGATCAAACTGAATGTCAGTTCGGTCATCGCTCAAACGATAATTTCCATTTTTATAATTCATATTTTTCTCATGTAACAATAGATGCTTTGTGCCAAAAGCAGAAACTGGTTTATCAATTTTCAATGTCAGCTAACTGACGACAAGCTAACATTCAAACAACTCAAATTTTGCATCAGTAGTAGGTCTGGTAAGCCAGAGGCACACCTGACAATGTCATTATAAGCCAAAGGCTCACTTGGGTAATCGCCACTGCCCTGTCTGTCTGCACCAAACAACACTGGTACTGCCTGCTGGGGCGTTCAACGCAAAAACTCAGCGATAAAATAAAAACCAAAAGAGACAGCCCACAAGTTCGACGAGAATATAGTAAACGGCAGGGCTGGATTGAACCTGTATTTGACAATATTACCAAAAATAAAGGGATGGATTACTTCACTTTACGCGGAAAAACTAAAGTAAATGCACAGTGGCAAATGTATTGTTGAGTTCACAACATCGAAAAACTTAGAAATAGCCTGCAATGAGGCCAAAAATGCGCCTTTAAGCAAAATAATGCCAATTAGTGGTCATCATTTCATTCTGAACGGATAAACCATCTTAAATATGCGTGAAAAATGAATAAGATAAAAGTGATAAAAATCAGGTAAGAATATGTGTGTTTTACAGCATAAGTAACTCAAAAAATGAGTAATTCTACAGCCTAAACGCCCTGTTAATGGGCTTAGTAAGCTTGGCTAAACTTTGCGACGAAGGAGCGTAAGCCAAGCGTGATACGTCCTTTTAAGCAACTTGTTATATTTCGGGAGGCTTTTTGAACAATATGCCATTATCTTCTAGCTCACCTAGTTTTATAGATTTCCACGTAGCCCAATAAATAACGCCATAACATAGTAACCCTATAGAAATGACTATGAAAGAAACGCCTTTTATAATATTTACTAATTCAAAATCACTCCCGCGAAAAAATGAAGCTATAAAAACAACAACGATCGTAAAACAGGACAAGTACCGCCATGTTTCAAATGAGCTTTTTAGATACAATTCATGGCTTGTTTTAATACTTTTTTTCATATTACTTCAAAGAAATATAACAGCTTATTGATCAGGATTCACAGTATCCAAATTGATTTCGAACCGTAAACCCATCAATAAAAAATAATTAATTTCAGAAACTTAATTTAATTAAAATTTATGTCAACCTCAATATTTTACTGTAGAAAGCAAGACAGTAATTAATCGTAAATCGACTGGCCTATTATGTATTTTCTTAAATTGAATAAAATCACACCCTTAGTGTAATAATTGTATAAACCGTCAGAGCTGTAATTAGAACTCGACATTACAGTGACCAAACTGAAAATCGCATTTGTACTGGATTAGATTATTTATCTATTCACCGCGTAGTTAACCAGCATCAATTTCAGCAAACAACACTTTCAGCCACCTCAAATCTTCTGGCCCTAGCTGGGCAGCTTGGTGCTTTTTGGGGTCGTTTATAATATCTGCGTATAAATGAGCTAATGCAGTTATCGTTAGCTTACGCCAACTGCCACCGTCTTCTTCACTAATAGCCAATGCAGACAAATCAAAATCAAATAAGGGGTCATGCTCTGCTTCATTAGTATTAAGCGCTAAGTTTAGTTCTTGTAATATTGGGTTGTAAATTTTCAGAGTATTGCCCGCTGCAAAATCACGCTGTACATTCGTTTTGGCTTGGTCTATTTGCGATTTTAACTGTGCTTGAGTAAGTTTTTCGCCTATTGGCCTTAGCCCATTTTTATTGAGCAAACCTGAAGCACTCGGTAGTAAAGCTTTGGCAGCTATTGAAGCGCCCAATAAAGGGTTAACTAATGCAGACAATCCACCCACCAACAAAAGCCCATAGGTTAATTTATTGTCTAATTTATCAATATCATTGGCTAATTTTTCTAAACTGCTTACCTGTCCTTGGTGTTGATTTTTCACTGTATCTTCTACTTGGGCTAGCAGTAGATGTTTTAGTTGATGCTCGCTGTGCTCATCAACAAAGTGAAATACGCGTCTTTTAGGCAGGTCGTTAATTTCTGGCACACCGTCAGGTAAACAACGCATTGTATGCAAAGCAATGCCATGTTCAGAAAGTTTATAGGGTACGACAAAATAGTGTTTTTCGTCATACTGACAGTTCGCTGATTTTTCTGCAGAAGCAATAAATGGCATACCATTTACGACCTCGGTTACTACAGATAATTTAGCGCTAATTTCTGAGACTAGCTCGGCGTAGCTTTGAGCTGTTTGCGTTTGAATAGCATTAATTTTTTGCTTGATAAAATCTTTCATGATTGACCAACCGAAACAATTAAGCGCCTGCAATAAGATACATACAAGCGCTTAATCAATTTAATTTATAGCGCGTGACCATCCACTATTTGTGTAACATTAGCTTGGCCATTTTCAACACGAGTTAAGATTTTTCTAGCAGCTTGGATGTACTTCTCTGGTACTTCCTTAGTTGCAGCTTTATCAATGGTGATTGTTTTCATGGTTTTCCATTCGGCAATTCGAGGATCGTTTGAATCAGCTACACCTAAGCTAATTGGGCCAAAACCAGACATATTAAATTTCAAGAAATACGACTTGCCTGCTTTTAATTCACCTTTGGCAACGCCCCATGAACCTTGTACATAAACCATAAATGTGTGTACCCCAGGCTCTGCTTCGTATTGGAGCAGTTCACCTGCACCTAAAGTGCCAATAAATTGGTCACCGTCCCATACTTCTACTTTTGCACCATCGCCCATAAATACCGCACGGCGAACAATATTAACCATTGCTGTATCGGGTTTAGCGTTATCTTGAAACTGCACTTGTTTCATTGCACCTAAACCAGCACAACCACTCATCATAATGGCAGCAAACAAAACTGCCACAACTTTTATGTGTTTAATCATCTAACTTTCCTTACTAAATTATTATTAATATATCCTGTCACTTTATTATTGTGTGACCACCAACTTTTGCCAAAACTGTCTACTTTGTGTGTATATGCTTACGGTCAAAAGTTGGATAAAGGTATTCTGTTCGATGGCAAAAATCAAACATAATCACGCTCGAAACACTCTCTAGAAGGTAAGTGGTTGTCCAGAGTTCTGGTTAAATAGCAAGGGCTACTTACTGCCCTTGCTGAGATGATTGGCTATAAAAACATCGCTATATTTTGTCGTTATTTATAGATAAAGCTTGATGCATCACCTCCGTTTGGTAGTTGCATATCGCCTCTATACAAAATATTCGCCCTTTTGGTTTCACTTGCGCCCAAAGCTAAGCCGTCTTGCACTATGTTGGCTTGGCTATAGTCAACACCAAAGAACCCTTCTACTGCTGATTCATCCCCTATTTCTGTAGCAGAGAGTTGCGACAAAGCCAATACGGGTGCAACTGGGAATATGTAGTACCAACGTTCACCAGATTTATCTGTCGTTTTTGCAATATCGTTACGCGATATCTGTGTAATGCTCTTATTGGTTTGCGCCGCTAAATACTCACGGTTGGACAAACTCAATAAATAAGTTGAGAGGTTGCCCACTTCTGCAACCGGTTGGTCGAATATGGTTTGGCGTAAAATTATATCGCCTTTAATCGACACATTATTGATGCGCCCTCGGGTTAAATCTCGACATTCGCGCCCTTTACAGTCGTATGACCCTTTACCGATTAACAGTGCACTGCCACTATCAATTGCTTCAACATTTTCGACACTAATATCTTTCATTATTTTACTGTGGGTTTTCAGCCAAACTGCAGTAAAGCCTTTTGTCAGTTTAATGTTAGATATTTTAATTTTATTGGCTGATGAATAATAAGGTCCAGAACGGTTTACTTTATCATTGGTTGTACCATTGCCAGCTTCTATGCGCACACCAACACCGTGAACGGCTTCAATATTGTCTATTTCCACCCAGTCGCCACCATATACCTGAACCGCACCATAACCAGTATGCACATTAATGGCTTTGATGTTTTTAATACTGCCTTTGATTGGTGTGCGACCATAGGTTGGATTGCGCTGTATAGCAAACATATCTGGGACTATATTGCCATCGTCGTCAATAAAATCACCATTGCTGTTGGTTGCTAGTGGAATATTTATTGGATTCATTGGGTTGTTTGCGCCGCCTTGATTGTCGTATCTATCTTGTAAAAACACAGGCTTTGAACCAAAACGCCAGGCGAATGCACCGTCTTTATTATCGTGGTCGGCTGCCAATTGCACTGATACGTTTTCTGTATAGTTGTCTTGAATCACCACGTTAGAAACAGCAAAGTTGCGCGCATAACCAATTGCAAAAGAAACAGCTCGGGTTAGGTTGACTAAACCACCACCGTTGCCACCAGTCATATTGCCATATTCAATTGGGTTATTGGTGGTTGCATCAATGGTGAAACTGCGGCTTGGGTCGGTTGAGGTTATTTCAACATTTTCCACGCGCTCGTCCAACAAATTGCCTGGGCCATTACTGCGGCCAATACTAAACAATATGTTTCTATTCACATTGCTGGTTTCTTTGTTGCCGCGCATTTCCAAAACAACTTCTGGCTCTATTTCAATGCGCACATTGGCGGGTACTGGAATATGTGCAAGGCTAAATCTGTTATTCGCTGTGCCTGTAGTTGCATCTGTGTTTTGTGCAACTCGCAGTATTACTACACCACCATTTTCTTCTTTACGTGCGCGGTTTAATGCACCGCTCACTCTTGCACTGTCGTCGGTATCGGCAGTAAAAGTGTGCTCTGCATATACAATTTCTGGTTCGTCATCAAATACCTTATTTTCAAAAAAACCAACTTCTTCACCTTGATAGGCTGAAAAATCTGTATCCATTGGCCGCTCATCAGCGGGCGGTGTTGGTGTTGGTGTTGGTGTTGGTGTTGGTGTTGGTGTTGGTGTTGGTGTTGGTGTTGGTGTTGGTGTTGGTGTTGGTGTTGGTGTTGGTGTTGGTGTTGGTGTTGGTGTTGGTGTTGGTGTTGGTGTTGGTGTTGGTGTTGGTGTTGGTGTTGGTGTTGGTGTTGGTGTTGGTGTTGGTGTTGGTGTTGGTGTTGGTGTTGGTGTTGGTGTTGGTGTTGGTGTTGGTGTTGGTGTTGGTGTTGGTGTTGGTGTTGGTGTTGGTGTTGGTGTTGGTGTTGGTGTTGGTGTTGGTGTTGGTGTTGGTGTTGGTGTTGGTGTTGGTGTTGGTGTTGGTGTTGGTGTTTCAACACCAGTATTGTCGTCGGCATTTGTTGTGTCAACATCGCTACCACATGCCGTTAATAACGTAGCTGCAACTAAATAAGCTAAATATTTTTTAGACATAAATTACTTCTTAATTTTTAAATCGAAGGAAGAGCGATTGTTACAACAACCGCTCTTTAAGCTGAATGAAGTGACTTACCAGCGACTATCTGGGCAAGCTTGCATACCGTAGTAATTACACACTCGAGATGTGGCGGTATCACCATTAACGAAATCTAGTTTAGGTGTTGCAAAATCAACCATATTTAAATTGTAAATATTGATATTGAAGTTGTAATCAACACCCAATTTATTTTCATCAAGCACACCACCAATTGACGGACCAATATAAATTTGCCCTTGTCGTGACCATTGCTCGTTTGTTGGTAAACAAACATTGGCACAGGTTTGGTTAGTGGTTGTGAAATAATCTAACTGATCTTGTTTTAAGTGCGCATCAATACCATTAATGGCTGTTACGTTGTACACGTGCGATTCAGCAAACCAACCTGGTTTTAAACCGTATCTTCGGTGCGCTTCATCTAAACAGGCTTTAGTTGGGGTAATACGTGATGCCCATTGGTTGTTGCCACGCGCGTATGGTTGCTGAGCACAACCTTCACCTATTTCTGCATTAACAGCATCTCTCCAACTTTGGCGTGTATGCGTTTCACCAGCAGGACTAAACAATTCGACAAAGCCGCCGTCTACACGTACAGCAAAACCACAACCATTAGACACAACACCATTAACCTGAACCGAACCATTTTGTTGGAAATGTGGCCCAAACATCACAGGAGATAAACAATCTGTACCGCGAATATCTTCTGCAAATATGTTGCGAATCCCCCCTTTGCCATAGTCTTTCATGGTCAGGTTATCGGTTTCCATACGTAAGGTGATACCACCTTCACTATGTAAGTTGCGGAATAAGATATTGTCTGCACCGTACATTTGTACTAAACCATAACCAAACAATGAATTGCTCTGGTCAATGTTTTCGATAATGCCGTTCACAGGCCAGAAAATATCATTATCGCGTTCAACAATCCCGACTAGGAAAGATGCAAAAATGGTTTTGTTATCTTCAATTTTGAAGTTAGAGAACTTAAAGTTTTCAATATCACCCATTTTGAATACCGCAGTTCTTTCGTTTGGTGCATCGCGTAAATCAACTGTAAAACCATTGCCTAAACCAACTAAGCTGAAGTTTTCTGCTTTGCTTTGGTTGCCCATTTCAAACATCCACACGTTATAGCCACCACCTGGTGTAATGTGGAATACTGCACCTTCGTCAACTTCTAAATGTACGTTTGAACGCATATGCAAACTTCTAAAGTAGTAATGGCCAGCAGGCATATACAGTTTACCACCGTTTTGCTCGGCACTGATTTGGTCTAATGCTAACTGCATAGACGCAGTATCATCTTCAGTATCCGTGTTATTAACCGCAAAGTCAGTTACGGCATTTTTCTCAACACCATATTGAGTTGGAGGAATATAAAAATCAGTATCCACTACAGGTAAAGGTGTTGGACGAGGGTTACTTGTGTAAGTGCCGCTACCATCATGTAAACCATAGTCGTGCTCTGGCTCTTCGTTAACAATAGCGCCGCTGCGTGCAAGTGCGTTATCACCAGTTAATACATAATCGTCAATAATAACTTTGTCGCCTACTTCCAAACCACCAAAGAAGAACGAAGGTAATACATCTACTATGTCGCTGCCATTGGTTAAAATCCAACTATCAGGAATCGAGAATGATTGAGCGTTAGTATTAGCGTCAACAAAAGTCACCTCGACCCAATTTTCAAAATCAGCCGAATTAATACTTGCTGTATAGTCTGCGGTTACCGCTTTAGCAGCTTCAACTTTACCAAATTTACCGCCATCCAATGTGACGTTCCAAGGCAATAAATGATGTTTAATCGTTACCGGCTCGGTACCAAGATTACCCTCACCCTTTTCAACTTTTATTAGCAAGGTCACAGATTGAATTTCAGTTTCAATTTTACCGCCGCCAAATGCTTGGCTCCATGGGTTGGCATTGCCCCATTTGTGCCATAACAATGACTGGTTATCTATGTTGGTTGCAGCATTGCTGTCTGTATAAGAAATTGCATTGCTGTTTTGATACCCACTGCCTTCTTCAAGACCAATGGTGCCGAAACCTGCTAAAACAAAACCCCAACCGCCATTTTGTGCAACGGTTGCATCATTAAAATCATATTCGATGGTGAAGTCAGTTGGAATAGGCAGTGGTTCGCCTACTTCGGTTAACACTTCATAATCGTCAAGGTAGATTTTGTCACCAACTTCAGTGTTGCCGAATTTAAATTCAGGGTAGATATTTAAATCGCCATTGTTATAACCAAACCAAGTTGAAGGAATAATAAACTGATTTGACTCTTGGTCTTGTAATTCTAGATTAATCTCAACCCAACCGGTTGAACCCGCTGGCACTACACCTACATATTTAGGCGCTGCAGCAACGGCCGCAGGATAGTTATTGCGCTTATTACCACTGACTAAACCATAAGGTAATAAGTAGTGAATAACTTCAATGTCTTTTTCTGTTGTGAGCTCTGTTTTAACCCAAACTTTGACACTTTTAATAATATGTCCATGATTAGCAAACCTCGCGGTGAATTCGCTGTCACGCCATTTTTGTAAATAAATACCGTTTTGTTCTGGATTAACATTAACGCTGGTATCTGTATATGAAAGTGCTGCACCACTGCGGCCTAACCCATCTTCAAATGCCATAGCTCCACGATCAATTACGCTATAAATCCAACCTTGACTACCTTGGTTTTCTGCCACTTCATTGCTGTCAAAACTGTAGTTAAACACCAATTGGTCGCCTAGATTATATTCAGGTTCTTCAACCCCGCTGTTGTTGCCACTTCCGCCAGTGTCGTCGCCAGTATTTCCATCAGAGCCACCGCCTGTACCAGTGTCATCTTCTACTGGCTCACAGCACGCATTTTCTAGTGGCGCGCCAATTTTATAGTTATCAACATATACTTTGTCGCCTATCTCTAAACCATCAAATAAAAATTGTGGATATACCTGAATGTCAGATTCACCATCGTAGTGAACCCAAGTTTCAGGAATGGTGAATTGTTTTAAGCCTGTTTTAGTATCAACAAACTCAACTTGTACCCAAGTATTATTGGCTGATGCTGGAATAACCATTTCATATTGCGGGCCTAAGTCGATACCCGCATTTATAGTTGGGCCTTTTTTGTCGTCAATTACAGGAAAAGGCACTAGGTTGTGGCGCACAGTTACATTGCCTGCCACCGCTTTTTCAACTTTAACCCACAGTGAAACAGACTCTAAGGTTTCGCCATATGCTGTCGCTAGTGCATCAGTCCATGGGTTAATATTTTTTTTATTGGTACGGTTATTAAATCGAATACCATTTTGTGTAATGTTGGTATTAGTGCTGGTATCCGTGTATGAAAATGCAGCACTACCATCAGCGCCAGCAGTGTCTTCAAATGCCATCACACCACGATTTCTGGTGGGGTAAACCCAACCTTCCCAGTTGTTATTTTCTGTTTGAATATCTTCGATAGAATTAAAATCGTAACCAAAGCTAAACACTTCGGGTTCAGCTAATACGTATTGTTGTAATTCTGCGTTATAAGAAAATGCGGCACGTTTCATTGCGAAGTTGATTTGCAATGAATCGGTTATCTTGTTTAGGTTGAAATAAGGTTGATTACTGGCGGTTAAGCCGTCTGCGTCTAATACATTGTGGCTTGAATCAGTTACAACTATACGCAACTGCTCTGACAATTCGGTATTTTCAGGTACTGATACAGTATTAAAAGTATAATAACCAACCCGGCGTTTAGTATATCGAGCACTTTGTTCAATAGTTGCTGAGTCTACCGTTACCCAAGAACCATCCTCTTGAGCATAAGCATAATTTACCGAACCGCAAGCAAGTGTTAGCGCAGCAAATTTTGCTAATTTAGGGATTAAATTGGATATACCCATTTATCCTCTCCAAATTTTAATAAGTTGTGTTTTCAACAATGTGGCGATTGTTAAATGTGTTTGATTAGAAAATGCGCTGTGGCATGCGCACCGTCAACCTGTTAGGCAGCGCTCAATTTTTTACGTACGCTTAAACCTGCAAGTCCCAATGCAAAAATGGCAAAAGTTGTTGGTTCGGGTACAGGTACACTGCTAATAGAAATGTTAGAAACGGTAAGACTGTCGCCTAAGCTAAAATCACCATCTAGCACTCCAAAATAAAGTGCAATTTCAGAACCTGCGTAGGCGCTAATATCAGTACTTAACCCGTCGA
The DNA here is from genome assembly GCF_000568405.1 of Catenovulum agarivorans DS-2. Classification (GTDB taxonomy): domain Bacteria; phylum Pseudomonadota; class Gammaproteobacteria; order Enterobacterales; family Alteromonadaceae; genus Catenovulum; species Catenovulum agarivorans_A. The sequence continues at coordinate 50,465 of NZ_ARZY01000022.1, forward strand.
TGGTAAAGTCGTGTAATAAGTCAAAGTTTTGATCAACCAAAGACACTTGAAAAAGGTCGTCTAGTGGCTCTGTTAGAAAAGTTGAGTATTCCAATGACAATACTGCAGAGTTTGCTGCAACTTCAAATTGCTGGAAAAGATAAATACCATAGTATTCGTTATCTTGGTCAGCAGATGTTGTTAAAGTAACGCTATTGCCCGCTGTTGCAAAATTAGCTGTATAGTCACCAACATTAACGTTATATTCTTCAAAAGTGCTGTCTGTCGCATATTCATAAATGAATACGTCACCTTCCCAGCCATTCAGATCATTACTGAAATCTGCATTGATTAAGCCAGCAAACGCGGTTGAACTAAGTGCCATACCAGCCATGAACACGACCGATTTAAAGTAGGTTGTAAATTTCTGTTGTAGTTTCATCTTGTAGTGCCTCAATTATTAGAAACAAAGTTTAAGTTGGTGCGTTTATCCCTAACGAATCCAACTAAAAACATATATAATCTACTATATTGTTTAACTTGTGTAAACATCATACGTTTTAATTATTAACGATTATTTTACTTTTAACACTTAAGGTTAATAAATCGAAGCGGCCGCAACAGAAGTTGCATTCTAGTATTGGCTGGGGTTAAATTCGCGCTTTAGAATACTTGCAGGCATTTAAACCATGGTGTGTAACTTTGTTTTATTAAACCCGAGAAACCGTGAAAATTTAGCCACGGTTATGCGCAGTGGACAAAATTTTGCAGTGTCTTCAGTTATTGTAATTGGTGGATTTATTGCGGATAAATATAAAGGCAACATTCATAAATTTACCCACCAAATGGACACGCAAGATGGTATGTCTAATTTAACGGTGTTGTATTTCGAAACTCTTGCAGACTTTTTAAAACACTTGCCTGCTAAAACCACTTTAGTGGTGGTTGAAATGGAAAAAGATGCCAAATATCTAGAAACTTACCAACACCCAGAAAACGCCACATATATTTTTGGCCCTGAGCTTAAAGGTTTTAGCCAAGCTGAACTTAGCACAATAAAACACCACTTTGCTGAGCTAAACAAGGATATACCGGCAGAGCATTTGGCCGGCAATAAACACACAGCCCATTTAGATTTTGTAAAAATTGCTATGGATAATTCGTTAAACGTCGGTGTGTGTAGCTCGATAGTCATGTATGACAGGCATGCAAAAACTTTCAAATCTATATAGCTAAATTAGTTTCAGCTGATTAGGTCAATTTATACTTGTCTAGCGATAGGGTATAATCCAGCACATGAATGCCCACCAGACTAAACAGATGAACTTAGAACAAATTTTACAGGCCTTGGCAAGTACAGAAAACGACTCATTGCCATTAGATGGCATCAAACAAGCAAAGGCGCATTGGTCTGTCGTCTGTCCTGAGATCCTCAATACAATTGATAAATTTATTGCAGATCCTGCTCAGTTAACCCCACAACAACAAAGCACGTTATTTTATGGTACGTTTTTGCTGGCTGAAATGAAGCATAGTCAAGCGTTTGATAAGATTCTTGAGTTATTCTCCTGCCAAGACACTTTTTTAACCCCTATTGAAAGTGTTTTTGGCGATACACTGACAGAATTGATCCCAAGCGTATTTTATATCTTAGCCGACGGAAACCCCGAAATACTCTCTGACTACATTTTAGATAGTCACTCGGCTATGTATGGCAAAGGTTCGGCAATTGAGGTGGTATTTGCCCAGTATGAAGCAGGTGCTGTTTCAAGAGCTCAATTGTTTGAATATGTCTCTTACTGGAAAAGCACCTTTTTAACAAACCTGAGCTTAAGTAATCGTTATTTGCTTAGCGTTCTGGCAACATCATGTATTGATTACCAACTGGATGAATTTAAAAACGAGTTTATTGCCCTTTGCAGCAAAGATGTGTTTGATGAAGATCGCGCACCTAAAGACGAAATTAAAGCATGGGATCATGCCAAAGGTATCAAACAAATAGAATCCGGCTTAATTTATACAGAGTTTAACTTAGCTGAGGTTTTTGCGACTTGGCAAACAGCTGATAATGTTGCTGGCGACGGCCATCAGCAACAGCAGCACCAACAGCAAATGGATGACGAAATAAATCAGCTTATGGCGCAAGCAACAGATCAGTTGCGCAGCAATACTTTATTTGGTGAAGAATACATTTTGCAAAACAGTGTACCTGTTAGCAGCTTAACCGCCAAGGTTGGCCGTAATGATCCTTGCCCTTGTGGTAGCGGCAAAAAATATAAAAAATGTTGTTTGCATTAAAATTGTTAATTGAAGAAAGGCCAGCGCTTACGCAACTGGCCTTTTGGTAAACAAGCAGGTTCAACGAGTCAACAAACTCTCGCCTAATTCGCCCTGTCTATTGCGAAAGTTTCGTGAAATCTTGGCATTGATTTTTCACGCCAATCAAAACCTTCTTTGTGAATATGGAACCATTTCGGCTTAGCATGCTGCCAGCTCCATATTTCACCATCTTCAACTAACTCACGTAATAAGATGGGATATTGTGCAGCCAAGTCAGTGGTTTCTGCAGGGTCGTTATGTACATCAAACAACTTCCATTGGCCATTTCCGTACAATTGCGCTTTAAAGTTGTCACGACGAATAGATACATCGCTGTAACCGTATCTATGGCGCATCGCAAACAAGCTTTTACCTGGTCGCGCACTTTCACCTTTAGTAAAGGCAGGCCACAAGTTAACGCCGTCCACTTTCTTTTCTGCTGGAATTGCTGCGTTGGCTAAATGAGCAAACGTTGGGTAGAAATCTAGTGCAGAAATAACATGATGATAAGTATCACCACCTTTAATTTGCTGAGGCCAGTGGAAAAACATAGGTGTTCTAAATCCACCTTCTAATGTATCACCTTTACTACCTTTTAGCGGGTGGTTATTGGCACCAGCTTTGGTTTTACCACCATTGTCACTGAAAAATACAATTAAGGTATTTTCATATTGGCCTGTTTGTTTTAACGTTTCAACAATTTGCCCAACACCACGGTCTACAGCGTACACCATACCTGCATAGATTTTACGTTTTTTGTTTTTAATATGAGGAAACTGAGCCATATCTTCTTCGGTTGCTTCTAACGGTGTATGCGGCGCGTTATAAGCTAGATATAAGAAGAATGGTTTATCAACTTTACTCGATTCAGTAATAAAACGTGACGCCTTATCTGACAAGTCATCTGTTAAGTATTTAGTTACCTCGACTTCTTTACCATTATGCTCCAAAGGGCGTAAATACTGAAAAATCGTATTGTCGCGACCTTGAGCTCGCAGGTTGTTATACGTTTTGACAAACTTTTCTGGAAAGTAAGAATGGCCGCCATTTAAGAAACCATAAAAATCGTCAAACCCACGATTGTTTGGATGATACTCAGGCGCTTCACCTAAATGCCATTTACCAACTAAACCAGTTCGATAACCCGCAGATTGCAACACGCTACTCATATAGGTTTCTTCAACTGGAATACCTAAACCAGCGGAATCTTTATTGGTTGGTAAATTAAATTGCGAACCAAACATATGTGGATAACGACCTGTCATTAACCCTGCTCGGCTAGGCCCACAGAATGGATGTGCCGTATAAGCAGAAGTCATTACCGTGCCGCCTGCTGCCAATTGGTCTAAATTAGGCGTTTTAATATCTGGTGAACCGTTAAAACCAACATCGGCATAACCCATATCGTCGGTTAAGATCACCAATATATTGGGTCTTTCATCTACGCGTTTCGCAGTTTTAGCAGTTGTTTCAGCACAACTGCTAAGTGTTGCCGCCATAACAGTTAAAGCTATGGCACTTTTAATCATTTGTGTAACTTTGTGGCTTAAAGTTTTCATAGTTAATTTCCATGCGGGATTTGCACACCCCGCCAAAACCTAATCGTTAACCAATACAGAAACACGTTTAAGGGTTAAATATTCCTGCAAGCTATATCGAGAACAATCTTTACCCACACCACTTTGTTTCAAACCGCCGTGTGGTAATTGCACAGAATAATGCGCTTCATTAATACACACACTACCCGCTTCAATTTGCTGTGCAGCCTGCATACCACGTTGTAAATTAGTGGTATAAACATAAGCAGACAAGCCATATTCATTATCATTTGCCAATGCGATAATGTCGTCGCTGTCATCAAACGGAATAACCGCCATTACTGGGCCAAAGATTTCATCAGCAACAATCTTCATATCTAAATTAACGTTAGACAAAATTGTCGGTTGTAAATAATAACCGGCTTGCTCCGGCTTCTTGCCACCAGTTTCTAATTGAGCACCGTTGGCAACGGCGTCTTCAATTAATCCGATAACACGCTCACGTTCTTTCGGGCTCATCATAGGGCCCATAGTATGACCTTCAGCATAACCCGGTGCTAATTTGATACCACCTGCGATATCTTTCGCTTTGGCTAAGAAAGATTCATATACTGATTTATGCACAAATACACGGTTTGGTGATACACACACCTGCCCTGTATTAGCAAATTTTAAGTTAGTAATGTCAGTAGCTGCTTTTTCAACATCTGCATCGTCATAAACAATCACTGGTGCGTTGCCACCCAACTCCACAGAGAAATGTTTAACATTAGTACAAGCGGTGCGCATTGCGCCAACACCTGCGCGGGTTGAACCTATCATGGTGAATAATTTAGTTTTGTCTGATGTTAATAATGGATCAGTAATGTCATAGTTATTACTGCTTATTACGTTTAAAACACCCGCTGGTACACCCGCTTCAATCGCTAATTCAGCAACTTTTAAAGATGCTAACGGTGTTACTTGAGATGGCTTAATAATCGCAGCACAACCAGCAGCTAATGATGGGCCAATTTTGTAACCCACGTTTAATAACGGGAAGTTCCATGCCAAATAACCCACAACAACACCTAAAGGTTGGCGAGAAATAAAGTGGTGGAAACGTCCATCAGGATCATTAATTACCGGTTGGTCTAAACGCTTGGCTTCTTCAATGAAAAATTTTAAGCAAGTGGTTAACATACCAAAGTCGTATTCTGCATTGTCGGCAGGTTTACCTGTCTCAGCGATTAAAATATCGATAATTTCTTTTTTATTCGCTTCTAAAACATCTACATACTTTAAGATGATTGCTTCACGCTTAGCCAAAGACATTTTCGACCAAGATTGAAACGCTGTGTCTGCAGATTCTAAAGCAAGCTCAATGTGCTTAGGTTCAGCATCTGGAACATGAGCGATGACTTCTTCAGTTGCAGGGTTAACTACAGGAAAAGTCGTTTCGGCGCCAACAAGCTCGCCATTAATTAACATTTTAAATTCAGTCGTCATTACTTAGTTTCCGTTTGTTTAACAGTAAATTTCTTCAACGCGTCGCGATTAATTTCGACACCTAAACCAGCTGCAGTTGGTACATTTGCTTTACCTTGCTCTACCTTAACCATGACATCGTACATTTCATCGCGTAATGGATTTTCAGTGCGATCATATTCTAATAATAGCTTTTTAGGTTCGGCTCTGCCTGGCTCGTGATAGGCACTGGCCAAAAAGTGTGTTGCAGCAGCTAGGTTTAGCTGGGTGCCCCAAACGTGTGGGATAACATTTACACCATTAGCAGAGGCCATAGCACGAATTTTTAGTGCTTCAGATGGGCCACCACAATAAGCCAAATCAGGTTGCAATAAATGCACTGAGTTAGATTGAATTAAGCCGTTGTAAGCAAAACGAGTTTGCACGCACTCACCTGTTGCCAAACAAATATCCAACTTGTCGTGCAAGTTTTTGAATAAGTGCAAATGCTCTGGGGCCAACGGCTCTTCAAACCAATCGTATTTATATTCTTCCAAAACTCGACCAACTCTAATCGCCTCTGGTAAATCAAACGCATGGTTTGAATCAGCCATCAAAGCAGTTTCAGGCAATGCTTCGCGTAAAGCTTTGATAAACCGCTCATCAAATGGCACGTTTTTGCCCACTTTAATTTTCATGGCTTCAAAACCTTGATTGGCGTAACCAACACCTTCCTCAACTAAAGATTCAAGCAATTGTTCTTCTGGTAAATCAGTGTAGTACATACCTGTTGCATAACACGGAACTTGGTCTCGGTTGCGTCCACCCATCAACTCTGAAACACTTAAACCCAAAGCTTTACCTTTTAAGTCCCATAGTGCCATGTCAATACCAGACATAGCCGACATCATTACGCCAGAGCGAGCAAAATCTAGTGATGAGCGCCACATGTGCTGCCAAATCGCATCTGTAGATAACGCATGCATCTTCAAAATACGCGGTGCATAAAACTTCTCGACAGCCCCTTGGATTACATCAGCCGGGCCATAACACTCACCCCAACCAGTTACACCACATTCGGTTACGACCTCAATAAGCAACACATTGCGTTGGTCATAAAACCATTGTGAAAATCCAAATGGTGTATCTAATTGGCATCTTACATGATGGGTTCTTACACATGCTATTCTCATACTAATATCACTTATTGTTACATACTACGTTAAGACCAAAAGATAAAAACAGGCGGCATCGGGCCGCCTTTGCGTTTTTACTTCAAAATATCACGAAAATGAATGCGGAACTTCTCTAAAGACGGGTCTTCAGTCCTAGCTAATTCTGCATCTAACATTTTCACGTGCTCAGCAATTTGAGCTTTGTGTTTTTCACTTTTTATTAAGTTAGTCATTTCATACGGGTCGTTTTTAAGGTCGTAGAATTCATCTACCGATTCACCCGGATTCCAGACAAATTTAAATTCAGGCGTACGCAACGCTTTAATCCCATACCAAGCGCCGTTATACCACTCATAAGCGTATAGTGCTGTATCAGGTTGACCTGCTTCCGCTACGTCACCTTTTTCCATCAGTGGTAACAAACTATGACCGTCTACGTCACCGTCATTGGGTAAACTCAATAATTCACCTAAAGTCGGCGCGACATCGATCAAAGAGACTTGGCGCGTGACAATTTTAGGCTCAGTGCCAGGCGCTTTGATTAACAATGGAATTCGCATCAATTCATCATACGCATATGGCATTTTGTCAAATAAACCATGCTCACCAAGCATGCTCCCTTGGTCGCCGACCAACACTATGGTTAAATCTTCGTATAAACCGTTTTCTTTAGCTGATTGAATAAGTTCACCCACTACGCGGTCAACCATAGCAATCGCGCCGTAATAAAATGAATGCGCTTTACGCCAATCCATTTCTGTCATGTGAGAAACATCGTGCCATGGCCATAAAACTCGGTTTTGCCCCAACGGTTTACCTTCGTTTGATGCCATAAAGTTAGGTGGCAACTTAATTTTATTCGGATCAAACATGCTCGCATACGGTTCAGGTACACGATACGGTGGATGAGGCTGGTGGAAACTTGCTACACCAAAAAATGGTTTACCGCTGTTTTTAGCTTGTTTCATCATTTCTTCAGCTTGATGAACTAAGTGAGCTGTATGCGAAGTTTCGTAAGTGCCAGGTAAGGTTTGGTAATATGAGGTCTTTTCACCATTTTTACCTAATTTACCTTCTTTATAGGCTAAAATATCGCTTTCAGTTGAATAAGGTACCCAAGTACGTTGAAATCTTTTTGCGTGATGCTCGTGATCATCGCTAATATAATCTGCACCACGTAACGCCACACCTTGATGGCCTAAATGCCATTTACCAACAAAACCAGTATAAAAACCAGCATCTTTCGCACGGCGAATCAGACCACCTTCGTTTGGGTTAAGCTCAAATAAACGTGTACGATAAATATCTAAGTTGTCGTCTAAACCCGTTTTGTGACCCCAGCGACCAGTAAAAAATGCCGCGCGTGACGGCGAACACAAACCCGTGGTCGTCATTGCATTATCAAAACGAACTGACTGTGCTGCTAAATTATCAATGTTCGGCGTATTAACAGGACCATTTCGGTACGAGAAGGTATCAAAACGCATATCATCAAACATGATGATCAACACATTCGACTGCTTTTTGTCTGAGTTAACTTGAGCTTGTTTGTTACTCACAGACGATGTATCCGTAAGGCTACATGCTGTAAGTGCGAGCGCCCCAGCTAATGCAGCAAAAAACTTTTTAATTTTTCTGTTGTGATTTAATAACATTGTTTACCTCAAAAAAAACAGGCACCATCCTTGGCTTCCGTCAAACAACAACTAGTGGATATGAGCCGCAGGTGATTGCCACAAAATGGGTAAAAATACCGACATTTCATTATGTTCATCACCTCTGTTAGCCCATGCGAAATAAGGGACAAATCGTGTATCAACCGATTTAAATTCTGGTTGGGTAAGGGCACGATACATACCTTGCTTTTTGTCAGTACGAATAAACACTTGCGTATTGATGGTGTTCACTCCGCCTAAAAAACTCGTTACTTTTTCAACTTTTAGATCAGCATTGGTTGGTAAATACACATCTAATATGTCTGTATCTTTTGGGAGATCGACACTTTCCAACGCATACACAATTGGACCGCGCTTTATCGCAGCATGGTTGCGGACTTCCTCAATGCGAGGATGCCCTTCAATGAGTTGAGTTTGCATAGGCAAGCTAATTTCAATTAGATCACCTTTTTTCCAACTTCTATTTAATACCGCATACTGCCCAGCAAGCACTTGACTAGCGACAGGTTTGCCATTCACTAAGATAGAAGGTTGCTGTGCCCAACTTGGAATGCGAATGCGCATATCAAACGGTTCAGCTTTTGCTTCATCCACTTTTATTAGAATGTCACCTTGCCAAGGGTAATCGGTTGATTGAATAAGTTTTAGTGCGCTACCGTCTAACAATTTAGTATTGAGTTTATTGCCACCAAACAAGTTAACCACTACGCCATTTTCTGACAGGCTGTATGCCCATGTAGATAAATAAGCGAGTATTTTGGCTAAATTTGGTGGACAACAAAAACTGCTAAAGTACCTTTTACGCACAGGCGTTTCATTTAAAAGATTATCGTAATCCAGCACGCCGTTTACCTTGCGTAAGGGGTTGGTGTAAAAGAATTTAGTACCATCTAAACTAACGGCAGACAACATACTGTTGTATAAAACCAGTTCGGCGTTATCAATAAATTTTGAATCGCCCAAAATACTCATCAATTTGTAGTTGAATAACGCATTGGCAATGTTTGCACATGTTTCTGCGTAACCACGCGCATTTGGCATCATGTAGTCGTAGATGAAACCTTCGTGTATAAAGTCGAAGTTTTCCGCAGCACCTTTGTCAATTTGGCCAATTCCGCCATGAACGAACATCTTGCGATTATTCGCGCTGTCCCAAATTCGCGTCAGCGCCTCAATTAAACTTTTGTCACCTGTTTCAGCATATATATCTGCCGCACCTGCCCATAAATACATACCTAAGACGGCATGCCCTACCGCATCATGTTCTTCACGCAAAGGTGTACGCTCTTGTACCATGTCTCCTTGATGTATATGGAGCACAGTTGGATCATAGTCTCCAAACCAATCTTTCTTTTCCGGCGCTCTTAGCTCAACAAAATGGATTGCTAACTCAAGATATTTTTGTTGTTTGCTTTGGCGATACAATTCGACCAAAGCCATTATGTGAGATGGATTAAAGCCAAAGCGAGCCAGTTTTTTCGGCGTAGGCATAAAAGTCTTGTACAAGTAATCGGCATTTTTAACCGCAATATTGTAAAAATTACTTTTTCCAGTAATACGCTTATGTAAAACACCAGCAGATATTAAGTGACCACTGTTATATAACTCATGATCATTTCGGCGAGTCCAAGGGGCTTTCCCTTTGTTTTGAATAAAACTAGACAAATAGCCATTCGGTTGTTGCGCTTTGCCAATAACTTGAATGATTTCATCTAATTCAGTAAGAATTTCTGGGTCTTTGTTAATCGCATAAAGATATAAATTCGCTTCCATCCATTTGTAAAAGTCGCCATCTTGCCAAGCTGTGCCTTTATGTTCTCCATCTATTAAACCAGCAGCAATTTTTAAGTCAGCATACGCATGACTAATATCACTTTTTAACGTTTCCCCCATTGATGGCACAACAGCAGTTTCAGCCAAGTGAAATTTGTCAGCCCAAAAACCCTCGGTCCAAACACTATCGCCAACCTTAATCGGATGGAATTGATTAAAAGGACTAATATGGGAATGGGCATGCGCGCGCGCAGTCAAGATGACCGAAAAAGTCACTAAAACCATGAATGTTTTTGTAAACCAACGTATTGTCACTTCACTGATGCCCATATAAAAGTTTCAAGCCCTACCAAACTAATAGTTTAGCTCAAACAAATTTACCAATTATAAGATACATATAAACATATGATGTTTATATAGTCAATAAAAAGCACCATATGAAATTAAATTGTTGTTAACAAAGATACATGTATATCAACACAATCCATACATAGCGCTAGGCTCTGAAGGTTACACCTTGGTTATTGCTAGGCGCTTAAACATGATTAACGCACTACCAGCTAACAATGCCGAAATCATGGTGCCACCCGCAAGAATCATACGCATATCTAAAATAGATGCTGCGCTTTGATTGGCACCCATTTCTGCATTAAAACCAATAAAATTGAGCGATAAACCAGAGGTCAACATGGCTAAACTAATACAAAGCTGCATAACCATATTGTGGATTGAGACATAGACACCATTATGATTGCCATGTTGGGCGTTTTGCTCAGCCGCTACATCTGCAATCAAAGAATGAAGTAAAATTGCCATAGAAGCCCACGCAAAACAGCCTAACGCAGCGTCTATTACTAGTAAGTATTGTCCCCCTGGCACAAATATAAACCACTTGCTCAAGCCACCAATAAATGTAATTAAGTAAACGAGTAAAAAACAATTCACGCGGCCAAATTTGGCATTTGTTTTCAATATGATAGGTACTGCGATCAAGCCACACAATGCGTAAGCAGTCGAAAGCACACCTTTCCAGTTAGCACCAGAAACTAAATCACCTCCCTGCATATAATAAACAATCAGGTAGTAGTCCATGCTTGCCGAATAGACTACGCCGAAAAACTGTGCGAATGTCACTACCAATAAGAGATTAAACGCTCGGTTAGACAAAACGTGACGGATATTGCTTAATAATTTTGTCGATTGAATTTGCTTAGGTTTAGCTGTGTGGTTAGTTTTATGTTGATACATCAATGCGGGCAAGACACCTGCAATGGCGATTGCAACAATTGCAATCAACCATCCGACCCATTTTACCCCAACATATAAGCTGCTAAATATCGACAGTTGGGCGAGCGGGAACGCCCATTGGTGGAATAGCGAACAGACTTTACTAATAACTGAATTAAGTGCAAACAAACTCACACGTTCACAGCTGTCTTCCGTCGCTTCATAAACTAAGCAAGTATACGGAATAAGAAAAAACTCAGCCGCGATACAAAACGCCGTATATACCACCGCGAAATAGAGAAGCTGCATATTCGTTTGCCAGTCGACTGGCACTTGCCATATGCAACCATAAAAAACAGCGGAAATTAACGCGCCAAGCAATATAAATATTTTACGATTACCAAACTTTTGCAGGTATATATCACTTAGCTGCCCTACCCAAGGGCCAATCATTGACGCTAGGATAAGTGGCACCATCATAGCTGCAGCCAATAAGAAAGGATCGACCGCTAAACTCATTTGATAGTAGGGGATTGCCAATATGCCGACACCTTGGCGCATAAAAAATGCGCTAAAAGTGCCGGACGAAATGGCAAATTTGCTTTTGATCGATAATGAATTTTTTGTCAAGTGTGTTTAGCCACGTTTGTCGGTTACAATTTTAAATTGTAACCTAAATTCAACACAACATAACAAATCACCTTTAAAAAGATAATACAAATAAAAAAGTAACAGATCTAATCCACTTTACGATATGAACGGATCCAATCTACTTCCATATCATTCGGATAACCTTCGCCCGTCGCTTCGCTGCGAACTGGACAACGATTAAACCCTTCATATTCACCAGTACAGTCATAAGTTACATGTGGCGAACGCAACCCAAGTGATAAGGTAACCCGCATTGGTAAATGCCAATACTTGTTTGGTTTTTGAAATACCTGTTTGCCATCTAAAAACCAAGTTATGGTTTCTGGGGTAATCTCTGCAGCGTAAATATGAAAGTCTTCTCTTGGATCAAAATCAACTAATAGTTTATTTTGTGCCAAATCAGAAAAATCATTGTGTGGTCGAACTTGAATTTGCTCACCATTTTCACCACGTACCACAGCATGCAAATTCATATCCATTACTTTTTCATCATCCCATTTTGCCGTACCTGTAATACTGCTCCACTCTCGTTGCTGTAGTTCAACTATGTCTACTTCAGAATAAAATGGCTGTTCTGCTTCAGTCGGCTTCATGCCTGCCGCATCTCTATCAGCTGCATTGCTATACAACCAAAATGCTGGGCTTGCCCCTGGAAAAGTTGGATTACCCTTGATACGGGCTTCAAAATAACCATAAGTAATGGTTTCGCGTGCGCGGACTATGCCTGATTTATAAAACATATCGTTTGATATTAGTTCGCTCGTACCATTACGCGTGCCCCAACGGGTATCAGTATGAGGCTCATATCGCATGGTTAGATGCAAATGACCTTCCGCGTCTATCGATGTATTATCAGGCTCCCATGACCACGGGCCCCAATCATTAATATCGTTGTCCCATTTATTTAAATTAATCGTGGCATCATTAAACTCATCCGATAAATTCTCAACCAGCTGCCATTGTGATTTATCGACATTCTCTCTTGTCGGGAATAAATCCTCACCCGCTTGTGGAGTATCAATTTCAGGTTCTTGTTCCTGTTCCTGCTCTTGTTCCTGTTCTTGCTCTTGTTCTTGCTCTTGCTCTTGCTCTTGCTCTTGCTCTTGCTCAGACGATGATAAATTTGGCGAATCTGACGAGCCACCACAGCTGATTAATACACTAGCTAAAGCACAAAGGATTAAATTGTATTGAAATTTCATTAGCACTCCTATTGGGTGTTAATTATGTTTTAACAAGGGGAAAAAATGGCATAAATTGGGCCACCCAAGATTAGGGTGGCTCTGCTATGAAAGGGGTTATTCGGTTACTTCAACAATTGCATAATCGTCTAATAACAATACGTCACCAGGCTGCAAGCCTTCGATGTCAAAGAATGGGAATACATGGTCGCGAATAGTCCAATTTGCAGGCACTGTCCATGCCGCTTGCAAGTCAGAGAATTTAAACTCTACAAGCTGCCAGTCTGTTGTCGCTTTTAACTCAGCTGACACTATACCTTGAGCTTCAAAACGCTTGTCAAAACCTGGGCCTGAAGGGCCATCTTGGTATGACCAAGGCAATAATCTATGGGTCAACTTAGCGCCTGAATTAACATCGCCAGTTGCATCAGCTGGCTTCACTTTAGCCCAAACATAAAACTTAAACTTTTTACCAATTGCGCTACCAGCGTTTGCAAGTAACTCTGTGTGGTAGTTTCTTAAGTTATTCCAGACTTGGCGAACAATGGTCGTTTTGTTGCTTGGGTCGGCTTCGCCACCGTCGACAACCGTCATTTTAACAGCACCACCACCATCTAAACCTTCACCTGGCGCTTGAGTATTTGGCCCCCATGGATAGTCACCCATATTAAAATCAGATGCCCAACCGTCAGGATGCGCAGAAGCTGTTGGTTCACACCATAAGTTTTCAACTAACTCAATTTCAATGCTTTTGCTTTCAACATCATCAATACTAGTTGAGCCTGTGTAACCACTTGCAACATTAACACTAACAACTGCTGTGTTACCGACTGTATTTACATTGGTATCAGGGGTCGTAAATGCAGCTATGCCATTAAATCCAAAAGTACCAGTTTCATTTAACTTGGCTACCGTATCATCAGTACTTGACCAAGTGTAGCTGTAGTCACCTTGCAACGAGCCTTCAAATAAGTCTGGTTCAACTTCTACCGCCGCATGAATACAGGTTGGAGACAGTTTTTTACCTGTTGGGGCACCAGAGCTGTGCAAATCACCATTAGAAATGCTCAAGGTAAATCCTGGTGTTACATTAAACTCAGCTTGCGCACTAAATTCCGGCTTTTCAACACTGGTGACCTTAATTTGAGTTTCGCCCTTGTCAATACCTTTTACTGTGCCAGCGTTTTCATCTAACACTTGCGCAATTGTTGAATCTAAACTTTCAAACTTTAAACCAGTATTACAAGCGTATGTTGGAATAGTAGAGGCTTTTGGTACAACAACCCCATCAACAGGGGTTTCTGCTGCAAAAATTTCTACCCCAACAACCTCATCATACTCAGCTGATATTGTTAAGTTAATAGTGCGAATTTCAGGCTCTCCTGTTACCACACCATTTTCATCTAATGGCCAGTTGTAACCGTTATCAACTACATATTGGATTTGGTATGTAACAGATTGCGGAAAGTCTCGCTTGCCATTCGCTCCCTCAATAACCTCATCGTTGTCATCATAACCTGACATAACATCTGTGGTATCACAGTCACGCAATACATCTTTAAAAGCATCAGTATCAACAAATAAAGTAAAACCATCTTCACTTAAACTAAATGGTGAATCTTCAATATTGTTTTCAAAGTTATCGTTACTGGTTTGTGGTGTACGAAAATCTTCATCATAACTGAAGTTAAACTCTCGAATGTAAATGGTCGATTTTTCAGGGTCAATTGGTTGACCATCCACCATAGCGCCAGCGAGTAAATCTATTTCAAACACACCACTATTTTCGTTTGTGCTTTCACTAGTCACCGCACTATCGAAAGTAACAGGGTGGCCGCCACTAAAATTAAAGTCAAAACCTTTATCTTTTTCACCGCAACCAGCTAAAACAGTTGTTATTGTAGCCGCTACGATACTTGTTTTTAGTAAGTTCATTGTCATCTTACTTCTCCAAAATTCTGTAACATTTGGCCAGTACATAACTGGCCAATCTAAATCGTTCTACACTCTGCTTAGAAAGTTGCACGAATACCGACACGGAACTGACGGCCAGTTTTAAACTGAGCACTTGTTCTGTTGGTAGTAATGCTGCTATCTTCCATCGCGTTACCTTCGTCTAGTACAATTCGTTCTTCCCCTTCAGGTGTTGTATTAGACGCCGTATAGAAGACTCGGCGAGTATCATCTGTTAGGTTAGTTGCTTGGAAAGTTAAGCTAACTTGTTCAGTTAGCTTAAAGCTTGAACTGAAGTCCAATCTGTTTGTTGCCTCTTGCCAAGTCGCACCACCAATCATGCCTTGGTCAACCAATTGCACGCTGTTGTATCTGTTGGCAAGACGAAGCGAAATGCCGTCTTTTTCCCAAAATACAGTGGTATTAGCAGAATGCTTTGGCGTGTACGGCAATGGTAATGGCTTTAAGAATTGACCAGTTGTGCCAATTTCTTCAGCATCACGCTCAGACACTTGATATGTATAATTGACGCTTAAACCTAAACCTGACCAAATACCCGGTAAAAAGTCGTAGTTCTGCGTATATCCCAATTCGACACCGCGCATTTCCGAGCCATCACCATTTTTATACACTTCAATTTGTGCGGTATCACAGCCTAAATTATATGGAAACGCTTGGTAGGCAACTTGTCGCTTCGGCATACAGTTTTTAACATCCCCTTCAACCATAGTGCCTGGATCACGCGCTGTGTTGTAGTCCATCAGCAAATCAGCATTGTCTAAATTGTATTCAGTTCGTACGTCTTTATAATGCATTGGTGTCAATACTGTTTCTTCGAAGTAGCGCATGTCTTTGTAGAATACCGCCGCAGACAACATGCTAGATTCGTTAAAGTACCACTCGTAAGAAATATCTAAGTTATTTGACTCCAAAGGTTTTAGATTGATATTACCAGACTGACCATAGGTGTTGTCCCAAGGGTCTTCTGTGATTTCTAAACGAGGGTTTAATGAATCGAATTGTGGGCGAGCCATGGTTTTTGAAACAGCAAAGCGTAAAACAGTTTCTTCGTCAATTGCATAGTTAAGGTTTAAGCTAGGCAACAACAAACTAATGGTATTAGAGCCAGCGACTGGTGCGACACGACGCGTAGTATTGTCTTGATCACCATTCGGCCCTGACCATGCTGTTGAACGGTCTATATACTGTGCCATAAAGGCAGCTGTATTAAAGTTACGGTTGGATGTTGCGTTGCTGTTTACCGTCGAGCCATCGTGTAAATACACTTCATTGGGCAAACCACCATTAGTTATAAGTTGACCTGTTGCATAGTCATATTGAACTAAACGGTTAACCGAATAGTCTGGGTTGCCATTGGCGTCTTTAAATAACCATTCGCCAGTCAAGTCGGTATCAGAGGTTGGATAGGTGTTTGCGTTACCTGTGACATAAGCATGGGTAATTGCCCAGTCCCAACAATCTTTGAATTTAGTGTCGAAGTCAGGATCCCCCGATACGAAACCAGGTACAGTCGGGAATCGATCATCAACAGCAAAGTTTGGTTCTGGACACGGTTGTGAACCTTCAATATCTGCAAGTTTTCGATTAACAATTAAGTCGTATGCATCAATAAGATGCGGGTTACGATAATAGGTTATGCCACCCACGCCTTGAGCTCTATTTTCATCTCTAACGTAACGTAAACCAATATTACCTTTTAACTGACCATCTAATAATTCAAAGTTCAACTTACCGTATAAAACTTGTGTATCCGTTTGGATATTTCGGGTGCCGAGTGGGCTTGCACTAATACCAATTGAGCTTGGGTCTTTACTGGTAAATGCTGTAATGGCTTTGTAAGCATCTAACATTGGCCAGCCAGCAAAAAACTGGTTGCTGCGAGCATCAACAACGTCTGCTAAAAAGTCATCATACGGGAAAGCTTCGCCTGACATCATGTCTGCAATACTAATAGACTGCATACCTGTACTTGAATAATCCGCACCTGGATCGGTCGCATCTATAATGGATTGACCACTGTCGATAAATTCACTTTGGGTAAATACGTCTTTTTCACGCTCAGAGTATTTCACACCGAATTCTAAAGAAGTTAGATAGTCGCCGTCCAAATACCAATCAAAATCTAAAAATAGTGATTTGTTAGTATCGGTTAAGTGATTGTCGCGGAAGGTAAAGCCACTTAAGTGATTTGCGTTAACATCATGCGGATTAAAACGGCTTGAGGCGAACTTCCAGCTACCATCAAATGGGTCTTGTATCGCCATTTTGGTACCTGTATAAAAACTACATTGCTCAGTACTACCTTCGGTACAGTCGTAGCCAACAGGCTCGATTAAATCAGCATCCATGTTATTGACAATTGGGCCACCCGTGGTACCCCAAGTTGTTGCACTTAAACCAAGTGAACCCTCAGTTTCATCGGTCGTTCGTGAATAACCTGCCGTTAACTCCATCTCAAGATTATCAGTAATAGACTGCTCAATTCGAAGAGAGACAACATTAGTTTCTAATTCACGTTCACCTTGGTTACGATTGATAAAACCAGCTGCGCGGCGAAGTGATTTTTCTAACGTCATTGTCTCTTCGTCTACAACATTCCACTCGGTAGTTGGATCGTTTGGATTCAACGTATCTTCTGGCGCGAAGTTAATGCGCAAGGTATGGTTGTCTGTTGTAACGGTTTGTGTGGTATGCGAGATATCTAACTGGATATCGGTTCGATCAGTTGGACGAATTTGCACACCTGATGATAAAGTAAAACGCTCGCGTTTGTCGGTATTTAAACGAAAATCGGTAAAGTTACGTGCCAGCACGTGCATTTCTTCGCCATCTGCCAGTGTGATTGGCTGACCCGTTTGTAAAGACGTTGCGGTACGACCAGATGCTGCATTTGCATCCATAATCGGCAATGCATTTTCATTCCACTCTGTTTCAATACGATCTTGACGATTTTTCTGAGTGTCTTGCGAAACGGTAAATACCACACCTAAAGTATCGTTTAAAAATTTGTCGGCATAACTACCAACTAATCTTTCCGTCCACTCGCCTGAAAATTCATTATAACGACCTTCGATAGTGGTTGATAAACGTCGTTTATTCAAATTGAGGGGCTTAATCGTACGCAACACAACAGTTGCACCCAAAGACCCTTCGTCTTGGTCTGCAGCTGAAGTTTTCATGACATCAATTGATGACAGGATATCAGATGAAAATGAGCTTAAGTCAACACTGTTATCTGCGCTGGCATCATCAGCACCGCCGCTAAAGCCACCAGTCAAAGCAACGCCATTCATTGAAACTTGGTTTAACGCCGCACCTGCACCACGAACTGAAATTCGAGTGCCCTCGCCATCTTCTTCTTGAACGGTTACACCAGTCACGCGAGAAAGTGCATCACCAATGTTTTGGTCGGTTGACTTACCAACATCTTCAGCGTGAATTGAATCGCTGACCCCACTGTTAAAACGTTTAGCATTTAGTGCGCGTTGAATACTGCCTCTAAAGCCTGTTATCTCGATTGTTTCTATTTCTTCGTCTGCGGTTTTGTTTTGAGAATTTTCTTCTGCAGCATAAAGAGGTGTAGATGCAAAATTAGCCATAATGGCCACTGCAACCGCTTTATATTTAAAATGGTTGTTCATGTGGTACTCCACTGAGTTATTGATTTGTGCTTGTCACCCATGCGTTGCGTCAAAAGTGGAAATATAAACAAGGTTCTATGAGTGTTATATCCGTCACCCATAGAACCTTGGAGGCCACAAAGTTGAAACACAACTTAAGTTAACAACAAAACGATTGCGCCCTTACGCAAGCGCTTGCGTTAACTCACGGTAAATATACAAAACATTTACATCACATACAACACATTTATTTAAACATACTACGTTTAAATAAATAAAACAAAAGATTTAAAATCATAACCAATTGTATTGTAAGGGTTTTAATTGATATTGAGAGGTTAAAAATTGACTAATATTTTTTATTGTCAAATAACAAAACACAAGCGCTTGCGCAAATTGTTGCAAATTTGTGTGGGTGCGATAGCATGAAGTCCGCTATAATAGCCTCAATAAAACAAAATTAGAGAGCTATCATGCCAACTTTGCAAGATGTTGCTAAACATGCGCAAGTTTCGACCTCAACCGTTTCTCGAGTATTAAGCGGCAAAGGCAAGTTTACTACTGAGGTGCAAACGCGTGTACAAAACGCCATAAAGCTACTGGACTATCAACCAAACAGCAATGCGCAAGCACTCGCTTCCAATCGAGTCAGTTTAGTCGGTTTTATCACTCCAAGTATATCTGCTCCATTTTATGGGCAAATTGCTTCAGGTGGTGAAATAGCCGCTCGTGCGCACAAATACCGCACCTTAATTGCCAATTCTTTTAGAAACACCGACGAAGAACTTGAAGCAATTCGTTCTTTTCAAGCGCAAGGTTGTAAAAACATTATCCTGCATAGCATGTCATTCACAGACGAGCAGCTTATAGAATTAGCCAATAAAATTGACGGTCTGGTTATCTTAGGGCGTTTTGTTGAACAAATCGCCAATCGCTGTGTTTGGTTAGACAATGTAAAAGGCGGTCAAATGGCTGCCGAGTACCTAATTGCCAACGGTCATGAAGACATAGCAATATTGTCGTATGCCCAAACTCAATGTGATCCCTCCCAAAGAATAAATGGCGCTCGAATTGCTTTTGCCAATGCAGGACTGAATTTGCCACAAGACTCGATTATTTTTAATCAGGGTCAAATTGCAGACGGGAGCTGGTCGGTTAATAAGCTTTTGGACAGCGGCAAACACTTTAGCGCAATTTTGGCTTACAACGATTTAATTGCGGTAGGCGCGTGTAAAGAGTTAATAAAAAGGGGTTACAAGGTGCCAGAGGATGTATCGGTAATCGGATTTGATAATCTGTTTTTTGCGGAGATTTGCACACCAGAGCTTACAACCGTTAATTACCCTATAAAAGAAATGGCCAGTTACGCGGTTGAACTATCAATAAAACTAACCGAGCAACCAGATGCATATGTTGAGCGCACTCATTTATTTATGCCAAGCATTGTCGAGCGCAGCTCAGTTAAGAGATTATCCAAATAAGTTAGGCAAAATTACCCGTTAGTTCATTGCGCACAATTTCAGCACCTTGACTTAACGCGTTCAGTTTGCCGCGTGCAATCTCTCTTGATAATGGCGCCATGCCGCAGTTGGTGCAAGGATAGAGTTTGTCTGCATCAACGAACTCTAGCGCCTGTCTTAATGTGTTTGCCACTTGCTCGGGAGTTTCTATTTGCTTGCTCGCAACGTCGATTGCCCCAACCATGACTTTTTTCCCACGAATTAACTCAATTAGCTCCATAGGCACGTGCGAATTTTGACATTCAAGTGAAACGATATCGATATTGGATTTTTGCAGTTTAGGAAAAATCTCTTCATACTGACGCCATTCAGAGCCTAACGTTTTTTTCCAATCTGTATTGGCTTTAATGCCATAACCGTAACAAATATGTACAGCAGTTTGGCAGTTTAGACCTTCAATTGCTTTTTCTAAACATGCAATGCCCCAGTCATTTACTTCGTTAAAAAACACATTAAATGCAGGCTCGTCAAACTGAATAATATCCACTCCGGCTTCGACCAGTTCTTTAGCTTCTTGATTGAGAATTTTGGCAAACTCCCACGCTAGTTTTTCGCGGCTTTGATAGTGCTTGTCATACAAGGTGTCAACCATTGTCATCGGGCCTGGCAGTGCCCACTTTATTGGTTGTTTGGTTTGTTGGCGTAAAAACTTGGCGTCATTAACAAAAACCGCCCTATCCCGGCTAACTGCACCAACCACACTTGGCACACTGGCTTGGTAGCGGTCTCTAATTTTCACGGTTTGCCGTTGACTAAAATCAACACCCGTTAGGTGCTCAATAAAAGTGGTTACAAAATGCTGACGGGTTTGTTCACCATCACTCACAATATCAATACCAGCTTGCTGCTGTTCATGCAAAGATACTCGCAATGCGTCCTGCTTGCCCGCCTGTAATTCTTGGTTGGATAATTTCCATTCAGACCATAGTTTTTCTGGTTCAGCCAACCAACTCGGTTTAGGTAAACTGCCCGCAGTGGCTGTTGGTAAAAGCTTCGTTAATTTGTTCATAATAACTCTAGTAATATCAGTAAAAAATTTTGTCTGTTTAGGTCAGGCTACAATGCATAATTTGCCGACCAACTATCTAACAACCTTCGGTAAGGCTTAATAAAATGTTCTTCAGCAAATTTCCCCTGCTCTATAGCCAAGCGACTGCGTTCCTCGCGGTCATACACAATCTGAGTTAACGAATGATCTTGGTTATTTAAATTTGGTTGATAGCACTGACCAGCAACAGCATTGGCATTGTAAATTTCTGGGCGGTAAATCTTTTGAAAGGTTTCCATAGTGCTAATTGTGCCTATCAACTCTAGATTGGTGTAATCCGTTAATAAATCGCCTAAGAAGTAAAAAGCCAAGGGGGCAACACTATTGGGCGGCATAAAATAGCGCACCTGTAAGCCCATTTTCTTGAAATAGAGCTCGGTTAACGACGATTCATTTGGCTGATATTCAACCCCTAACACTGGATGCTGATTTTCAGTTCTATGGTAAATTTTATTGTCTGACACGCTTAAGCAGATAACCGGTGGTTTTGAAAAATTTTCCTTGTACGACGCAGACTGAATAAATGATTGAAACATTTTCCCATGCAGCTCACCAAAATTATCTGGCACACTAAATTGTTGCTGTTGCTTATTGTGCTCCATTAGCACAACGCTAAAGTCATAATCACGTACATAAGAAGAAAAGTTGTTACCGACTATACCTTGTGTACGCTTGCCAGTTTTGTGGTCAACAATATTGGTTTTTAACACCTCTATCGTCGGAAAAGTTTGCCCATTGCCGACTACATCAATATCCACATGAATAATTTCAAGTTCTACCGAGTAGCGATCTGCCGTTGGGTTGTCCCACGACGCCAGTGCATTAAAGCGGTTATTGATCATGCGCAGAGCATTACGTAAATTTTGTTGTCGACTAGCACCACGAGCTAGGTTGGCAAAATTAGTGGTTATGCGCGTATTATCGGACGGTTGATAATGCTCATCAAAACAAACACGCTTAATAATGTAAGTAAAATCTTTTTTCTTCATCAGCTGTCATCCAAAATTCGAGTGAAAGTAAAATCACAAGTAGCCATTTAATCTGTGGTGCAATTTATACCCCGACTTTTAGATGAATAAAATCTAGTATATTTCACGGTTAAGTTGAATTTATTTCATGATAGAGCAATTAAAAAAGGTTAAGCTAGCGTCAGTTTTTGAATGTAATGGTTAAGGTAATTAAATGAATGAACTGCTGTTGTTGTTTTTGTATTGTGCAATATTAGGCGCAGGTGTTGGTTTTTTAGCTGGATTATTAGGTATAGGTGGCGGGTTGGTTATTGTACCAATTCTAAGCAGTATATTATTGTATTTTAATAGCGTTCCACCCCACCAGGTGATCGTAACCGCGGTTGCAACTTCGTTGGCTTCAATTTTATTTACCTCAACTTCTTCGGCAATTGCTCACCATAAAAATGGCAATGTGCCTTGGCAACTGGCACCTTGGATAATGACAGGTGTAGCGCTTGGTTCGCTCATTAGTGGTTTTATCGCCGCCGTGTTACCTGAAAAATGGGTACGTATGGTGTTTTTTGTCAGTGTAATATTAATTGCGTTAAAAATGATATTCAGTGGCAACAATACCAATCAACCAACCCGTACCATGCCAAATAAAGGATTGTTAACCGTATTTACCAGCCTAACCGGTGGTTTATCAGCTATGATTGGCATTGGTGGAGGGGCCTTGTTGGTGCCGTTGTTAAACTTTTTCGCAATTGATATGAAAAAAGCCATTGGCTGCGCTTCTGCTTGTGGCATTGTTATCGCGCTATTTGGATCTATTGGTTATATTAGTTCTGGCAGCGCCCATTTTTCGATACAAGATGGCTTTGCGGGTTTCGTGTATTTACCTGCATTGTTTGGCATTGTCTGCACCTCATGGTTTACCGCGCCGTATGGTGCAAAAGCAACACACTACTTACCCGTTACAACCATTAAAAAAATATTTGCCCTGTTATTGTTGGTAATGGCTGCGAATATGTTGAGGTAATGGTCGGAAGAACGGACTCGATAGCCGAATACGGCACCGAGTCTGGTTAGCTAGTTTAAATTGGCTTAACGGCCAATAACAACACTTGTTCAGAGTCAACCGATATCTCTGCGCCTAAAGTGTTACTGGTCATTAAATCTGTTACTTGCATTTTTTGCCCGTTCGCAAGTTTAAGTTTAATGTTAGCAGTGTTATGTCCAACATTAATTATATTGAGCAAATAACCACCATCTGCTTGAGCTTGCACGCGCCACATGGTTGTTTTAAATGGCTGACCATTGTCTTCAATTAGTTGAATAGCAGGCATTCGACTTGACGAAACTTGTGCAAGTGCAGCTTGCTTAATCGCTTGAATATTTGATGTATTCAATACAATCAATTTACCCTTGCTAGCTTGCAGTTTTTGCCCGCGTGGCTGGCCATATTCGTTTAAAGCCAAACTTCGATGTGAATCTAACACAAGCGTTCCACCTTGGTCTAAGTACGATTGCAGCGCAGAAAACTCAGCATCCGTCACATGCGAATTGTTGTACACCACTATGGTATCCCAACTACTATTATCCTGTTTTTCAATAATATTTTTGGTAGCAAAGCCCAATGGGAACCCTTCAAAGAACAAAGATTCATAAAGCTTGTAGCCTTTGGTCATATAGTCTTTGGTATTAATTGCCGTAGTTTCTGAGTAAAACAAACGGATCGGTCTGTTTTGTTCGCGCAACGTGATAATTTCATCTGAGAAGGAGTTTAAGTCATACATGACTTGGGTAACTTCATTGGTTACGTGCGGCTGCATGTTATTTGAGCCTGCATATGCACCACCTAAACCTGGATCAAAAAAGTCTAGTTCACCTTCTAATCTATCTTCTGGTGAACCATCTGGGTCACGTGCCCAAAACCAGCCCATGTTGGCATCCATACCCAACAATGTTGCTAACCAATAAACCGCACGTACATAACTGGTACGCGTATCTAGATCACGCCATTGGCCCGAAGATAAAAAGTGTGATTCTGAATTTACGTTAATTTTGTCAGGTGCCACCGACTCTAAAAAGTCGTGGAACATTGACACACTTCCCCAATCAAAACGATATTTCTCTAACCACTCAGATGATTTGTTTGGACGAATATTTTTGCTACCAAATGATTTTGCATCATGACCGACCATGGTGGTTAATTCACTTAATGCTTCAGTATCTATGCCTCCAGAACGTTCGTTATACATAAACATGCGTGGCATTATTTTAATATGTGTGTCAGCATCTGGGTTTACTGCATGCAACTCATCTTGCATAAACTTAAACCATTCTGTACTGCGGTCCATATTGTAACGCGACCAATCAAACCAAATAGGTTGACCTTGCAATGCAGGATCGATAGGGATTTCAATTTGCACTTGATCAAAGCTGCTAAATTGAGTTTGCCAATTCGCATTTAACGCTGAGATATTATTCTGGTACTTGTTTTCCAACCAACTGCGGAATTTATTTAGCGTATAAGATGATATTTCATTCATCTCTTGATATTTTTGCGTCCAATGGCCTTTTTCTGCAAACCAGTGTGGCTCATTTGCCAACACAAAACCAAGCTCAATCACTTTTTTATCTTTAGTTAGTCGACCCGTTTCTCGCAAAATTTTCCCCCAAACGTCGCGAGCAAGTGGATTGTCGATGTCAAAACCAGTAAAGAGAGAACGGCCTTTGCGTACCTCAGGTTCTTGTGCTTCTACCCATTCAGGAATACCCATCAACCAATGAACCAAAAAACCAATATTGGTATCAGGAATACCGGTTAATTCTTTCATCAGCTCTTGATCAAAAGTGCCGTCTTCTTTAAGCAAAAATGAATTAATTGCTCGGTCATGATCAACTGGATATAAGTTTTCGCCGCCATGGTACAAGGCACCTAAATGATCGTTATATATATCGGTATTTGTAAGGGGTTGACCAACAGTTTTAGAAAAGTAGTCGTATGGAAATACCGCCTTTCCGTCTGGATTAACAAACATATTGTCTGAGGCTTTGGCATTTTGCCAATCTACTTTACGTACAGGGCGACGTTTTATTTCTCCACGCAATTCCTGACCTAAAACCTCAATACCTTTATCTAAAATTTGAATAACTTTTCTACGTTCAAAATCGGGCAGTTCTAGCGCCAACCTTTCTTTGTCTGCAGCATAATAACGCTCATAGCTATAGAGCTTTTCGACTGCTTGTGGGTTGGCTTCATCCCAGTTGGCAAATTTTAAAAACTGTTCAGCAAACCAAACTATCGTTTCTTCACGGGCAACATCAATGCCTTGGCTGCGTGCTGTATCCATCATCTGGTTAAGTGTGGCTAATTTTTTTCGAGCTTGCTTTTCAAGTTCGCTCATCGCTGTTATTTCTATAGCTGATTTGCCAGATAACTGTTGTTGCGGTGGTGCTTGAGTGGAACAAGCGCTGACCAATATGGCTAAAGGCGCGAATACTGCACCTGTTATATAATTATTCATGTGTATTGCCTTGAGTGCTTAAGTTGAGGACTGTGCACTGCGTATTGCAGCGCACAGCTGGAGTTAGAGGTTTAGTTAGATTGAAGTTAACCGCAGTAACATGACTCCTTTAGAATCGATATTAAAGTTTGTTGGCTGAGCGTTTTCAGTAAACATATCTACAACTTTAATTTTATCTGCGCCTTTTAAGCCTAAGGTAACCTTAGCTTGGTGTTTACCAATATTCAGCAAGCTGACTAAGTAGCTACCATCCGCTTGTTTCACCGCTTGCCAACGGATACCTTTGTGATCAGTTCCGTTGTCTTCAATCAAAGTAATGTCAGGCAAACCACTTTGAGCGTTTTCTAGTGCTAACGCACGAATGTCGGCTAAGCTTTGCTGACCATCCAACACAACCAATTTACCTTTACTCGCATTTAGTTTAGTTTTATGAGCTTGGCCATATTCGTTTTTACTTAAGCTTTGTGGGCCATCAACAATAACTGTACCGCCCTGGTCAAGATAACTTTGCAATGCAGCTAGCTCGTTAACTGTCACAAACTCAGTTTTGTAAACAACTATGTTATCCCAAGAATCATTGTCCTGCTTTTCAATGATTTTTTGCGTTGCGAATCCCATTGGGAAACCGTCAAAGAATAATTTCTCATACATATTAAACTGCTGCGACATATGAAACTTTTTGTTAATCGCAGATGTTTCAGAGTAGAACAAACGAATTGGTCTGCGCTGTTTACGCAATTGGATAATTTCTTCTGAAAAACTGTTTAGGTCGTACATTACCTGAGTAAAGGCATTTGCAATGTGCGGTTGCTGATTAACTGAACCTGCAAACGATCCCGCTAGCGCAGGGTCAAAGAAGTTCAACTCGCCTTCAAGTCTATCTTCAAATGAACCATCCGGGTCGCGTGCCCAGAACCATGCCATATTCGCATCCATACCTTGCAAGGTTGCCAACCAATAAACATTGTCGACATACTCAACTGAGGTATCTAAATCACGCCACCATGAAGCGGATAAGAAATGAGACTCAGAGTTAATGTGGATCTTGTTTGGTGATACTGATTCCATAAAGTCATATGAAATGGCAAGCTCTTCCCACATATAAGCGTAGTGTTCTTCCCATTTTTGTGGTTGCTTAAGATGTAAAAAGCGTTTCTCGGCTGCTTTTGCATCGTTACCTATCATAGAGGTAAGCTCAGTTAAGGCTTCTACATCTATACCATGTGAGCGACTGTTTTCGCTAAACATGTTCGGCATAATTTTAATATGAGTGTCTGCATCTGGATTACCTTTCCTAAGTTCACCCTGCAAGTGAGTAAACCAGCTGATACTTCTGTCCATATGATATCGATTCCAGTCATACCAAATAGGCGTGCCTTGAGTGTTTTTGTCTATTGGAATGGTAATCTCTACCGTGTTGAACGATTCGAAATTGCTTTGCCAATTTGCATTAAGCGCTTTGATGTCACCACTATATTTATTCGCCAACCACTCACGGAAATTATTTAAGGTGTATGACGAGATATCATTCATTTCTTGGAACCTATAGCTCCAATGGTCGGATTCAGAGAACCAGTGTGGCTCATTCGCTAAAATATAGCCTAGCTGAGTTACCTTTTTCCCTTGAGTTAACGCACCAGTGTCTTTAGCGATTTTACCCCAAGTGTCGCGTACTAACGGATTATCTATATCATAACCGGTAAACAACGAACGGCCTTTACGAACTTCAGGCTCGCGCTTTTCAATCCACTCTGGAATACCCATGTTCCAGTATATTAAAAAGCCGACATTACTATTATCAATTTGTGTAACTTCTTTTAGTAATTCTTGATCATAAGTACCGTCTTCTTTTAATAAGAAAGAGTTAATTGCGCGGTCATGATCAACTGGATATAGGTTTTCACCACCATGATAAATTGCCCCAAGGTGGTCATTGTAAATATCTTTATTGGTTAATGGCTGACCAACTGTTTTAGAAAAATAATCGTATAAAAAGATTGGTTTACCATTGCTTTTAAGCATATTGTCGGCAACTTCAATATTTTGCCAATCTACTTTATTGACCGGGCGGCGTTTAATTTCGCCCTTCATCACTGCAGTTAATTCAGCGATGCCTGCGTCTAAAATTTCATTTACTTTTTGACGTTCGAAGTCAGGCAAATCTTTCGCCAACTGCTCAGCTTGATCTGTATATGGCCCATAGTAAGAAAAAGCTTTGGCAACCGCTTCTTCATTTGCTTCATCCCAATCAGCAAATTTCAAAAATTCTTTGGCAAACCAAACCACTGTTTCTTCACGAGTAACATCTATGCCTTGGCTTTGTGCTTGTTTCATTTTGCTTTCAAGTTCAGCAATTTTTTGCTGTGCCTGTTGAACCAACACATTTTGATGCGCACTTGCTTGAACAGGTGCTGCTGTTTCGCTGCTATTTTGTCCAGCGTTATCACCGCAAGCCATTAGGCCTAGCGGCAATATACCTGCTAATACTGCATGGGATATTTTGTTTAACATTTACCTTCTCCGAAAAGTTGTAGCGATTCACACTCTAACTACATATACATTCATATTATGTTTAAGTTTGAGAATCAAATCAACCTTAGATGTGACAAAATTGTAACTATTATAGTTTAACCGTACGGTTTATCGAATTGACCGATTCAGTTAAGTGTTCGCCGTTCGACCAAGTCACTTGCACCTTCACTGTTTCATTACAATTTGCCAAACCAAAATGCACTACTGGGTTAAAGCTTTGCGAATAAGCAGCTGATGTTGCGCCCACGCGTTGCATTTGGCTATTTTCACACGCTTGTACCTTTACAACCGCCCCTAATGCACTAACGTTAGATTTAATTGAGCTAGGTACTTTAACTTGAATATAGTTGCTGTCCGCCTGCTGATTATCAAATAAATGCCACTTGCCGCGCTCATGACCAATAAGCAAATCAACTTGTCCATCTAAGTTGTAGTCAACAGGTTCAATACCTAAACCAATCGCACCGTATTCTTTTGTAACCACTCCATGGGCTTGTTTTTTAGCAAAACTTTGTCCTTGTTGATTTAAGTAAATTAATGCTGAGTTTTCATCAACTAAATTTCCACGCTGTATAATTGCAATATCCTGATAACCATCGTTGTTGAAATCAGCTACTGCGCTAGAAGTTGTATGGCTGTGGTGTGATAAACCAACTTTATTGGTTACATTTACAAATTTACCATTGCGATTCTCCAATAGTAGATCTGGCATTTTACTCACTTCTGTTTGCTCAGAAAAACCGCTCACACCGGTAATAA
This sequence comes from Catenovulum agarivorans DS-2, assembly GCF_000568405.1. Taxonomy (GTDB): domain Bacteria; phylum Pseudomonadota; class Gammaproteobacteria; order Enterobacterales; family Alteromonadaceae; genus Catenovulum; species Catenovulum agarivorans_A. Next base: position 79,363 of record NZ_ARZY01000022.1, read on the forward strand.
CACCTGTCATTGGCGACCACATATTTCCGGCTAATTGCCACTGTCCATTACCGATATAGCCGATATACGTGCCTTTTTCGGTCAACTTATCTGGAAAACCGAGCGCATCACTATTAACAAGGCGGATATCCCGACCTGAGTGTGTTTCTCCAGGGAATTCATATTTGTACGCTGATTCACCTATGAGTAAATCTTTAGTTGGCCATTGGCTTTGTAAGTTTTCAAAGTGAATGACATCACCGGCATAAAATGGTGGGAATTTGTGCGCACCGCGTTTCCAATAGAAACCAAGCGCCTGTTTTTGAGGATTATAAAATGTATCGCCAGCTTTAAATTCTTCACCACGCGTGATTAGTAGATCAAAGTCACCGTCGTTATCATAATCAATCTCACTGACACTGGTTGTGTGCCTAACGGTCGTAGGCAACACAGTCTTAGTTACATCTTCATAATTAAAAGCGCCATTGGCTTGATATGCTTTAAGTGGGCCAGTTCCATATATCAATAAATCGGGCAAACCATCATTATTAAAGTCAGTTACCAAAGTTTTTTGTCCATCCCCGTGGATAGCAGGCAAACGGGCTTTTTCAACCAGTTGGCCATCTTGGCTATTTAGATACAAATAATTTTCGCTTTTACCTTTCATTTCTCTGGAGGGAAACGCAAAGTTAATTAAATCAAGCCAGCCGTCTTGATTTAAATCAACCCACTTAACCGTGCGTCCACGCATCATAGCCAGTGGTGTTGCAAACTCACCAAATTGGCTAATGCTGCGCTTTTTATCAAAACTGACAACCTTACTGTTCCGAGCATTGCTACCCGAACCACCACCACGCGAAATCACTAGATCGATAGAGCCATTTTTATCAAAATCCGCGGCTGTTAAACCATGGACATCGCCCATAATCAAATCATATGGTTTGGCAAATTTTCCTTGGTTATTCCATAATATTTTGACGCTAAAACCATGATCGTTCAGTAAAAGATCTGGGTAGCCATTTTGGTCTAAATCGGCAACCGTTGCGACATCCCATTTGCGCAAGTTTTTGTTACTGTATTTGAAAGCGTTATCGGCTGGCGTAAATATTGTTGTTGATGCGGGTTGAGCAATGACTTCATTTGTGCCCTGACATCCAACTAAAGCTAACAGTACAGCAGAGGTTAAACTTGTTGGTTTTAAAATTTTTTTGACTTGCTTGTTCATAATAGTGACTTGTTACTCTACTGATTAATATGTTGAGGCTTTTGCCATACGCGCACATATTCGATTTCATAATCGACAACACCATCGTGTTTTTCACCTTCTGGGCTGTTTTTCTCCAAATCTTCTAAACTGTCTGGAATGCCATGCCAAGGGAATGTTTCTTGGTCTAGCCATAAACTAATAGGTTTAGTTGCAACGTAACCATTGTAGTCAGCTGGTACTTCACGATTCTCTCGTGCCCATTCGGTTACCTCTTCAGCTGTTACTTGGCTAAATAGTTTTCCATCAACATAATATTTAATGCCTGATTCGTCCCATTCAAAACCATATACGTGGAAGTCGTCAGCAACTCTAAAACCAAGGTCTTTTTTCTCAGTGTAAGTCGGTTTACCCCGAACAGCTGGGCTCCAATCTCGCACTGACCACCACAACTGACGATCTAAATGGTCTTTGTCTCCCTCGCGTCCATCACCAAATAATTCAAAAAAGTCGATTTCTAGTTTCTCGCCAATTGACCAAAATGCACTTGATATTTCAGCATCTGCCGCCTTCGCTTTAATTTCAACATAGCCATAGGTAAAGAAACGCCGACCAATTAAACAGGCTGTTGTAATATTTTCGTAAGGCACAGCTTCACCGAAAACAGGTTTGTGTATTTCAGTCTCAAATGGGAAATCTGGCTCCCAACGGGTTTCTAATATTAATTTTCCATCTTCCAGTCGATAATTTCGGCCAGAGAACTGCGAAGGTGCGCGGCCTTTCCATACTTTTTTGTTTGGTTTGTCTGGATGTTTGTATACGGGTTTACCATTTTCGAATTTACCCACAACATACCATCTGTCTTCATCTAAGGTGCTAGAATCAAATTCATCACTGACTTGAGTATTTAGAATCCAGCCGGCTCGATTCTGCTGATCGCTAAAAGGCATAACCTGCCGGTTGTTGTCTGTTTGTACAGGTGCATTCATCGCGCCGCATGCACTTAATCCTAACCCCAAACCAATCGATACTACACAAGCCTTTAAATTAAAGTTTTTCAAAATTTGCATCATAACCACACCAATTAATAACATCTAAACAAACATACTATGTTTAGGGTATATTTCAACAAAAGTTGCGATATTTGCAAAAAATTTACAAAGAGGTGCCTTTACAAACAAAAAGATTACATATGATGTTTACTTTGAAGTGACTTTATAATAAATTTTATCTTAATCGTTTTAACAAAGCGATTACACAAGTTGCCACACGGAACACAAAACCAATTAATAATAATAGGAATAACAATATGCGACACAATTCATTTCGTTTATTGCCACTGAGTATCGCGGTAGCCGCTTCCTTACAGGCTCAAACAGCTTTAGCGGAGCAAACAGAAAATCCAGAAGTCATTCAAGTAAAAGGGATTAGAAGTAGTTTAACTGAATCGATGGACATCAAAAAAAATGCAGCATCGATTCAAGACAGCATAGTTGCCGAAGACATAGGTAAATTCCCAGACCAAAATGTTGCTGAATCTCTCCAGCGTTTAACAGGCGTGATGATTTCGCGTAACAATGGTGAGGGGGCACAAATTTCAGTCCGCGGTATGGGACCGAAATTTAATGCAGTCAAAGTAAATAACCGTACAATTGCGACTACTGAACGAGGTCGAGAATTTGATTTTCAGTCTGTGCCCTCTGAACTTATTGCTGGCGCAGATGTAATAAAAGCAGCAAGAGCGAATATTGCCGAAGGCAGTTTAGGTGCTTATGTTAATATTAATACTGCTCGCCCACTCAAATCACCCGGCTATAATGCGGTAGGTTCCATTCAAGCTACTTATAATGATTTAGCAGACGATTATGGCCATAAAATATCGGGGATTGTCAGCAATACATTTGCAAATGACAGCTTAGGTGTGGTTGTAGGTGTATCTCGTCAAGAAACAACTAATCGAATTGATGCTGCGGGTACAACTCACTGGGGTTCATTTCAAGCAGACAACGACGCATGGGTGAAAGCACCTGTTCTAGACAACCAAGGTAATACTGTCGATTCTGGCACAATTTGGTTTCCAGGGCGTGCTACTTATACTTTAGACACCGAAGAGCGTACGCGTACCAGCGCCAATGCAACCATGCAATGGGCTGCGACCGACGACCTCATCCACACTGTAGACTTCTTATACACTGAATTGAGTCGACAAGCCAAAAGTAATGGTATTCAAGTGCCTTTCCAAGGTTCAGGTTGGGAAGATGTAGTCGTTAGCCAAAATTATACTGTTTTAGAAGGCACTCGTTACCAAAAACCAATTGATATATTAATGCAAGAACGGGGGCAAGACTCAGAAACCTTCGCCTTTGGTTATAATGCTGAGATGTATGTCGACCAATGGAAATTCAACGCTGATTTAGCCTACTCAAAATCTGAAGCGACACCAACAGCAAATACCTTGGTCGCGCATGCGGTAAACCCCAATTATGATGATAGCTTGGCGATTGATGATCCAAATTATATAGATGGTCAAATCAAAGGAGTAACAGCGCAGGATTATATCAGTTTCGATAATCGCGGCGATATCATGACCATTGATTCAACCATTGAATATGATAATCCAAATGCGATTCGTACTCACTGGAATGATATTCAACACAGTCAGCTCGAAGATGAAGTGTTGGAAGCCAAATTCGACGCGACCTATGAATACGACGGCGATAATATCCGCAGCATAGATGTTGGTCTTGCCTACACCGACAGAGAAAAATCTAAAGGTACCTATAAAATCAACCATGGCTGTTTTAATACAGATTTATGGCAAGCACCAACTGCACAAAATGAAGACGAGCAATACATAATCGACAATACACAATATCCTTTCAATACATGTGGTCAACGCTTTAAACTAGATTCTGATTTATTTGCGGTTAATAACACCGACTACTTATCGGAAGAATCTGGCGACTTCCCTCGAAACTTTGTATTGTTAAAAGATTTTGATGCTTACAAACAAGCAATTGGTGAGATTCGTCAAGAGCCAAATTGGACGGACGAAACACTTCGCCCAGCTGAATCAGTTGCTAATACAGAAGAAACATTAGCGTTGTACACTCAAGTTAATTTTGAAGGTGAAACGAGCTTATTTAGGTGGTCTGGTAACGCTGGTTTACGTTATGTAGAAACGGAGACTTCATCAACCGGTCATCGTCGTACTAGAGGTAATATCAACGAGGTATATGAACAAAACGAAGGGGTTATTTTAGAGATTGATTATACTGCACCTGAAGCAACGACAGTTTCAAAGAGCTACAATCATCTATTACCTAGCATTAACTTTAATGCTGATTTTGAAAATGGCCTATTTGTTAAATTGGCAGCAGCTAAAGTAATCACTCGACCAGCACTAGAAGACACTGGTGTTAATAGCACCTACCCCGCTAGAATTCGAGCTGACCAATACAATACTAAAAGTGGTAACCCATACTTAGACCCATACGAAGCAACTCAATATGATCTAGCATTTGAATACTATGCTGACAATGGTGACTCGTATTCTGCAAGCTTATTCTATAAAGATATCAGTACCTTTATTTCGCAAAAAACCGTTAAAAAAGATACAGGTTACACAATTGCGCTAGAAGACTGGGGTACCTTTTACGAGTATTCGGAGGAACAAACTAATCGTTCTGGTGGCAAGGTCAGTGGTATAGAATTAGCTGCGCTGCATTATTTCGATTATTTACCTGGTTGGTTAGACGGTTTTGGTATTCAAGCCAACTACACCTACACGAATTCGGAAGATAAAGAAGCGCAAGCAGATGAGCTATCACGCGAGAACGTATTACCAGGCGGTAGTGGTTTAGAAGGTTTTTCAAAAACTGCGTATAACTTGATTGCATTTTACGACAAAGATGCGTTTCAAGCTCGATTAGCATACAACTGGCGCGACGATTACTTAAAACACCGTTCTGGTCCGGTAATTGGCAGCAATGGTTTACCACAACATGTTGAAGCCTATGGTCAGTTTGATTTTAGTACCTCGTACGATATTTCAGACCAACTTACACTAAGCGCAGAAGTAATCAACTTAACCAATGAAAACATTTTGGAATACGCCGATGTGCGCGAACGTATGACGCTACTACAATACTCAGGTAGACGTTTCCAAGTGGGCTTAACGGCTAAGTTTTAAACTTATTCAACAATAACATTCAAACTAACAGGCCATTGTGATAATGCAATGGCCTGTATAAATATCAAATTCAATATTTTCCATTGAGCAAAGCATAAAAATCAGGCAATATCTTGCGCTTACTTACACAAATTTGCTTTATTTGCGCTAAAAGGAAAATCAATGAAACCAAGCATCAAACCTGCTAATCCTAACTTTTCTTCAGGCCCATGTACTAAACGTCCGGGCTACAGCTTAGCAGCGCTCGACACCTCTAGTTTAGGCCGTTCGCATCGCAGTAAACTAGGCAAAAACAAACTTAAATTAGCCATTGATGAAACGGCACGTTTGCTTGAATTACCTGAAGGGTATCGAGTAGGTATAGTGCCTGGTTCTGATACTGGCGCTATGGAAATGGCCATGTGGTCTTTATTGGGCGAGCGCCCTGTTGATGTGTTCTCTTGGGAATCTTTTGGCTCTGGTTGGGCTGGTGATATTGCCAAACAATTAAAACTAGAAAATGCCCGCTCATTCACTGCCCCTTATGGTCAATTACCTGACTTTAGTCAAGCCAAAGCTGATCATGACATTGTGTTTACTTGGAATGGCACAACATCGGGCGTAAAAGTGAATAATGCCGATTGGATCAGTGATAACCGCACAGGTTTAACTATTTGTGATGCGACCAGCGCTGTATTTGCAATGCCGATGCCTTGGGAAAAAATTGACGTTGCCACTTTCAGCTGGCAGAAAGTTTTAGGCGGTGAAGGTGCACACGGCGTGATTATTTTAAGCCCACGTGCAGTTGAAAGATTAGAAAGTTATACACCACCTTGGCCTATGCCGAAAATTTTCTTGTTGGCAAAAGGCGGCAAGTTAATTGAGGGTATTTTCCAAGGCGCGACCATTAATACGCCTTCTATGCTATGCGTTGAAGACTACTTAGATGCGCTTAAATGGGTTGATGACATGGGTGGTTTATCTGCAGCTATTGCCAAGAGTGAAGCCAACTTAAAAGTCTTCAGTGACTTTGTTGCAGAAAATGATTGGATAGACTTTTTAGCTGAGTCGGCAGACATTTGCTCAAACACCAGTGTATGTTTCCAGTTAAAAGCAACTGAAGATCAAGTAAAAGCCATTGTTAAGTTATTAGATGAAGAAGGTGTGGCTTTTGATATTGGTGCTTACCGTGATGCGCCTGCTGGTTTACGTGTATGGTGTGGTGCAACGGTTGAGCAGTCGGATATTGAGGCGTTATTGCCTTGGTTGACGTGGGCGTATCAGACAGCTACAGCAGCTTAATCAATCCCTTCATCTTTCACATTGTAAGGGTGTTGGCTGCATAATTTTGCCCCAATCACTTAGCGCACTAAGCTCATGGGGTCAAAATTACTTGCCGCCTACTTACAATGTGAAATCTATTGGGATTAATAAATTTTGAAGTAACTAAGTTGGAATCAAAATAAAACACGCATAAGTCCGTATATGGACACCTTCACATGTGCAACC